>NZ_QTZF01000004.1:0-304710 GCF_003462545.1 Coprococcus sp. OM06-34AC
ATATTAAAATGAAAGGAATGAATGATTATTAGCTTCTAAATAATCATACAAGAGATTATGTTTTTTTGGAAAGACAAAGAAAAAAATAAACCAACTATAATTGAGCATCCTGTATTAGGAACTTTGATTAAAAAAACAGATTGGTACACAAAGAAGAGTTTTATCATTACATTATGGGATAAAACTTTTGACTTGTATCTGTGTATATACTCAAATCAAAAAGATGCTGTAATTTCATTTGAACAAGAAAAAGCAATCAGATATTATCTTGATAATCAGATTCAAATCGAACGAGATATTAAAAAAATGCTGTTGAATTTTTTTCACACTTCAGATTGTTCTTTGATTGAAAAGAGTATACAAATTGAAGGATTGAATTTTACAAGGAATGGAGCTATTAGCATTGGTTTAATAGCTGATTTTTCTGATGAGTTTATTGAAAAACATATTGGAGAAGATGTTATTTTTACAGATTCTTTTGGGATGTCAGTTTATCCGATTAAGGCAGTGCTTCCAAATGAGAAAGTATATTACAACTTCAATAATAAATACGAAGGAGATTAGAATATGCATGGCATTTCTGGCACATATATCTATGAAATGTTATAATAATATTTGGGATTCTGGAGATGTATAAGGTATTGGCAAATGAATAATGAGATGAAACGAGATTTTTGATATTGGAGGTAGTAATATGGCAGAGGAGACACTGTTTTCCGGCGAATCAAAAAATATTGAATATAAGGTTGCAGTACCGGATAAAAGCGAAAAATATATGAAAACTGTTGTAGCTTTTGCCAATGGTAGGGGAGGAAAAATTGTTTTCGGAATAGAGGACAAGACCTTAGAAGTTGTGGGAATGGATGAAGATAGTATCTATAAGACAATGGATGACATTACCAATGCTATTTCAGATTCTTGCGAACCTGTAATCAGGCCGGATGTGGCGATGCAGACAATTAAGGATAAGACAGTGATTGTGATAGAGATATTTCCGGGGGCAGAGCGTCCATACTATATAAAATCACAAGGTGTGTTTGATGGTACTTATGTGCGTGTTGCAGGTACGACTAGGCATGTTGAGGATTACATGTTAAGAGAGTTGATGCTGGAGGGGAAGAACCGTTATTTTGACAGTGAAATATGTCAGAATATGGATATATCAGACAGTGAGATTGAGGAGCTTTGCAAGAGCTTGAAGGAGACAGCTATGCGAAATACATGGCAGGATAGTGAAAAAGCGAAGATTAAGGATGTCACCAGAAATATACTGATTTCATGGGGCGTTCTGAAGGAGGAATGCGGAAAGGTATATCCGACCAATGCATATGCACTTTTGACCGGACGGATGGTGGGGCAGCCGGTTATTCAGTGCGGTGTGTTCAAGGGAACCAATCGGGCGCATTTTGTTGACCGGAGAGAGTTTGAGGGTTCCATTCAGGAACAAATGGATGCTGCATACCAGTATGTTCTTGAAAAAATTAACATGGGAATGACAATAAAGGGAATGTACAGACAAGATGTATATGAACTTCCTACAGACAGCATAAGAGAGTTGATTGCAAATGCAGTGGCTCATCGTAGTTATCTTGAGCCGGGGAATATACAAGTGGCATTGTATGATGACAGGCTAGAGATTACTTCGCCGGGCATGCTGCTGAATAATGTTACGATCGAAAAAATGATAGAAGGTTACTCAAGACCGAGAAATCCTGCAATCGCAAGAGCCTTTGCGTACATGAAAATTATTGAAAAATGGGGAACCGGAATACCGAGGTTATTCGCAGCCTGTGAGGAGTATGGATTACCTAAGCCGGAGCTGATTGATTTTGATGGTGATTTCAGAGTTAATATGTATCGTAAAAGAGATACTAATACAAAAACAGGTGATCAAACATGCCAACAGGTGAATGATGGGGTGAATGATGAGGTGAACAAACTGCTGAATTATTTAAAACTGCATCCTGATTATACGGTTACTCAATTCGCAGAACATTTTGAGGTAAGCAGAAAAACAATAGCAGCGAGATTGAAAAAACTGAAGGATAAAGGATATATTGAAAGAGTTGGATCTTCGAGAAAAGGTTATTGGAAAGTAAATTGATTTTATCAAATGGACAACTCCGAACAACCCCAATTATTCCATTCGGACAAAAAGGTGAACAATTAAGGTGAACGATCAGGGAAAATGATTAAGGTGTATGATAGGGTGAATAATTAAAGCAACCATTGCGGATTACCGCTTGGCTTTTCTTGTGGAGTGAGCATAGACATTCATTGTGGTACTGACATCTGAGTGCCCTAACAGTTCCTGCACATCCTTTGGTGCTGCTCCGTTTGCCAGAAGGTTACTTGTGTAGGTGTGACGCAACTGGTGAAAGTGAAAGCCTTCAAATCCATCCAGCTTCTGTGCAATCTTCCTGCAAACAATTCCTAATGTACTTGGCAGTTCCAGACTTCCATTCGGTCTTAAGACCATATTTGGAGGTGCTACTTTAGATGATAACAACAGCAAGGCAATTAAAAGATCTGATTCGGAATCTGTCAAAGAAAAAATCTGCTGATGCGCAAATTTTGATGCGGAATTATATGATGGAACGATTTTTGAAACGAATTTCTTTATCAGAGTATAAAGACAAATTTATATTAAAAGATGGAATGCTGGTGGCAGCAATGGTTGGTCTGGATGCCAGAGCTACTATGGATTTGGATGCAACCATAAAAGATGCTAACGTTAGTTTAACAGATGTGGAGACAATTATATCAAATATTATAGCAAGAATAGCAGAGATTTATGAAAAAGAAAAAGATATTAATAGAAGTTTGGAGTGGTGTAGGAAGGCATTCAGAAATTCTGTTAATAACAAAGAGTTACAAGAGGAAATTGAGGAAAAGATAGAGAAGCTAAGTAAATTAGCATAATGAAATTGTTGTATAAGTGACTTGCTTGCATTTGGTCATATTAGATGCTATAGTGGGAAAAATTCATCATTGTAGACTGGATAGTATCACATTTATTATAGAAGGAAAATTGTTTAGCCTTGCTGTAGCTATTGAACGAAAAGCCACACCGAAAGCCACACATGCTTGATTTATCTTGAATTTACTAGGTGCATTGATTCTGTAGAGGAAGCAGCTAACGCTGGCAAGTTCTAAATAAAAACCTAGTATTTAAACGGTTTAGAGGGCTTTTAGAGAGATCTAAAGGCTCTCTATTTTTTTGATTTTTAAATTCTTTGAAGGTTGAAATCAATTTTGATGAATACAAATTTGGCATGCTTGTATATTATGATGATGACAGCCATACATATGAAATATTGCTTTTATATTCAGCATTAGTTGGAAAACGGGAGTTGCTAAGGGATTTTACAGCAACTCTTTTGTTTTATTTTGTCAAGACTAGTTTTATATTTATTCGGTATTATAATTGCCTTACATATCAAATGGAAGGGGTGATTAAAATGGATAGAACTATAGTAGTAGAATATTTTGATGGCGAGAAGAAAGTAAAAAAAGTTATAATTTTAAAATAATCTCGCGAAAAATTGCCTTATACGCGCATTTGTGAAAATCTATTGACTTATGGTTGATTTAGGGCTAAAGTGTGGCTACCAATCGGAAGAAAAAACAGTAGGCAGTAATATAGATTGACACATATAATATTTGACAGCACATTTAAAAAGATACTTACGCACTCCAGAAAATATAGCATCGTTGAAAAGCCTTATAAAAACAGATATAATGGGTAGCATAGATAAGAACATTGAACTTGGAAATATAACACTTGAGGATGGACACAGCTTTATGGCAACTCGGAAAGAGGTTGAATTAATATCCCGATTTCAGAGAAAAGGCCTATATCAATGAATTCTGAGAATTATATATAAGACATTTGAAATAAACAAGGAGGGCATGAGATGGGCATTTATTTTAATCCAAGTAATGACAGTTTTACGAAGGACAAGAATAGTGGATTGTATCTTGATAAGACAGGTCTGCTTGAATATCTGAACAGAGTTATATGTACAAATGCTAATTGTACCAGTGTCAGTCATGCCAGACGATTTGGTAAGTCCCATGCGGCATTTGATCTTGCACTTCAGAATTTTATTTTTGACAAACGTCAAAAATATTGTATAATATACTTAACAAGACAGCCGAGCGATAGATACGTCCTATCCGTCCGGCAAAAACCATTTTAAGATGAAACACCTCATAGCTTAGTCGGCTGAGGTGTTTTTCTTATTTTCTATGATTCAGAATTGTCACAATAAGTATCGCAACGGTTAATATAACCATGAATTCCTCATATGTACTCATAAGGCACCACTCCCTTCCAAGACTCGAACGGATATGGTGTAACACCCCTCGGCTGCCCGGTTAAATACATTATTCTATTTTCATACAGAAGTAATTTTGATATATATACATTTTGGAGATCCCCATATAACGTAAAACACCCCGCATTAATGCGAGGTTTAATTTAAAAAGAATTACAAATTGTATGTATAAAATTGTAATTACAGTATAAGTTATATCAAAATTATAGTCAATGTAATGTAAGAACATAATAATATTTTATAACCACATACCACCTTCCGGAATACATTAAACTATATCATGGACAAGGAGGTGAATACGCATGGACAGATTCGCAGTATATCTTGTAGTTGTTGCGGTTCTTTGCACTTTGATATCGGTAATAACGGAATTTACGAAAGAGGTAGGAGTGCTGAAGAAGATCCCCACCTCTTTTCAGGTTTTGATCACCAGTGTCATTGTGTGTGAGGTGGGACTTTTTGTTGGACTATCATTTTATCACATAGCATTTGTGTGGTATTATCCTGTGGCTGCGTTTTTCGGGGCATTTGTCATTGCGATTATATGTACCCGGGGATGGGACTACCTGATATCGATATTCAAGCGGTTTTACAAGGGCGGAGATAAGGAAAGGTGGCATGAATAAGGGTGTTATGACAGTGACACATGTAATACGAGACAGATAAGTATAAGTTCGGAATAATGATCCTAAGATTGTCTCCTGATTCAATGTCTGGAATATTATATACAGACAAAAGAATTCAGGAGACAATTTTATGACTTCTAATAAGGTTCCATTAAAGGGCTACATGGATGGTATAGATATATCAGCGTGGCAGGATACTATAGATATAACCAAGGTGCCTTGTGACTTTGTGATAGTGAAAGCTACGGAGGGCACGGACTACAAGAACAGGTATTTTGCAAAGCACTGTGACCAGGCGATGAAAGCGGGAAAACTCCTGGGGGCATTCCATTATGCAAATGGTGGCGATCCCCACAGTGAGGCTGAGTATTTCATAGCATACAGTAAGAAATATGTGGGCAAGGCGATACTTGTCCTTGACTGGGAGGGGCAGAATAATCCGCAGTTTGGCAGAAGTGACAGGGCATGGTGCAAAGAGTGGTGTGATCATGTGTACAGTAAGACCGGTGTTAAGCCTCTGATCTATATCCAGAAGAGCGCCATGGACAATGTAAAGGGCCTGGGATACAGGCTGTGGGTTGCACAGTATCCTGATTACGAGCGGACGGGATATCAGGAGCATCCATGGAATGAATGTCAATACGAATGTGATATCAGACAGTACACATCCGTTGGAAGACTTCCGGGTTACGATGGCAATCTCGATCTTAACAAGTCATATATAGATAAGACGACATGGAAAAAATATGCCGCAAAAAAGACTGGCAGTTCACAGAAGAAATCGATAGATGTGATAGCCAGAGAGGTCATAGCCGGCGACTGGGGAAATGGCGATGACAGAAAGAACAGGCTGAAGAAGGCAGGGTATGATCATGTCAAGGTGCAGAATAAGGTAAATGAGATGCTTGGCAGATAGCTGCAGGTAAATGACATAAGAAAAATGGCAGGAAAACGAAGTATAAAATTAGTTCCTGCAAAAATGAAATTTATATGAAGTATCATCCACACCTGTTGACGAAACGCAATATATACTATAGGATAGTGGAAAACAAAAGCCCCCGTCAGGGATACATGAAAGGAAAAGGTGATATATATGCCATATTATGGATTTTATTTTGACCCAACATATCTGTTGGTTCTCATAGGCGTGGTGCTCTGCATGATAGCGTCGGCAAGAGTCAAGACCACATACAAGAAGTATGAGAAGGTGGGATCGCGGTCAGGCTACACAGCGGACCAGGTCGCATACATGATACTCAGGAATGCGGGGATAACGGATGTGTCAATACATCACATCTCAGGAGATCTGACTGATAATTACAATCCTAAGGAGCATACGCTCAATCTGTCGGACAGCGTGTATGGTTCCAGATCCATCGCAGCGATAGGCGTGGCAGCCCATGAGTGCGGACATGCCATACAGCATGCAAATGCATATGCACCGCTCACCATAAGGTCAGCAATCATTCCAGCGGCAAATATAGGCTCAGCCATATCATGGCCGCTCATACTTATAGGACTTCTCATTCCGAGGGTTGATTACCTTATAACACTCGGAATCATATTGTTCTCACTGGTTGTTGTCCTACAGTTTGTGACACTTCCGGTGGAGTTCAATGCATCGAGAAGAGCCATGGCGATACTGGAGGGCAGCGGATATCTCTATCCGGATGAACTCAAGGGTGCAAGAAGTGTACTCACAGCGGCAGCTATGACATATGTGGCAGCTATGGTATCAGCATCACTTCAGTTGCTCAGACTTGTATTATTGTTTGGCAACAGGAGAAGATAGCGGAATTATAACAGAAAATATAAAAATGCATAAAAAAGTCTTGTGAATTTGTTGATAGTATTTGCAACTTTGCTATGGTAAAATGGTTAAAGTGGCAAAAATCTACATATTTGCAAGACTTTTTCTGCTATAGTGCACAATTATAGCGGGGATGGTCTGCGAAACAATTAATTAAGGGAGGGTAATTGATGAGAAAGAGAAGGCTACGAGGAGGTATAACGGCCTTGTCGGTGCTTGCTGCTATTGGCATGGCATCGGGAATAACGGCATTTGCGGCGGATGACACACAGTCTGAAGCTGCGAATACGGGAAAGGGGCTGGAGTATGTATATGAGTCGTCAGGCTCTACACCATCAGGTGTCACGCTCAACGGCAATTCGGTAATCATAAAGCAGTCGCCGAATTCCACTGACAGCGAGCAGTTATTAAATATTTACAATGACAAAGACAGGGATGGAATCCTTGATGAGGGCGAGGAAGCTTTCGCATTGGATGGAAGCACGGACATACAATATGGCAATATATATGGAATCTATCATGGTAATGGCAGTTCGCCGATCTCCATAACCATAGACGGTGCTGAACTGCCTGTTGTATATGGAGCATTTGAGAGCACTGTTGAGACTCCGGAGAACATGACTGCGGTAACTATCAGTGTGAAGGGCGACGCGGCAGTTGAAAGTCTGTATGGACTTTTCAGGACATATTGTACTGGTGGTGTACTGATAGACACGGAGAAGTCAGTTAAGATAAAGACGCTCTATGGTCTCAGCACATCGACCATAGATGGAGACATCACGGAGAATATCAATTATAGCTGTGACGGCAACACATTTGTCACACTGGCTACAGATGGATATTACACAGGAAAGGCATACACTATAAATGGCGATGCAGTGTTCAATATGAAAGGAGCCAGCGCCAATTCAGTGTATCTCGTGCAGAATGGAGCTGTGCTCAGTAAGACACTGACGGCCAAGGTGACTGACTCCAAGGTAGACAGCCTGAACGGAGTTTCCCAGGGGGCAAAGGTTGATGGTGACGTGAGCCTTACATTTGACGGAATATCAGCCATAAAGGATGGAAGAAGTGCCAGTTTATATGGTGCGTCAAGTGCGACTATCCTTGGAAATCTGGACCTTAAGCTGAAAAGCCAGTCTGGATCAGAGATGTCTGTGTATGGCACCAATAATACAAATATAAAGGGAAATGTAAATGTCAGCATTGATGGCTCAGGAGCAAAGTTCAACACCATATATGGAATGTATGGCGGTATGCTGGGTGGAAGGGCTGATATAGATATAAAGAACTGCGCTGCCGGTTACACAACATGTGGCATGAATTCGGTTTCGTTCAGTCAGACTCAGCCGGAGGAAGAAGGAACATATACGTATACTGTGAACATGGAGAATATCACTGGTGCCAGCGGCAGGGTATATGGAATTTCAAATTGTTCCGGTATCACTTCTGCCAGCGTTGTAATGAAGGCTGTGGCAACAACAGATACATTAAATGGCATGTATCTGAGCACAGGTGTAAAAGGTGATATAAAGGCAGAGCTTTACAACTGTAATGCAGCCTATGTAAAAGCTCTGGAGCTGTCAAATGTGACGGTAAATGGTTCTGTAGATGCCATAGTTTCGGGCTGCAGCATTACGAGATCTTTGAATGTAGAGCAGGGCGGAAGCATCAGTAAGGATCTTAACATAAGCGTCAGCAACGTTATCAGCAGTTCAGCACGGTTTGTATACGGCGGTAGCTGTCTGGGGAATATGACGGTCAATGTGGATGGCATGAATGATGAATCCATAGTAGACGAAAATGGTGATCCGCTTGTGAACTCGTATGAATACGCGGGCAGCGACATGTTTACCATGATGGGCAACTTTGCACTGGCAGGGGAACTCAAGGCGGATATAGCAAAGATACATTTTGCAAAATGTGGACTCGCCGGAGGTGATTACAGTTGCGGAAATATCGGAACAAAGGTTGACATAACGTTGTCAGACAGCAGTATAAATGGACTGGCGGGAAATAATATTTTCTATCTGGCAAATGAGAGCTATTCCGGTTCAACCGAGAATACAGTTCCTGTTGATATAAAGATCAACAACACAGATTTTACAAATGCAGACGGAATAAGCTTCCAGATGTATATAGGTAATAACAAGGATGCAAAAGTTACATTTGATGACAAGTGCAGTATGCCGGAGAAGTATTATATGGCTCCAAGCATGAATACCACCGGCTCATCTGTCATAACATATGGACAGAATATATATTATGGCGGACAGAATCTTGTGATAGACAAGGATGTAACTGCTGACAATATTTACTTTGGTAACTTCACAGAGAACGGAAGCCAGGGCAATGCCGTGATCGTTATCAACAAGGGGGTAACGGTAACTGCAAATGAGGGTATATATGCAGCAGGCGGTTCAAACATACTCCACAGTGGAATCCTCAAGGGAACATTTAAGGCGACTGATGGGTATCTGCCAAATATATTCTCAAAGGGGGGCGTAATAGAGGACTCGGCTGTAGGGGATGTTGCAAATGTAAATTATTCATTGGATGTTGTGTCCAACGAGAAGGCCGCAACGTACACCATGACAGGCAAGACGTCACAGTATATTGATCCTGATGGTACATATGTCAAGGGCGGCGCAGATGTCAAGATAACACCGACCGTGAACAAGGGATATATTCTTGACAAGGTGACCTTCAGAGGTCAGAGCGACACAGCGGAAAATTCAGCGGTTGAAGCAAATGGCGTGTACACGTTCAGCATGCCGAACGAGCCTTGTACAGTGACGATCGCAACGACAGGAAAGCAGATCGTGGTATCCAAGACAACTGTTGATCCATCGGCACTGCTTGGAAAAGAATACACAGCAACTTCACCTCTCTATGACATGGCAGATCTTGTCATATCAAACGACGCAAGAGAGGGCGAGGTCACATACGAGATCGACGAGACAAATGGACTTCCTGAGGGACTCTCATTGATCGATGGCAAGGTTGTCGGAACGGCAAGCAAGCTTTATGAAGATGGAAAGAATGTCATAGTACATGTGACAGGAAGAAATGGTTCAAAGGCACAGCTCTCACTGAATGTGATCGTCTCAAATGAGGAGAAGAAGCAGGACAACCAGGATGGCCGAATCGTAGTTGACGAGGATGAGAAGACTATATGTCTCAACGGAACATCAGTGGTCATCCAGGCAAAGGACGACACAGAGACAGAGATATACGTGGACGACAATCAGGATGGACAGGCAGATGGCAAGACACCTCTGTACACCGGAGATCTGTCGGAGTACACGATAACAGGTGTCGAGGACAACGCCATAAGACGAAATATCAGGATCACCATGACGGGGGGAAATGTAAAAGCAATATACGGTGCAAAGGACTCAGAGCTTTCATATAAAGGCGGCGATGCGGTGAGTATAAATATCCGTGGTGGTAAGGCAGCAACTATGTATGTTCTGTCGAATTCAACCGTGGATGGAACCATAGCATATGAGATCGCAGAGAACACTGTAGATAAGGGCGGATTTGCAGCGGATACAACATCAAAATATACCGGTGCATTCATGAGAAACAGCAAGGATATCGTAACTATCAGAGGATCCTACGTTGTGAATAAGAAGCTCACGGCAATGGCTCTGATAATCTATGACAGTGCGGCAGTTGATGTAAATGCTCCTGTTGAGGTAACGGATTATGTGTCACTGAACGAGAGATCATCCGCAGTATTTAACGATACGCTGACCGCTGACAGGCTTGGTTATTCAAAGTATGCCAAGGCAGTTGTGAATGGAGATACGAAGCTTGCGGCTCTCAATATGACACAGTATGACACGACACTTACAATAGGCGAGGATGCGCTGTTTGATGTGGGCAAGGTCAACATGACATCAGGCTGGGCAAGAGTATATCAGAAGGGTACGCTCAAGTGTCCTTCAGACCAGTTCAGCAACACAGGTGTGTGGGTGGCAGCAGGAAAATTTGCAGATGATATAGATGCCAGCGGCTGGACAGGAGTGTATTACAGCTATGCAGGCGGCTCAACAAACATGGACAACACATCAGCAAAATTGGCTGCACAGTCATATGTAGTTGAATATGAGAATGTCAAATATGTTGCCTGCAAACAGACGATCACAGTTGGCTATACCGATGTGCCGGGTTACACAGCCTATGTGTCGGCAAATGGCGGCGAGCCGGTACAGGGAAGCAACGGAAGTGCAAAGGTGACAGGCCCGGATTCATCTATGTCTATTGTAGTGGATTATGTGGCAGACCAGATAGACATCAGTAAGGAATACGCAGATCCGATTCTGGCGGCGGAGACCAAGTACACAGCGGATTCACCAGCGTACGATCTCACGATCCTCAAGGTTACAGGAGATACCACAAAGGATTATGGAACTGACATGCAGTACAGACTGAAGAGCGGTTCGACACTTCCATCAGGACTTGTGCTTGAGTCGGGTAAGATAACAGGAACAGCCAAGAATGCAGGTGAAAGCACAGTAGTATTTGTCATAACAGGACGAAATGGAACATCGGTTGATTTCCCAGTGGTATTCAAGGTACTGCCGGCAGGCACGGAGATACCTGATATCAACAAGCTTGGTGTATCTGTGAACACAGAGGATAAGACCATTGATCTCGGTGGAAATTCAGCAGTGATAATAGTTGATCCGTCGGATAGCAGCAAGAGCTCAGTATATCTGGATGCTGATCATAATGGAGTGGCAGACGACAACAGACCACTCAGAATAGACCAAGAGGTTACATATGATCTGTCAGGCTACAGCATATCAGGCTATACGGACACAGCAAATAAATACACCGGTGACATATCGGTGACACTCAGAAGCGGAAATGTCGGCAATATATGTGCTGCGGGTTCAACTGACAGCAAGGCAGACCGAGTGACGATAGATGGAAATGTAACCATGACGATCATGAGCGGTTATGTGTCAGGCACTGTAGCTGCGGCAGGAAACGCTGATGTCAAGACAGTGACCTTCGCGGCAGAGGACGGAAGAGCAGGAAGCGTGGTATACGGTGCGTACAATACAAATGCGGAGAAGGTAGACTTCACATTTGCAAAGTCTGCACAGATGTACACACCGAAATCAACCAAGTCTGAGAATATGTATGTTACATCGGGTGGATCAGTATCCGGTGATGTGGATATAAGAGTTGGTATAACTGATCATTACAATACATTTATATACGGTGCGGATTACATGAACAAGCGCTCCTACTTCAACGGAGTGTCGGGAACAGCCGTATCCGGAAATGTGAACTGTGTGGTTGATGGAAGATGGTGCGCTGAGAAGTGCAACAACTTTGTCCAGCAGTCAGATGTGAAGGGAGATCTGTATGCCGAGATAAAGTCAGGAGAACTCAGAAAAAATGACGTCAACAATGAGCATAGCAAGGCATTGGTATTTAACTATGGTCACAGCATTGGAAATATATACGTCAAGGCAGGAACAGAGGGCGCTGTCACAGGTGACTTTGTACTTGCGGCAGGCGGTAAGGTCGGCAGGGTAGAGTATGTAGACGAGAATGAAAAGTCCACAGCTACTGTAAAGGGCACCGCTGACAATTACCAGGTTGAGAGTCTGGGTTCACTGTATATGTCTCTCGCCGGCAAATTAACTATAGGCGGAGACTACACACTTGACAGAGATGAGGAGGTAAAACAGCTTGAGATCCTCAAGGATTCAAAGCTGACCATCGCCGAGGGCGCAGTTCTTACAAATACATCGACAGCGACAGTTACCGGTGATGTTGAGAACCTTGGCACATGGAATGTGGACGGCGCTCTGACTATGACAGGATCACTGGTCAACAGAGGTGCATGGAATCTGAAAGGAAATGTTCAGGCTTCAGCAACAGTAGATAACTACGGGGATATCACAGCAGCAAATAGTGAGAGGATCACCTTGAATACAAATGCAAAGCTCATCAACAGAGCTGATGCACAGTTTACATTTGGCAACCTCACAAACAGTGCAATGATCGTAAACTATGGTAATATGAAGCAGCTTGCATATACGTCAAGTCTTGGAAGCGGAAGCATACTCACCACAGTAATCCCGGATATGGTGTACGCACTGAAAAATTACAGCGTCATTTTCTACAAGCTTGATGTGGATTATCCTGCATATTGCTTCAAGGATGGCGATGCAAAGATAGAGAAGAGTTCATCGGCAACAAGATGTCAGAAGAAGTCAGGTGTTGACGGTGACGATGCACTCTATATACAGGGTGGCAAGTCGTTCTACATCACAATAGACGGTGAGCCGATAGATGGAATGGCGGTGGATTCAGTTGTATTTGGACCGGATGACACAGCCATGACTACAAGTAACAACCGTCTCTGGAGCGGCGTCATGACATATGAGCCGGCAACAGTTACGGTAAATATGGCAAAGCAGGAGGCCGTAAATATAACTCTCGCAAAGACAGAAGATACAGTTAAGGCGCAGGTTGGAAAGACAACCACAAAGGATGAGCCATTATATGATCTGACAGCCATAGAGATCCAGAATGATGAAGCTGTGGACAACGGATATGTGTCATACTCCCTTGCAAAGGGACAGACACTTCCGGCAGGACTTGTGATATACGATGGAAAGGTATATGGAACGCCGAAGACTGCAAGTGCTGAGGCACAGACAGTCAAGTTCACGGTGAGAGGACAGAATCAGACAGTGGCTGAGTTCACACTGATCATATCCAGCGTGGAGAAGGGAATACCTTCATTTACTGCCGGAAAGGCGGGCGACGCATATGCCGGCAAGACCCTTGCGGATGTGGAGCTTCCAACATCGGCAGCAGGAAAGTACATGTGGGCAGATGGAACACAGCAGGTAGGAAAGGCCGGAACAAGCGAGACCTACGATGCATACTTTGTTCCAGACGACACAGCAAACTATGACTGGAGCAAGATCGATGCAGCAGAGGGAACATATGAGGAACTGGAAGACGGAAGTGTGAGAATTGCAGTGAAGCTTTCAGTGTATGTGAGAAAGCAGGATCCTGTATTTACAGTTCCGGAGAATGTCACAGCTACATACGGAGACACTGTTGGCAAGATACTCCTGCCTGAGACAGCAGGTGGAATGTTCATCTGGGAGAATGCAGATGAATCTGTAGGAGAGGTTGGAACAAAGACTTTCCTTGCAACATTTGTACCTGAAGATGAGGATGTATACGAGAGAGCAGAGCATGTGGAGATAACTGTTCAGATTCTTCCTGCAAATGCAGTATTTACTCAGGCGATAGATTCACTGAGTGCTAAGGAGAATATGACTCTTGCAGACATAGAGCTTCCAGAGCGCGAGGATGGAGTATACACATGGTATACAGACAGAACGACAAAGGTTGAGGATGGCAATACATACAAGCTTTGTTTCAAGCCTGCGGACACAGCAAATTATGACTGGACATCAGTTACAGGATGGAACAGGGCTTACAATGGAGTTGTATTCAATGTAAAGATCACCATCGAGAAAGAGCCGGAGCAGCATGTACACGATTACAGCAATAAGTACAAGAGCGACAGCAGATCTCACTGGTATCAGTGCTCATGTGGAGAGAAGTCAGGCCTGGCAAATCACACATGGGACAAGGGCGCGATAACGACCAAGCCTACAGACACAGCGGCAGGTAAGAAGACATTTACCTGTACCAAGTGTGGATACAAGCGTTATGAGTCAGTAGCTGCCCTTGGAATAGACATAGGAAATTCCAAGAACAATGTGGTCGTAAGCGGTATAGAAAAGAATGGATATACATACACAGGATCATCTATCACTGTTAAATCGCTTGCGCTGAGGAGAGGCAAAACAACACTGAAGAATGGTGTGGATTACACCGTACAGTATAAGAATAATAAGAATATCGGTACAGCGACAGTAAAGATCACAGGTAAGGGTAATTACAGAGGCTCCGTCAGCAAGACATTTGCTATCAAGGCTGGCAAGGGCAAGATATACAAAGTTTCGCAGAAGGGCGTGCCTGGCTATCTGAAATACAAGGTGACAAATGCTGCTTCAAATGGCAAGGGAACAGTGACACTTGTTGGAAGTACAAGCAAGAAGAACGACAAGAAGTTCAAGTCACTCACGGTTGCATCCAGTGTCAAGATCGGTGGAGTGAACTTCAATGTTACGGCTGTAGGAGCGAAAGCATTTACAGGACGCAAATATCTCACCACGGTTGTGATCGGAGGAAACGTTAAGACCATAGGCGGTGCAGCATTCAGCAAGTGTGGAAAGCTTGGAAAAGTTACCATAAAGTCTACAAGGATAACGACTATCGGTAAGAAAGCTTTCCAGGGTGTCAAGAGCAATGTGAAGATATATCTTCCTAAGAAGAAATATGACGCATATGCAAAGAAGCTCAAGGCGAAGGGAATGAACACTCCTAAGAAAGCGGTATACAAAAAGTCAAAATAAATGAAATGCGTTGATGTGTTGGCGGGACAGTCACAGATGATGTGGCTGTCCTGTTTTTTATGTGAAGATCGTTCTGGTGTAAAACCATGAGTGTAGTGACAGGAAAGATATAATCTGCTATACTGAACATATGTTTGTGAATATATGGAGGACTGTATGGATAATTTTATAGATGAACTGAATGAACAGCAAAAGGAGGCAGTGACCACCACAGAAGGGTATGTGCGCATAATTGCGGGAGCGGGAACCGGCAAGACAAAGGCGCTCACATACAGGTATGCGTATCTGGTGGACGAGCTTGGAATATCCACATCGAATATACTGTGTGTCACATTTACAAATAAAGCGGCGAGGGAGATGAGCAAACGTATCAGACAGATGATCGGGGACAGTGATATGGGATACATCTGCACATTTCACGGCTTCTGTGTGAAGCTTCTGAGGGAGGATATCCATGCCATCAATTATCCCCAGAACTTTGTGGTGATGGACAACGAGGACACGGAGGATATACTCAAAACGGTGTACGAGAATGCCCATATACAGTCGAGAACATATACATTTGACATGGCGAGGGATCACATATCGGCTATGAAGAACGAGATGCAGCATATCACATATCTGGCGGACATAAGCAACGACAGACTGCTGGCGGATTATGAGAAGGCTTCAGACATACCTGAAAAAGTATTTCTGGGATACCTGTACGAACAGAAGAAGGTGTATGGACTTGACTATGATGATCTCATAACCATTGCGCTCCACATCCTCAGAACCGATGCGGAGAAATGCCGCAAATGGCAGGAACGCATGATGTATGTCATGGTGGACGAGTTTCAGGATGTCAGCGGCAACCAGTATGCGCTGGCGGAGATACTCAGCGGTTATCACAGGAATCTGTTCATCGTGGGCGATCCGGATCAGACCATATATACGTGGCGCGGGGCAAGGATAGAGTACATATTGGAATTCGACAAGAACCATGAGAACACGCAGACCATATTCCTCAACACGAATTACCGTTCAACTCCTGACATACTGGCGGTGTCCAACTCTCTGATCGAGAAGAACAAGAACAGACTGCCCCACAGGCTTGTGGCTGTGAAGCCGTCAGAGGCGCGCCCTCTGTACGTACATTCCAGGACCACCGGGGATGAAGCCCAGTGGGTGACAAATGAGATAAAAAGACTGGTTGAGGCGGGCACAAAGTACAGTGACATAGCCGTTTTGTACAGATCACATTTCGTATCGAGAAGCATAGAGGAAGCATTTATCAAGACAAAAATTCCATATATCCTCTACAGCGGAACGGAGTTCTACAAACGTAAGGAGATAAAGGATGTGCTGGCATATCTCAGGATGGTGGCATACGCGGATGATCTGTCATTTCGCAGGGTGATAAATGAACCAAAGCGGAACTTTGGCAAAAAGAGAATGTCGATGCTGAAGTCGTACTGTGAGACTCACAGATGCTCACTGTACAGCGGTCTTCAGGATCTTCTGGAGGAGAAGACTGTTAAGTCGACAGGTGCTTCAGCCTTTGTCGATATCATAGAAAATTTCAGGAAGACATACAAGGAGAAAAGTCTGTCTGATCTTGTGACGGAGCTCATGGCAGCCACGGGCTACGAGGCGATGCTCAGACAGGCGGGCGAACAGGAAAGGCTGGACAACCTGGCAGAGCTGAAGCAGTCGATAGACGAATATGAGAAGACCTCCGGTGAGGAGAATACGCTGGAGGAATATCTGCAGAGCATAGCTCTCTACACGAACAATGACAGGGAGAAGGACAAGGATTCTGTGACGATGATGACCATACACACCGCAAAGGGCCTGGAGTTCCCATATGTGTTCGTGTGTGGGATGAATGAGGGGATATTCCCAAGTAAGCACGTGGATACAGAGGAACGCCTGGAGGAAGAAAGACGAATGGCGTATGTGGCATTTACCAGAGCGGAGAAGGCTCTGTATATCAGCGATGCCGAGGGTTTGAACTATGATGAGTCTTTCCGGTATCCATCCAGATTCATCTTCAATATAGACCGTGATGCCATAGACTACGTGAACGAGCTCCCGCAGCGCCTTGTCGACGACACCAAGA
Organism: Coprococcus sp. OM06-34AC; assembly: GCF_003462545.1. NCBI lineage: Bacteria > Bacillati > Bacillota > Clostridia > Lachnospirales > Lachnospiraceae > Coprococcus > Coprococcus sp. OM06-34AC. Next base: position 17,352 of record NZ_QTZF01000004.1, read on the forward strand.
GCTACATAGCCGCAAATGAGAGCCGCTATATGCCGCTGGACACCGAGCTAAAGCCCGGAGACAGGGTGAGACACAAGGTGTTCGGCGAGGGCACGATAACCGGTATCAGGGGAGATATAGGGTGCTATGTGGTTAAGTTTGACAAGATGGCAACGGAGAGAAATCTGAAGATAGGGATAGCACTTGAAAGAGTGTGAGGATGGGAGGTATGCATAGAATTGCATATATTTACATACCTGATTTGGTGGAGCAAATACCGGCAATGGGCGATTGATGATCGTTAGTTGCCGGTGTTTTTATGTGGGGAGTGTGTGTTAAAAAGACTGTTTTGTGTGGAGAAAATCGGACATATAATGATGTAAAATTTGAAGAAAAATCGGAGAAATAAAAGAGGAATAACTATGTGGTAAATATGTAATTATTAAAAGGATAACTGTGTAATGATAAATAATAAAACTATACATAGAAAAACGAATGGAGTATAATTATAAACATAATATTTGTAATGCTATTTTGATATGAATTAAAAATGGTGGAAAAATAATGAGCGATAATTTGAAATATATAGCACACAAGGATAATTATAGGGAACAAAGCATAAAGGATCATTTGTATGGAACTGCGGATAAAGCTGCAAAGTTTGCTGGTAAGTTTGGAAAATCAGATTGGGGATATTGTTGCGGATTATTGCATGATATTGGTAAATATTCAGAGCAGTTTCAAAAAAAGATAATTAATGACGCAGATGATAAAGTCGATCATTCCACAGCAGGTGCGAAAATTTGTATGGAATTGGGTGGGTATTATCAGTTGCTAAGTTATTGTATTGCAGGGCATCATGCGGGGTTGCCAGATTATGGAAATACAGTTATCCATTCAAGTTTAAGGTATAGATGTGAGAAGAAAAAGATATATGATTATAGTTCGTATAAATATGAAATAGAAATTCCTGAATTGAAAACAGATCCAATTATATTACAGAACCTTTCAGATGCAGATTTTCCATTAAGTGTTTTTCTCAGAATGATATATTCGTGTTTGGTTGATGCTGATTTCCTGGATACAGAATATTTTATGAAAAACGGGGATGTTAATAGAAACTCAGGGGAAAATGTAGAGATATTACTGAATAAACTGGAGAATCATATTAGTGAGTGGTTGAAAAATGATAATACAAAATCAATAAATGGACGCAGAACAGAAATATTAAAACATTGTTTAAATGAAGGACGGAATAAAAAAGGCTATTTTAGACTAACAGTTCCAACCGGGGGAGGAAAGACTATTGCATCACTTGCATTTGCATTAAAACATGCAGTAGAAAATGATATGGATCGTGTAATATATGTAATTCCATATACCAGTATTATAGAGCAGAATGCGCAAGTGTTTAGGGATATTCTTGGAGAACAGAACGTTTTGGAAAATCATTGTAATGTAGATTATGATGGACGAGAAGATTTTGAGCCGATGCAATTGGCTAGTGAAAACTGGGATAAACCTATTGTAGTTACAACGAATGTTCAGTTTTTTGAGTCGTTATTCTCAAATAAATCTTCAAAATGCAGGAAATTACATAATATAGCAAATAGTGTCATTATATTTGATGAGGCTCAGATGTTGCCTACTGATTACTTGAAGCCTTGTATTTATATGATTAGTGAATTAGTAAATAGATATAGATCAAGTATAGTACTATGCACAGCGACACAGCCAGCGTTAGGTTCATTATTTCCAGAAAACACACAATTTATGGAACTATGTCCAAGGTTGCAGGAACAATTTGAATACTTTAAGAGAGTTAAATACAATAACATCGGAACAATATCGAGAGACAAATTGTCAAGTATGCTAAAAGATGAAGATTGCGCTTTGTGTATCGTAAATACGAAGAGAATGGCTCAAGATATTTATATGGAACTATGTGGAATAGGAGTGTTTCATCTATCAACAAATATGTACCCATTGCATAGAAAAATTGTTTTGAAAAAAATAAGAAAGTGTTTGCAGAATGGAGAAAAATGTGTCGTAGTATCAACAAGTTTAGTCGAGGCAGGGGTGGATTTAGACTTTAAGCATGTGTATCGTCAGATTGCAGGAATAGATTCTATTATACAAGCTGCAGGTAGATGTAATAGAGAGGGAAAAAGAAATCAAGCTGAGAGTATAGTTAATATTTTTGATATTGAGAATTGCAGGATTCCGTTAAATCAAAAACAACAGATTGAGGTTGCTAAGTCTGTATTATGTGATTATGAAATAGTAGATAGTCCAGAGTGTATATCAGAATATTTTAAGAGATTGTACCATTTCAGGGGAGATGGTCTTGATAAGAAGAGAATTTTAGGTGAATTTGTTCATCCTGAGTATAATTATGCAAAGGTTGGAAAAGAGTTTAAAATAATTGAGCAGGATATGGCAACAATTTTTGTCGGTAATACAGATGAGGCAAAAGAGTTGATGGATGAGATAAAGCTAAAAGGCATATCAAAAGAAAGAATGCGAAAAGCAGGACAGTTTTGTGTTCAGGTTTATTGTGGTGAAAAATCAGAATTTCAAAAATTGTATGATGCAGGAATAATACGCCTCGTTTCAGATGATATGCGAGATTTTTATGAATTGACATCAATGGAATATTATTCAGAAGAATATGGTATAGGTTGCTTGGTAGATGAAGGGGAGGCGATTTTTTTATAAATGGAAGGCAAAATAGTTAAAAAAATGGAGGTGAAAACATGGGAAAAGGTGTAAAAGTAAAGGTTTGGGGAGATTATGCATTGTTTTCCAGACCTGAGATGAAAGTTGAGAGGTGTTCATATGATGTGATAACACCATCGGCTGCAAGAGGGATATTGGAAGCAATATATTGGCATCCCGGAATGAAATGGGTAATAGACAAGATATATGTTAAGAATCCAATAAGATTTACGAGCGTAAGACGAAATGAAGTAAAGAGTAAAATATCTGCAAATAATGTATTGCAAGCATACAATGGGGCAGATAAGCCTTTATACATTAGCACAAAGGAGGATATAGTGCAAAGAGCTTCTTTGATCTTAAGAGATGTGTGTTATGTGATAGAGGCACATTTTGAGATTACAGAAAATGCAAATGATTCTGATAATCCGGGTAAATTTAAAGATATTATAATGAGACGATTAAAAAGAGGCGAATGCTATCATATGCCATATTTTGGATGTAGGGAATTTCCAGTCAATTTTAGCATCTGTGATGAGGAGGAAGTACACACCATATATGACGAGGTTCCAGAGAAAGATTTAGGGTTTATGTTATACGATCTTGATTATAGCGATAGAAACAATATACAGCCTATGTTTTATAGGGCTATCATGAAGAGAGGAGTATTAGATTTGAGGGATTGTGAGGTGATCAGATGATATTACAGTCTCTAATGCAATATTACGAGAGTTTGGTAGAAAAAGGAAAAGTTCCACGTATGGGGTGGTGTCATGCAAAAGTATCGTGTGCTATAGAACTGAATGAAGATGGACAAGTAAAAGCTATTATTCCGTTAAAAGTATCCGAAATGTTTGGAAAAAAAGAAGTACTGGTTCCACAACAGATGAATGTTCCGCAGATGGTGGTAAGGTCTTCAGGTATATCGGCGAATTTTTTGTGCGACAATTCAAAATATATGTTGGGAATAGACAGTACAGGTACAAGTCAAAGGATAAAAGAATGTTTTATGGCTGCGAGGGATAAACATTGTAGCATATTGCAGGATTCAAATGGAAGAATGGCAAAAGCAATTATCAGGTATTTTGAACAATGGAATCCTGATAATGCAGATGTTAATCCGGTTATTAAAGCACATTGGGAAGATTTGACCGATGGTGGAAACTTGATATTTTGTATGAAAAATGAGTATGCTCAGGAAGACGAAGAGATAAAAAAGATATGGCATATATATCAAGAGTATAATTCAGGCTTAGTCGATGGTATATGCCTTGTAACTGGGGAAAAGGCAGAAATATCAAGGATTCATAGAGGCATAAAAGGCGTACCAGGAGCACAGTCCAGTGGCGCGGCTTTGGTTTCATTTAATGCTCCAGCTTTTGAATCCTATGGAAAGGAACAGAGTTATAATGCGCCAGTAGGCAAGAAGGCTGAATTTGCATATACAACAGCGCTAAATTATCTTCTTTCTGAAAAAAAATACACTTTTCAATTGGGAGACTCAATGGTTATATACTGGGCTGAATCGGCTCAAACCCAGTATCAGGACATATTTAAAAGCTTTTTTAACTCTAGTATAGATAATCAAAAGGAATTGGAAAAAGTTTTTACAAATTTGAAGAATGGACTAGCAGTGGATATAGATGATGTAAGGATTGATTTAAATCAAAGATTTTATATTTTATGTCTTGCACCTAATGCAGCGAGATTGTCTATTCGTTTTTACTACCAGAATTCATTTGGTAATATATTGGAGAATTTATCAAGGCATTATGAAAGAATGTCAATAGTTAAACCAGAATGGGGAAAAGATTATCTGAGTATTCAAGAGATGTTGATGGAAACAGTCAACAAGAAATCAAAAGATAAAAAACCTGTATCAAATATGGCAACGTTGGTATTAAGGGATATATTGGTGGATGACAGGTATCCAACAAGTCTATATACCGGAGTGTTGACAAGAATACGAGCAGAGCAAGGGGGTATAACTTATGGAAGGGCAGCTATTGTAAAAGCGTATTTAATAAAAAATTATAATATGAAGGAGGGAGAAAAGTACATGGGATTGAATGAAAATTGTAATGAACAGGCATATGTACTTGGAAGGTTGTTCGCGGTACTTGAATTGATTCAAAAGGATGCAAATCCAGGAATTAATTCAACTATCAAAGATCGATATTTTAATTCAGCATGTGCAACACCAGCGTCAGTTTTTCCAATTTTGATTAAGTTAAAAAATAGTCATTTGAAGAAAATTGAAAGAGGTTCAACAGGATTAAAAATTCAGTATGAGAAAACGATAACAGAGTTAATGGGAAAATTAAACATGGCTGAAACTCAGATAGGATTTCCAAGACGATTATCTCTTGAAGAACAGGGAAAATTCATGCTTGGATATTACCATCAGGTTCAGAAAAGGTACGAAAAAAAGGAGGATAAATAAATGGGTGATGTAATAAAAAACAGATATGAATTTGTAGTGTTATTTGATGTTGAGAATGGAAATCCAAATGGAGATCCTGATGCTGGCAATATGCCAAGAATTGATCCTGAGAGTGGATTGGGTTTGGTTACAGATGTTTGTATAAAACGGAAAATACGTAATTATGTTGAAATTGTTAAGGAAGATGAAAAGGGATATGGAATATATATAAAAGAGGATGTGCCATTAAATAAGAGTGACAGAAATGCTTGTAAAAGTTTAGGGGTTGAGGAGACTGAAGACAAAAAACTTACGGAAGAAATAAAGAAATTAAAAAAGTCAGATCCAGATGTTGATAGAAAATTGAGAGATTATATGTGCGAGAATTTTTATGATATTAGGACATTTGGAGCAGTTATGACTACGTTTGTTAAAGCCTCATTGAATTGCGGACAGGTCAGGGGACCGGTACAGTTAGGATTTGCTAGGAGCATAGATCCAATTATCAGTCAGGAAGTTACAATTACCAGAGTTGCAATTACAACTGAAAAGGATGCTGAAAACAAGAGTACAGAGATGGGAAGAAAAAGTATTGTACCATATGGGTTATATCGTTTGGAGGGATATATATCAGCAAATCTTGCAAGAAAGGTAACGGGATTTTCAGAAGAGGATCTTGATTTACTATGGGATGCACTTATCAATATGTTTGAAAATGATCATTCTGCCGCTAGAGGCAAGATGGCTGTGCGTGAGTTGATAGTATTTAAGCACAGTAAAGAACTTGGTGATTGTCCAGCATATAAGTTGTTTGATTCTGTTGAAGTTAAGAAGATGGATGGTATTGAATATCCAAGAAGATATCAGGATTATATTGTAGAGATACATAATGATAATATTCCAGACTCAGTAGAGGTAAAAAGGATGGTTTAATGGAGTACGCAGAAGAAGAGTATTTGATGATATCTGGTATACAGCATTTTAAGTTTTGCAGACGCCAATGGGCACTCATACATATAGAGCAGCAGTGGTCTGAAAATTATCATACTGCAGTAGGTGAGCTTATGCATGAGAAAGCTCATGATCCATATATTACGGAGAAGAGAAAAGATGTACTTATAGTGAGAGCACTTCCAATTGCATCCAGGAAACTGGGTGCAGTAGGGGAGTGTGATATTGTTGAGTTCCATAAGTGTGATGATGGAGTTTCTCTACGTGGGCATCGTGGATTATATAGCATATATCCAATTGAGTATAAAAAAGGAAAGCCCAAGGTGTCGGAGGAGGATAAACTTCAATTAGTAGTACAGACAATGGCCCTAGAGGAGATGTTTTCTACACAAATAGAAGAGGGCGCAATATATTATGGAGAAACAAGAAGAAGAGAAGTTGTGCAGGTTTCTCAGGAGCTAAGAGGTATGGCAACTAAAATGTTTGAAGAGATGCATGATTATTTTAAGAGAGGGTATACTCCCAAGGTAAAACAAAGCAAATCATGTAATTCTTGCTCATTGAAAGACATTTGTTTGCCAAGATTAAATAAAGCTGGATCAGTAAAAAATTATATATCACAGATGTTAGGAGATAATGTTGAATGAAAAAATTATTAAATACACTTTATGTAACATCTGAAAATGGTTATTTGGGGTTAGAAGGAGAAACTGTTGTAGTATATCAAGATAGCCTAGAGATTGGCCGATTGCCTTTGCATAATTTGGATGGGATAGTTGTGTTTGGGTATAAAGGAACAAGTCCGGCACTTATGGGCGCATGTGCAGATCGGAATATTTCATTATGTTATGTAACTCCTCAAGGAAAATTTCTAGCTCGTATAACGGGAAAAGTAAAGGGAAATGTTATTTTGCGGAGACAACAATATGATAGCTCATTAGATGCAGAAAAAAGCCTAGAGATTTCCAAAAGTTGTATATTGGGTAAAGTATATAATGCACGATGGGTTTTGGAGAGGGCTATTAGGGATCATGCGATGCAGATAGATGCGGAACGGGTGAAACGCGCATCATTACATTTAAAAAATTCCTTGGAATTAATAAGAGGTGCTAAGTCAAAGGATGAATTAAGAGGATATGAGGGAGAGGCGGCAAGTATTTATTTTGGGGTGTTCAATGAGCTTATATTGCAACAAAAAAGAGATTTTGTGTTTCAAGTAAGAAATAAACGACCTCCTCAAGATAATATAAATGCTATGCTGTCATTTGTTTATACATTATTGACCAATCAGATTGCGTCGGCCTTGGAAGTTGTAGGGTTAGATCCGTATATAGGGTATTTACATACGGATAGGCCTGGCAGGGCTTCATTGGCGTTAGATTTAATTGAAGAATTTAGAGCGGTTTATGCAGATAGGTTTGTTCTGTCACTTATAAATAAAAGGATAATAACAGGAAAGGATTTTTCTAAAAAAGAAAATGGGGCAGTATTACTAAGTGATAATGCAAGAAAAAAGGTATTGGTGGAGTGGCAAAATAAAAAGAAAGAAGTAATTACACATCCATATTTGAAGGAAAAGGTTGAGTGGGGAATAGTGCCATATGTTCAGACAATGCTTTTGGCAAGATATCTCCGAGGGGATATTGATGGATACCCTGTTTTTTTGTGGAAATGAGGTGATAAGAATGTTATTATTGATAACCTATGATGTTAATACGGAAACATCTGCAGGAAAAAATAGATTGAGAAAGGTTGCAAAACAATGTGAAAATTATGGCCGACGAGTACAGAATTCAGTTTTCGAATGTATAGTGGACCAAGCACAGAGCGTTAAATTGAAAGCCTTGTTGTCTGAAATAATTGATGATACAGTGGACAGTCTCAGGTTTTATTATTTGGGAAGTAAATATCAAACTAAAGTTGATCATATAGGATGTGATAAGGGGATAGATGTTGATCAGCCATTAATTTTTTGATGTTGTGCGTAATGATAGTGAACATAGAATTACAAGGTCATTCGCACCATGAAAAATATACAGCTGAGAAGCGTATCTATCTATATATGCATAAGAAACAGATTTAATTGTAAAAAACAATAATATTATTAAGCGGTTTTGTATAGTTTTTTAAATTTTTTTGTGCAAAATTGCTGTCGCTCCGTTCGTCGGAGCGTGGATTGAAATTCTTAAACCTCCGGGGAGAGGCAAGGCGCAAAAAGTCGCTCCGTTCGTCGGAGCGTGGATTGAAATTTTTAATCTCTTTGCGTCCATTTCTTATACCTCGTCGCTCCGTTCGTCGGAGCGTGGATTGAAATAGTTAATAATGGCGGTTTCATGTATGCCAAGGCGTCGCTCCGTTCGTCGGAGCGTGGATTGAAATTGTTGTGGTTGTGGATTGTACCCCATGAGTGCCGCGTCGCTCCGTTCGTCGGAGCGTGGATTGAAATCTGGGCGTTATCAATGAGATACTTGGCGGGTACTCGTCGCTCCGTTCGTCGGAGCGTGGATTGAAATTCCAACCTCCGACTCAATTATCGGCTGAATCTCAGTCGCTCCGTTCGTCGGAGCGTGGATTGAAATTTACAATGCTGGTAGTTGAGCAAAAGATGGAAACTGTCGCTCCGTTCGTCGGAGCGTGGATTGAAATAATCAGAAGCGGAATAGGAGAGAATATGGAAAAAGTCGCTCCGTTCGTCGGAGCGTGGATTGAAATGCGTTGGAGATTGATGATGAGGAGGTGAAAGAGAGTCGCTCCGTTCGTCGGAGCGTGGATTGAAATTCTTCACAATATACGCTATGTGGGCTTTGTAGTCAACGTCGCTCCGTTCGTCGGAGCGTGGATTGAAATTAGCATTTGATAAGTGGCTAAAGTGTGGAGGTCAGTCGCTCCGTTCGTCGGAGCGTGGATTGAAATAAACTCTGAACAGTGCGTTTTTTTCTTGTACGGCGTCGCTCCGTTCGTCGGAGCGTGGATTGAAATAAAATGGGCGAAAGAAAACAATGAGTACGAAATGTCGCTCCGTTCGTCGGAGCGTGGATTGAAATTTTTAGGATAAAGGAGGTATAAGAAATGGATGCGTCGCTCCGTTCGTCGGAGCGTGGATTGAAATTCCCACAAGCGTATATTGATGCAGTATCAAAAGGTCGCTCCGTTCGTCGGAGCGTGGATTGAAATAACCAGTGTCTTAGCATCGTTATCCCACTTAATCGTCGCTCCGTTCGTCGGAGCGTGGATTGAAATAATGAATAGTGCAAGACGATCAAGTACGGAAAGAGTCGCTCCGTTCGTCGGAGCGTGGATTGAAATATCTATACAGTATGCCGCCAACATTGTGTCCCAATAGTCGCTCCGTTCGTCGGAGCGTGGATTGAAATTGTCTTGATTTCTTGTACTGTCACATCGTGTTGTTGTCGCTCCGTTCGTCGGAGCGTGGATTGAAATTTCTCCAAGATGGTTGGATTGCAGTCAAGCAGGGTCGCTCCGTTCGTCGGAGCGTGGATTGAAATGTGGATCCTGAACGATCACACTGTAAACACAGCCGTCGCTCCGTTCGTCGGAGCGTGGATTGAAATCATTGCAGGTGGATGAAGAAACAGCCGCAAAGGGGTCGCTCCGTTCGTCGGAGCGTGGATTGAAATGAGCCTTGGCGGGGGAGCTTGCGCCACTGTGTAGTCGCTCCGTTCGTCGGAGCGTGGATTGAAATCTTATTCCCCAGATGGCTATTATTAAGCCAATTATCGTCGCTCCGTTCGTCGGAGCGTGGATTGAAATTCGAAGCTTACCGCGTCATACTCACGCACGGAGGTCGCTCCGTTCGTCGGAGCGTGGATTGAAATACGCGGATGAATGCGGCAGTGAGGGCATGTGTCAGTGTCGCTCCGTTCGTCGGAGCGTGGATTGAAATATAGTTATATTTATATAGATATTTATATATTTTGTCGCTCCGTTCGTCGGAGCGTGGATTGAAATATTATGTTAAGTATTTAACACCTGTCATAGAAAAGTCGCTCCGTTCGTCGGAGCGTGGATTGAAATCAACGTAATCCTTCTGGCATCCGCAATTCAAAGTTGTCGCTCCGTTCGTCGGAGCGTGGATTGAAATACAAAACCTATTCCAAGTAATATTCCACCAACAAGTCGCTCCGTTCGTCGGAGCGTGGATTGAAATTATAAGGACAGAAGAGACTATACATACCATAAAAGTCGCTCCGTTCGTCGGAGCGTGGATTGAAATACGCTTATTGATACAAGGAGGACAAGATGGATAGTCGCTCCGTTCGTCGGAGCGTGGATTGAAATATTGATGCGCAGGAGATGACAGTTGTCAATTCTGTCGCTCCGTTCGTCGGAGCGTGGATTGAAATTACAAGGACAGAAGAGATTATACATACCATAAGAGGTCGCTCCGTTCGTCGGAGCGTGGATTGAAATCAGATACCGAGATATTACGATGGCATAGACCTTTGTCGCTCCGTTCGTCGGAGCGTGGATTGAAATAGTTAATATCCGATATACAGTTCTTACAATGTTGTCGCTCCGTTCGTCGGAGCGTGGATTGAAATCTAGTGGGAGTTATACGGTAGGTGGTAATACTCCTGTCGCTCCGTTCGTCGGAGCGTGGATTGAAATATATGGCAGGATAAAACATATACATGGTTTTGCAGTCGCTCCGTTCGTCGGAGCGTGGATTGAAATGTACGTTATTTTGTCTCCCTGTTCGGCAGTTTCAGTCGCTCCGTTCGTCGGAGCGTGGATTGAAATTGCTATAGCTGTCGACTTGATAAGGGAGCTTATGTCGCTCCGTTCGTCGGAGCGTGGATTGAAATACAAGTGCCATTGTCAGCCTACGACGTTAGCGCGTCGCTCCGTTCGTCGGAGCGTGGATTGAAATGATGAAGTAGGTGCGATTTGGAACAGCCGAAACTATGTCGCTCCGTTCGTCGGAGCGTGGATTGAAATGATATTAACGTAATGCTTGTAAGTATCGTAATTCATCGTCGCTCCGTTCGTCGGAGCGTGGATTGAAATTTCCGCTCATTCACTATCACTCCTACTTAAACGGTCGCTCCGTTCGTCGGAGCGTGGATTGAAATCGCTAAGAACTTATCCCAATCTTTTATTGATTTAGTCGCTCCGTTCGTCGGAGCGTGGATTGAAATACTGTATGCTTCAAGAAGCTTGATAGTGAGGGTAACGTCGCTCCGTTCGTCGGAGCGTGGATTGAAATAATGCCTATGCCTAACTTGTTATTTGCATCTGCTGTCGCTCCGTTCGTCGGAGCGTGGATTGAAATCTGGATGAAGCACTTAAGGATGGCAACATGGATGACGTCGCTCCGTTCGTCGGAGCGTGGATTGAAATGTCCAGAATAAAGACTATCAGGCTTATGATACCGTCGCTCCGTTCGTCGGAGCGTGGATTGAAATGTCAAGATACTGGTATTTATCAGCTACATTCCTGGTCGCTCCGTTCGTCGGAGCGTGGATTGAAATTGTCTTGTGGACGACATAAGAGGCGAATATGAGAGTCGCTCCGTTCGTCGGAGCGTGGATTGAAATTGTATGCCGTGCCTAGCGGTGTAGGTGCGCCCCGTCGCTCCGTTCGTCGGAGCGTGGATTGAAATGCCCATGCGTCCACATCAGTCAGCGGAATATCCGTCGCTCCGTTCGTCGGAGCGTGGATTGAAATAACAGATATCACAGGCGAGAACTTCCTCGATGTGGTCGCTCCGTTCGTCGGAGCGTGGATTGAAATTATGTTCGTATGCGACAACATGGAACATGATATGGTCGCTCCGTTCGTCGGAGCGTGGATTGAAATATGTATAAATAGCCTTTCTGTTGCTTTTGTTTGGTCGCTCCGTTCGTCGGAGCGTGGATTGAAATCTCAGCCTTTGAAACGAAGAATACCTCCTTGTCCGTCGCTCCGTTCGTCGGAGCGTGGATTGAAATTTATCATGATAATCTCCTTTGATAATTTAAAATCGTCGCTCCGTTCGTCGGAGCGTGGATTGAAATCCAGCTATATGCATTTGAGTTGATAATATCAACGAGTCGCTCCGTTCGTCGGAGCGTGGATTGAAATCACAGGACTGCTTGTGTGCCTGTCTCAAACTCTGGTCGCTCCGTTCGTCGGAGCGTGGATTGAAATCGTTCAACAACACCAAGGCAGGCACAAAGGAAGGTCGCTCCGTTCGTCGGAGCGTGGATTGAAATAAAGGTACGTGTTCATTTTGACATAGTAGATAAAGTCGCTCCGTTCGTCGGAGCGTGGATTGAAATACAAGTAGTCGGATATAAAAACCTTGAAGAAATTAGTCGATCCGTTCGTCGGAGCATGGATTGAAATCCAAATATTCGGGAGGTAGATTATGGCAGCACGCCTTGCCATTCGGGAAAAGCAGTTAGAGACTTGGATTGCAAATATTAAGGACTGCAGGAACAGCGGTATGAAAACAAAGGGCTGGCTTGCTGAAAATAACATATCAAAAGATCAGTATTACTACTGGTTCAAGCAGCAGAGACTGGCAGTGTGCATGCAGTCCTCTGGTTTTCAACCAGAATTGCCTGTTAAATCGGAGAAAACACAGATAGTCAAATTGGAATGCACTGATTATCAGTTTACAATGTAAATTTATAGAATGATGATATATTAAGGGAGAAAGAGATATGAATGATAAGACAAATGCTTTAAAATCCGCCATCTACGGCCTCGCCGTAGGTGATGCGTTGGGCGTTCCATATGAATTTAAATTCAGGGGCGCATTTGAATGTACAGATATGATAGGCTACGGTACGCACAATCAGCCGGAGGGAACCTGGTCGGATGATACCAATATGGCGCTTGCCACTTGCGCCAGTATCAAAGCGTGTGGCAGAGTTGATGTGGATGACATCAGAGACAGATTCCGCAGATGGCTAAAAGAAGGAGTATATACACCGTTTGGAGAAGTATTTGACTGCGGCAATACGTGCGCTGCCGCGATCAGATCTGGAAGAGGTTGTGATGACGAAGGCATACCGGCTGAGTGGCTGTCGAAGATGAAGTCAATGGACATGATAGAACGAGAATTGTTTTCTCTGTCCAAATAATTACAATCCCGCCCCCCTGATGATATAGTATCATTGAAAAGCCTCATAAAAACAGATATAATGATAGACAACGGCCCATCACATCAAACAAAGAGTTGTGACGGGCTTTATCTTTAAAGGATAAAGGAGATACATAAAAAATGGCAGATTTTAAATACGAAATAGTGGAGCACATAGGAGTGATCTCGGAAAGTGCAAAGGGATGGACTAAGGAACTTAATAAGATATCGTGGAACGGTGGCACACCGAAGTATGATATCAGAGAGTGGGCACCGGAGCATGAGAAGATGGGTAAGGGTGTGACACTTACAGAAGAGGAGGCGTCTAAATTAAAGGCGTTGCTGTAGAGACAGCACGAGAAAGGACTAGGTCAATGAAGATATTTGTTGATGCTGACGCGTGTCCGGTGGTTGATATAGTTGAAGACATAGCAACAAAATACAACATCCCCGTAACGCTTCTCTGCGATACAAACCATGTCCTCACATCTGATTACAGTGAGGTTATCGTGGTTGGGGCCGGGGCGGATGCTGTGGATTACAAGCTGATAAGCATTTGTCACAGGGGCGACATAGTGGTTACGCAGGATTATGGTGTGGCGGCGATGGCGCTTGGCAAAGGTGCGTATGCAATTCATCAGTCGGGCAAATGGTATACGGATGAGAATATCGATCAGATGCTTATGGAGAGACACCTGAACAAGAAGGCGCGGAGGGCGTCAAGCCGGAATCATATCAAAGGGCCGAGGAAGAGGACAGAAGAGGATGACCAGAGATTTGCGGAGTCATTTGAGAAGCTGCTGCGGAAGGCAAATAATCTGTAGATACATATGAAGGTGGAGGGGATTCGAACTCTCACCACACATGAACCGGAAGAGGTCAGATTTTAATGGATGATAAAAATACAAACAGAACAATAGAATACTACAACAAATATGCTGATAGATATTCCGAGGTAACCAGAAATGCTGATATGTCGGACATTTACAAGCGATTTGAGGAACATCTCAAGCCGGGCAGCAGGATTCTTGATCTTGGCTGCGGCAGTGGCCGTGACAGCAAATATTTTCTGGACAAGGGATATGATGTCGTATCTCTGGATGCGTCTGAGGCTATGTGCAGGAAAACTCAGGAGCTGACGGGAAAAGAGGCTGTACATATGCGCATTGAGAACATGAATTACGAGAATGAATTTGATGCTGTGTGGGCATGTGCCTCGATGCTCCATGTTGACAAGGGTGATATGATCAAGATCTTTGCGAAGGTTATGAAAGCACTTAAGATTGATGGTGTATTTTATGCTTCGTGGAAGTATGGAAAAGGTGAGCAGACGCGGGATGATGGAAGAACATTTGCCAATTATACCGAGACAAAGGTTTGTGATATGGTGTATTCGGTTTCAGGCGCGGTTCTTGAGGATGTATGGACGAGTCAGGATGTGAGAACTGACAGGATAGGTCAGGGACATTTGTGGGTAAATGTTCTGGTGAAGAAGACCAGAGTTGTCATAACTGAGAAGGAATTTCTGAACATTTTCTGGAAGCAATACCAGATCATTGAGAAGGATGTCAGGATCAGTTCGGAGTATGTGGACATTCACAAGAGCAACTTCCCGACATTTTCAAGCAGATACATAAATATGTTTCTGAACATCTGCAGCAATATTGATTCTCTGATTGAGATATATTGCAAGATGGTAGAGGAGGACGATTACAGGAAGAAGTACAATATACATGACAGGCTTACTCCTGTGCTTAGGAAATTCCCGGCTATTAGGCTTGACGCAGTGAGGACGATAGACACATTTGAAGATATCGAGTTGAAGCCGTTCAGCGCATTTGTGGATGGCAGGATCGCGGATTGGTGGAATGACTATAACCTGGTAAAACATGTCAGAAGCGAGAAGAATGAGAAGACGGGAAAGTACAATTTCCAGAGCGCAAATCAGAAGAATGTGCTGACTGCCCTGGCTGCGTATTTTATCGTGTGCAACCGCATATACGAGGAGATATGCGAGATCTCGGCGACGC
Organism: Coprococcus sp. OM06-34AC; assembly: GCF_003462545.1. Taxonomy (NCBI): domain Bacteria; kingdom Bacillati; phylum Bacillota; class Clostridia; order Lachnospirales; family Lachnospiraceae; genus Coprococcus; species Coprococcus sp. OM06-34AC. Next base: position 32,542 of record NZ_QTZF01000004.1, read on the forward strand.
CGAAGAAGCTGCTCAAGTCGAAATTATTCCTGTACGTGAAGAATGGTGAGTAGATAAGGAAAGGTAATAGACCATGGTAAAACAGATAGTAAGAGATCAGATGTTTCTCAGCCAGAAGTCATCTCCGATGACGACTATGGATGCGGGGATCATAGCAGATATGCAGGACACATTAGCGGCAAATCAGGCGAGGTGCGTCGGCATGGCGGGCAACATGATCGGATATAAGAAGAGGATAATCATCGTCAGTATGGGATTTGCCAATGTTGTCATGCTGAATCCGGTACTCCTGTCAAAGTCGGGGGCTTACGAGACAGAGGAGGGATGTCTGTCTCTGGACGGCACGAGAAAGGTGACAAGGTATAGAGACATAGAAGTAGAGTTTCAGGATGCATCATTTGCAAAAAAGCGTATGAAGTTCAACGGATATATAGCCCAGATAGTGCTCCATGAGATGGATCACCTTGAGGGGCGAATAATTTAGGAGAGTTTATGGAATCAAAAGACGGAACATGGATCATGTATGGAGTTTCGGAGGATGATCCGGAGTGCCTGCACACGGTGGACGAACTTATCGAATATATAGAGGAAGTGGGATTCCTGCCTCTTTTCCGCAATGAGATACCTGGATTTTCGGTGGAAGAGCGAACCACGGAGAAGTATTGGTGGAGTGAAGACCCGCAGAGGGATCCTTGGGTGTGGCGTGAGATCATAGCCAGAAGAGGCGATATCGCATACGGCAAATTTTTCCACAATAAGGCGGGATTTATCTCAAAGAAATGGTTCCCGTATTTTGCAAATTATAGAAGAGCTGGATATGATTTCGATGCCAGATGGGATGATGAGCTTGCATCATTCAGGCAGAAGAAGATCATGGACCTGTTTATGGATGACCGGATAGACGAGGAGAGCGATGAGGAATTTGCGGCAGAAAAGCTGGATAGTATGTACAATACAGAACTTTTTTCATTCGATATAAAGAAGCTTGCCGGATTTGGCAAGGGCGGAGAGAAAGGCTTTGAGGGTACGATGACACAGCTCCAGATGCAGACCTATCTGTGTGCATGTGACTTCAGAAAACGGTTGAACAAGAAGGGCGCGGAATACGGCTGGAATGTGGCTGTGTATTCCATGCCGGAGAAGCTGTGGGGATATGACCACGTGACGTCTGCATATGGTGAGAGCCCGGAGGAGTCATGGGAGAGGATAGTGAAGCATATGGATGATATCTACCCGATTGCCACAGAGAAACAGATAAAGAAAGTCTTAAAGTAGAGACGGTATACAGAAAACTCTAATTCAAAACTTTACATCAAAAGTTTACACATAACATTACATATATCTTTACATATGTGTTTACATATGTTATGTTTATATGCAAGTCAGGTTATAAAGAATAATATGATGCATACTTGAAGAGGAGAAATGATGAACACTGTATATGATGTTATTATTGTGGGAACTGGCGCTGCAGGCTTGTTCTGTGCGTTGAATTTTCCAGAGACAAAAAAGGTCTGTATTATCACAAAAAGGCGGGCTGATGAGTCCGATTCTTTTTTGGCCCAGGGTGGCATATGTATGCTGCGGGGTGAGGAAGACTACGAAGATTATTTTGAAGACACCATGAGAGCCGGCCATTATGAGAACAATAAAAAGACAGTCGATCTGATGATCAGATCATCGAATCTTGTTATCAGAGAATTGATAAGGCTTGGAGTTAGATTTGAGATAGATGAGAGCGGAAAGCTTGCCTTCACCAAGGAGGGAGCTCACAGCCAGCCAAGAATATTGTTCCACGAGGACATTACCGGCAAAGAGATTACATCCACTTTGCTGGAGTGTGCAAAGAAAAAATCCAATATCGAGATATATGAGTATACGACTATGCTCGACATCGTCTGCAATGACAATGCCTGTGGTGGCGTGGTTATAGCTGATGAGGCCAAGAACATAAGCATACTTAGATCCAACAATGTTGTATTGGCGTGTGGTGGAATCGGAGGTATATATAAGAACTCAACGAATTTTGCCCATATAACAGGTGATGCCATAGCAATTGCCTTAAAAAATGGTGTAGAGGTAGAGAATCTGAATTATGTACAGATCCACCCGACGACACTGTTTAGCCGGAATAAGGGAAGAAGATTTTTGATATCTGAATCTGTGAGAGGCGAAGGCGCATGGCTTCTTAACAAGGCGGGCGAAAGGTTTACAGATGAACTGCAGCCTCGTGATGTAGTTAGCCATGCAATATGGAAACAGATGGAGATAGATGGAACGGAGCATGTGTGGGAAGATCTGAGACCGCTTGGAAGAGATGTGATCTTGCAGCATTTTCCACATATATACAAGCAGTGTAAGGATGAGGGATATGATGTGCTTGTTGAACCGATACCGGTTGTGCCGGCTCAGCATTACCACATGGGCGGAGTGAAGGCAGATCTTGCCGGAAGGACATCCATGGAAGGCTTGTACGCGGTAGGAGAAGCCGGATGTAATGGAGTGCATGGCAGAAACAGACTGGCAAGCAATTCGTTACTTGAGTCGCTTGTTTTTGCACAGAGAGCGGCAGATGATATCATGTTCAGCAGAGAACACAGAGGCTGTGGAGAAGACAACATAGATCTGTCTGAATATGAAGATATAGATGGTTTGTTTAGAGAATATAAGAATATAGTTTTGACAGAAACGGAAAGAAGAGGCTGAGAATGAATCAGATAACAATGAAATTGAATGCGGACAAGCTTATAATGATGGCTTTACAGGAGGATATCACAAGTGAGGATGTATCCACAAATGCGGTGATGCCAAAGGCACAGAAAGGAAAAGTAGACCTGATATGCAAGCAGGATGGAATCATTGCAGGACTTGATGTATATGCAAGAGTATTTACACTCTTAGATGACAGCACTGAGGTTGAGTTCTTCTGCAAAGATGGCGATGAGGTGAAGGCTGGCCAGCTTATGGGAATTGTGACTGGTGATATCAGGGTTCTTCTCTCTGGCGAGAGGGTTGCGCTTAATTATCTCCAGCGTATGAGTGGTATAGCTACATATACTCATGAGGTTGCAGAACTTCTTAAAGGAAGCAAGACTACTCTGCTGGATACCAGAAAGACCACACCTAATTGCCGTATATTTGAGAAGTATGCAGTCAGAGTCGGCGGAGGCAGCAATCACAGATACAATTTGTCGGATGGAGTATTGCTTAAGGATAATCATATAGGCGCTGCGGGAAGTATAACCAATGCAGTGAGAATGGCAAAGGAGTATGCACCATTTGTCCGCAAGATAGAGGTTGAAGTTGAGACACTGGATCAGGTAAAAGAGGCTGTTGAAGCGGGAGCCGATATCATTATGCTTGACAATATGACAACGGATCAGATGAGAGCTGCGATTGATTTGATCGATGGACGTGCGGAGACAGAATGTTCAGGCAATGTTACAAAAGAGAACATAGAGAGACTGATATCATTGGGAGTGGATTATATATCAAGCGGTGCGCTTACACACAGCTCACCTATAATGGATATATCGATGAAAAATCTTCATGCGGAGGAATAAAGTGAAGGCAAAAGAGAGAAGGGAAAGGATACTTGACATTGTGAAGAATTCAGATGTTCCTGTTCCGGCAAATAAGCTTGCGTCAGAATTTGAAGTCAGCAGACAGATAATAGTGCAGGATATTGCAGTGATCAGGGCGGCTGATGATGGCATAATTGCAACTAACAGGGGTTATATATACAAGAATGAATCAAAATGTCAGAGAGAGTTTAAAGTAAAACACGGTTATGACAGGACTGAGGAAGAACTCACGATCATAGTTGATTATGGCGGTGTTGTAAAGAATGTAAGTATAAGTCATACGGTGTACAATCGTGTTACTGCAAAGATGAATATTGCTTCCAGATACGACGTGGCAAAATTTATGAAAAAATTGGAAAACAGCCAGTCGTCCCTGCTTGGAAATGCTACGAACGGATATCACTACCATCTGATAGAGGCTCCTAGTGAAGAGATCCTGGACACTATAGAGCAGAAACTCGAGGAGACAGGCTTTCTTGTTCCATGGCAGGAGTGGGAGAAATAATACAGAATGATTTGGAGAGAATAAAATGACGATAAAAGAGATACAGGAAGAGATAATCAGACTGAAGAAAGAGAAGGATTTCTGCATACTGGCACATGCTTATCAGGGACATGAGATTCTTGAAGTTGCAGATTATATGGGAGATTCATATGGACTTAGCGTGGAGGCGAGCAAGGATTCCCGCAAAAATATAATAATGTGTGGTGTGCGTTTTATGGCAGAGACATGTAAGATATTGTCCCCTGATAAGAATGTGTATCTGCCTAACCCTGAAGCCGGATGTCCGATGGCTGAGCAGATGAATCTTGAAATGCTGGATGAGATGAAGAAGAAGTATCCGGGATATGCGGTTGTCGCCTATATAAATACGACATCTGAATTGAAAACTGCCTGTGATGTATGTGTGACATCCTCATCAGCAGTGCAGATCTGCAGCAAGCTTGATAACGACAAGATTCTTTTTATTCCAGATCCGAATCTTGGAAACTATGTTCAAAAGCAGATGCCGGAAAAGGAATTTGCATTTTTTAACGGCGGATGTCCTAGACATCTTGCGGTTACCCTAGATGATGCTTTGAAGGCAAAAGAGTTACATCCACATGCGGAACTTCTTGTCCATCCTGAGTGCAGGCCGGATGTAGTTGCAGAGGCTGATTATGTAGGTTCAACCACAGGAATTATGGCATATGCCAGAAAGTCAGAGAAAAAAGAATTTATCATCGGTACAGAGCACAGTATTGTGGAGCATCTTCAGTATGAGTGCCCTGACAAAATGTTCTATCCAATTTCTTCAAAGCTGATGTGCCATAATATGAAACTTACTACCCTGGTTGACATATTGAATGTATTAAAGGGCACAGGTGGCGAAGAGATAGTCCTTTCTGATGAGGTGATGGAGGGAGCTTCCCGCTGCATCAACAGAATGATCGCGCTTGGATAACGAGGTGAGGATTATTATCCAGAGCAGTGGGACATATCCATGATCGATGAGGATATGGACAATATCGTAGAGCTTGGATGCAATGTCATCCGTATAGCGGAGTTTGCATGGCATATCATGGAAAAAACGTAGGGGCAGTATGACTTTTCGTTCTTCGATCATGTCATCAGCAAGGCAAAGGAGAAGGGGCTTCATGTGATACTTGGAACTCCGACAGCGACTATTGCTTAATTATATAAAATACGGTTGCTTATTAGTTCATTAAGCGACCGTATTTTTTTGTACCTGTGTTATAATGTTATAAAAGTGTATAATATTATTTGCAAATTATGATCAGCCAGACTGGCTGGAGTATAGGAGGACATGATGGGTATTGTTGAATTAAAAAATGATAAGATCGCTATAAAGGTGAATACTCACGGCGCTGAGCTTGTGAGCCTGAAGAGTATCGAGACAGACAGAGAATACATGTGGTGCGGTGATGCTGAGTATTGGGGAAGAGTTTCTCCTGTGCTGTTTCCATTTGTGGGAAAGCTTGAAGGACAGCGTTACAGACATAACGGGGTGGTTTATGAGAATATACCTCAGCACGGATTTGCAAGGGACAGCGAGTTTGTAGTGGCTGGCCAGACTGGTGATACACTGCTGTTTGTGCTTGAGAAGAATGATACATGGCAGAAGAGCTATCCGTTTGATTTCAGTCTTTGTATAGGATACAGACTTGAAGGTTCATCTGTACATGTTATGTGGACCGTTGTGAATGAGGGAACTGACACGATTCATTTTTCTATCGGTGCTCATCCTGCATTTGCATGTGAGGGAGGCATCGGCGGTTATTCTCTGGATATGCACACAGGTAAGAACGAGATTGAATGTGGTCTTTTGACAGCAAATGGAGTTCTTGGAGATAGAACAGTTACGCACAGACTGACAGATGGAGTCTTAAAGCTGCGTGATGAGATGTTTGATGAGGATGCCCTGATCATGGATGGTAAGGGTATAAATACGATTACATTAAGGAACTCATCTGATGCGCCGGTTTTGCAGTTGAGATTTGATGTGCCGCAGATAGGCATATGGTCTCCTGCAAAGAAACATGCGCCATTTGTCTGCATAGAGCCTTGGTTTGGCAGGTGTGACCGCGAGGGATATGACGGAGATCTGGCGGACCGTGAGTATTCAAACAGTCTTGAGGCTGGCCATTCGTTCAGCAAGGAGTATGTCATTGACATACTATAATGGAAAACATATCATGTGTCAGATTAAGATATAGCAGAATATAATTTGTAAGCAGGGCGGGACATCCCATTGGTGGGATGTCCCGCCCTGTTTGTTATGTTTCATATACATTAATGTAGAATCTATGTAAAAGGTGCCTGACCCCATTGTTGTTCCTTTTTGTAGAGTGCTGAAAATACTACTTGACATATGATACTATGTGACGTATAGTATACTGCGTAAGGAGGTATAGCGATGGATATACAATTGAAGAGAGGGATGCTCGACGTGTGTGTGCTTGCGGCCATCAAGGACGAGGATTCCTATGGATATCAGATCATCAAAGATATGAAGCCGTATGTGACGATATCAGAGTCCACACTCTATCCTATCCTCAGAAGACTTGAGGCGGGAGCACTGCTCACGGTTCATTCCGTGGAGCATAACGGAAGACTCAGAAAGTATTATCATATTACGGATGCCGGAAGAGCCAGGATAGAAGAGTTCAAGGAAGAGTGGAAAGAACTGGAATCCATATACAGATTTATTGTGAAGGAGGAAGTCAGAGATGAATAAACAGGAATATCTGGAGGCAATAAGAAGCAGGATCAGTGCGATGCCGGCCGATGATGTGAACAGGTTTATGGATTATTACAGTGAGATGATAGATGACCGTGTGGAAGACGGCCTTTCCGAGGAGGAGGCTGTGGCGGATATGGGATCTCCGGAGGCTGCTGTGGAGCAGATACTTGAGGAGATGCCGCTCACGAAGCTTGTGAAGGAGAAGATCAAGCCAAAGCACGAGCTCAAGGCATGGGAGGTCATACTCATAGTACTTGGTTCTCCGGTGTGGATACCACTTCTCATTACAGCGGCGGTATTGTTGCTCACACTGTGGATAGTTGCATTTGCACTTCTTATATCATTCTATGCGGTAGTGCTCAGCTTTGTGGTTGCGGGAATAGGCGGATTGATATGTACCATACCTCTGTTCGTGGCCCACAGCCCTTATACAGCAGTTCTCATGCTCGGAGCAGCACTCATAGGAGTTGGTATAGCGATATTGTTTGTTGTATCGGTTAAGCCTGTTACGGTTGGCATATTTAAGGTCTGCAAGGCCAGTGTGAATGGTATAAAGAGAATGTTTGTAAAGGAGAAATAGTCATGAGTAGAACAAAGAAAGCTGTTATTGTTGCATCGGTCATGATCGTGGCAGGCATTATCACTGTGATCTCAGCACTTGCTGTAAATGGATTCAGATGGCCAAATGTGACTGTGAATCTGGCACACATGACATCGGAGCCGGTTAATTACGTAAAGAAGACTGTTGATATAAAAGATAAATTCACTGCAATTGATGTAAAAAGCGCATCAGATGTGGATGTTGCCGTGAAGAAGGCGAGTGGAGATACAAGTTATGTGGAGTATTATGACTGCGAGAATCTGACACATCATGTAGATATATCAGATGGCGTGCTCAGGATAACCGCAGATGACAGTAGAAACGCGGCATTTAACATTTCCATTGGTATGTACTCTGGAGCATGGCCGTCCGTGACGGTGTATCTGGCCGGCACGGAGTACGATGATTTGAAGATCGTGACCAGCAGCGGTGACGTGGATATGGAATATTATCTGGCAATAGGCAATATCGATATAGAGGCCGCCAGCGGCGATGTGATCGTAAAGGGGGTAAATGCAGATGCTCTGACAGTGGCGACCAGCAGTGGTGACATTAAGCTTGACAGTGTATCGTCAAAGGATACAAGAATATCAGCAAACAGTGGTGACGTCAGTCTTGGTGATGTGGTGATGGATAATATTGATCTGAAGACCGCCAGTGGCAATATCACATCTGGCAGTATAAAGACAAAACGTATAAACGGTCGTGCGTCAAGTGGTGACGTAATGATTAGAGACTGTGATGCTTCTGAGATCAATGTCGTGACAACCAGTGGTGATGTATCGATCGGTATTGGCTCAGAAATGAAGTATGAATACAATACAAAGACATCCAGCGGTGATGTAAATGTACCGGACTCGGTTGAGGGAGCAGATGGAAAGTGCAATATTGAGACTAGTAGCGGAGATATTGATGTCACACAGTAAGTCGTAACTGAATACATTTGAAAATTGGTTCAAGGCAGGTCTTCTGAAATGGAATGACCTGCCTTGAGTTGTATTTAGGCTAAATTAAAGTTAATTAATGAAATAAAATGTCGGTAAAGGCCTCTGCTTATTGTGGATTCACGCTAAAAATGGTATCTTTAATATGTATATATATCTATACGGAAGAAAATATCAGGGAGAGTAAAGGATGAGTGCATTTGCATTGAGACTTGCAGTATTACCTTCGGTGTTACTGCTGTTATTTGTAGTCAGAAGAAATAAGAATAGCAGGGATCCAATGAGTCTGCTAGTATGGCTTGCGGTTCTGGGAGCTGTCAGCACGATACCGGCAGTAGTCGTGGAGCTGGTTGGGGGCGTATTGTTATACTATATGGGATTGGAATCCGGAACGGCGGTTTATGAGCTGGTCAACTGCTTCTTTATAGTGGCGATGATCGAGGAACTGGGCAAATTCCTTGGAATGTTAATACTTACATGGAAAAATAAGAACTTTGACCACAGCTATGACGGCGTTATATATGGCGTGTGCTCGTCGCTCGGATTTGCAACACTGGAGAATATCCTGTATGTATTCCAGGGTGGAATAGGACTCGGAATCCTGAGGGCTGTGACAGCAATCCCACTTCACTGCTCATGCGGCGTTATCATGGGATATTTCTACTCAAAGGCGAGAGAGAATGCGAACAAGGGCGAGGGTGCCGCAGGCAATATGCTGATAGCGTATTTTAGCACCATGGGAATACACGGACTGTATGATTTTGTGTTGTCGATTGATGACACCAGCGTGATCCTGTGCATACTGGTTCTGATCCTGTCTGTGGTTTTGATGTTCCTGCTCATATCCCATGCGGCAAAGAACGATCATATCATAGCGGTAAATCCTATATGGGTGAATCCGTATAACTTCAGATATATACCTATGTGTGGATATAATCAGCCAAATATGTACGGACAGAACATGCAGTACAATCAGCCAAATGTATATGGCAAGTGGCAGAATACCTTCCAGCCAAATGCATACGGCCAGACGAATCAGTACAATAATCAGCAGAGTGGCTATGGCCGGCAGCCTCGGTATGGTCAGCAGAGTGGCTATGGCCGGCAGCCTCGGTATGGTCAGCAGAGTGGCTATGGCCAGCAGCCGGGGCAGTACAATCAGCCAGGCAGCTATACTCAACAGCCAGGACAGTACAATCAGCCGTCAAGTGGCTACAGTCAGCCACAGCGGTACGATCAGCAGAATGGCTACAGCCAGCAGACCCAGTATGGCTGGCAGTCACAGCAGAATAATCAGTATAGCGGCTACGGTCAGCAGCCACATTACGGTCAGTCATCACAGTATGATCCGCAGAACACATACAGATAGTAATAAAATATTTATATAGAGGAGAACAGGCAAATGTTATTGATAAAGAATGGAAGAGTCGTTGATCCGGTCACCCATACAGACGAGGTCATGGATGTGCTCATCGACGGCAATCACATAGTTAAGACAGGATACGATCTGGAGGCAGAGGGTGCGGAGGTCATCGATGCAGATGGACTTGTAGTTGCACCGGGATTGGTAGACACACATGTACACTTCCGCGATCCGGGATTTACGTACAAGGAAGACATCGAGACAGGTGCCGCCGCCGCTGCAAGAGGAGGCTTCACGATGGTGGTATGTATGGCGAATACAAAGCCGGCGGTGGATAACCTTGAGACTCTCAAGTATATACAGGATAAAGGTGCAAAGACCGGAATACATGTAGTTCAGACAGCCACAGTCACAAAGGGCCTTGCTGGCAAGGAACTCGTGGACATGGACAGTCTTGCGGCTGCAGGTGCAGCAGGATTTACCGATGACGGAATCCCAATCATGGATGAGAAGCTTCTTCTTGAGGCTATGGAGAAGGCAAGGGATCTTGATCTTCCGGTGAGTCTTCATGAAGAGGATCCGCTGTTCATTGTACAGCCGGGAGTTAATCAGGGAAAAGTATCAGAAAAGCTTGGATACGGCGGTGCATCCCGCACAGCGGAGGATATTATGGTTGCAAGGGACTGCGTCCTTGCACTTCACACAGGTGCATCAGTGTGCATACAGCATATAAGCTCAGGCAATTCCGTGGATATAGTGAGAACTGCAAAGAAGCTTGGAGCGGACGTACATGCGGAGGCAACTCCACATCATTTCACCCTTATAGAGGATGCTGTGTTGAAGTACGGAACCATGGCGCGTATGAATCCTCCACTCAGAACCGAGAAAGACAGAAGACAGATTATAGAGGGAATACAGAATGGCACAATAGATATGATAGTGACGGATCACGCCCCGCACAGCAGTGAGGAGAAGGCGAGACCGCTTGACAAGGCGCCAAGTGGAATAACAGGGCTTGAGACATCTCTTGCCCTTGGAATATATTCCCTTGTACAGCCTGGATATATCTCACTCATGAAGCTCATGGAACTAATGAGCAGGAATCCTGCAGAATTTTACCGCATGGAACCGGGCAAGATAGCAGAGGGAGCTCCTGCGGATATAGTCATATTTGGCGAGAATGAGCAGTGGACAGTGAACAGCTTTGCGTCAAAGGCATCCAACAGTCCATTTGCCGGATGGACTCTCCCAGGAAGGGTTCACTATACAATCTGTGGCGGAAATATCGTGTATGACGCAGAAAAGTACGATGCTGAACATGATGTGTAAGATGCGGGCAGCAGGATATAAAATGTAAGATATGAGAAGATCATAACAGAGATGGGACATATAGATATGGACAAGATAAGACGACATTATACATTCAGAGGAAGAGTGCAGGGAGTTGGCTTCAGATACAGGGCGAGCTATGCTGCATCCATGTACGGAGTCACCGGCTGGGTGTGCAACAGATATGATGATTCTGTTGAGATGGAGGCTGAGGGGCTGCCTGAGGCTATAGACAAGGTGATAGCAGTTCTCAGAAATGACAGATATATATTTATAGAGGATATGGATGTCAGGGAGATACCTCTGGAGAATGACAGCGGATTTCATGTGAGATCAAGCTGGTAACGCGCGTAGATAATAAGGAGAGTGGACATATGGTAAAGATAGATTTGATAACGGGCTTTCTGGGCTCAGGCAAGACGACATTTATTAAGAAGTATGTGAGCTACCTTGTTGGCAAAGGATATAATGTCGGAATCCTTGAAAATGATTATGGTGCAGTCAACGTGGACATGATGCTTCTTCAGGATGTGATGGGCGAGAACTGTCATGCTGAGATGGTGGCAGGTGGCTGCGGCGAGGACTGTCACAAGAGAAGGTTCAAGACAAAGCTCATAGCGATGGGGATGAGCGGCTATGACAGAGTCATTGTTGAGCCGTCCGGAATATTTGATGTGGATGAATTCTTTGACGTCCTCCACGAGGAGCCACTTGACAGATGGTATGAGGTGGGAAGCATCATTTCCATAGTCGATGCCGGACTTGACCGGGATATGAGCAGACAGTCCAGATATGTGCTTGCGTCTGAGGTTGCGAACTGTGGAACTCTGGTGATGAGCAAGGTTCAGGATGCATCGGAGGATGAGAAGAGGAGCACAATAGAATATATCAATGAAGTGCTCACCGAATTCCAGTGTAAGCGTCAGTTTGGCGATGATGTTCTGGAGAAGAACTGGGATGATTTCACGGACGATGACTTTGAAGGTTTTATGTCAACCGGATACAAATTAAACGACTATGTAAAATTATGGTTCAAACAAAGTGATGTGTTTAACTCGGTATATATCATGAATAAGGTCATGCCTCAGGAGCGGCTTGAGACGATAGTCAGGGATATATTTGCGGATAAGGAATGCGGAGATGTCTTTAGAATCAAGGGTTTTCTCCCTGTAAATGACACCGGATGGATAGAGCTCAACGCCACGGTAAAAAAGACCGAGGTGAGACCTATAGAGAACGGGCAGGAGATCATAATTGTGATCGGTTCGAATTTGGTGGAGGACAAAATAAAACGGTACTTTGAGTAAAGAGGCTGATGGACAGGAGCGGATTTTCATGACAGACAGGGCTAAGAAATTGAACAGAGAAGAGAAGCTTCAACTTCAGGCTGAAAAGCTGAAAGAACAGGCACAGATAGATCTTGAGGGGTACGTTATGTGTCGTTCTGCACTCAGGGCGACCAGAACGGATCTTCATGAGGAGTCGGAACGGTATGACAGACTTAGGGAAGAATATGAAGAGCTGAAGAACAGACGCGCACCGTACAAGGTGCTGTTCTATAAACGCAGAAGGATCAGAAAGTGTAAAAAGCACATAAAGGAGCTGGGAAGGGCAAAGAAACGTCTGCGCAAACAGATGAAGGAACATCGTGAGGGTGTCAGACGAAGAACTGTTACCAACACATTTGCATTTGTTGCAGCGCTTGCGATGTTCGCCATGATGGCGTGGAGGATATGGCAGCTCGCACAGGGTGTGTACTATATGGCATTTTACAGAAATGGTGAGGCCCTTGAGATAACGGCTGTTGCTGTGCTCAGGCAGCTCCTGCTTGTGGCGTGCATCGTATATGGCCTTGTGGTTGTATGGCAGTCACTGCAGGTGTGGGGCATGAAGCGGGAAGGCTGGAATGGTGTAATAAGAATTAAGGTGAAACAGAAGGCCTACTGGATTATGATGATAGGCGTACCGCTTCAGATAGTCAGCCATGGAGATATGCTGACGAATGCCATGATGCTTATAACGATTATCAGTCAGATGGTCATGGCGGCACTTTTGTCGACGGTCCAGTCGAGAAGGATACTTGTGAAGATATTTGCATGGTGCTATGTCGGGGGAATCTGTGTGATATGGCTGTATGGCGGAGTGTACTGCAGAAACTTCGAGATATCGGGAAATGATTCCGGAACCAGCACCTATGCGGTTGACAACAAGTCGAATTTCTCGCAGATATGGGAGATGTCGACTGAACCGGAATTCTATCATATGGGTATGTATGCCCAGAACAGGGATACAGATTATGGCATGATGATCATTCCGGGACTTGCGTATGCTGATACGATAGGCAGTGAGTCGAGGGAGATAGAGAACTGCACGTCCATGACGCCACAGGGGCTGGCAGTTACGAAGGAGTATACATTTGTCAGTGCTTACTGCAAGACGAAGAAACACAAATCTGTGATATTTGTTCTTGATACACAGACCGGGGAATATATTAAAACACTGGTTCTCAAGGACACGACACATGCCGGAGGACTTGCGTATGATACGAAGAATAATGTGCTGTGGGTTTCCTCGTATATGATCGATGAGGATGAGGACAGGAGCAGGAAGGCATCCATATCATGTCTTACGCTGGACTCCATAGAGAAATATGATGTGGCTCAGGGAAAGCCGATAAAATACAGGAACACATGTAGCGTCATGTTCCCTGCAACGTCATTTATCACGATATATGACGGACATATATATGCGGGCTACTGGCGAAAGGATAAGAACAGCTACAGCATGGCAGCCAGCTACGAGATCGTAAATGGCGGCACCGCCATATCCTCGGAGGAGGACGAGGCTTTCTATATACCAGGAAGGGTGCAGGGGCTTCAGGTGTACAAAAATGAGATAATATTCTCTATATCATATGGTATAGATGAATCCAGGATAGAGGTATACGATACAGATATAGGTAAGCTGTCCAGTGTGAATTACGGCACAGAGACACCGAGACAGGTGGTTAAGCTCCCGCAGAAGCTGGAGCAGATATATTCGTATAATGGCAAATTATACTGCCTGTTCGAGTCTGCAAGTTTTGCCTACAGGCTGACAGCACCGGTGTGTATGGACAGGATCGTGGGGCTTGATGAGATGGCACTTGTAGAGTAGCTCAAAGTGGTTCAAGGTGAAAAAATGGAGGGTTTGGGATGAACGAACAGAATATTAACAATGGAATGAATGGAGGCCCGGGGATGCCCCCGCCGCCACCGCAAGGGTATATGAACATGAATGGAGGCCCGGGGATGCCCCCGCCACCACCGCAAGGGTATATGAACATGAATGGAGGCCCGGGGATGCCCCCGCCACCACCGCAAGGGTATATGAACATGAATGGAGGCCCGGGGATGCCCCCGCCACCACCGCAAGGGTATATGAACATGAATGGAGGCCCGGGGATGCCCCCGCCGCCACCTCAGGGTTATATGAACATGAATGCCAGACCGCCGCAGAGGAGAAATCCTGCGGTGTCTCCGAACAGATTCAGGATGTTTGGTATTCCGGTACTGGTATATGCGATCATATGTGCGGCATGTCTGTACAGCAACTGGTCGAGTATATTGTCGGCTGTGCTTTCGATAGTATCAATAGTGTTTATCAGTACATGCATGGTACGATATGAGAAGAACATCGGTGCAGACCGTGAGGCCATGACCACTGGAGCTGCGTTGTCGAAACAGAGTATACTGATCCCATATTATATTCTTGTGTTCATGATGTCGGTTGCCCTGAGTCTCACAGACGAGGGATATATCATATTTGGATGTAATGTGGGAATAATCGCTACAGAGATGTATGCGGTTATGACATACTTCAATGACACTGAAAAGCAGGGGATATTCAAGGGAATATTCTCATTTTTCGAGATGTTCTTTGGTTCGATAGGGTATGTAAACATGCCATTTGCCGACAGAAAGGCGGAGCGTGAGATAACCGGCAAAAAGAGAAATTCCAAGCTGATGTACATACTTCTTGGATGTGTGATAGCACTTCCGATACTGGTGATCGTGCTCAATCTGCTGTCTTCGGCAGATCCTGTGTTTGCAAAGGTCATAAAGGACATATTTGGCAAACTGTTCTTCTCGTGGGATATAGTGAAGATAGTTCTGTTTGCCGCTGTGATATTCCTGTTTGTATATGGATTTATTGTCAAGGCGGGCCGCAGAGATCTTGGTGCAAATGCTCCGAAGGAGGGGCAGTACAATGCAGTGACAGGTATAACTATAACGATAGTGCTCACAGCGTTCTATCTGATATTTGCCGTTGTTCAGATAGTGTATCTGTTCATGAACAGCGCAGGACTTCCGGACGATATGACATACGCAGAGTATGCAAGACAGGGCTTCTTCCAGCTGCTCTTTGTAGCGGTTGTAAATGTGTGTATGGTGCTGATATTTAGTGCTATATTCAGAAAGAGTCTGGTGCTCAACGTGTCACTGCTCATGATGTGCATATGTACATATATAATGATTGCCTCATCAGCTGTGAGGCTGTCCATGTACATTGCGGAATATGATCTGACATACCTCAGAATAAATACCATATGGGCGCTGATAGTCACGTCTATAGTGATGCTCGGTGTTATCATAAGCCTGTTCTGGAGAAATATGCCGCTGTTCAGATACATATTTATGACGGTTCTTGTGATGTTCACGCTGTATGCATTTATCAGACCTGGCGCAGTGATAACGAGGTACAATATCAGTCAGGCACACGATGGCAAGAAAGTGGATCTTGAGTATGTGATGGATATAGGTAATGACGGAGTTCCATATCTGATCGATTATTTCAGGACCAAAGACATTACGCCCGAAATGGTCATGGAGGAAGTGATGTCGAAATATAGCGAGGATACCTACTACTGGAGAGACGACACGGTGGGAGAGAGGCTTGAGAAGATGCTTGAGGAGAATGACGACAAGGGCTATATCAGAAGCTTTAACTTCTCCAGATACAGAGCTTCAAAAGCTATAGAGAATTATATAAAGTAGCGCAATATAGAATTATAGATCACAATGAAGAAAGCCCCCTGCTTTCGGTTATTTACACCGGAGGCAGGGGGCTTTTAGCTGCATTAAATATTAGTCGTCTTCTTCAGGAACGTAATGTCTTGATGTGTAATACTCAAATATATCCTCGGACTTGTCGTATGGCAGGAACTGGGATCTCTCCCTTACAACCCACTCATCTCCATTGTGGAGAATCTCGCCGAATACATAGCAGTTATTGTGCTTTGCATCCTCACATGCCTTGAAGATGGCATCCTCACGAACATAGACCTTCTCGGTGTGCTTGCATTTGATCAGTGCAAATACGTTGTCCACCTCGGCCAGGCACTGCTTGTGAAGGTTACCGTTGTAGATGTAGAGGAAGAGGATGATCCTTCCAACATTCTCACCTCTGTCGAGGTAGATGCGCATCTCCTCGTCGATACCTTCCTTCTGTCCTGTTCTGTCATCGCCCTTCAGGACTACAGAATCGCTTCTGCTGTACTTGTGACCCCAGAATACCAGTTCGGGATCAGAGCCGTCATTGTGCTCAACGATCGCTGCAAGGTTGAGGTCATATGTGTCCTCGGATGTAGCGCTCATGATATTGTCTATGGCAATCTTAATCTTTTTCTTGAGGTCGACCTTCTTGGCATCCCAGCCAATGCCGACCGTAAGTTTATTATCACCTTTTACAACATATTCGTTCATACAAAAACCCCCTTAGATTACAAGAAGAATAATAATGTGTCTATGAAGAATGTTGGTACAAGAATAGCAACTGACCATACGAGGTAGCCTACAAATGAAGGCATCTTGATACCATTTTCTTCGGCTATTGAACGTACCATAAAGTTAGGTGCGTTTCCTATATAAGTGTTGGCTCCCATGAATACGGCACCGCAGGAGATAGCCATCAGCATGACCTGAGGAACTACACCCATAGCAGTGCTTATACCCTCTGTAAATCCACTTGAAGCAGCGGTGGTGAAGAATACAAGGTAGGTAGGTGTATTGTCAAGGAAACTTGATAAAAGTCCTGTCATCCAGAAGAACTGTGCCGGATGTGTAAGTCCGAGCTCAGAACCACGTGCCTTGAGGATCAGGAGTGCTGGGATCATAGTGATGAAGATACCTATGAACAGTATGGCAACCTCCTGTATAGCATCCCATGTAAAGTTGTTGGCCTTACGGACTTTCTTGCTCGTTGTCTTGAATGAGAGGAAAGCCGCTGCTAGCATGATCACAATCTCGATGATAGCAGCCCATGAGAGTGTTACGCCCTCACAGAAATTGATACCCTTTGCAAATGCAGGGAACTTCATAGGAAGAACACCGCTGAGGATAACTGCGCCTACGATCATTACAAGAAATATAATGTTGTGAGCGCCCTTAAGTCTGATTGGCTTTTTGGTATCCGTATCGAATACCGGCTTCTGTCTGCCGTCTGCGATATCCTTCTTGTACGCTCTTGTGTCGAGAAAGAAGAATACAGTCAGCAGGATGATGAGATTAACAACCATGACCTTTGCAAGTCTGAGACTCCAGAAGAAGTCAACACCATTCATGAATCCCATCAGAAGTGGAGGATCACCGACAGGGGTGAGACAGCCACCAATATTTGAAACGAGGAAGATGAAGAATACAATGATCTGAACCTTTCTTCGTCTCCATTTATTTGCCTTTATGATAGGTCTGATCATCAGCATACTTGCACCGGTAGTACCGATCCAGCTTGACAGCAGAGTACCTATCAGTAGAAGCAGAACATTGAGCTTAGGTGTTCCCACCAGGTCGCCTTCAAGAGATATATTGCCTGCCACACAGAACAGGGCAAAAAGCAATACAATGAAGGTGAGATAGTCACCGATCATTACCTCGAGCAATTGTTCGCCCATCGTACCAAAGCCATGGAATATGGCAAATGGAATTAAAAATAAAAGAGACCAGCCTGCAACAGCCCACTGTTTGTGTTTTTCCCACCACTCACCGGCGATAAGGGGCATAACAGCTATGCACAGAAGCATACACACAAATGGTATACACCATGTAAGTGGAAGCGTAGCACCGAGTGTTTCAGTACCGGATTCGCTGTCTGCCGCCAGGGCACTTGCCTGTGACAGTCCAAGAACTGAGATGACTGTACCGAGACCTAGAAATAACCTGTTTTTCATCGTTTTTGCCTCCTATTAATTATAATTGAAAAACCTTATCTATGCTAACAAAAATATGGTAAAAATTCAACGAAAAAAAATCGAAACTTAACCATTTATTTTCCAGAACAAAAAAATAATAAGTATAGCCCAAAAGATGGATATGTGATAGAATGAAAAAGATTGAAAATTGCAATACTATGGCCTTAGGGCAGAACAGAGGTAATTGATATATTATGGAACATCAATGGTCAAAGGCATACAAACCAAAGAGAAAACTTTACGTGCTGAGGTCCAGAGAGTCAGAGGGATTTGACGATTTTTGTCAGGAGAATGGCTATGACTGGTACAAGTGCTTTAGCAACATATACAGGCCGCTGGCAAACAGGGCTTTGTTTTATATGCCTGAGAAGATGATGGACGCCGGATATTCGCGTCTGTGTGGAGGAGTGGAGATAGGATACAGTGATATGGAGATGGTTCCTCAGAACTGTGTGAGCATCACGGTTCCGGGATTCGACGTTGTGGATATAAAGGGATTTGATATATCTCTGATAGAGGATATACCGAGACTCATGACCATGGCGTATTCATATGCCAAGTTGTATATAGAGACGGAGAAGCTGCACATTGTTTCTAACCACAAGCTTCCATATATATGTTACATGGAGAGCGCAGACAGTCTGTGCGTGGAGATTCCGGTATGGTCCAAGAAGACCAAGACGGAGGAGATGCTGACTCTTGACAACATGAGTAAGAGAGATCTCTATGAGATAGCATACAGGGAGCCTGCCACCGGACATTACAACTGGACATGGCTCAAGGAGAAGCTTGAGCAGTGTGAATATATAGGGCTGGATCAGTTTATATTTGCCAGATTCGACATAAAGGGCTTCAGGCTCATCAACAACGTTATGGGCCGTGAGGTGGCGAAGGATCTGTTCAGATATATATGTGACGCTATGACCAAGCAGGACTGGATATTGTACTCTGCAAAGTGTGAGAGTGACGATTTTGCCATGATTATAAAGTATATGCCGGAGGATGAGATAATGAACCGGCTATATACATTCTTTGAGGAGATAGGACAGCTTCCGTCGAACAGGAAGTATAAGATATTCTATAGCTGTGGTATCGTATTCTATGATGAATTCGAGAAACTCAACATGTCAATGCGCGTTGAGGACATGGCGCAGATGGCACACCTCCAGTGTATCAAGACCAATGTAAATGAGATAAAGATATACACATCGGAGATGAAGAAGGAATACATCATGGCACAGCAGTACAAGCTGGAGCTTCCGGATGCCATAGAGAATGAGGATCTCATGGTATATCTTCAGCCGAAGTACAATCCACAGAACGACACCCTGACCGGTGCTGAGGCTCTGATAAGATGGTTCTACAAGGGCGGAGATATTCTCTCGCCGAAGTATTTCGTGCCGCAGTTTGAGACTGACGGAACTATAGACATCATAGACAGATATGTGCTGAGACAGGTGTGCAAGAAGTTCAAGGAGTGGAAGGAGCTTGGCTACCCGCTCTACCCGATATCCTGTAACCTCTCGAGACACCAGATATCGAGACCGGATCTTATATATATACTGTGTGATATAGTCGATGAATACGGAGTGGATCACTCGCTTATAGACTTTGAGATAACTGAGAGTGCAGATTTCGCTGACGTGCAGTATTTGATAAAGGTGCTCAAGGATCTGAAGGCTGAGGGCTTCAAGATATCCATGGACGATTTTGGAACAGGATACTCCAGTATGGCACTTCTTAAGGATATGCCGCTGGATATAATCAAGATAGACAAGAGCTTTATTGACGGAATAGCCACCGGCGAGCCGAACAACAAGGACATGCTCATGACACAGGATATCCTTGCCATGTCAAGGCATCTGGGAATCAGAAGTCTTGCGGAGGGTGTTGAGACATTTGAGCAGAAGGAATACCTGAGAGAGTGGGGATGCCACTACATTCAGGGTTATTACTACAGCAAGCCTATACCTATCACGGGATATGAATATCTTCTCAAGAAGATAATGCTGGGACAGAGCTAGCCGGATAATGATGCTATATAGCGACATATAGAGAATATACAGAAGAGTATAAGAGGATTGATATATGAATGTATCGATCCTCTTTTTCTATTTATATTGAACCTTAACAGGATGTAATCCAATAATGTAATGTATATAATTTACAAGTCTTGTATATATAATCAACAACCTAATAAAAAAATAATTAAGAATCATTCCCAATAGGGGTTGACTTTGATCAAAAAATAGGTATAATAAGACATAGTTGATAAATAAACATCAACAAAGAAGACAGAATATATTTTAACGATCAATGATTGATATTGATTAGATTATTTAAAAGAGAAAAGGAGAATTAAGTTATGGCAAAGTTTGTATGTACAGTATGCGGTTATATCTATGAGGGAGAGCAGGCACCAGCAGAGTGTCCTATCTGTCACGCAGGAGCAGATAAGTTCAAGAAGGTAGAGGGAGAGCTCACACTTGCAGCAGAGCATGAGTTTGGTGTATATGCTGAGACAGTTAAGAACAATCCAGAGATCAGCGATGAGGACAAGAAGTATATCTACGAGCAGCTCAAGGCTAACTTCGAGGGAGAGTGCTCAGAGGTTGGAATGTATCTCTGCATGGCTCGTGTAGCACATCGCGAGGGCTATCCTGAGATCGGTCTCTACTGGGAGAAGGCAGCGTACGAGGAGGCTGAGCATGCAGCTAAGTTCGCAGAGATGCTTGGATCAGACCTTGAGCAGAACATGACAGCTTCAACAGAGAAGAATCTTGCATGGAGAGTTGACTGCGAGTTCGGTGCAACAGCAGGAAAGGTAGATCTTGCAAAGTGCGCTAAGAAGAACAATCTGGATGCGATCCATGATTCAGTTCATGAGATGGCAAGAGACGAGGCAAGACACGGCAAGGCTCTCAAGGGACTTCTTGACAGATACTTCGGTAAGTAAGAAGAAGGTAAAGATTATTCATAAGGATAGTCAGTCTTACACATAAATCTAAAAAAGGTATATGCGGAAAGCAGTCAGGCTGCGATCCGTATATACCTTTTTTAGATTTATGTGTGCTATTTAATTGTTACTCATCTTTCTTGAGACTGAAGGAAGAGGAAGATGTAGTTGAGCTTGTTGTTGTATAAGGATTAGATGCGTGGGCATCCTGCTCTGAAGCTGCCGGCTGCTGTGAGTAGAACGGATCACTGTAAGACGTCTGCGGTGCCTGTGTCTGTTCTGCAGTGCCGTAGCTGCCACTGTTTGTAGTGCCGTACTGCTGTGTATAGCTGCCGTTATTTGGGCTGCCTGTGCTGCCCGGAGTGTACACGCCGTTGAAATCGCCTGTACCGTCATAGTAACCTGTGCCTGCTGGCTGTGCAGATGCGCTGATGGTGTTCTTGCTTCTTGTTGCCTTCAGGATCATGATCACTGCTGCCAGTAGGAATACAGCTCCGAGGACAAGCTTGAATATGTAATCTGAAGAGTCAACCATCTCTATATAGTAAGGAAAAGCTTCTGCCTTTGCGGTCGCATAGTCCTCACTTGTAGGAGTGTATCCATAATATTGTGCGTATGCGTCGACATACTTGGTGATGTAGTCGTCAAGGAAGCCCTGCACCTTGTCGCTGTTCTTGCGGATGACTCCTGTTATGTAGACTGGTTCTGCATCGTCAGCAGATGAGATCGCGTCAAATTTGGCGTCATCACTCTTGGAGATCGATATTCCGATCCACTTGGATGTGTCTCTTTTTGAGCCGTCTTCATTCTTGTCGCAGATATCAACGAGATAGTAGTATCCGTCGGTCTTGGTGACCACGTGATTGTACGTTGTAGTCTTCTCAATGTAAGCTCCGTATCCGTAGGTGAGTGTTCCCTCCACATACACTCCTGGTTTAACTTCCGATTCGTCACATGTAGTAACGTTTAGAAGCTTTCCGTGTAAACCGATAAATGTTCGTATACCCAGGAATAAAAGAACTATTCCGAATATACCGAAAACAACTGCTGATACGATGGGATTCCCCTTTTTCCTTGTTCTTGCCATAATGTTACCTCACTTTTTTTATTTGTTATGAATTATACATAACCACTTCAATACCTCACTTTTCTACAGTACAGGTAAAAAACAAATATTTCAAGTAAAAAAGGCAAAATCAAAAAAAATTAGACATTTTTTATGGTATACTCATTCATGGTGGTGATTTTATGGCAAAGAAAACAAAAAAGAATGAGAAAAAGTACATATATATAATTCCGGCAGTGCTGTGGATGATATTCATATTTTACATGTCGTCCAGAACAGGAGATGACTCGTCGGCGGTGAGCAACCCCATGACAGACTTTATAGTGGGGTTGTTCCAGAAGGTGAGAAATGATTCCGCGCCCGTGGTTGACAGGATGACGGGAGTGGTGGAGATCATGGTCAGAAAGGGTGCACACATGACGGAATATGGAATCCTTCTGGCTCTGCTGGCCCTGGCGGTCAGAAAGGCCGGCGGAAGGATGACTTCGGCTGGCGTGTATATATGGTCAGTTGTGATAACATTTGTCTATGCGTGCTCCGATGAGATTCATCAGCTCTTTGTCGCTGACAGGGCAGGCAGGGGCACGGATGTGCTTATAGATATGTGCGGCGCACTGGCAGCTCTTCTTATTATATGGGGATCAAAGAGCACAAGGGGAAGGATAATAATGGGCTTTGTGATAGGGATAGTGCTGGTGGCAGCGGTTATGTTCCTTTTCCTGTGGCCTTTTTAGAGCGCATTTAGTATTGGCAGCCTTGAATTAGAGTGGGGCAGATGGTATATTAAAAAAGACTATGAGCATCACATTACCGATGCTGACTGGAGGATGCAGAATGACATTAGCAGATGTTAGAAAGAACATAGACCGGGTCGACAAGGAGATCAAGCAGCTCTTCAAGGAGAGAATGGTTCTTGCGGACAATGTTGCTCAGGTCAAGGCAGAGACCGAGGATGACATATATAAGCCAGACCGCGAGGAGGCCATCATATCCAATCTCACAGGGGATGTGGATGATAACATCAAGATGGAGTACACGGCGCTTATCAAGAGAATCATGGAGATAAGCAGAAAGTACCAGTATGGAAGGACTCTGGAGCTCAGGAACTGCCTGGATGTGGAGTATGATGTGAAGGAGCCTGACATAGATGCGGTGGCGATGATAAAGCCGGAGCTGTACATTTGTCAGGGATGCTCGAGGGACAAGGTCATTGCGGTGGACTCATACGATGAGGTGTATGAGCTCATAAAGACTGGCAAGGTAGACGCCGGAATGGGAATACTTGAGGACATAAGCTACGGAGTTTCGGATGCGCTTCACGAGGTGCTCACCAACAACAAGCTGTATATATACAGATGTAACATTGTAAATGAGAATGGACACAACAAGAAGGTTGTCACATTTGCAGACCACCTCATAGTGGAGGAGAACCACAACAGGCTGAAGGTGATGTTCGTATGTAAGAATAAGAGCGGAAGTCTCAGCAGCGTACTGTCCATGATCTCTGATTACGGGGTGAACCTCACAGAGATACACTCGGCGCCAAACAGGCAGGAGCATTGGAATTACAGATTCTATGTGGAGCTGTCTGCCAATTTACTGAAGAAGGATATACAGGCTTTAGTGTTCCAGCTCATGAACGAGACGGAGGAGTTTACGATCATCGGGAGCTATGCCTGTGACGAGGAACAGTTTTAGAGAAAAAATAATTTTTAAGGAGAAAATATCATGATAGACAAGTTAGTAAAGAATATCCAGAAGACAAATGCACCTATAGTAGTTGGACTTGATCCAATGCTCAACTATGTACCGGAGCATATCCAGAAAGCTGCATTTGCAGAGTATGGCGAGACACTTGAGGGCGCTGGTGAGGCTATATGGCAGTTCAACAAGGGAATAGTTGACGCTACATATGATCTTATACCTGCAGTTAAGCCACAGATAGCCATGTATGAGCAGTTCGGAATCGAGGGACTCAAGGCATTCAAGAAGACAGTTGACTATTGCAAGGAGAAGGGACTTGTCGTTATCGGAGATATAAAAAGAGGCGATATAGGTTCAACATCAACAGCATATGCGGTTGGTCATATCGGAAAGGTACAGGTGGGAAGCAAGACATATGCTGGATTTGATGAGGATTTCATCACAGTAAACCCGTATCTTGGAACAGACGGAATCAAGCCATTTGTGGATGTGTGCAAGGAGGAGAACAAGGGTATATTCGTTCTCGTCAAGACATCCAATCCATCATCAGGTGAGTTCCAGGACAGACTTGTGGATGGACGTCCACTCTATGAGATAGTCGGAGATATGGTTGACAAATGGGGCAGCGATGTTGTAGGTGAATCAGGATATTCAGCGGTTGGAGCTGTTGTCGGTGCCACATACCCTGAGATGGGCAAGGTGCTGAGAAAGGTTATGCCAAAGTCATTTATCCTTGTTCCGGGTTACGGAGCACAGGGGGGTAAGGCTGCAGACCTTGTACACTACTTCAATGAGGACAGACTCGGTGCGATCGTCAACTCATCAAGAGGAATCATAGCTGCTTACAAGCAGGACAAGTATGCACAGTTTGGTGCTGAGAACTATGCAGATGCCTCAAGACAGGCAGTAGTTGACATGATCGAGGATATCAACGGCGCACTTGATGCGTAATTAAGCCGGAATGTGTGCGGCGAGCCGGGCTTGTCCGCCGTACACTGATAATAGAATGATGATGGAGGAAGACTATGGGCAAACTTAAGATGACAGCAAAGGTGGTCAGCCAGGAGACTCTTGCCACTGATGTATACAGTCTGGTGCTTGAAGCTCCAGAGATAGCTTCACAGGCTATAGCAGGACAGTTCGTGTCTGTATATACTCACGATGGCAGCAAGATGCTCCCGAGACCTATCAGCCTCTGCGGAATAGACAGAGAGGCGGGAACACTCCGCCTTGTATACAGAGTGGTTGGATTTGGAACAAAGGAATTTTCACAGCTTGCGGCTGGAGATACGGTCGATATATTGGGGCCTCTCGGCAACGGCTTCATGAAGTCGGACAAGAAGGCGATCCTGATAGGCGGAGGTATAGGAATCCCACCTATGTTACAGCTTGTAAAAGAGCTTGACTGTGAGAAGTCAGTCGTGCTCGGCTACAGGGATGAGATATTCCTGAACGAGGAATTTGAGCCATACGCACAGGTGTATATGTCATCTGAGGATGGACAGCACGGTGTGAAGGGCAACGTAATAGATGCCATAAAGGAATACGGCGTGGACGGTGCTGTCATATATGCATGTGGCCCTACTCCTATGCTTCGGGGAATCAAGGCATACGCCATGGAGAAGGGCATCGAGTGCCAGATATCCATGGAGGAGAAGATGGCGTGCGGCGTGGGCGCATGTCTTGCCTGCGTATGCAAGACAAAGGATATAGATGAGCACTCACAGGTGCACAACAGAAGGATCTGTAAGGATGGACCTGTATTCTACGCTGAGGAGGTGGAGCTGTAATGTCAGATAAGATCAATATGTCAGTGGATATAGCGGGTGTGACTCTCAAGAATCCAATAACAGTAGCTTCAGGAACATTTGGTTCAGGCATGGAGTACAGCGAGTTCGTGGATCTTTCACAGCTCGGTGCAGTAACCACCAAGGGCGTGGCAAATGTGCCATGGCCGGGCAATCCGACACCACGTATAGCTGAGACTTACGGCGGCATGATGAACGCCATAGGACTTCAGAATCCTGGAATCGATGTGTTCAAGAAGAGAGATATACCGTTCCTCAGGGATTACGATACAAAGATCATTGTCAACGTGTGTGGAAAGTCCAAGGAGGACTATGTTGACTGTGTTGAGAAGCTTGGCGATTGTGATGTGGATCTGCTTGAGATCAACGTGTCATGTCCGAATGTCAAGGAGGGTGGAATCGCATTTGGCCAGCAGCCGGATGCTCTCTACGATATAACAAAGGCAGTCAAGGCAGCGGCAAAGCAGCCTATCATCATGAAGCTGAGTCCGAATGTCACAGACATAACAGAGATGGCCAGAGCTGCAGAGGCTGGTGGTGCTGATGCGGTATCACTCATCAATACACTGACAGGTATGAAGATAGATGTGAACAGAAGAACATTTGCAGTGGCAAATAAGACTGCAGGTGTGTCAGGCCCTGCGATCCATCCGATAGCAGTCAGAATGGTATACCAGGTGGCAAATGCAATAAAGCTTCCTATCATAGGAATGGGCGGCGTGGCTACCACAGAAGATGCCCTTGAGATGATTATGGTCGGCGCAAGTGCGGTGGCAGTTGGAACGGCCAACTTCCACAATCCTTATGCAACAGTGGAGATCATAAAGGGTATTGAGGAGTATATGAAGAAGAATTCCATCAGCGATATCCATGAGCTGATAGGCTGTGTAAAATAGAACGATATAAGTCTTCTGTAAGAGTTTTAAGGGGTGTTGGGTTATGGAAGATAACATAGATATTGAAAAATATGCACAAAAACTCCGCATGGAACTGGATGAGGCGCTTGGCAGAAATGAGGAGCTCAGCGAGGAGATATCTGATCACGCAAGGATGCTGGAGAAGACTCTTGACAATCTGGCAGGCGGTGTGGGTATATTTGAACTTCACGGGAATAAGCCGGCTGTCAGGTACATGAGCAAAAGCTTTTATAAGCTGTTCAATGTGACCGAGGATCAGATGAGTGGATATGCCAGTGACTACGTGATGTTGGCCATTCCAGAGGATCGGTCTGCCCTTAAGAAGCAGATCCTGGAGACCATAACGAGTAACAAGACCACGGTGCGTGACATCCGCTTTACGGATGTGAATACCGGGGGATATTTCTGGATACAGGTCTGCCTTTCTGTCATGTCCATAAAAAAGGGAATCATCGCACTGTGTGCGGTGTTTATCGATGTGACAAGCAAGATGGAAGCGGAGCTGGAGAACAAGGCGCAGTCTGAGATGCTCAGGCTGATACTTCAGGGAAGCGGAGAGTCCATAATCGTGTACGATGTCCCAACGGATACTCTGATAAATAAGAAGGTCGTGGATGGCGAGATGGTCACCACCATGAAATATGAGAATTTCTATAAGGGCATCGACACTAACAGGATAGTCCACGCTGACGACAGAGACGCCGTGACCGGCATGTTCAGAAAGATCCTTGATGCGGATGCGGATAGCTGTGACAGGCTGATGGGTGATCTGCGCCTTGATCTGAATGGCGGAGGCAAATGTGAGTGGTACAGAGTGCTCTTTGTTCCTCTCAGGGACTCCAAGAAAAAGGTTCGCAAGATATTCGGCAAATATTACTCCATAAACGATGAGAAGATAAAAAGTCAGGAGCTTCAGCTCAGGGCGGAGAGGGATTCTCTGACGGGACTTTACAATCATGTCACATTTCAGCACAAGATTACGGATATGCTAGAGTCTTTCCCGGGTGAACTGTGCGCTTTTTATATCATGGATATAGATGACTTTAAGCATATAAATGACGCATTTGGACATTATGCGGGAGATGATCTTCTGTGTGATGTTGCAGTGACGCTGGAGGAGGTTGCGTCGGCAGCCGGAGGATTCTCAGGACGACTGGGCGGCGATGAATTTGCACTGTTTATCCCGATAGTCGACAGAAGAGAGGACGTGTATAAGCTGGCTGAGAATATACAGACCAGACTCACCACGATCAATTGCAGTCTGCCGCATACTATGTCGATGGGAATAAGTATCCACAGGATAGAGGGTGGTATAGATTTTGACCTTCTATACAGTGAGTCGGATCAGGCGTTGTACGCAGCAAAGAGGGGCGGCAAGAACCGTTACTGTGACTATGCCGACTCAGCGGATATGCATTCATGTGATTCGCATCACAGCGGATATACATACAATGATGACGAAGGTCTTATGCTGGATGAGATATCTGATATAGCATATGTTGCTGACATGAAGACCCACGAGATGTATTTCCTCAACAAGGCGGCGAAGAGAAGTCTTGGAATTGCGGAGAACGACGATTCTTACAAGGGTAAAAAGTGCTTTGAGATAACCCAGGGCGGTGATGACCAGTGCCCATTTTGTTCTAATGAGATACTGGTTCCCGGACAGAGTTATGTATGGAATCACTACAACAGCAAGGCAAAGGGACTGTATGTGGTGAAGGATAAGATAGTTGACTGGCACGGAAGAAAGAGCCGGCTTGAGATTGCAGTTGACGTGTCTGACATAGATAAGACAACACAGGTTCTGGCGGACAGCTATGACATAGAGGATGCCCTTGTCAATTTCATGGCGAATATAACTTCAAAGCAGAGCAGTGAGGAGAAATATACCAGTCTGCTCGAGGTGATGGGAACTTTCTACAATTCCAAGAACGCCTGCCTTGTGGAGTATGGACAGGATGGCACAGGGGAGCTTTATTACTGGAAATCATCAGACGAGGAGTCGATAGAGGATGGTCTGAAGGCTCTTGTCACACAGAAAATGAGGGATGAACTGGAGAAGGAAGTCCTCAGGGACGAGGTTCTCATAGTGGACCGTTCCCATCCATTAAGGAATCCTGAAACAGAATTTGCACGGATGCTGAGTGACAGCAGGATATGGTCACTGTATGCGGTTCCGATCATAGTGGACGATGAACTGCTCGGCAGGGTATTTGTGTTCAATCCGGAGAAGCACAATGGAAACATAAGACTCATGAAGAACTTCGCTGCTTTTATCGGAAGTGAGATATATCAGAGACATCTGAAGGAGGACCAGCAGTTTGAGTTCACCCACGATAAGCAGACAAAATGCTTTAACAGGAACAGTTACATAGACTATATAAGAGGCAGAAAGAATCTGAGCAGTATTGGACTGGTTGCTGTGGATATCAATGAGATAAGGGGCATCGCGGAGATGTTCGGTCCGGATTATGCGGACGATGTGATCCTGCAGCTTGTCGGCAGGATAAGGAAGACGTTCCCGGACGACAGGGTGTTCCGCATGGGCTATGACAGCTTTATCATCATATGTGAGAACATTGAGCAGTTGAAGTTCAATGTATACGCTTCAAGACTCAGGGAAAATCTGCTCTACGGTGAGTTCACGGCATGCTGTGGCTATGTCTGGACAGATTGCAATATTGATGTCCGCAGGATGGAGGATCATGCGGCAAATCTCCTGTATTCCGAGAAGCAGCGGTGGTATGAACAGCAGGACTGTCATTCGGTGAAGTGGAATACGCTGAAAAAGGATATGGTGAAGAAGGAGCTTGAGGAAGGACTGTTCTATGTCCTTTATCAGCCGAAGATGCTGTATCCGTCAGGAAAGATATGTGGGGCAGAGGCCCTTGTAAGATATTCCGGAAATGATGACTTGGCGGATGTTATCGACAGGCTTGAGAAGAGCAGGACTGTAAAATATGTGGATTTTTACGTGCTTGAGAATGTGTGCAGAGATCTGGCAAAATGGCATGAAGAGGGAATGCCATACATCCCGGTATCCTGTAACTTTTCCAGAATGTCGCTTATAGAGAGCGATGTGGCCAAGCAGATAGCAGCAGTGGTTGACAGGTACGGAATACCGCATGATGTGGTCGAGATAGAGATAACGGAGTCGGTCAGTGAGCAGGAGCATGATACTCTGGTGAACATTTCGAACAATATACATGAACTGGGCTTCAGGATCGCGATGGACGATTTTGGAACAAAATACTCAAATGTCGCTATGCTTGCCCATATGGGATTTGACATTATCAAGTTCGACAAGAGCATGATAAATGACATAACTGTCAATCCGGTGGATCGCACGGTTATGTGTCATCTCATAAACATGTTCAATGAACTGGGAATGTTCTGTATAGCTGAGGGTGTGGAGACCGAGGATCAGGCGGATGTGCTCAGCAGCATAGGACTGGCTTGTATACAGGGGTATCTGTGCAGCAGGCCGCTGGAGAAAGAAAAGTATGTGGAGATGTGCAGGGAAAGAGGCATATCACAGCCGTACACCAATAAATAATTGAATCTTTATATGGATTATGGTAGTATGTGTAGGAAAAAGGGCAAAAAAGCCTGAAAACAGGAGGATTCGCAGAGACATGGAACAGTACAAGAAGGAATTTATCGAATTCTTGGCTGTCCTGTTTTGAAGACTCTCCCAAACCTCGAAAAACGCCGTATTTACAAGGCTTACAGCACTTTTACAGAAATCGCAAAAGTATCGTAACTTATCGTAAAAGTGTGTAGTTTATCATAAAAAGTGTGTAGTAAAGTGTGTAGTACAAACGAATAGGAATCATCAGATGAGGATGATAAAAGTATAAGTCCATGTACTTGTAGAAATGCAGGTATGTGGGCTTTTTTTATTATCAAAAATTCAAATGGATTATGGAAGGAGAGTTAAGATTATGAGTAATGAAATTTCATTGTTTGAGAAGCTGGGAGGTACTTATACAGAGGTGGATGGTATTTTGTATCCGAATATCGGTATGGATGATACTGATACGAAATCCGATACGGCTTCGGTTGTAGCAGCCGCCGATATCGGAAAATACGGTCATCTGTGGATTTGTTATATGAAGGAAAACCACCCTGACAGGTATCGTCATCATATTAGGCTGGGTCAGCTTCTGATTAGGGCAAAGGAAGTAAATGAGGAGGCTTATGAGATGTTAGATAGGATTGTAGAGAAGTATCTGGTGAAGCATAAGCCAAAGGATGCACATTCCACTATGGAAATGTGGAAAATAAGAGAGCAGGCAAAACAGCTTGCGGAGGAGGTTATTTATGGAGAGATTGTTTACAAGTATCACTAATGCAGGAGCGACTGCAACACAAAACAAAAATATTATGCAGACCGGTTATTATGCCGGAGAAAGAGAGGATTTTATGAGAGAAAATTTATTTATGACTGAAACAACTATGGCACCTGTTAAAATTGCACTGGATCATGGCTGGAGTTCCATTAAGGGCGAGCATACTTTTATGGAGACTTCTATAGTTCCGGTGGATTATGAGCCTCTTACCAAGAACGGACTTTTGGAGTATAAAGGGAAAAAGTATATCGTAGGACAGGGCAGACTTGGAAAGCAGGCAACCAAGACAGAGAATGAGAACTATTTTCTGCTGACCCTTGCAGGGATTGCCAAGGAATTGCAGTATCAGGGTAAGACAGCGGCTTCTCATGTGGAATTATATGCAGGTGTGCCTCTGACCTTGTTTGGTGCGGAGCGTAAGGAGTTTCGTGATTATCTGTGGCATAAGGAGCGTATTTCTTTTACCTTTGAGGGAGTGCATTATTCTTTCTTCATGGATAAGGTAAAGATTTATGCCCAGTGTTATGCAGCTATTGCGAACCGTATGGGAGATATGGACAGACTCAGATGTGTGGACTTGGGCTCCTGGACCTTGGATATATTAAGCGTCCGTGACAGAATCCCTATGGATAAGGATGCCTGTACTTATGAGCTTGGACTGATTACCACCATTGAGCGTATCAAAAAGGAAGCCCTTCCCAAGTTAAAGTGTGAAATGCCGGAGGATGACATTGTTGATGTTATCCGTGGAAAGCAGTCCAATGTAAATGCTGACTTTATCCCTTTTATTGAGAAGGGCTTACAGCAGTATGCAGACGAGGTGGAAGCGAAGCTTCGGGAGATTAAGGTGGATTTAATGCATGAGAATATTGTGTATGTGGGCGGTGGCACCTGTGTGATGAAGCGTTTTGGCAGAGCGCAGGGCAGAAACATCCAGTATGTAACGGATGTGAAAGCCAATGCCATCGGCTACCGTTATCTTGCAGAAAATCTGGGATAGGAGGCTTTTATGGGAAATGCAATATCTTTTCGGTTGAATCCGAAATGTGAAAGTGACAGAAAAATCCTTGCGTGGCTGGAGGCAAAATCCAGCCAGCCGGGATATCTGAATCAGACAGAGCTTATCAAGCAGGCATTGTTTTCTGCTATGGAAAGTGAGCAAAGGGGCATTCGGGAAAAGGAAACCACAGAATGGATGGAGCAGGCAATCAAAAGCATGGCAGAGGAATTTACCAAGGTGGTGCAGGAGTCCTCACAGAATATGGCTAACAATATGTTTGCCGGAGTTCTGGGAGCAATGGCTCAGCAGATGAATATGGGAGTTGTTCCTATGGCTACGTTGCCGATGTCTGGTGCAGTTCCTAATGGTATGACAGTTGCTGTACCGAATGTAATGCCTTCTGCTGTAGCAGCTAATGTGCCGGAGCCAACGGTTCCCGATAATGAACTTGCCGCAGATACTTCCAATGCTATGGATAGTGCCACAAAAGATATGCTTGGAAGTCTGTTTGATATGGATGATGAGTAAGAAAATGAAAAATCACAGTATGACGGACTGTCTTACAAAAAGGTGCCTTGTATGAGGAAATGACCTTATCTGTAAGACAGTTCTTTTTCTATGGGAAAAGCTGTGATACGAAATTCTTACGAAGCCAGCCAAGCCTTTGGCAAAAAATAAAGTCTGCTTGCAGGCTTTATTTTTATGTCCATAAGGCGAAAAAGCTAGGGCTTGGGGATGTCAAATCCCCAACAAGTTCCTGCCCGTGTATATACAGGGCGGAACTTGCTCTACCTTATGCGACGTATCCGGAGCCCATGCCGACTTAGGTCGGCACGCATCAGCGAAAGAAGGATTTCTTAAGGAAAATGATGCGGAGGCTATAGCAGGATTTCTTATGAGAAATGTGATTAGCAGATTTCTGTAAGACAGGTGTATGACACATTTCCATATATTCGGCGAGCGAATTATAACGAGCCGCAACAGACTGCTAAAGGAAATATCCGTGAGTGCAACGAGCGCATTGGTGAGCGACCTTAGGGGAGCGAGGCTATGCACGGGAGGGGAGATGCAGAATCTGCATCGGGGAAAATCTTCTGACGTATCCGGCAGTTTAATTATTCTATTGGAGTAGCAATTAAAAATTTATATTTTGTAGGTACGAGGGAGCAGGTATTTATTTACCTGCTTTTTTGTGTATCGGAATGGAGGAATTTATGAGAAATACAGATAAAAAGAAAGAGAATATGGTTCTGATGTCCATGCGTATTTCGGCAGAGGATAAGGAAGAGATTGAAGCGAAGGCAAGAAAGACCGGGCTTAGCACCTCGGAATATATCAGACGGTGTGCATTAGGAAGAAAGCTTCCTTGTTATGGTGATACCAGTCTGCTGAAGGAGTATTCCATGCAGCTGGGCAAGATTGGTTCCAACCTGAACCAGATAGCAAAGCACTTAAATGGTGGCGGAGATTTTTACAGCATTTATTATGAACTGAAGGAAGCCATAAGGGAGCTGTTGGATTTGAAATTTAAAATACTTCCTGCATTGGAGGATGTTGCCTGTGGAAAGAAGCGTAGGCGCAAAAGTGGAGAGGATGGTGAAGGTTAATGGCGATTTTGAAGCATATCTCAGTAAAGAACCGATTTTATTCTTCGGCGGTGGAGTATCTTACCTGCCAGTTTGATGAATATACCAACAAGCCTGTGTTGGATGAAAAAGGCAGAATACAAGAGCGTGAGAATTATCTGATTGTAGGTGTGAACTGTGATGTGGACAGCTTTGGTGCAGAATGTATCGAGGTCAATCGTCTGTATGGCAAGAATAATTCCGTAAAGGATGTAAAGGCGCATCACTATATCATCAGCTTTGAGCCAAATGATCCCATTACCATAGAGCAGGCGTTGGAATTTGGCAAGCAATGGCTTTCGGTATTCGCACCGGGGCATCAGGCAGTGGTGGCAGTTCATCCGGATGGTCACAATGGCAGTCAGAATATGCACGTTCACATGGTTATCAATTCTGTCAGAAAGTATGCCGGAAAGCAGAGCAGGTGGCATGAGAAACCCTGTGAATGGAAGCTGGGCTGTAAGCACAAAAGCACCGGGAAGATGATGTTCCATGCAAAAAAGTGGGTAATGGAGAAGTGTATCCGACTGGGTTTAGGACAGGTAGATTTGCTTGCTAAGAAGCACACGGACAACTACTGGGTGGAAAAGAATCTGATGAATCAGAATGCCAAGGACGGTGTTGGTGTCACTTCTAACAGAGAATTGATTCGGGATACCATAGACAAGCTGTTGCCTTTCGTGGATTCCTTTGAGCAAATGGTTGAATGTCTGCAATTTATGTATAACTGGAAGATTCGTGTTACGAATAAAACAGTGACATTTTCCACGTCGGGTATGAAGCAGGGTATTCGAGGAAATAAGCTGGGAGAAGGTTATGGCAAAGCTGACCTTGTAGAAAGAATTGCAAAGGTTGTGGCAGAGCGTAATGCGGAAAAAGAAGCCCGTCGCATTGCTGAGGAAGTAGCAAGGGTAAAAGCAGAGGCACTTGCCAGAGAAGAGGCTGCAAGGAAGGAGAAACAGCTACAGGAGGAGCAGAAGCAGAGAGAGCTTCTTGCGCGGAAAAGAAAACTGGCATTTGACAGAAATCGTATTTGTCAGGATTATTGTAGTGAAGAGCTTGCAAGAGAGGACTGGAATAAAGACTATGTGGATTATCTGCAATCACAGTTTATAAATGTAAATGATGCAGCCGGATTCATGGAAGGGGAGCTTACAGCACCGGTTATGACCAAAGATGAGTTTGAGCGACAGCAGGCAGTAGAACTGTATCATGAAAAAGCTGCCAGAGCAGTAGAACTTTGGGATATGGTGTTAAGCCAGCTTTCCAGTTCTACCCATAAGTGGAAGTGGGAGTATATGGATTATTTGGAAGATATCAAATACCAAGATACAGCAGATGTGACTTTGGAGATGGCAAAGGAAGATATTATGTCTTATGAGGAATTTGCGGAAGTGAAGGACGCAGAGAAAGCAATACAAGAGCAGATTTCTGAGACTGTAGAGGATTCTAAGATCGCAGCTATTCAGACTGCTTCAATAGACGAGCTACTGGCTATTGTAGTATCAGAGGAAGCAGATGTTGAAATTCCTGAGACAGAAGAAAAAGTATCAGAAGATACAGAGGTTTTTCCGGAAACGATTGATTATACTAAGCTGTCTATGGAAGAACGTGCTTCGCTTCTACCTGTGCCTACAGATGATTATACAGCAGAATATAATGCTTACTGTCAGCGTATGGGATATACGAGAGAGAAGATGAATAGTATCCGTTATAAGATGACTGTGTATGATGAATTTATGGCTGAATATCAGTATCGTAAGAAATACTATGGTGTAAGAGATGATTCGAGAAGTATCAGCGTACAGAAGAGTAGAGAAACAAGGTAGTAATTATTAAAACGTAATATTTGCTATATTGTTATGTTGTGGGCGAATTGTTGTAATTTACAGTTCGCCCTTTAATAAAAAATATAGAAAATATAAGTGGAATGAACCTCCTGAACATGGTAAAGTGTAGGTTGTACAAGTAGCGTAGTTGTATGTGTTATAAAGCTATTGATTGGTAGGTAAGATATGTTTGATAATTATGAAAGAAAATTGCATAAGTGTATTGCCAAATTTATAAAAAGAGCGAATAAAGACTATCCGGATTGGAGCGAAAGTCGCGACAATGGGGAATGGGAGATTGACTTAAATGAATTTGACGATATGTGTGATGTTATATTTGATATAATTAAGACCACGTCCTGTGATGAAGCTTCGAAGCAGATGCTTGATGATATTTTATTTGGGATTGCAAGGGATAACGAATGTAGCCGTATTGTAGCAATGTTATTAGATTATCCTGAGTGGTACGAATTATTATGCAAGAAAGTGTTGTCTACTGATTACATAAATGCAAAGTGGCAATTCGCAGAGAGTCTGAAGGATTGTAATGGTAAGGATGAAATAAGGGAGCTGATATTCGATTTTTTGCAGGTTGATAATGAGTATACACAGCGTCTTGCTTTGCAATCCTTAGCTTATATTTACCCGGACAAAGCCGAGGAGTATGCAATAGATTTTTGGTGGAGAGATAAATATAAGGATGATGCTTATGCATCAGAGTACCAAAAGATTGTGGTACTTCATGTGTTGCATATTATTCATTCGGCTGAACTTGAAAAATATTTGGATTTGGCGGATAAAAGTGAATATCGCTATTTGAAAGAAAATGCAGAGGAAATACGGAAAATAATGGAATAGGTGATGATATGGAGTTAGAGAATAACAATAATAAGCTGAACGTTGAAAATACAGATACCATAGATGGCTTGGCGTATGAACAGGAAACTTCAAGTTTGATACTTCTTCTTGCAGATGGAATGGACTGGTCAGATATGAATCGACATTTATTGTTGTTGCAGGAGAAACTCAATAATTATATTTGGTACATAGATTCCAAACAATATGAAGAAAAATATCCTGATGTAAAAAGAATAGAGTTGCGTGTAAGCTTTTTGTTTCAGGAACCGGAGGTATGTCATAAGCTTTTGGAAAGAGCAAAGCAGGTGTTTGTGGATGTGTTTGAAAATGTAGAGATGATTGTGGAGCAGGGACGGCCTTAGGGGGATTGATATGGGAAATTATATTAAGTTACAGCTGGAAAATATACTTACAGAAGGTCAAACCATTGCACCGGAGTATTGCGATAAGAAATATGTCATCTATTATAATCCCAAGGAAACCAGGCAGAAAGTACGCATAAATACAGATTATTATCAAAATGATAATGTAATGATGCTGTGTAAATCTTACGACAGGGGATTGTGTGATGCCATAGAGGAATATGAAAAGCTGAATTTAAAATACATTGAAAGTCAGGCATATGGTTCGTGGATGGATGGCGCCAGATAAGATACAGAAGGGAAAGCAAAATGTCAATATATATGATTCGAAGCAAATCCAGAGGACATCAGAGAAAATTTAAAAGACTGTTAAGATGGATGGATAAAATAGATCCATTTAAAAATGCAAATGATTTGCCCTTCAAAGATACAGAGGATTCATACGAGCATTTTCACGTACCATGCGGACCATGGCTTTCGAAACCTAAAACCTCTGGTAAGATTAAGACTGCATTTTGTAAGAAATGGCTTGAAAAGACCGAGGAAATTATCGGTAACAAGCCGAAGGATTTACCATTTTGTAAGGTAGTAGCAGCTATAACCTATCCGGATGTACGGGAATCCCAGATTATTATTTTCTATGATGAGGAGTATTATAATTCCTTT
Organism: Coprococcus sp. OM06-34AC; assembly: GCF_003462545.1. NCBI lineage: Bacteria > Bacillati > Bacillota > Clostridia > Lachnospirales > Lachnospiraceae > Coprococcus > Coprococcus sp. OM06-34AC. The sequence goes on from NZ_QTZF01000004.1 coordinate 69,982, forward strand.
TGGGACAGGAAAGGACCTTATCAGATATGGACGAGAGTGGATGATAAGCGTTCCTTTGCGAAAGAAAGAGGAATCATGACAAAGTTGCCTGAGATTGGATATATAGAAGAACTCAATGATGAAGACTATTATACGAAATCGAATATATGGTTTTATGGAGAGTGGATATAATATGCAGATTTCAAAAACTGTTGTGAGGTGTGACAGATGAAGGACAATGAATGTAGAATCATTAAAATTGAAAAGGATGCATTATTTGAATTCATATATGAGAATTTTATAGCAAATCATGAGGAACTAATGGATTTAGATGCGGTTGGATGTATGAATACATTTGCTATCGACTGGGAAGCGGGAGAATTTATCTTCTGTGCACATAAGGACGAAAACGAACACGGGGATATTGTTTCGTTTCCGAAAGACATTGATGTGAATGAATTGCTAAAGGTGATTCCGGCAACGACAAATTCTATTCTGGAGCCGGGTGAAAATTATAGGGATTATACCTTTGATGAGTTAAAGAAATTGCAGAAAAAGCAGGTGATTATTTGAGTATTGAAGATTTCAAATATTATTGGAGATTTAGCGATGAAAAATATGCAGTACTATCTGAACAGGAACTATCTACAATAAGTGTTATATCCAAGGATGAAGTAGAGAAGGAATGGATTCGGATTTGTGAAAAGGAAATATTTCAAGAGAGTGCATACATAAACGATATCGTTCATCATAGTGCTCCAGTATTAATTAAAGATTGCCAGTGGGGAAAGAATGAAGATAAAACCAGAGAAGCTTTTGAAACATTTTTTAGTGAATTAAATGTGGACAAGATATTGGTATATTATGACTGTGAAAATGGCTTGCAATTGCCAATTAATCTTTTTTGTACAAAGTGGTCGGATTTTTGTTATCCATCTGATTTGGTTTTGATTTTGTTGCCGTCGGTGATGGTTGTTTATTATGAGGATATAGTATATGGACCATACAGAATATAATTTGAATGCAGTAGATTTTAACTATTTCTTGGCAGAATTGAGAAAAGGCGAAATTATGAATGAAACATCCTTCTATTTTGTTGGTGAAATAAGTGAACCAGAACACTATATAGGTTGCCTTCCACAGTACGATAAACCCTACTGGGCTGGATTGTGTGATATTCCTAATGGAACGGAATTTTTAACAGCAGATGAATTAGTGAATGCAACAATTTATAGAGGAAAATCATTAAAAGAAAGATGGGATGATGTACGAATTATCTGCATGGGTGGAATTCCGGTAGATGATTACATGAAGTTGAGTGATTAATGATAGAAGCTTTAAAAGTGCTATAAATAGCCTAAAACGGAGGTAAATACAATGAAGGATACAGCGCCTACAATAGAGGAAATGAGAGAGGTTATACATACATTTGAAATGTTATCATTTAAAGAATTACAGGCACAGGGTATATTTGATGACAAAAGAAAAATGATAATTACAAAGCCTATGACCTATATCCTTATGTCTCATACAGACGACACCAATAAGGAAAAGATCTGGAAGTATTGTAAGAAGATAGCTTCTTTTAGTCATGCGCTAATCAAATTAAAGGACTACCAGAGAATGTTACCTTTTTCAGAGGATGTGGAATCGTAGATGTGATTATGAAAGCATTGGAAGAAAATAGGTATCCGTTCTCTGATGGGAAGAATAAAGTGGAGCCGGTGGAAGGATATTATTACGCCATAGCGACTATATCACAATCCACATACCGAAGAGAGGAAATTCTTTCACTACTTCAAGTTATTACGGATTATTTTAAGAGTAATCAGCCGGATAAACTATCGCTGCTAAAAAGGAATATGGATGTGCTTAAGAAGGGCTATCCGGACCTTGGAGAGATTGTGTTTTAAAATTTGAACTGGAGAAAATACGTGGATAAAGGAGAAAATTGTGATGAAAGGTTTTGAAGACGCGTTTACTGATTTACAGGCGGAGTTTGTATCTCTATGTATGGAGTATACAAACGGAAATGTTGATAAAATATATATCTACATTTACCAAGATACATCACAGAAAATGTTTAATGCCATTTTCGTGAAAGGAAACGATGTTATACCCGCGGGGAATTTTGCTGATGATGAAGCTTCTGACGAGTTTTTATCAATTGGAACAAAAGATATTAATAAGCTGGTTGAATTGTGTGATAGTTATCAACAAAAATGTCCCAATGAATATAAGCTGGAATTTGATGTTGCTACGCATAAATTCGATGCATCCTATCGTTATGACAACTATACCAAGAGTGGAATATCACCTGTGTCAGAGCTGATGAGCTGGTATGGAGAAATTAAAAAAATGGTTTAATAGGATTGGTGGTTTTGAGTATGGTTGCAAAGAAAGGGAAAAGAAAAATAGAATATGAAGGAAATATATTCTATTGGTTTGTGCGTGCTGATGATAATGGAAGATTAAGAATTCACATTTTGTCAGAAGATAAGAAGATAAATCTGGAATATCCACCGTTTGATTCGGAAGTACCTGTGACACCATCCTATATTAGAAGGCTATTGGATAATTATTTCATGAAAAGTATAAGGTGAGACTCATATACGAAGGGAGAATCTTATGAATTACAATATTATTTTTCCTACAGCGTTTGACAGTATCAATCCTGATAATGATAATATGGATGTGCTTGTTCAAACTGAGAATGGGAAGCAATATACATTTGTTGTTGCTACTCCGGATAATGTGGCGTATCTTATGAAAAAAGATAATGTGCCATTCCTTAAACCCGGATCGCCGTTTATTTTTGTTGAAAAACTTACAGAGGCTAATGTCCGCATGCTGGTGGAGGCATTAATGGAGGAAGATGCACAACTTATCCGTATGTATGGAGAGGATGTTTACTTGACGGATACAGAGAGAATGTTTTAATTCTATGTTTATAACATAGATGATAGTGGGTGGACTTAACATGGCGATATGGCAGTTTCAATGCAATATTATACCGGCAAGATTAAATTTTGATAGATTAAGTCATGATGAAATGATTTCGTGGAAAGGGATACCTCAACCACCGCATAATCTTAAGTTTCTTGAACAGGAGGATAGTTGGTCAAAAGACATTATCCAGTATGGAAAATCGGATGAAACGTGTATAGAGTTCATATACATTGATAACATATTAGATGAAATAAGCTGTCGATTGGATTTGCGAAGTCTTACGAAAACCAACTTAATTTCAGTGATTGAATATGTACAAGAAATCGGTGCAATGTTTCTTGTGGGAGATAAGATTTACTCACCACGAATGGAAGAGATAATTGGGGTTATGAAAAAATCAAGAGCAAATCGGTTTTGCAAAAATCCAGTGGAGTACATTTTATCTCAAAATGAAAAATTAGAAATTTAGCAACACAATGCCGGGAGGAATCGATATGTATTTGAAACTGAATAATTATGAATATAAAATCACTGCTGCTAATGTAGGTTTTGAGATGTCAGAAGATAACAAATCATTAATCATGTTTCTGGATATAGACGGAAGCTATGAGGGTGAAGATTTGGATTATGAGCTTAGAACCATTAGATTGTATCATAATAATGGTTTTCATATCGGAGTAAAAGAACCAAATAAATTAATAGGAAAAAGCTTTGAATGGAATGAGGCTTATAATAACAAGGGCGAAGAGGCAGGAACTTTGTATGTGTTAGAGCACGAGGATGTCACATCAGGAAAAATTGATATTTTAGATGTTACGCAGGATTTGATTAAGGTAAAATGGTCCGGTCAGGCGAATGTGTTTTGGAATGAGGAATGTGGAGAAAACGTTTCTTTTGAAGCAGAAGTAGAAGCAAAAGTGCCATCTGTTCCAAAGGTAAAGGTGATAAATGGCTTTAAGAAGACAAAATTAAAAATAGATAAAAATACAGAAATCGAGCTGTTGAATTTTTCGGATATGGTAATGGAAGCAGAAAGGTGCAAGGAGTTATATCTGAAAAATGATTCGAATGCATGGTCTACTTTTGATAAAGCATTAAAGCTGAAGCTTACATATATGAAAAAGGAATATTACGGAGAGGCTGTATATCAGGGCTCGGGAACGAAATGTTATACGGTATTTGATGACCAGTGCCCTTTAAATGTGCAAATTACAAAGACTTCCATGTGGATTGAGAACGAGGAATATAAGTTTTATATTTTGGTAGAGGCTAAAAATTGAGTAATATGGTTGAACAAAAAATAGTAAGGATGTAAAAAAATGATTGTAGAATTTCATGGCATGAAGTGTCGCTGCAGCACATACCGAACAAATGGAGAAGATAAGAATATTTTAACGCTTTTGAATGCAAAGGATTGGGAGAAATCATTGCAATATGATTTTACGGAGCCGCAATACGGTTTGTGGTGTCATTTCTTGACGGAAGAGGAAATGATGCTGTGAAAAACAGTTCTGTCAGACCGACTTTTGAGTATAATGGACAGTATTATAGAGTGGATGAAGTTTGTTTTTCGGATAAACCATTTATTGTGATAGAGTATGGAACATATGATGAACTTATGAATAATGCTATGGAGGATGCAGAGCCTTTTCCGTATAACTTAACTGAGGAAGAGCTATTGAATGAGGTAAAATATTCGTTGGGAATAGAAGTATGTCCGGGAGAGTATTAAGAAAAATTTATTAGTCGGAATGAAGGGATAAAATTATGAATAGAATAAAAGATGATTTTAAGTCAAAGGAATACTATCAGAAAGAATTAGAAAATCTTGAAAAAAGAATTAATCGATATAAAGATAATCTTAACCAAGAGAATGCCTCAAGACTTCATATTGCAATAGGCTTAAAGCTATTATCTGTTATTTTGATTAAATATCAATTGGGGTATGAAATTGATGAGATAAAGCATGATGTTTTGGAATATATAGAAAATGATAAACAGAAGGTTCTGTACTGTGAAGGGAACCTAACATATGACGATGTGGCTAATTTACTCTCATTAGCATATTTGTTTGATGTTGATTCTGAGCAAGTGGATTTTATTAAAACAAAAATGGTTGAAGAAAAATACATAGATATTCGTCTGGATATTATCCGTAATTTATATTTTGAAGGAAAGTGTTATTCTTCCAAAGGTTTTTATTATAGGGATAAGGGGTATTTCGGAGATTTTAGTAAAGAAAATGGAGGGATTGTAGATGTTTACAATGCTCCTGATGCAGAAAGAACTGACTTGTTTTTAAGGCATTTGAACACTGTAAAGGACAAGCATCACAGAAAGCTTGTAAAGTATTATGAGTCATTAGCGGAAGACAGATATACATATACCGGTGCTACTGATATTGTGCTGACAGCAGTTGCAAAAGCGCTAGCGCTTGATATGTCTGCACTATGCGATTCGAAATATATCGCCTCCGATTTATTGTAAGGAACTACAGGTTGGGTATGTTGCAGTGTTGTGATTTATGGATTGGAGTGATTAAATGTTCGGAATAGAATTTGGTAATCTTGCCTTTAATTGCGAGGTTTCAGAACAGACTTTATGTATAGTAGTTGCAGGAAAAAATGAAACATCAAGCATTGATGAATTTATTCAAAAAGCTTTGGACTATCAGATAAAGAATGATTTTTCTTGTGATGCTGAAGAATATAAAAACTGTGTTTTTGTAGATGCTACAGACGATGTTGTAAAATGGCTACATGAAATTATTGAGGGAATGAATCGAAAAGTATCCTTTGAAATAGGAGAACCCATAAAAACCTTAACAGGTACTATAACAGATTTTGACAATGCTTGGGTTATAGAAACAAAGGAAATGTTTTATTATATATTTTGGTGTACAACGGCATAAATAGATTTGATTATTGTGGAGGAGCGACTATGGATATACATGAAATCTATCAGGAAGATAATAAATTTGAGGGTGAGGAGAGCATATATTACGTTCTTGTTGGAAAAGGTGACTCGTCCAGATGGGACAAGAGTCACAAGTATTATATTATTACACGTTCTGCTGTTGCAATCTATGATATAAACGCTGCCAGTATGGTGAAGAAGATAAAGGTTATGACATGGCCTATACCTAACGAGGAACATGATGCACAGGAGAAAAACAGCGGATATTTTAACAGATTTAAAGAGGGTGTCATTTATAAGGTGGCAGGAAGATTACAGTATAGTTACTTCGGAGAACTTGCATTTCTGTACATCAGAGAGGTTTTGGAAGAAAATGCATCCGGAACAAAGCTTGATAAAAATCAGGAAAAGTATCTGGCACCAATTGTCTTAGAGGATGAGGTGCTGGGGAAATTAGTGTTAGAAAAATCGGAAGGTCTGTTTGAAGGTAAGTATGATTTTGCAGGTAATGACATCACAATTTATATTGAGGTAGAGTGGGACAGTAAGGCAACTTGGAAAAAGCCTTTGACTGTTGCCAGAGATTTTGCAGAGCATATTGCTTCAAAGGATGAGGTGTTTAGATCGTATATTGCATCTGATGAGGATCTGTATGATGCTGCATTGGAGTGCGTGGAAGAATATGAAGATGAATGTGAAATTCGTTTCTCTACACAGGAAGAATTTGCAGACGCATTAAAGGGGCGCATGAAATACATATTTGTGAATCGGAATGGCTCATATACTGTAGGATATGATGATGGATACGTGTTTGGCGGACATGAGATAGATGTGGATGTAAATTCTAAGGGTGAAATGGTGTGTGCCGAGATGAGATAAAACATAGGAGCATGAGAAATAAGATGAGTGAAAAATCTGTTTTTATAAACCATTGGTTATATTCAAAGCCTAATCCGGAACCAAATAAAGCTGGAAATGTTGTTAGACGTGATTAATTCCGAGATTCAGAAATTTAATGAATGCGGATTGGCTGAATGGAGCGGAATCTTGGATGAAGCGATTGCTAAATTTGATTTAGGAAATCCAGAAAGTTGATTTTGTTGCAGGCGGGCTGTTTAGACCCGCCTGAAGTATTTTGTGTATTTATTTATTGCCGAAATCCGCAATCTCTTCCAATGTGCCAATGCTTTTGATAAAGTCCTGTTCAACCGGGGAAATGGTGTTTTCCAAGCGGTTTTTGTACTTGGTGTATTCGGAATGAGCCTTATCAAGTGCCTGCTTATGGCTGATGTGACCGCTACTGGTAAGAATATCACGGCGGGTCATTTTCAGATAGTCGTCAATGGTTTCCAACCAGTCCTTCATATACATTGGTTCCTGATTAAGAGCATGTACCTCGGCGATATCAAGGTAGGCGGTAACTATTTTATTTAAAGCATCCAGCTCCTGCTGGGTGAGATAGTTTTTGGCAACTTCCACATCGGAGCGACGGATGGTGTCACTAGCCCATGAAGTAAGTCCCATATTATCTTTTTCAGCATCGGCACGCTGGTAAATAACTTCTGCGGCTGTGTGCTTGTGTGCTGCCCAGTGCATCTTATTCTGCACCTGCTTAAAGAATAGGACGGAGCTTTCTGCACTAGGATCGTAATCGATGCTGGTAGCATAGATTTCCAGAACCTTTCTCCAGAATACTTTTTCGGATGACCGGATGTCTCTGATACGGGCAAGCAATTCGTCAAAGTAATTGCCGCCGCCAAGTTTCTTCAGTCGGTCATCATCTAATGCAAATCCCTTTTTCATATATTCCTTTAAAATTCCCATAGCCCAGATACGGAACTGTGTACCACGGTGGGATTTTACACGGTAGCCTACGGAGATGATTACATCGAGATTGTAGTAATCGACATTGTAGGTTTTTCCGTCGGTGGCAGTTGTTGCAAAATTTGCAACAACTGAAATGCGCTGTAATTCTCCCTCTTCAAAGATGTTTTTGATATGGCGAGATATAGTGGATTTATCACGCTGAAACAACTCTGCCATCTGGTCAATGGACAGCCAAACAGTATCTTCTTCAAAGGTAGTTTCTATTTTTGTCAAACCATCTTCGGTTGTATACATAATAATATTCGATTTGTTCATGTGTATGTCCTCCCGCTATTCAAGATTGCTGTCATTATTCTTTTTTGCCCTGCTCTTATACACATTGTACTGGTTTTTACATTGTGGTGAACAGAATTCCATATTTGGTCTGGTGGCAACAAAAGCCTTGCCGCAGTGCTTGCATACCTTCATGGTGGAGTTTTCATCCGTCAGCATAAAGGAAAACATCATTTGGACGCATAACAACAAGGAATTGAAATCCCAGACAATGGTAGGGCGTTCCCGTAGTTCTATGCGGTAGGTAGGTGCCACACCGCCGAAAGCCGCCATTCCCTGACGGTATAGGTTACGCTCATTCTCATCTAGTCTGTCATAATCCAGATAATAAAGAAAGCTGGAGAAGAAGGTAAATGCCCAGTCTCGGAATACTTCAACAAGCCATTCATAAGGCTCTGCATATTCCTTCTGAAAGCTCATCATAACAGCCTGCGGCTTATTCTTCATGGTCATAATCAAGGCAATCATTTCCACGCAATCCGTACTCCAACTGGATTCCACACCCATTTTGCGGAAATCAATGTTGTCAAAAGGGAAGAAGTAGGACAAATACTTCTCTGTAGAGATGCTTTCTTCCTTGATAAAATGATTCTTTGGCAGATAGACTGCCTCATATGTAATAAAATCCGGTGTGGTAGGCAGGGCAGTCATTAGTCCCAGCATACCGTATTCGGATACAAAGCTCATAATGGCTTCTTTTAATTCAACTTCACTTGCCTTGTTCATGGCAGTAGTACCGATGTTAATTGCGGTCAGCACCAGCTTCTCATAATCCTTGATAGGATTGTAGATGGATGGCTTGGCATCCGCAGAAGGTGTAATATAACACTTTCCGTTTGCGGCTGTTCGCCATTCGTATTTATCATATTTCACCCAGTTGGAACTGGATTTCTGAAAGATATTCTTCATAGTAATTCCTTTCTGTGCAAAAACTATTACTATCATAGCACGTCTGTATGCATATTTAAACTTTTTTTTTACGATCCGATCGATTATTTTTCTTGCGTTTCTTGGTTTCTTCCTTTGCCTGGTTTTCCTGTTCTCTGGCAATTCTTCTTACCACTACACCGATTTCCTTTAGTAGAGCCAGCTTTTCTTTATCCAGTTTTTCCATAGTAGCCGGGATCTCTTCTTCATGTCTTAATAGGAAGTCCAGTTCTTCCATGGTAAGATTACCATTGGTAGAAGGAAAATCCTCTCCCTGCCTGTCCACCAGTATCATAAGAACCTTTTTCTCAATCTGACCAAGAATAGTAGAGCGGACACCACGGATATTTCTGTCGCTCTGATTACGTAAAGCAGCAAGCTGACTGGTAGTGAAATCTCTAAGATATAGGAAGTATATCAACTCCTTATGGTCGTCCTTTAAGTCATAAATAATCTTGGAATAGTCCTCATCGGAAAGGGAGTTGTGCATCTCAAAAGGACAGTTAGAGATAATGTCTATATAGTCCCCTTTCATAAGCTGTCGCCAGTAAGCATGATTGATGGGAGCCGGGATAACAATGGCAAGTGGTGCCACATCCTTCTTGCTGTCTAGGTTTTCTCTGCCGATTTCGTGATATCGCTCCTTGCGTTCTCTGTTGGAATCTAATAGGTCCCATTCCCTTATCACTTCCTCAAAATCCGAAACAGTGCGGGCACCGTCCTCCAGTCGCTTTAAAGCAATGGCACGAAGCTCCTTTTTTAACATGGTCTTATTGGGGTGCTCATCCTTCGGCTGGAAATTATCATCTTTTATGGGATGTAATTCCTGTTCCAAATCCATTTCATTAAAATGCTCTAATTCAATTTGTAATTCCTGCTGGGATGCCTCAAAGGTAATATCCTCATCTATGGAAAAGGCTCCGTCTTCGCTGTCGAAGTTATGAGAATATTCCCAGAAGTCCATCAATTCCTGATGTTTTCTAATGTTCATTTATCCGTAAAACCTGCCTTGTATATACATATTTAAAATTTTTTGCAACTTTTTTTAAAAACACTTCCGCAAAACCCCTTCTAAATCTCCTATAAGTGAGAGAGTAATAGTTTTTGATAAGAAACGATTACTTTTGAAAAGAAATGGTATGCGCATAACCATTATAACATGACACAAACAAATGTTCTGTATTTTTGGAGAAAAAACAGAAATTTATTTGTGTTTGGCTTAGAAATAGGATTTTGAGGAGGTAGAAGAATGAAGGATAAGGCTTTATTGACTGTAAAAGAGTTTTGCTCTTATTTGGGGATTGGTCAGACAAAGGCACGTGAGTTGTTGGCTGAAAATGCTGATGTATTCGCGGTTCGCATCGGAAACAGACTGTATGCTCACAAGGGCAAGCTGGATGAATGGCTTTTGAATCAGATTGGATGCTAGGAAATTTGATTCATAAAAAGACAATGAATTTATTAAATAACCATGAAACTAATTGAAAATTAAGTGTGTATATGCTACAATTGGGTGGACTGATGGTTCCTTTCAACGTATATACACGCTGGAAGGAGGCAGATATGGGTAAATCCATAAAAGGTAAAGAACTTGGTAAAGGCATTACACAGAGAAAGAGTGATGGACTTTATCAGGGACGATTTGTGAATCGTTTCGGCAAGACGCAGACCATATACGCAAGCAATCTGAATGAACTTCGTAAAAGGATGCGTGAGGAACAGTATGAGGATGAGAAGGCACTGAATGTTGTCACCAAGGATGTAACCCTTGATGAGTGGTATGAGATTTGGATGAATACCTGTAAGAAGAATTGCAGGAATTCCACTAGGGAATCCTATGCCACACATTATAAGCGGATACAGAAGGAGCTTGGGTGGCGTAAGCTGACATCATTGAACCTGATTATCATGCAGAATGCACTCAATGAGCTTGTTTCTGATAATGCCAGAAAGAACACGAAAAAGATTCTGGTGGATATGCTGGAAAAAGCAATCGACTCTGATTTACTTACAAAAAATGTTGCAAAGCAATTAAACACGGTGATTTCCAAGGAAGATAAGAAGGAAAGACGTGTACTGACAGTAAGTGAAGCAGAGTTGTTTTTAGGTGAGGCACAGAGTAGTTTCTACTATAATCTGTTTGTGCTTGCCATAGAAACCGGAATGCGTATTGGAGAGCTTTGTGGTGTTCAGTGGAAGGACATTGATTTTGACAAGAAGGTACTGTATGTGCGTCACACATTGTGCTATTTTCAAAAAGATGGTAAGTACATTTTTGAGATGCATGATGCAAAGACCAAGAATGGAAGACGAACGATTCCATTAACCACGAGGGCGTTGGAGGCATTGAAACGACAGCGCATTCAAAAACAGAAGATTCTCTTTAAGGGAATCGAAACAGAGGAACAGTACAGGGACTTGGTGTTTGTTACGAAAAACAACAGACCTACACAACAGTTCATAGTGCAGGAGGCAATCGGTGCCATTGTAAACCGGATTCGAAAAGAGCATCCTGACTATGAGATGTTTTCACCACATTGCTTAAGACATACTTTTGCAACCAGAGCAATTGAGAACGGAATGCAGCCAAAGACATTACAGAAGATTCTCGGACATGGCTCCTTGCAGATGACAATGGATTTGTATTGTCATGTGACAGAGGATACACTGTTTACAGAGATGATGAAGATGGAAAAGGCTGTGTAAGCTCAAAAGTGTGTAGTAAGTGTGTAGTAAGGCTATTTTGAGAATAAGGGGTTCCCCGGAACCCCTGTAAATACAGGAGGTTTTATTAAAATGGAAGCATATAAGAAGGAATTTATCGAATTTATGATTGACTGTAACGTACTCAAGTTTGGAGATTTCGTTACAAAGAGTGGAAGAAAGACACCATTTTTTGTCAATACAGGCTTTTACAGAACAGGTGCCCAGCTAAAGAGACTTGGCGAGTATTATGCTGAGGCTATAAATGCAGAGTTTGGTCTGGACTTTGATGTGTTATTTGGTCCTGCATACAAGGGAATACCTCTCACAGTTGCGACAACTATGTCCATAGCAGAGATGTACGATGAGGACATCAAGTATTGCTCAAACAGAAAAGAGGTAAAGGATCACGGCGACAAGGGAATACTCCTTGGAAGTCCTATAGAGGATGGCGATAAGGTTGTCATCATCGAGGATGTCACAACAGCCGGAACATCTATTCAGGAGACACTTCCTATCATCAAGGCACAGGGCGACGTGGATGTCATGGGGCTTGTGGTTTCAGTAGACAGAATGGAGAGAGGCCAGGGCGAGAAGAGTGCGCTGACAGAGATCGAGGAGAACTACGGAATCAAGACAACAGCCATCGTAACAATGGCAGAGGTAGTGGAGCATCTTTACAATAGAGAGTATAAGGGAAGAGTTATCATAGATGACACCCTTAAGGCCGCTATCGACGCTTACTACGATCAGTACGGTGTAAAGTAGATATAATATATCTTAAAATATTGTAAAAAGTCTTAAAATATTATATAAAATAAAGATATGGAGTTAAGGACCATATCTTTATTTTTTTTGTTTATATGGGAGATTCCAACGTATGATAAAGTTTTTTAAGGCGATGTTTGGGGATGTAAGAGAATATTTCAGAAAATGGTCGGGGTGGATACTGTTCACTGTGTTGATCTTGTATTATGAATTGCTGTTTCACGGCATGAATTTCAGCCTGGATGATGGGAACATAGCCGCTATAATAGCATTTGCGGTGGTGGTTGGAGGCGTGTTCAGCGTGCTGACAGGATTTTTTCCGCCGGTCATCAATAAGATACTTGCAACGCTGTTCACGTTGTTTACGGGTGTGATCTTCATCGCCCAGTACGTATATCATTCGGTCTTCAACAACTATCTGTCTGTTATTGGAACCATAAAATTCGGAAATCAGGCTGTGGACAATGCGGACACGGTCATATCCAATATAAAGGCACAGATAGTGGACGTTATTCTTCTGGCTGTCCCGGTGCTCATAATGATCGTGTGCATATGGACATTTATGGCATTTGACAGGAGAAGGTGGTGGGTGAACCTCATAGGTGCCGCCGGAACAGCTCTGGTGTATGCCACAACACTGTTTGTGATGTGGGCTGTGGCCTCGGATGTGTACAGTCCGTACAATTTATACAAGGAATATACATCGGTTGATCTCTCTGTTGAAAAGCTCGGCGTCATGGAGAGCTTTGTGGTGGATGTCAGAGAGGGTATCGCAGGCAAGAGCTCAGCACAGAGCAGGATAAACTTTGCCTCGGGTGGTGAGGTCGATATCGATTCACTTGCCTCCACAGAGAGCACAACGATGCAGGAGATTACCACCGAGACGGTGGATGTCGCGGAAGCGACCACAGAGGAGGTTGTGATCGACACATCCCCGAATGTCCTGGATCTGGATTTTGATGCCATAAATGACCTTGCGGGAAATGATGCGGTTTCATCGCTCAGCGAATATTTTGCAAATATACCCCCGACAAATAAGAATGAATATACAGGTATGTTCGAGGGCTATAATGTCATATGGATAACTGCGGAGGGGTTCTCAGGCTATGCGCTTGATTCCGGTCTGTTCCCTACACTGTCAAAACTTGCGGACGAGGGCTTTGTCTTTGAAAATTACTATCAGCCGCTATGGTATGGTTCAACATTAGGCGGAGAGTATGCAAACCTGATGGGAAGCCCGACTAAGAACGGTTCATACATCAGTATGTGCAGGGCTGCCGACAATGAGAATGGCATGCTGTTTTCCATGGCGAATACGCTCAAGAGACTCGGCTATAGCTGTTACGGATTCCATGACAACGACTATACATATTATGACAGGAATATCACCCATCCGGCGCTGGGATACGAGTGGATAGCCAGCGGTAATGGGCTTGAGTATCAGACTGACGAGAACGGACAGGACATGTGGCCTCAGTCGGATCTTGTCATGATGGAGGAGACATTTGACAAGTATACAGAGACGCAGCCGTTCCACCTGTACTACCTGACGGTCAGCGGTCATGTGCCATATGGATACGGTGCGGCAAATGCCATGGCGGAGAAGAACAAGGCTGTGGTCAGTGACCTTAACTATGTCCTGGATACGACAAAGGCATATCTGGCATCCCAGTACGAAATGGAAAAGATGCTTGAATATATGATGAAGAGACTTGAGAAGAAGGGGTTGCTGGACAATACTGTTATCGTCCTGGCGGGGGATCATGTACCGTATGACAATATGGACGTTGTGGACGAACTGGCAGGGGAGAACTTTGGAAACAGTCTTGAGGCGTACAGGAGCAGACTTGTCATATGGTCGGCGTCGATGGAGAAGCCGGTGAGAGTTGACAAGGTGTGCAGCAGTATAGATATCCTGCCGACCATGCTCAATGTCATGGGAGTGGATTATGATTCGAGGCTCATCATAGGAAGGGATATCCTGTCAGACAGTACAGGACTGGTGCTGTTCCCGGACAGAAGCTTTATAACGGATGCATTTGAATATAACGCAGTCACGGACACGCTGACATCCCACACGGGTGCGGAGGTATCGGATGACAGTTTCAGTGCGATGCAGCTATATGTCGCGGATAAATTTACAGCAGCTGACAACATAACAGAGTCGGGGTATTATACATATGTTGCCAGGTACCTGGGGATAGACGAGGATAATTGACAATATTTATCATATTAAAATGTGGAATTATTCTCAAAAACGTATTATAGTATTTGTGGCTAATACCATAGGTATGTAATGAAAATATATGCAATAAAGAAAGAGGTTAATTATGAAACTTGGTAGAAATGATATGTGCTGGTGCGGAAGTGGTAAGAAATACAAGACCTGTCACCTGGCTCTTGACGATAAGCTTGAGGATATGAAGAACAGAGGATTCAAGATCCCTACACATGCGATGATCAAGAACGCAGAGCAGATCGAGGGAATCAGGGAGGCTTCAAAGGTCAACACATCTGTGCTCGACTACATAACTCCATTTGTCAAGATAGGAGTGTCTACCAGAGAGCTGGATGACCTTATCTATAACTATACAAAGTCCATAGATGCTATTCCTGCATGTCTTGGATATGAGGGATATCCTAAGAGTGTGTGTATATCGGTAAATGATGTGGTATGCCACGGCATTCCAAGTGATGACATTATTCTCCAGGATGGAGATATAGTTAATATCGACTGTACAACAGAGTACAAGGGATATTTCGGAGACTCATCAAGAATGTTCATGCTGGGAAATGTTGATCCCGCATGGAAGAAGCTTGTAGAGGATACAAAGAAGGCTCTTGATATAGGTGTTGAGGTGTGCAGCAAGCCATATGTGACCATAGGAGATATAGGATATGCCATCAACAAATTTGCACAGGAGCAGGGCTATTCGGTTGTCCGTGAGATAGGCGGTCATGGAGTAGGTCTTGCAATTCATGAGGAGCCTTATGTAAGTCATATAGGACAGCCTGGCAAGGATTATGTGCTTGCTCCGGGAATGGTGTTCACCATTGAGCCTATGATCAACATGGGCGGCCCTGATGTATATCAGGATGCAGATGACGGCTGGACTATCTACACGGAGGATGGCTCACCATCGGCACAGTGGGAGTACACACTGGTTATGACAGAACATGGAGTGGAGATACTTGCCCACTAGGGAGTGAAATAGAATAAAAGAGCAGCAGCCTGATATGCTATCAAAGACATATCGGGCTGCTGCTTTTTGTTGTGTTAGTTATCCATTAGGATCTGCTGCCGTAAACCGGCAGACAGATTATATTACTTTGTAAGTATTCCAAGGATCTCGTTGCTTCTTGCGATGAACTTGGTCATTGCCTCTGCTGACAGTGGACGGTTGGCAAGTACGGCCAGATCATATAACTGGCAGCAGATCGTAGCTGTGTTGTCGCTGTCAGGGTTGTCCAGAACGTATTTAACAAGCTTGTTGTTGCTGTTCAGGATGAGTGTCTCGCCCTCGCCCTGACCGAACATTGATGGATCCATACCGGCCATGCCGTACATCTTCATCATTTCCTGCATACGTCTTGTCCCCTCAGGCTGGGTGAGGATAGAAGATGTGTTCTCGTCCTTCAGGGATTCAACCTTTACATTCAGGTTCTTCATGTCGAGAGCCTTCTCAAATGTAGCTGTGAGCTTATCCTTGTATTCCTTTGCAGTCTCCTCTGAGAGCTCCTCGCCGACAAAGTTGTCAGAGAGCTCAGCGTCTATTCTGTAGAAGTGAACATTCTCGTTCTTCTGCTCAAGCAGAGTGATGAATGGGCTGTCTATGGTCTGTGTCATGATCAGAGCGTCCATGCCCTCAGCCTTGAACATGTTGATGTACTGTGACTGAGCCTGCTCGTCGGTTACATAGAATACCTTGTTCTCGTACTTTTCTTTTCCTGCCTCAAGATACTCAGGGAGAGTTATATATTTGCCCTCGAGGTTCTTGTAGATGCAGAAGTCCTTCATCTTGTCGAGGAACTTGAGATCCTTCAGACAACCAAACTTGATAAATGGGTTGATGTCATCCCAGTACTTCTCGTAGTCCTCTCTGTGTGTCTTGTACATGCCGGACAGCTTGTCTGCAACCTTCTTGGTGATGTAGTCTGAGATCTTTTTGACAAATCCGTCATTCTGAAGCGCACTACGTGATACGTTCAGTGGGAGATCAGGACAGTCGATACATCCCTTTAAGAGCATGAGGAACTCAGGAATTACTTCCTTGATATTGTCGGCGACGAATACCTGGTTGTTGTACAGCTTGATCGTTCCCTCAAGGTTGTCATACTGTGTATTGATCTTAGGAAAGTACAGGATACCTTTCAGGTTGAATGGGTAGTCCATGTTCAGGTGTATCCAGAACAGAGGCTCCTTGTAGTCGTGGAATACCTTTCTGTAGAACTCCTTGTATTCCTCGTCGGTGCAGTCGTTTGGATGCTTTGCCCACAGTGGGGTAGTGGTGTTGAGTGGCTTAGGAGCTTCAGGCTTCTTCTCCTCGGTCTTTATATCGTCTGCGTCTGGGCCTTTGCTGTCAGTGCTGCCCTCAGCATTATCTGCTGTGTCGCTGACTTTCTTTGCATCCACGTCTACAGTAGCATCCTTAGGATCTTCCTGTGGCTCGTCTGCGTTGGTGTAGTAGATCTCAACAGGCATGAACGAACAATACTTGTCGATGACCTCCTTGATCCTGTATTCATTTGCAAATTCATAGCTGTCCTCGTTCAGATAAAGGGTGATGGTAGTACCTCGGTCAGCCTTAATGCACTTCTTCATGGAGTACTCAAGGCCGTCCTCGCACTCCCAGTATACAGCGTCCTCGCCGTCCTTGTATGACTTTGTCTCGATGGTGACCTTGTCGGCAACCATGAATGCGGAGTAGAAGCCCAGTCCGAAGTGGCCGATGATCTGTTCCTCTGTTGCCTTGTCCTTGTACTGCTCAAGGAATGCCTCGGCTCCTGAGAAAGCGATCTGGTTGATATATTTCTCAACCTCCTCCTCAGTCATACCGATACCGTTATCGGTAAATGTGATGGTCTTGTCGTTGGCACTTGTGGTCACATCTATACGATATGGCTCATCCGGCTCGTCAAATTCGCCCATGAGAGACAGCTTCTTAAGCTTTGTCACGGCATCACAGCCGTTTGATATAAGCTCCCTGACAAATATATCGTGGTCTGAATACAGCCACTTCTTGATGACAGGGAAAATGTTTTCACTGTTGATCGATAAATTTCCGTTCTTCATAATTGTATACATCTCCTTTAAATATAATGGTTTTCAATGAAAGATGTGTCATCCCCGATCTGTGTTCAATCTTAATAGAAATGTACACTGACACATCAGGCTAAAAGGTATGATAAATCAGCTGGGAACTAAAGTCAAGAAAAAATTAGCACTCGGACAAAATGAGTGCTAACAGGGGCGGCGCGTAAAAAAATCCGGCATCAGATGAGGTGCCGGATCTTCAAAAATCATATTAAATTTCTTCAAAAAATCAGCTTTCGGTGAAATATATTCCGGCAGTCTTCAGGAAATCCCTGATCTCCGCATCCCACACATGCTCAAGGGTCTTATCCATGGTGAATATGTTCTGGGTCGCCATGGATGTGAGTTGTATGCTCATGCCGTCATAGTAGACGTTCAAGGTGAGATTTGCCACATCGGATACCGGTATGGTGAGATGGTTCTTCTCAAGCATATCCATGATGTCCGGTTGGGAGAGCACGAGCACTATCTTGAAGCTCAGTGGCAGCTTCTTTCCTCTTATAACATTATATACATGTGGTTTTATGGACTCCCATGAGGCGTAGGATGTGGAAGCCATGAGCTCCAGCTCCTCCTTGTCATAGAAATCCTTGTTTACCCTTCCGTCAAAGCTGTATGTTATCCCGCTTTTTACAAATGCCTCCATGGCGAGAAAGCGGTCAAATGTATTGTCCATCAGAAGCTTCTTCACGAAGTCCCTGGTCTCGGTGATGGTGATGTCTAACATTGAAAATCTCCTGTTTTCTGGATTGTGATCCAGCCGTATCTGCGTGCGGCTGCATGCTAAAAGTATATCAGCGGAATGTGGCAAATGCAACAATATAGATACACTGATTTATTGAATTATGGATACTCGTGTGATATAATATACAAGGATTTAATGTCTAAATGTCATGGAGGGTTTATTTGATGAAGAAGGTTGCATATATAGCATCAGAGTGTGTGCCATTTATAAAGACGGGTGGTCTTGCGGATGTAGTTGGAACACTGCCAAAGATATTTGATAAGAACGAGTATGATGTGAGAGTCATCATGCCGAATTATCTCTGTATTCCGAACAAGTACAGGGAGAAGATGCAGTATATAACGCATTTTTATATGGACATCGGTTACAAGAATGATTATGTTGGCGTTATGTATCTGGAGTATGAGGGTGTCAAGGTATATTTCATAGATAACGAGTATTACTTTAACGGATTTACACCTTATGGTGATGTAAAGTGGGATATCGAGAAGTTCTGTTATTTCTCAAAGGCAGCGCTTTCGATCCTTCCATCGATCGGTTTCCAGCCGGATATACTTCACTGTCATGACTGGCAGGCAGGACTTGTGCCTGTATATCTCAAGACTCTGTTTGCAGGAGATATGTTCTATACAAGCATGAAGTCTGTTATGACTATTCATAATCTCCAGTTCCAGGGCAAGTGGGATATAAAGACCATTCAGGAGTATTCAGGGCTCCCTGATTATGTATTTACACCGGACAAGCTGGAGATCCAGAAGGATGCTGCCATGCTCAAGGGCGGACTTGTATATGCAGATAAGATAACAACGGTAAGTAACACATATGCCAAGGAGATACAGACTCCATATTATGGAGAGGGACTTGACGGGCTCTTAAGTGCCAGATGGCAGTCACTCTGGGGCATTGTCAACGGTATAGATTACGAGGTATGGAATCCTGCAACAGATCCACAGGTATATAAGAACTACAGCGTGGATAACTTCAGACAGCTCAAGAAGATCAACAAGATCGAACTGCAGAAGGAATGTGGACTTCCTCAGGATGAGAATCAGTTTGTAATAGGAATCATATCCAGACTCACAGACCAGAAGGGTCTTGATCTGGTTGACAGGATCATGAACGATATATGCTGTGACGGAGTACAGTTCATCGTCCTCGGAACCGGTGACGGCAAGTACGAGAACATGTTCAAGTATTATCAGGGAATACATCCTGCAAAGGTATCAGCGAACATCTATTATTCAGATGAGAGATCTCATAAGATGTATGCAGGCTGCGATGTGATGCTCGTGCCTTCAAGATTTGAGCCATGTGGACTCACACAGCTCATGGCACTCAGATATGGCACAGTTCCAGTAGTAAGAGAGACAGGTGGTCTTGCAGATACTGTTGAGGCTTATAATCAGTTCGAGGGTACAGGAACAGGATTCTCATTTGCTAATTATGATGCATATGAGCTCCTCAATGCCATAAACTATGCAAAGGAAGTGTACTATAACAACAAAGAGGCATGGTATGGAATCCAGGAGCGTGGCATGAGACAGGATTACTCATGGTATAACTCAGCGAATATATATAAGGATCTCTACAATTCACTGTAGGATCAGGATAGCAGTAATGTGGTAGTAGATATGGAAGAGGCAGAGAATGAATTTGCATTTTCTGCCTTTTTTCAGGGATATAGGAGAGACAGATATGGCGTTTGACGGAATAGTGATATCCAATGTGGTAAGAGACATGAAGGAGAAACTCATCGACGGAAGGATATATAAGATATATCAGCCGGAGAAGGACGAGCTCAACATAGTAATAAAGAATAACAGGGAGAATTACAGGCTGCTCATGTCTGCGGATGCAAGCCTCCCGCTTATATACTTTCAGCAGTCCGCCAAGGAGAATCCTATGACAGCGCCGAATTTCTGTATGCTCCTCAGGAAGCATATCAACAACGGAAGGATAGTTGATGTGTATCAGCCGGGCTTTGAGAGAATAGTTGTCATGGTCATCGAGCATCTGGACGAGCTTGGAGATCTAAAGAGAAAGAAACTCATCATAGAGATCATGGGTAAGCACAGCAATATCATATTTGCCACGGATGAGAATGTCATCATCGACAGCATAAAGCATATATCCCATATGGTGAGCTCAGTGAGGGAGGTTCTTCCGGGCAGGACTTATGAGTATCCTCCGGCGGGAGGAAAGGTATCCCCGCTTGAGATAGAGCGCGGGGACTTCATAGAGCGTGTGAGCTCGAGCCCTACGAATATCATAAAGGCGATATACCAGAACATAACCGGATTTCCACCGGTTGTGGCGAGTGAGATAACCTACAGGGCAGGACTTGACGGCAACATGCCTGTGGACAGCATGAGCGAGGCGGATGTCGCAAGGCTTTATGATGAATTTGCCGGGATAGTATCTGATATAAGGAACGGGAACTATACTCCTGAAATCATACTGGACGGTTACACTCCAGTGGAGTTCTCGTCGGTGCATCTGTCGATGTACAGCGACAAGACCATAGAATCAAGGGATGACATTTCAAAGGTGCTTGATGAGTATTTCTACAGAAAGAGTGCGGTCACAAGGATAAGACAGAAGTCATCGGATCTCAGAAAGATCGTCTCGAATGCCATTGAGAGAACGAGCAAGAAGTACGACCTGCAGCTCGCTCAGTTAAAGGACACTGAATCCAGGGAAAAGTACCGTGTGTACGGAGAACTGATCAACACATATGGTTACAATATAGAACAGGGAGCGGACAGTTTTGAGGCTCTCAACTACTATACTAACGAGATGATAAAGATCCCGCTTGACAAGACCATATCTGTTATGGATAACTCCAAGAGATATTTTGCGAGATACAACAAGCTCAAGAGGACTTATGAGGCACTTACACAGCTCACTGTCGAGACGAAGAGTGAGCTGGAGCATCTTCAGTCGGTACAGACGTTCCTTGATATGGCGATAGATGAGAATTCACTGGCACAGGTCAAGGAGGAGCTCGTAGCCTGCGGATATGTAAAGGGACATTACGGACGCAAGGGCGACAGGAAAAAGGCAAAGTCAAAACCGCTGCACTACATATCCAGCGATGGATTCCATATGTATGTGGGCAAGAATAATATCCAGAACGATGAGCTCACATTTAAATTCGCAAATGGTGGGGATATGTGGTTCCATGCTAAGAAGATGCCGGGTTCCCATGTCATCGTGAGACTTGAGGGTGCGGGAGAACTTCCTGATTCTACATATGAGGAGGCGGCAAGACTTGCAGCGTATTATTCGTCTGGAAGGACGGCACCGAAGGTGGAGATAGACTATACCGAGCGCAGAAATATCAAAAAGCCTGCAGGGGCAAAGCCTGGATTTGTAATATATCATACGAATTACTCGATGATCGCAGAGCCGAGGATTGCGGGAATAGAGGAAGTACAATAAATAATTTGATTTTTAAACAGGTGTGAAGTATAATATATTATCTGTTATCAGGTAATTGAAAACAACATATAACCTGGGAATATTAGGAGACAGATATGGTAAAAAGCATGACAGGATTTGGCCGCAGCGAGAGGGTGACTGATGCATACAAGATAGTTGTAGAGATGAAGTCAGTCAATCACAGATTCTGCGACATCAATATAAAGCTCCCAAAGAAGATAAGTTTCTTTGAGACAAACATAAGAACATATCTCAAAAAATATATTGAGAGAGGAAAGGTTGACGTGTTCATCACATACGAGGATTTCTCGGATGACAATGTCAAGCTGAAGTATAACAAGGACGTTGCCGAGAAGTATATGGGATATTTCGAGGAGATGTCCAAGGATTTTGGAATTGAGAACAGCATAACACCTGCACAGCTTGGAGGCTTCCCTGACGTGTTCACGGTTGAGGAGCAGGCGGTCGACCAGGATGAGCTGTGGAAGATAATAGAGACATCCCTTGACGAGGCTGCGAAGATGTTCGTGCAGTCGAGGATAACAGAGGGAGAGAACCTTAAGAAGGACATGATCGACAAGCTTGACGGAATGAGAGCTGCAGTTGATTATATAGAGGAGATATCACCTGAACTTGTGGAGGAGTACAGACGCAAGCTCACGGACAAGATCACAGAGGTCCTTGACAATCCTGTTATAGATGAGAACAGGATCGCCACAGAGGTCGTTATATATGCGGACAAGATATGTGTGGACGAGGAGACTGTAAGGCTTAAGAGCCATATCAGCAGCACGAAGAAGATTCTGGAGGATGGCGGAAGCGTCGGCAGGAAGCTGGACTTCATCGCACAGGAGATGAACAGAGAGGCGAACACGATACTTTCAAAGGCCAATTCACTT
Organism: Coprococcus sp. OM06-34AC; assembly: GCF_003462545.1. NCBI lineage: Bacteria > Bacillati > Bacillota > Clostridia > Lachnospirales > Lachnospiraceae > Coprococcus > Coprococcus sp. OM06-34AC. The sequence goes on from NZ_QTZF01000004.1 coordinate 92,783, forward strand.
GATGTGTCAGACAAGGCGATACAGCTCAAGACTGACATAGAGAAGGTCAGAGAGCAGATACAGAATCTGGAATAGAATACATAATTTTTAGAGGTAATGATGATGGCAGATAAGAGTACAAAGCGTGGATCGCTCATAGTCATATCCGGTTTTTCAGGAGTTGGAAAGGGCACAGTTGTCAAGAGACTTGTGTCGGATTTTGGATATAACCTTTCAGTGTCCGCGACGACAAGATCACCGAGAGAGGGTGAGGTCGATGGAAGAGAGTATTATTTCATGGATCGCAAGGATTTTGAGAATCTCATTGACTACGGTGGATTTATCGAGTGGACACAGTATGTAGAGAATTATTATGGAACTCCAAAGAAGTATGTTGAGGAGAAGCTTGCTGATGGCAAGGACGTCATACTCGAGATAGAGGTCATGGGCGCACTTAATGTCAAGAAGCAGTTCCCAGATGCGCTTCTCATATTTATATCAGCTCCAAGCATAAGCGAGCTTAAGAGCAGACTGGCAGGAAGAGGAACAGAGTCGGAGGAGACCATAATCAAGAGACTCCGAAAGGCCACAGAGGAAGCTGAGGATATGGACAAGTACGACTACATTATAGTCAACGATGATCTGGACGAGTGTATACACACCGTGGATTCAGTCATCAGAAGCTATGGCTGCAGAAGAGATAATCAGCTTGGATATATAGCCGGAATAAAAGAAGAGCTTGCAGAGATAAAGAAACTCTGATAAATTAGACTGGATAACAGTGGACAGCAGTTTAGAAGAATATTTCAATAATCATATAAGAAAGGGGATATAATATCATGTTACATCCATCATACACAGACTTAATGTCAGTAGTAAATGCAGAGGTTGAGCCAGGTGAGCAGCCTGTAGTAAACAGCAGATATTCAATCGTTCTTGCAACAGCAAAGAGAGCAAGAGAGATCATTGATGGTCAGGAGCCTATGGTGGCAGCAGACCCAAAGAAGAAGCCATTATCCATCGCTGTAGATGAAGTTTACCATGGAAAGGTAAAGATCGTCGGAGCAGACGAGGATTAACAGACCGGAATATATAGCGGTAAGTGAGAAGAATGGAGGTTGGAGCTTTTAGCACAGCCTCCTATTTTTCTGATACACAACTGTGCCGGATGTGGCATATTCTAAATAAACAGGAATATGTCGACGGGAGGTGTATCATGAGGGCGTCAGATGTTCTAAAAGGCACGGTCTATGAGATCCTGGCAGGGGACATTGACTGTCAGATTACGGATCTGGCAGATGATTCCAGAGATGTCACACAGGGAACTCTTTTTGTGTGCCGGAGAGGTGCGAGAACAGATGGACATCGCTATATAGATGATGCCGTGGCAAGGGGCGCAGCGTGTATAGTCATGACAGATGATATCGGCATACCTGCGGAGCGGTCAGCCGGACGCTGGGGGGATACCGATGGTGTACTGATCGTGAGACTGTATGACTATCGCCACGGTATAGGAATGATATGTAATAATTTCTGGAATTTTCCGTCACGAAGTATGAAAGTTATAGGTGTGACCGGGACAAAGGGAAAGACCACGGTCGCATGTATGATAAAGTCTATGCTGGACAGATGGGGGCGTAGAACCGGTCTTGTGGGAACCATAGAGATCGATGACTGTATCCGGAAGATACCATCTGTGAACACTACTCCGGGAACGATATATCTCCATCGCAAGCTTGCAGACATGGTGGCAAATGGTGCGGAATACTGCGTCATGGAGGTATCGTCACAGGGGCTTATGCACGGCCGTGTGTCAGGGGTAGAATTTGATATATGCGTATATACAAATCTTGCTCCGGATCACATTGGGCGGAATGAACACCGCACATTTGCCGAGTATGGGAGATGGAAGAGAAGCCTGTTCTCAAAGTGTAAGACTGCGGTGATAAATGCAGATGACATGTATTCTGGGTGTATTGCTGCCGAGGCTGTGAATGCAGGGGCTGAAGTGGTATATTATGGTGTGAGGAATCACACTGCAGCCGGGGATGGCAATGTGTGTATGGCGGGAGCAATACACAGGCTCATTCTCCATAGAGTTATGGGGATAGGCTATGAGTGTGAGAGAACGGACGGGGAGAGCACTTACATGACTGTTGGCATACCGGGAGAGTTCAATGTGTACAATTCTCTTGCTGCGGTAACCACTTGCGGGATCATCGGGATACCGATGGAGGTAATGCAGGATTCGCAGTCGGATATGAAGGTGAGGGGCAGACTCGAGCCGGTGGAGATTCCGGGATACGCAAGGATATTCATCGATTATGCCCACAATGCCGTGAGCTTGGAAAATGTACTGACAACCCTCAGACAGTACAGGCCGAAGAGGCTTATATGTCTGTTCGGATGCGGCGGCAACAGATCAGCCGGGCGCAGAAAAGGCATGGGATTTGTGTCGGGCAGGCTGGCGGATATGACGGTCATAACAAGTGATAACCCGAGGTTTGAATCCCCGGAGGCGATAATGACGGATATTGAGACCGGGGTTCTCGAGGGCGGAGGAGAATATGTAAAGATATGCAGCCGTCTGGATGCTATAAGATACGCTCTGGAGATTTCGGACAGGGATGATATAGTCCTTCTGGCCGGCAAAGGCCATGAGACATATCAGGATATAGAGGGACGCAGGACACAAATGGACGAGAGAGAAATGATACGGCAGATATTGGAGGAGAAAAATGCGGGGATTGTACGCAGATGTGATAATTGATATATCCCATGAGGCGATAGACAGAACATTTCAATATGCTATTCCTGACGATATTGCCGGCAGGATACAGATAGGAAGTCAGGTCAACATTCCATTTGGCAAGGGAAATAATCTGAGAAAAGGCTATGTCATAGGGATATCGGATTCCACGGAATATGATGAGAGCAGGATAAAGTCTATAGATTCTCTGTGCGAGGACGGCGTGGCAGCTCCGGGAAGGCTCCTTGCCCTTGCGGCGTGGATAAAGGAGAACTACGGCTCCACCATGATAAATGCCATCCAGACGGTGATGCCGGTGAAAAAAACGGTTAAGTCCGTGGTGGTCAGATATGTTGTCCTTTCATGCGAGGATGTGGACACATGGGAATACAGATATATGAAGAAGAATGCCAGGGCAAAGCTCAGGCTCCTCCGCGAGCTTATGGTGAGACATGAGCTCCCAATGACGGAGGCCACCGGGACTTTGAATGTGTCACATCAGGCGGTTAAGGCCATGGAGGACGAAGGTGTCGTTCGTATCGTTGAGGACAGCAGATACCGGGATGTGGTGTCTGACGCGGTGAGGCAGCAGGCATTTGAGGCTCCTGATATAGAGCTTAACAGTGACCAGCAGAGGATAGTCGATGATTTCGTAAGTGATGCAGATCAGGGTATACACAGGACTTATCTTCTTCATGGCGTGACGGGAAGCGGCAAGACTGAGGTGTATGTGAGGTGTATCCGTGAAGTCGTCCGCGCGGGCAGACAGGCGATCGTGCTGATACCTGAGATAGCACTCACGTATCAGACACTGACATATTTCTCCAGATACTTTGGTGACCGTGTGACCATGGTCAACTCAAAGCTCAGCAGCGGGGAGAAGTATGATCAGTTTGAGCGCGCAAGGAAGGGCGATGTGGATGTGGTGATAGGCCCGAGGTCTGCGCTGTTTACCCCATTTGAGAAGCTGGGGCTGATAATAATAGACGAGGAGCATGAGAGCAGCTATAAGAGTGACAGCCCGCCAAAATATCACGCAAGGGAGACTGCCATAGAACGTGCAAGGCTTGAGGGGGCGAGTGTCATACTCGGTTCCGCAACTCCTTCCGTGGAGAGCTACAAGCGTGCACTGGCGGGTGAGTACAGGCTGTGGACCATGGACAGCCGTGTTGAGGGCAGAGCCATGGCAGAGACAAGCATAGTAGATCTCAGGGATGAACTCCACCGGGGCAACAGATCCATAATAAGCGACGAGCTTGCAAATGATATAGCGGACAGGCTCAGCAAGCGGGAACAGATCATGCTGTTCATCAATAAGCGGGGATATAACAGCTTTGTATCCTGCAGGAGCTGCGGAGAGGCAGTGAAATGCCCGCACTGTGACGTGTCCATGGCACTGCACTCTGGAAATAATACACAGAAGGGCGTGCTTGTGTGCCACTACTGCGGATTCAGAATGCCGGAGCCGGACAAATGTCCGGTGTGCGGTTCAAAGCTCATAGGAGGCTATGGAGTCGGAACCGAGAAGGTCGAGCAGGAGGTACACAGGTTGTTCCCGGAGGCCAGGACTTTAAGGATGGACAGGGATACGACCTCGAAGAAGAATTCTCATGAGCAGATACTTGAGAGCTTCGGAAGAGGCGATGCGGACATACTCATAGGAACCCAGATGATAGTCAAGGGACATGACTTTTCCAGAGTGACACTTGTGGGTGTGCTGCTGGCGGATCTCACACTGTTCAGCGGAGACTACAGAGCCGGTGAGAGGACATTTGATCTGCTGACCCAGGCTGCGGGAAGAGCCGGAAGGGGTGATGTGCCCGGAAAGGTTGTGATACAGACATACAAGCCGGACAACTACGCCATAACTGCGGCAGCGTCCCAGGATTACAGGGCATTCTACGATATCGAGGAGGCGTACAGATCACTCATGAGGTATCCGCCGGAGTGGAATATGATGGTCATAATGGGCACGGGCATGGACGAAGAACAGCTTGCCAATATAATGGATAGGATGTATTCTCTTATAAGGGGAAAATATATAAATGCAGGACATCTGTCTGTGATCGGTCCTTCGGAACCGGCCATATCAAAGATAAAGGATGTGTACAGGCGGGTGTTGTATATAAAACACCGGGATTACAGGATGCTGGTGGATGTCAAGGATTATGTCGAGGAATGGCTTAAGGAGAACGGAGAGAACGATGTGAGCGTATTCTTTGACCTGAATCCGGTAAATATGTATTAGTGAAAAGGAGATTTGTGGACATGGCGATAAGAAATATAAGATATGACGGAGATGACATACTCAGAAAGGTGTGCAGACCGGTTGAGAAGATGGATGACAGAACACTTACACTCATAGATGACATGTTTGATACCATGTATGAGGCAAATGGAGTTGGACTTGCCGCACCTCAGGTTGGAATCCTCAAGAGGATAGTTGTTATTGATGTCGGCGATGACAATCCACTCTGTCTTATAAATCCTGTGATAACAGAATCAGACGGAGAGCAGACAGGTGAGGAGGGATGCCTCAGCCTTCCTGGAAAATTTGGAACAGTCACAAGACCTATGCATGTAATATGCAAGGCATTTGACGAGAATATGGAGGAGTTTACAGTCGAGGGAGAGGGACTTCTGGCGAGAGCTATCTGCCACGAGCTTGATCATCTTGACGGAAAGCTCTACAAGGATCTTGTCGAGGATGGCCTTCACGAGGTAGAGCAGAATTAAGAGATACTTAACCTATAATAAGGAGGACATGCAGATGAGAGTTATATATATGGGAACCCCTGATTTTGCCGTGCATGCACTTGTATCCATAGTGGAAGCGGGACATGACGTTGTGGCATGCTTTACGCAGCCGGACAAGGCAAAGGGAAGGAGCAAAAAGCTTCAACCGACACCGGTGAAGGTACAGGCAATGGAATATGATATTCCGGTATATCAGCCGGTGAAGCTCCGTGAGCAGGAGAACGTGGACATCATCAGAGAGTATGCACCTGATGTGATAGTTGTGGCAGCATATGGCCAGATACTTCCTGAGAGCATACTCAATATTCCGAAGTACGGATGTGTCAATATCCATGCATCGCTGCTCCCGAAGTACCGCGGTGCGGCGCCTATCGAGTGGGCGATCATTGACGGCGAGAAGGAGACCGGAGTCACCACCATGTACATGGCAAAGGGACTTGATACCGGAGATATGATAGAACATTCGGTTGTGCCTATCGGTGACGATGACACTGGAGAGACATTGACGGACAAGCTTGCGGCAAGCGGTGCGCAGCTTATACTGTCAACCCTTGAAAAGCTTGAGAATGGAACTGCGGTCCGGACACCTCAGGATGACAGCCTGAGCTGTTACGCTTCCATGTTGAACAAGGGTATGGGAGATATAGATTTCAGTGAGCCGGCAGAGAAGATAGAGAGACTTGTGAGAGGCCTTCAGCCATGGCCTTGTGCATACACAAGGATAGGAGGCAAGAATGTCAAGATATATGGGGCAAAGGTAGTGAGCCGTGAGGATGGCATTGCACCGGGTGAGATAACCATGGTGACCAAGAAGACATTTGCCATAGCGTGTGGACAGGATGCACTCCAGATAACAAGATTGCAGCCTGAGGGCAAGAAGCCTATGGATGCGGCGGCGTTCCTTGCGGGCAATAAACTCACAGCCGGAGAGCACATCTGATCAAATATATCTGATGAAGAATGGACAGAGGTAGAATGGATACAAAGACTCGAGAGGTGGTTCTGACCACATTACTGGACATAGAGAAAAATCATACATTTTCAAATATAGCACTTGGAACGGCACTCCGCGCCAACCAGTTCATGAGCAAACAGGACAGGGCGTACATCACGAGAATGGTCGAGGGAGTCACAGAGCAGAGGATAAAGCTGGACTACATAATAAACCAGTTCTCCAAAACAAAGGTGAACAAGTGCAAGCCGCTCATAAGATGCGTCCTCAGGATGGGAACTTACGAGCTGTTCTTTATGGACTCTGTTCCGGATTCGGCTGCCTGCAACTTGTCGGTGAAGCTGGCGGTGGATCATGGATTTGGAAGCCTCAGAGGCTTTGTCAACGGAGTGCTCAGAAATATCGCAAGAAACAGGGATGGTATAAAATACCCTGATAAGAACACATCATCTTTGGAATACTATTCGGTTGAATATTCAGTTCCTGTGGAGCTTGTGGAGATACTGCTGCAGGACTATGACAGAGAAACGGTGGACAGGATACTCGGAAGCAGCTACGAAATGCGTCCGACATCCATAAGGGTGAATACAGACAGGATAAGCGTTGATGAAGTCGAGAGGAAGCTGGAGGCCGCTGGAATAGAGACAGTGCGAGGAAGCCTGAATGACACATCACTTCTTATAAAGGGATATGATTATGTCAGAAGGATCCCAGGATTCATGGATGGAGAATTTGTTGTACAGGATCAGAGTTCGTGTCTGGCTGTAAGGGCAGCAGGTATACAGAATGGAGATCTGGTGGTGGATGTGTGTGCAGCACCGGGCGGCAAAACCATGTATGCCGCAAGTCTTGCGGGACAGACAGGAAGGGTTATCTCAAGGGATCTCACCGAGAACAAGACGGAGCTCATAGAGGAGAACGTGGACAGACTTGGACTGACAAATGTCACTGTCGAGGCATGGGATGCGAGAGACCTTGATGAGAACCTTGTCGGAAAGGCTGATGTGGTAATAGCAGACCTTCCGTGTTCGGGACTTGGCATAATGGGCAGGAAGAACGATATCAAGTACAATGTGACAGGTGACAGCATAGACGAGCTGGCACAGCTTCAAAGGGATATTCTTGACACTGTATCCAGATATGTGAAAACGGGTGGAACACTGGTGTATTCGACATGTACTATAGACAGCAGGGAGAATCAGAACAATGTTAAGTGGTTTGCGGAAAATCATGATTTTGAGACTGTGAGTATAGATGAGATTGTACCGGGGCACGGCGGCGATAAAGGATATGTAACTCTGTTACAGGGAGTCGATGAGTGTGATGGATTTTTCATATCGAAGTTCGTGCGTACAAAATAGATAGAACATGTATAAAAGATTGGACAGAGTATGGAAGTAAAGGATAGAGAAGATAAGGATATTAGACAGCCGGATCTGAAATCAATGAATATGGAAGAACTCAGGAACTGGGTCACCGGTGCCGGTCAGCCGGCATTCAGGGCGAAGCAGATATATCAGTGGTTTCATGTGAAGCTTGCGGACGGAACGGAGGAGATGACCAATCTGCCGAAAAGCCTCAGAGAGAAGATGGATGAATATGGAATATATGGTGTGAGCGTTGTCACCAGACTCATTTCAGAGGATGACGGCACAAATAAATTCCTGTTCAGACTCCATGATGGGAATGTCATAGAGAGCGTGCTCATGAAGTACAAGCATGGCAATTCCGTGTGCATATCATCCCAGGTGGGCTGCCGTATGGGCTGCAGGTTCTGTGCATCGACCATAGGCGGGCTGGTGAGGAATCTCACAGCGTCCGAGATGCTGTCACAGATATACAGCATCCAGAAGATAACAGGTGAGCGTGTGTCAAATGTGGTCGTGATGGGAACAGGAGAGCCGCTGGATAACTTTGACAATCTTGTCAGGTTCATAGAGATGCTGACGGACGAGAATGGACTGAACATAAGCCAGAGAAATGTCACAGTGTCGAGCTGCGGTTTAGTGCCTGAGATAAAGAGGCTTGCGGATATAGGGCTTTCCATTACATTTGCATTGTCGCTTCACGCGCCAAATGACGAGGACAGAAGGGCACTCATGCCGATAGCTAACAGATACAGCATTGCAGAGGTTCTGGACGCCTGTGATTATTACTTTGACAGGACGGGCAGGAGGATAACATTTGAGTATTCTCTTGTAAAAGGGCAGAATGACAGCCCTGAGAAGGCATGCGAGCTGGCGCATCTCATAAGGGGAAGAAACTGCCATGTGAACCTCATCCCCGTAAATCCGATCAAGGAGAGGGATTACGAGAGGGCGGATAACAGCGCCATTGAGAATTTCAAAAATATTCTGGAGAGAAACCAGATAACAGCTACGGTGCGAAGAAGCATGGGGCGTGACATAGACGCAGCGTGCGGACAGCTCCGCCGTAAATATGAGGAGGAGAACAAGACGGATAAATAGTTCGTCTTGTTCTTTTTTATGTGTTGTGCTAAAATAGGCAAGGTGGCGTATCAGATAATATTTTAGGCTGATGGAGAGAATATATGAAATCATTTGGAATAACAGATGTTGGAAAAAAGCGTTCCATGAATCAGGACAGCATATTTTATACAGATGAGCCAATAGGGGCTATCAGCAATCTGTACATAGTTGCGGATGGCATGGGCGGTCATAAGGCCGGGGACGTTGCATCCAGAACGGCGATTGAAGCCGCAGTTGAATATATAAGTGAAAGCGAGATAAGCAATCCTGTATCGCTGCTCAAGAGGGCGATAATATATGCCAATGACAAGGTGTATAAGCTTGCGCTCAGCAATCCGGAGGATTACGCAGGTATGGGAACGACATTTGTAGCTGCAGTGATCGATGATGGAATCATGTATGTCGCGAATATAGGTGACAGCAGATTATATATAGTTAACAATGAGATAAGACAGGTCACACTTGATCACTCATTGGTTGAGGAGCTGATAAGGAATGGTCAGCTCGACAGGAATAAGGGACGGAATCATCCAGAGAAGAACATTATAACCCGAGCACTTGGAATAGGTGATGATGTGGTTCCGGATTTCTTTGAAGTAGAACTTTCAGCGGATGATAAGATCCTTCTATGTTCTGATGGTTTGTCGAACATGATAGAGGACGACGAGATTCGGGACATTGTATCAGAGTCGGATGATCTTAAGACAGTCGGTGAGAAGCTGGTGGAGAGAGCGAATTACTACGGCGGCAAGGACAATATATCTGCCGTTGTAGCTGCGATAGATTGGGAGGAATAAATTGGTATGTTAAATCCGGGAACGATGCTCAGCGGTCGTTATGAGATCATAGAATTGGTTGGATCTGGCGGTATGTCAGAGGTATATAAGGCAAAATGTCATGTGTTAAACAGATATGTTGCCATAAAGGTGCTTAAGCCTGAGTTCAGCTCAGACGTTAATTTTGTTACAAAGTTCAGGATAGAGGCCCAGTCTGCGGCGGGGCTGTCACATCCTAATATTGTGAATGTATACGATGTCGGTGAGGACAACGGAATATATTATATAGTAATGGAGCTTGTGGAGGGAACCACCCTCAAGGAATATATACAGGCCCACGGCAGAATAGAGCCTATGCAGGCGATCGATTTTGCCATACAGATAGCCCAGGGACTTCAGGCAGCCCATGAGCATCACACGATACACAGAGATATAAAGCCTCAGAACATCATCATGTCGAACAACGGCACGCTGAAGGTTACTGATTTCGGAATCGCAAGAGCCGCATCGTCAAGCACGACCACGACAAATGCGATGGGTAGTGTTCACTACATATCACCGGAGCAGGCAAGGGGCGGATTCTCAGATGAGAGAAGTGATATTTATTCACTCGGTATCACCATGTATGAGATGCTCACAGGACATGTTCCATTTGAAGGCGAGAACAATGTGGCTATAGCGCTGATGCACATTCAGGGCGAGATGGTATCACCTAGGGAGTATTACCCGGATATACCTACAAGCCTTGAGAAGATCATAAGAAAGTGTACACAGAAGAAGCCGGAGAGACGATATCTCACAGCAAATGCGCTTATAGCTGATCTCAACAGAGTAAAAGAGAATCCTAATATAGATTGTATAGTGGTGCCTAAGACCAGCGTTCCTACATCCCCTACCATTGAGATGACAAAGCAGGAGATGGAGATGATCAAGACCGGAAGACAGGTCGATAAGGCAGATACTACGGAGATTCCACCTGTAAGTCCGAGAACGTCAGAGATCAAGGCTAACGTGCCAGTTATGCCGCCGTCACAGTTCGACGATCTGTTCCCAGATGACGACGATGAAGAGGATGATACGGACGAGTCAGTGGCAGATGATGGAGAACAGGAGCAGGAATACGATGGAGAAGAGGAGCTTGATCCAAGACTTAAGAAGATAATCATGGTATCAAGTATTGCTATCGCGGTGGTTCTTGCCATACTTGCCATACTTCTCATAGGCAAGATAGCCGGCTGGAATATTCTGGGCGGTAAGGGTAAGACGGAGGAAAGCACCGATGTCATAACCACAGAGGGAACGAACGACACAACTGCACAGGAGACAGTACCTATGGTCAATGTAGTAGGTCTGTATAAGACTGCGGCTGAGGAGCAGATGAAGAAGAATGGCTTCACCAACTATACATTTGTGGAGAAGACAGATGCCACAGTTGAGAAGGGCTATGTAATATCACAGAGTATAGATGATGGAACATCCATAACAAAGGATACACAGATAACTATTTACGTGTCATCGGGCAAGGAAAAGACCAAGGTGCCGGATGTTTTCGGATATGAGGACAGTCAGGCCACAACATTGCTCGAGGAGGCAGGACTTAAGGTAACACATGGCTATGCGTACGATGATAATGTTGAGAAGGATCATGTAATATCCTCAGATCCTGTTGCCGGAACAGAGGTTGAGGAGGGCTCAACAGTCAAGATAATCATCAGTAACGGTAAGGAGACGAAGAAGATCGCAGTTCCTAACCTCAAGGGTATGTCTGAGGCAGATGCAGCAGATAAGCTTCAGGAGGTCAACCTGGTAGGCAATCCAAGCTATGAGTACAGCGATGATGTGAAGGAAGGCCAGGTAATATCACAGGATCCTGAGGTCAACACTGAGGTTGACGAGGGAACTACCGTGTCATATGTTGTCAGTAAGGGACCTCAGAAGGTTACATACTCTGTATCTTTCAGCGGTTCAATATCGAATATAGAGTTTGATTTTGATACATTTGGAAGTGTGACAGTTGACATCTCATACACAATAGGCAGACAGACATTCTCTGTATACAGCGGCAAGGCTGGTGCAGGAGACTTCCCTATCAATATAGATGGAGTTGAGGGTCCTACAGGACTTGAGAGCAACCAGGGATCATTCTCTGTGACCATCACGGATTCAGAGGGAATAGATGTCACATCAAGCTTTAACACGGGCGGTTTGTCCGCTACATTTACACAGGAGAGTAATTAGTAGTGGCAGAGATCATATCAGGAAAGATAATCAAAGGAATCGGTGGATTCTATTATATAGACGCCGAGGATGGACATTTGTACGAATGTAAGGCGAAGGGCATCTTCAGAAACAAAAAGATCAAGCCCCTTGTCGGAGATAATGTGAATATAGAGATACTTGATCCTGAGAACAATCTAGGTAATATCGTTGAGATATTGCCTAGATTTAACTCTTTAATAAGACCTGCTGTGGCAAATGTGGATCAGACGATCATAATATTTGCCGTGAGCGAGCCTGAGCCGAACTTTAACCTGCTTGACAGATTCCTTGTCAGCATGGAGAAAAGCGGTGTTGAGACTATCATTTGTTTTAACAAGACGGATCTTTCGCCGGACAATATGGAGGCTTGCAGATCATACAGCAAGAGCGGGTATGAGACAATCTTTATAAGCGCCAGGGAAGGCGAGGGCATAGACAGGCTCAGGGAGATCATAAAAGACCGCACAACGGTGTTTGCGGGGCCATCGGGAGTCGGCAAGTCGTCTACTCTCAATGCGATCAAGCCAGAGGCGGAGGCCCAGACAGGCGCTATAAGTGACAAGATAAAGCGTGGCAAGCACACCACGAGACATTCTGAGCTCATGCACATTGGCGGCAGGACATATATTATGGACACACCGGGCTTTTCATCGCTCTATGTTGATTCCATAGAGGCGGAGGATCTCAAGGAGTATTTCCCGGATATTGCGGCATATACGGGAGAGTGCAGATTCAACATGTGCAATCATGTCAGTGAGCCGGATTGTCTGGTAAAGCAGGCGGTTGCGGACGGAGAGATAAGCCGTATAAGATACGAAGATTATGTAATGATATATAACGACTTAAAAGAAAAGAGGAAATGGTAATGATAATTCTTTCACCTTCATTATTGTCAGTTGATTTTGCACATATTGCGGACGGCATTGCGGAGCTTGACAGAGCGAAAGTTCCTGCGCTGCACCTTGACGTTATGGACGGTGCGTTTGTTCCGAACATATCATTTGGTGCGCCTGTCATAAAGTGTCTCAGAAAAGAGACGAACATGATATTTGACGTGCATCTCATGATAGAGGAGCCGGACAGATATCTTGAGGATTTCAAGAAGGCAGGTGCTGACTGGGTAACCGTACATGCAGAGAGCTGTAAGCATCTGCACAGAACCGTTGCCAGGATACATGAGCTTGGAATGAAGGCCGGAGTGGCACTCAATCCGGCAACTCCTGTATCAGTGCTTGACTATGTGATAGACGATCTGGATATGGTACTTGTTATGAGTGTCAATCCGGGATTCGGCGGACAGTCATTTATTCCTTCAGCACTCAGAAAGGTGGCTGAGGTCAGAAAAATGGCAGATGACAGAGGCCTTGAGCTCAATATAGAGGTGGATGGTGGAGTCAATCTGAAGAATGTGGGTGACGTCATAGAAGCCGGTGCAAATGTCATAGTTGCCGGTTCTGCGGTATTTGGCGGAGATGCTTATGAGAATAGCTGCAGCTTTCTCAAAGTATTTGAGAAATATGAGGCATAGATAATAAAGGGCAAATAGTGATATGAAGAGTTATATTATAATATCCGGAGGCAGAGTTGATCTGTATTCACTTCAGGGAATCATGGACAGACACCTTGAAAGCAGCAGAGTGATAGCTGTGGACAAGGGTATAGAGACCTGCAATAAGATAGGAATAGTACCAGATGTGATCGTGGGTGACTTTGATTCAGCCAGCAAGGTGACTGTGGGCGTGTACAGGAAGATGGCTAAAAAGATGCACTCCATACAGTTTGTTGATCTGGACACACACAAGGACTTCACGGATACTCATGTAGCCATCATGCATGCCATGGAGGAAGGTGCTACGGATATTTATATATCGGGGGCCACAGGAACAAGACTTGATCACACAATGGCAAACATAGGGCTACTCAAGGAATGTGCGGATAAAGGCGTAAATGCGTATATAGAGGATGACCATAATGTAATAACCATGATAAATTCCAGTGCCGGAATAAGCCGGCTGGAGGGATACGATTATATATCTTTTATACCGTACGGTGGATGCGTCACGGGGGTAACACTTACAGGGTTTGAATACAACGTGGAGAATCGTACATTTGAGATAGGAGACAGCCTTGGAGTGAGCAACCGGGTTGTATCGGAGGATGCAAGGATAGAGATAGAAGATGGCTATATGATCGTCAATTACAGCCGTGACTGATATGTTTTTAAAGACCAGGCATATAAACTACAATATAAATATAACGAAAAAGCTCTGCACAGTGTATTATCTGTGCAGAGCTTTTTCACATAGCAGTTTGTTATATTCCTTTACTTTTTCTTGGAGTTCTTTTTACCCTTTTCAGGATATTTCTCGTTTATCTTTTCTTTTATCTTTTCGTGCCTGTCGGCTACTTTGTTTTTTGCTGATGACTTTTTCTTCTGGTCGGACTTCTGGTCGTTCTTTGACTCATTCTTTTGCTCGTCGCCGGAAACCTTAGCTTTGTTATCAGGTTCATCAGGTGTTGTTAACTCACGGAGTTCGCGGATGCTGGCATCAAAGCCTTCTGTTATCGGATCGGCATACATGGATGAATAATATGCATACAGAGCCTTGTATTCCTCAGATGTCTTGTATCCGGTGATGTAGATGTGTCCGTGCATCTCGTCCATATGGATACCCCTGATCTTCTTGGCAATGTGAAGGCCGATGTTCTTACAGTGGCTTCCGATCCTGTCAAGACTTGTGAGAATGTCAACCAGTGCAAATCCTCCAGGGATACCACATTCGCCCATCTGAAGTCTCACAACGTGGTGATCCTTTATAAGCTCTGTTATCTCGCTGATGGTCTGTGCAAGTGGCTCTATTCTTGATATTGCCTGAAGATCGTCCTCCTTGAAGGCGTTCAGAGTCATATCAATAATATTGTTAGTCGCCTTGAGCGCTGTATGGATCTCCTTCATTCCCTGATCTGAGAAGTTTATCTTCTGATCTATTATATTTCTCGATACAACGAGAAGATTCTCACAGTGGTCACCAATCCTTTCCATATCACTCAGACTGTTCAGAAGCTCAGACACATCAAGTCGTTCGGATCTGGACATGTTGTTCTGTGATGTTACCTTGAGGAGGAAGTTGTTGAGTGAGCTCTCACATTTGTCTATGAAATCCTCATTCTCCTCGAGTTTGGCGGCATCTTCTTCATTGAAATCACTGATGAGTCTGCATGCTATTGCAAAGTTCTCTCTTATGCAGTCAGCCATGGCAAACATGACATTTCTTGCCTGTGAAATAGCGATGGAAGGGGTAGCGATAAGTCTAGGATCCAGTGTGGCGAGCTCTTTGTCGATCTTGGACTCCTCGTCGTCCCTGATGATCTTTCCTGTAAGTTTTGCCACCTGATTGGAGAATGGCAGAAGTATCAGGCTTATGATAAAGTTGAACAGGAAGTGGACGTTTGCAATGTTACCACGGTTTACGACCTTGTCCATGAAAGGCATGTCTATGAAAAGCTGAAGTCCGTATGTGACAATAACAAAGAACACAGCTCCGAATATGTTAAAGAGAAGATATGAGAGAGAAACTCTCTTTGCCTTCTTGTTCGCACCGATTCCCCCGAGGATAATGGTCATACACTTACCGATGTTCTGACCGATAATGATAGGAATGGCTGTTCCGTATGTAACGACGCCTGTGGACGAAATGGCCTGGAGTATACCTACTGATGCAGATGAACTCTGTATGATGGCTGTGAGCACAAGTCCTATTAAAATACCAAGTAATGGGTTATTAAACGATGTGAACAGATTCTGGAAGCTCTCTGATTCCTTGAGTGGCGCAAATACACCCTCCATGGTATTCATGCCGAGAAAGAGGATTCCAAGACCAACAAGAATACTTGCAATATCACGTTTCTTGTTGTTATTTGTAAATAGTATGATAAATGCACCTATACATATAAGGATAGGAGCAAATGATGACGGTTTTAAAAGTTTAAGAAGAATATTAGTCTCCGCAAGATCTCCGAGACGAAGGATCTGTGCGGTCGCGGTACTACCGATGTTGGCACCAAACACGACAGGTATGGCCTGCCCAAGCTTCATGATTCCGGCATTTACAAAGCCGATGAGCATGATGGTCGTTGCTGCCGAACTCTGAATGATGGCTGTTACGGCTGTACCGAGTGTAAAACCCTTGATAGTTCCCGTGAACTGATTTTTTCCGGTTGTAAGTTTCTCAAGAACCTTTTCCAGACTGCCACCGGCGAGATTCTTCAGCGAGGCACCCATGAGATTCATTCCGAACAGAAATAAACCTACGCCTCCGAGCAATGTTAAAATAGAAAATAAATCCAAAATTATAGCCCTCCTGAGTAAAATGAATTTTACCTGTGTTTCTGACAGGTAAAAAATATGTAATAAATATGTAAAAGCCCATACGGTTCAAATTATAACACATCACTAGTTTTTGTACTATTGAAAAAATAATGCAATTGATGGTAACATTTCGGCAAATGTCACAATAAATATGATGGTGGCGGCAAAACTTCAACTGTGGTAGAATGAGCAGGGTATATTATATAAAAATGATAACGAAGATTCAGATAAAAGAATGGAGTGGCTGATACATGTCTGTTTTTAGTGATAAGAGAGTATTTGGAATCAAAAGGCAGAACTGTGGCGGTGTGTCCACCGCAGGGCAGGTATGCGCCAATGATGTAATATTGTGGGTCATATTTCTGCTGCCTATTAATATAGTAATACATGGTGCAGGACAGTGCCTTGTGGCCATGGGATTGTTCGTGGGCAATGTTGTCGGATGGATATTTCTGTCAAAGCGTATGAATTCGTATGCTGAGATATCCCCTAAAAAGATACACAATGCTCCGGAGCTGTTCGCAGCAAGATATGGGGCATGGAAGCTGAAAGATCTGGTGTCCGTCATATGGATAGTGACGCTTGGCCTGATACTGGTGTCTGTTCTCAAGGTTATCGTATCGGTTGTCGCCTATTTTATGGACATGCCGGAGAGCATAAGCCTTGCCATCATAGTGTCATTTCTCATCCTTGCCACCATACTGGTTGACAATAAGCTGATGGGAATAATCAAGACAATAGTGTTCATAATGGTTATAATCGTATGTCTGACGATGATCGGACTGGTATTTTACAGGATGGATGCGAGGGAGATACTTGACAATTACAGGAGATCAAGGCTTGCAGGGGGAACCAGCATTTATCTGAATATACTGTATTACGATGGCAAAACAGTGGATATAGGAAGTGCGATATCCATGACGGGAGTAGGACTTGGATGTATAGCCATGCCGCTGATGTACAAGGGTGTCTTAAATATCCGGGATATCAAGGAGCTCGATGTCGGAAGAATATGGGCTGTAATCTTTGAAGGGTTCACAATACTTTCAAGCTGTATACTGGCACTTCTGGTCGTACCGGTGCTCTATCCTGAGAAGGCATGGGCAAATATGAACTCATTCCAGGTGTACAACCTGATGCTCAAGAAGCTGCTTGGAACGGGAACCTATGCGTATGTGTTCAGATTTGCCGCGCTTATGGTGTTTATAGCGGCGGTTGTCGTAATGCTGGAATCGTTCATGAGAAATATATGCGAACATATAAGAGGGCTTGTTCCTGCAATCTCAAGAGCCGGTGGAATCGCAAAGCTTCTTATAGATATAGGTGTTGTTGTGCTGACCGGATGCTGCGTTTTCCTGGTGGCAGAGTTTGTTGAATTCAACAGAGAGCATATGATCGCCGAAAACTGGGGATTGTGTGCGGCGGCACTTGCGGCTCCTCTTTTCTGTACACTGACGTACAGGCATGCGACCGGAAAAGGCATGTATGCCGGAATAATAGCAGGAATACTCACATTTGTTATGTGGAAATATCTCCCGTTTGTGAACGGAGGCAGCCTGGCGGCATACTCGGGTATCAGCGGTGACGTGGTTGGATTTGCAGTGAGTCTGCTGTTCACCATTGGAGTAAGTGTGTGCACGCAGAAAAATACAGAGGAAGAACTGAAGATATTTGACAGGATGAGGGCTGATCAGGCCTGATCTGAAGGAGTTCATATGATATACAGGATTGCCTGCGTCGGCAGGATAAAGGAACAGCATTTTACGCAGATGTTAAATGAATATAAGAAGGAGATCGACAAGAGAGGACGTCTGGAGATATGCGAGGTTCCTGACGAGAGGATACCTCAGAAGGCTGGCGACAAGGTAAATGCCATGATCATTGAGGCCGAGGCGGACAGGCTGAGACATGTGATCGGGAGAGACGACTATGTTATGGCACTGTGTATAGAAGGAAAGAAGACGACCACGGAAGGACTTGCCGATCAGGTCCGCAGGGCATCGGAGCGCGGACATGACACGGTTACATTTGTGATAGGGGGATCTCTTGGACTTGCTGCAGATATAGTGAGGAGGGCTGATTACAGGATGAGCGTGTCGGATATGACATTTCCGCATCAGCTCATAAGGGTGACGCTGGCGGAGCAGCTTGCGATCATAAGCCGGAGCTGACAGGGATTATTTGTGGTAGGTTATGTTGTTCAGGATAGTGTATGCCCTGTAGGTCTGCTCGGACAGCAGGAGGGCAGTCATCTCGGCGGACGGCTGTACTGAACAGAGAGAGAAATTTTCCATATCAGCTGTGAGTGATTCATCGTACCCTATGTAGAAGTTTATCTTTGAGGTACCGCTTGAAGTCAGACTGTTGATGCGGGCTGCGTAGTCCTCAGATGAGATGGTATCGGAGCCGGATATGCAGTAGTTTGTGGTGTTTTTCCCTGATGTGCATTTAATTTTCCCTGCAACACATACTATAGACAGAGTACAGTATGGAGAAAGTCTCTTGACGTACTCGGCGATGGCTTTCTGATACAAAGGGTTGATTTTTTTCTGATTAACGTATATGTTTATATCCATGTGATTTCTCCTAAAGTCAGAAATGGGCGGCAGGATGACGTAACGGCATCCTAACTATGACATTATATAGCATCAAGGAGAAAATATATAGCAAATTATGTTATAACATTATGGAGGATAAAATGAGTAAAAAATTACTGGCACTTGATATTGACGGAACGCTGACAAATACTCAGAAGGATATTACTCCGGCAACGCTGGAGAAAATAATAGAGGCACAGGAGAAGGGGCATATCGTTGCGATAGCATCGGGACGTCCACTGCCTGGAATAAGGAAGATAGCAGACACCATAGAGCTTGACAGATTTGGCGGATATGTGCTTGCTTTCAACGGCGGAAGGATCGTCGATTACAGTACCGGTGAGGTGGTATATCAGGCTGTGCTTGACAATGATGTGGTGAGGGATATATATGATTACTGTCTGAAAGCGGGCTGCGGAATGGTGACATACGATGGAGACCGAGTTATAACCGGAACTGATATAGACGGATACATGACATTTGAGGCAAGTATCAATCATATGGAGATCATGAGGATAGATAACTTCAGGGAATATATCGATTTCCCTCTCAACAAATGTCTTCTTACCGCAGATCCTGACAAGGCGGAGAAGATAGAGCAGGAGCTTGCAGAAAAGTTCGGTGATCAGCTTAACATATTCCGCTCGGAGCCATATTTTGTGGAGATCATGCCGCCAAATGTTCACAAGGCAACATCCCTTGAGAAGCTTCTTGAGATCCTTGATATGGACAGAAAGGATCTTGTGGCGTGCGGTGACGGATATAATGACCTCACGATGATAGAGTATGCCGGGGTGGGAGTCGCCATGGCAAATGCACAGGACATAGTGAAGGAACATGCCGATTATATAACATTGTCAAATGACGAGGACGGACTTGTGCCGGTGGTGGACAAGTTTATCCTGGCTGACTGATCAAGTATAAAAAATGTGTGAATTATGTGTATCCCGTTGAATTGATGAGATATTTGTAGTAAAATGTATTGCTATATGAGTTAAATTTTGACAGATACATTCGATATTTAGGAGAAAAATATGGGAAATAAAATGAGTGGTCATGATGACGATGATATGAAGCGTGTTAAGGGCAGATATGC
The DNA here is from genome assembly GCF_003462545.1 of Coprococcus sp. OM06-34AC. Taxonomy (NCBI): domain Bacteria; kingdom Bacillati; phylum Bacillota; class Clostridia; order Lachnospirales; family Lachnospiraceae; genus Coprococcus; species Coprococcus sp. OM06-34AC. The sequence continues at coordinate 112,806 of NZ_QTZF01000004.1, forward strand.
CGGAGAGATGCTTTTTGACGATGAAGATGATTACGATGACGATGCCAATGATTATTCAGATGATCATGGCAGAACCGGTATTGCAAAGGATGATTATTCCGACAGCGCATTTGGACCGGGCGCAGACGATGAAGAGGATGCGGCATCAGAAGAGGAAGCTTATACATCGGATGATGAATATTATGAAGATGAATATGCGGAAGAAGAGCAGGATATGAAGGATCAGAAGAGAAAGAAAAAGAACAGAGTATGGGGAATCATACTTGCAATCGAGGTTGTTGCAGCCATAGTCATAGGCGTTCTGTTTGTGAAGTCGTACATCAACAACACATATAACAAGATGCAGTACAAAGAGCTGAAGGACACTCATATAAATGAGGATCTGGATGAAGAAACAGTCAAGAAGATGACAGGATACACCAACATCGCATTGTTTGGTATAGATACCAGAGATGCAGGCATGGTTGACGAAGGAGTGCGTTCAGACAGTATAATCATCTGTAGCATCAACAATGATACACAGGAGGTCAAGCTTCTCTCACTGTACAGAGATACTTACCTTGAGCTCTGTAATGACAGCCAGTCATACGAGAAGGCAGCTCATGCATACGCATACGGCGGAGCACAGGGCGCTGTCAATATGATAAATAAGAACCTTGACCTGAATATAACAGATTACGTTGCGGTCAATTTCACAGCCCTCACAGAAGCCATCGATGCCCTGGGTGGAATTGATATAGAGCTGAAGGAGGAGGAGCTTTATAAGCTCAACCAGTGTATTGACGAGCAGATGGGTGTAAATGGTATTTATTCAGATTATGTATATGACACAGGTGTCGTTCATCTGAACGGTGTGCAGGCTACAGCCTACTCAAGAATCAGAAGTACAGATGAGGGTGATATAACAAGAACATGGAGACAGAGAACAGTTATCTCCAAGATGATAGAGGCGGCAAAGACAGCAGGAATCTCCAAGCTGCTTGATTGTATCAACGTGGTTGTGGATGATGTTGCATCAAGCCTTACAGAGGAAGAGATCATTGATATGGCAAAATCCTGCTTCAACTACAAGCTGTCTACTACAACAGGATTCCCGTTTACCATCGCCAGTCCTACCATGGATGAGGTGAGCTATGTCGTTGCCTGTGATCTCGCAACGAATGTCACAGCACTTCACAGATTCCTGTTCGACGACATGAATTATACACCGTCAGCTACCGTACAGAATATAAGCTACAACATCATCAATGATTCAGGCTGTGAGAATCAGCTTGATCTTGATACATTTACAGTTCAGGATGATGTGGATTCCATTGTATCGACGGAGTCAGATTATTCTGATGGCTATTGATGATATCTGGGATCTGAAAGCAGGATGTCGGGTGACATATAACAGAAATAAGCATAACAGCAAGGCACATATCATATGCACGTGTACACAGTGATATGTGCCTTTCTTTTTTACTTTGAAATGTAAAGGGTATGTGCTATAATGAATCAGGTCGTCAGGCAGATGTCTGCATGGGTTATCATGCTAGGATATGACGATATATAATATGAATAATAAAATTTGAACACAAAGGATGGATCGCGATATGAAGATGGACAGAATTCTGCTCAAGATGAGCGGTGAAGCTCTTGCCGGTGATAAGAAACATGGTTTTGACGAGGAGACAGTCAGAGATGTGTCCAATCAGGTAAAGCAGATAGTAGACAAGGGAATACAGGTATGTGTAGTAATAGGAGGAGGAAACTTCTGGAGAGGAAGAACTTCAGACAACATGGACAGAGTTAAGGCGGATTCCATAGGAATGTTGGCAACTGTCATGAACTGTATCTACACAGCGGACAGCTTCAGAAGCTGCGGAATAAAGACACACATCATGACACCATTTGTATGTGGTAATATGACTGAGCTTTTTGACAAGGACAAGGCAATCGCATATATGGAGCAGGGAGATGTCGTATTTTTTGCAGGTGGAATCGGCCATCCATATTTCTCAACAGATATGGCGACAGTGCTTATGGCAATAGAGGTTCAGGCAGATGTCATTCTTTCAGGTAAGGCCATCGATGGAGTATATGACAGTGATCCAAAGACCAATCCGAACGCTAAGAAGTATGACAGCATGAAGATGAGCGATATAGTAGATAACAAGCTCGGAGTAATAGATCTTGCCTCAGCAGTTCTTGCTATGGAGAACAAGATGCCTATGATGCTGTTTGGCCTGAATGATGAGAACAGCATAGTGAAAGCCGTTACAGGCGGTTTCACTGGAACATATGTGAATGCGGAATAAAAGGGAAAATAATAAGAAAAATATATAATCCAGGAGGAATGAATCATGTTAACACAGTACGAAGAGAAGATGCAGAAGTCAGTTGAGAATCTTGAGGCTGAGTATGCTACCATCAGAGCAGGAAGAGCGAACCCTAACATCCTCAACAAGATCAAGGTTGAGTATTATGGAGTTCCAACACCTATGCAGCAGCTTGCAAATATAACTGTTCCAGAGGCCAGAACACTGGTCATCGCACCATGGGAGCCATCACTTGTCAAGGAGATAGAGAAGGCTATCATGAATTCTGATCTTGGAATCACACCTAACAACGATGGAAGAAACATCATCCTCAACTTCCCAGAGCTCACAGAGGACAGAAGAAAAGAGCTCGTCAAGGATATCAAGAAGAAGGGTGAGGGCACAAAGGTCGCTATAAGAAACATCAGACGTGATGCCAACGATGCCATCAAGAAGATGGAGAAGAACGGAGACATAAGCGAGGATGAGCTCAAGGACAACGAGGACAAGATCCAGAAGCTCACAGATAAGTACGTTGGTCAGATCGACAAGGCTGTTGAGTCAAAATCCAAGGAGATCATGACAGTATAATAATCATGGATATGATGTATCCCTCAAATGGAATGCGGAGAGAATATGAAGAGAGAGATTAACGGAGAATTACTTAATGTGCCGGAGCACGTGGCTGTGATCATGGATGGAAATGGCAGATGGGCAAAGAAGAGATTTCTTCCCAGAAACTATGGACACGCAGAGGGTGCGAAGGCTCTAGAGGCTATATGTGAAAATTGTGATAAGCTTGGAATAAAGTATCTTACAGTGTATGCTTTTTCCACGGAGAACTGGAAGAGGTCTGTTGAGGAAGTCACAGGTATCATGAATCTTTTCAGAAAGTACCTGGTTGACAGTATAGAGAGATCTAACAACTCCAACATGAAGGTTAACCTCATAGGTAAGCGAGAGGGCCTCCCGGAGGATATAGTTCAGAAGATGGATGATCTGGAGAGGGAGACTGCGGGGAATACAGGACTTCAGTTCCATATAGCGATAAACTACGGTGGACGTGATGAGATTGTCAGGGCGGTGAAGAAGATCATGAAGGATGCCGATGCGGGAAAGATCAGTGCGGATGACATTGACGAGAGCCTGTTTGCGGAATATCTCGACACAAAGGGTGTGCCTGATCCTGATCTGCTAATAAGGACAAGCGGTGAGGAGAGAACATCCAACTTCCTCCCATGGCAGCTTGCATATTCTGAGTTTTATTTCACAGATACACTGTGGCCTGATTTTGACATGGATTCTCTGATAGAAGCCGTGAGGTACTACAATAAGAGAGAGAGAAGATTCGGAGATGCAAAATAGTTATCCGGAGGATATTAGTTAATGAAACAGAGAGTGATAAGTGGTGCGGTTCTGGTAGTGATACTGGCCATCACATTATATTTTGGAGGGATAGTAACATGCGGCCTTATGGCTCTGGTATCCCTTGTGGGCAATATGGAGCTGCTCAGAGTATACGGAGTGAACAAGAAGACTCCGGGAATCGTGTGTTACCTGGCGACAGTTCTGTATTATATAGCCATATACCTGGATCGTATGGACACTATTGTTCCTATGATGGTCGTATATTTATTGGTTATGCTTGCTGTGTATGTGCTGACATTCCCAACATACAGCGATAAACAGATCATGGCGGCATTTATGGATTTCTTCTATGTAAGTGTCATGCTGTCATTTGTATATCTCATAAGAAACATGGAGCATGGACTGGTACTTGTCCTGCTGATATTTGTCAGCTCATGGATAAATGATACATGTGCTTACTTCGTGGGAAGAGCCCTCGGAAAGCACAAGATGGCACCTGTGCTCAGCCCTAAGAAGAGCATAGAGGGTCTTATCGGCGGTATCGTTGGAGCAGGTGTATTCGGAGCAGTGTTTGGCATACTGTTTGATAAGTATGTAGACACCATGAACTATGCGCCATTACTTTTTGCAGTTGTCGGCGCTGTCGGTGCACTTCCGGCGGTTATTGGAGATCTGGCAGCATCTGCGATAAAGAGAAATAACGACATCAAGGACTACGGAAAGCTGATTCCGGGTCACGGAGGAATATTGGACAGATTTGACAGCATAATATTTACAGCACCGATAATTTATTATCTGCTTGTATATCTGCTGTAGGATACATGATGGGCAGTGCCCAGTGGGTTCACTGGATACTGCCTATTATATTCGGATAGATGATCCGGTAAATCCGGATACAGGAGGATAACATGAAGAATGTAGCGATAATTGGCTCTACAGGTTCAATTGGAACACAGACCCTTGAGATAGTTAGGGTTCAGGAAGATCTGAATATAGTGGCGCTTGCCGCCGGAAGTAATATAGAGCTCCTGGAAAAACAGGCGAGGGAGTTTTCGCCTGAGGTTGTGGGAATATGGAGCGAAGAGAATGCTGCGAGACTCAGAGAGTGCCTTGCGGACACTGACATAAGAGTTGTTGCGGGCATGGACGGATTGATAGAGATAGCAGAGCTTTCGTCATCAGACATCCTTGTCACGGCAATAGTTGGCATGATCGGAATAAGACCGACTATAGCAGCCATAAATGCGGGAAAGGACATAGCACTTGCCAATAAAGAGACTCTGGTGACAGCGGGACATATCATCATGCCGCTGGCGGCGGAGAAGAATGTAGCGATACTGCCTGTTGACAGCGAACATTCCGCTATATTCCAGTCCCTTCAGGGAAATGTGCACGGCGATGTGGAGAAGATACTGCTCACAGCGTCAGGTGGGCCTTTCAGGGGAAAGGATACCGCATTTCTTGAGAATGTTCAGGTGGAGGATGCGCTCAAGCATCCAAACTGGAGTATGGGAAGAAAGATAACAATAGATTCAGCAACCATGGTCAACAAGGGACTTGAGGTTATAGAGGCAAAGTGGCTCTTTGATGTGAAGCCGAAGAATATCCAGGTGGTAGTCCAGCCACAGAGCATAATCCACTCGATGGTTGAGTACAGGGATGGCGCAGTCATAGCACAGCTTGGAACTCCGGACATGAAGCTTCCGATACAGTACGCTTTGTGTTATCCGGAGAGAAGATACATGGCCGGTGACAGACTGGACTTCTGGACTATGAACTCGATTCTTCTTGAGAAGCCGGACATGGATACATTTAAGGGATTAAAGTATGCGTATTCTGCCATAGCAGATGGCGGTTCAATGCCGACTGTATTCAATGCGGCAAATGAGTGCGCAGTGGCAAAATTCCTTGACAGGAAGATACGCTTCCTCGATATATACAGGATAATAGAGGAGTGTATGGCGAGTCATACAGTTATAGAAAACCCTGACGTGTCACAGATACTTGACACTGAGCGCTGGGTATATGATTTTGTAGAAAGCAGGTGGTAGATTGAACATAATTCTCATAATTCTAGTATTTGGTGTGATAATATTTTTTCATGAGCTTGGACATTTTATTGTCGCAAAGATCAATCATATATCGGTAATTGAGTTTTCCATGGGACTTGGCCCAAAGCTCTTCTCGTTTACCAAGAAGGATACACAGTATTCACTGAGACTCATACCTCTGGGCGGTTATTGTATGCTGCTAAGCGAAGGCGAGGAAGGTCATGAGGATGACGAGAACGCATTTGAGAAGAAGTCCATATGGGTGCGTATGGCGGAGGTTCTTGCCGGTCCGTTCATGAACATAGTTATAGCATTTATCTTTTCAGCGGTCATAATCCACTTCTGTGGTACAGATCCTGCGACTATCGGCAGGGTGTACGACAGCGAGATGGCGAAGGAAAGCGAGTATGCGGATGTTGTCAAGGAGTTCAATGGAGTTTATCCTGCGGAGCAGGCCGGGATAGAGGATGGAGATACCGTCCTTGAGATCGGCGGAAGCAAGATCAAGAACTTCAGGGAGCTTCAGATATATCTTGAGATATACGGGGACGGTTCTCCTATAGACCTCAAGATGCAGAAGAAGGATGGCACGGTGTACGATACGACTGTATATCCGGTGGAGACAAGTGCAGGTTATAAGGTGGGAATCGTAAGCTGCGGTTATGTCTTGCCACAGAATTTTGGCGAGCTGATGAAGTATTCTGCCTATGAGGTCAGATACTGGGTCAAGGCCACGTTCCTGAGCCTTAAGCTCATAGTCACCAGACAGGTCAGCTCAGATGAGGTGTCCGGCCCTGTGGGTGTGGCAAAGTCCATGAACGATACGTTCAATGAGGCTGCAAAGGTCGATGTCCTTACGGTTCTCCTCAACTGGATGAACTATATAGTGCTTCTCTCGGCCAACCTTGGAATCATGAATATGCTTCCGATACCGGGACTTGACGGAGGACGTTTCCTGTTCCTGCTGATCGAGCTTATAACCAGGAGGAAGGTCCCGAAGGACAAGGAAAACATAGTCACATTTGTGGGATTTGTGCTGGTCATGATCCTCATGGTCGTAATATTGTTCAATGATATAAAGAATGTATTTTTCAGTTAAAGACAATTAAAGAAGGAGGAAAGGCGCCAGTGCTTATGTACTGGCGCTGTGAGTATATATGAAGACAAGAGAGATCCACATAGGTGACAGGGTTATAGGCGGAGGCAATCCGATACTTATACAGTCCATGACCAACACAAAGACGAGCGATGTGGAGGCTACGGTTGCACAGATACTCCAGCTTGAGAAGGCCGGATGTGACATAATCAGATGTACGATAAACGATGAGGCTGCAGCAGATGCAATCCCGGCTATAAAGAAACAGATCCACATTCCGCTTGTGGGCGACATACATTTTGACTACAGGCTTGCCATAAAGGCCATAGAAAATGGTGTGGACAAGATCAGGATAAATCCGGGGAATATCGGAGGACAGGAGAAGCTGGCAAAGGTAGTCGAGGCTGCCAGAAAGAGAAATATTCCTATAAGAGTCGGTGTAAACAGTGGTTCTCTGGAGAAGAATCTTGTGGAGAAGTACGGCGGAGTGACCGCAGAGGGAATAGTTGAGAGCGCTCTTGACAAGGTGCGCATGATCGAGGAGCTTGACTATCACAACATAGTCATAAGCATCAAGTCGTCTGATGTTATGATGTGCGTGAGAGCCCATGAGCTCATCGCGGACAAGACAGATTACCCTCTGCATGTGGGAATCACGGAGTCAGGAACCGTCACAAGAGGAAATATCAAATCATCGGTGGGACTTGGAATCATACTCCATGAGGGAATAGGCGATACGATAAGAGTGTCCCTGACAGGAGATCCGGTGGATGAGATCCTGTCGGCAAAGCTTATTCTCAAGGCTCTTGGACTCAGAAAGGGCGGAGTAGAGCTTGTGTCATGTCCGACCTGTGGACGTACTGAGATTGACCTTATCGGACTTGCAAACAAGGTTGAAAAGCTTGTGTCAGACTATGACCATCTCAATATTAAAGTCGCAGTTATGGGGTGTGTGGTGAACGGCCCGGGAGAGGCCAAGGAGGCAGACCTTGGTATTGCAGGAGGCAAGGGCTGCGGACTGCTCATCAAAAAGGGTGAGATAGTTGGCAAACTCAGTGAGGATGAATTTATACCGGCGCTGAAGCGCGAGTTAGATAATTGGAGTGAATAGGATTGAACAACGAAGATCGTATTTTGGAACAAGAGGATATAGATCAGATGTATGCCGATGAGATGCAGACTCAGATGGATTATGAAGCCCAGATGGCTGAACAGGAGATGTATGAGAGCCAGATGTATGCTGATATGCAGCAGGAGAGCGCATCGTACACCCAGGCGGATGTTCACGACTCGGACTGGCATATCGCAGATGATATGGAGGAAGATGCCGAGGACGAAGACGTGGTCAGTGATGGCACTGGTGGCGATATGGTCGAGGGGTGCGAGGCTGATGCTGATACACCGGAAGGCTCAGTGAGTGGAAATGAGAGTAATGATGGCTCTGCAACGGCGGTTTCAGATGCCGGAAATGAGCAGGCGGAGCTCTTCATGACGGTGTTCCCCGGAGTGGAGATGACTAAGGAGCTTGCAGGTCTGTTCACCGAGGTGTATGTGACAAAAGTCACGATATATGACAGTAAAAATATCCTGCAGGTTGACATAAGATCGAGACATATAATAAGCAGACCGAATATAGAAAAGGCGGAGGAGTGTATCCGTAAGTTTGTATTTGGCAATAAAAGGTATACGGTCCAGATACGGGAGCACTATACACTTTCTACACAGTACAATCTCGAAGCAATAGTCAAAGCATATCAGGACAGCATACTCTACGATATAAGATCATTCAGCAATGTGGGCTACAGGCTTATATCCAGATCGATAGGAGAACTGTACTGTGACGGAGACGCGATAACCATAGCTATAGAGGACAGTAAGATAGCGCATATACACGCTGAGAAAATAAAGGCGTATATGGAGGAGATGTTCCAGGAGAGATTTGACCTGAATGTCAATGTTGCATTTGAGTACAGTGAGGCGGACAAGGAGAAGCTGAGGAGAGCCAGTGCACTTGTTGAGCAGCAGAAGATAGATGCCATATTGAACAACCTCAGGGATCATGGCGACATCATCGTGGATGGAAAGGCCGTGGACAAGGATAAGCTCGGAGTGTCGAAGAAGGAAGATAAGAAGAGCGAGGGACACAAGCCTGATGAGAATAAGGCTGCTCCTGCATCCTCCGGCGGCGATTCAGGCCAGAAAAATGGCGGTGAAAAGGAGAAGTTCGGAAGAAGGCGAAGATATTCAGATGATCCAGAGGTGTTCATAGGAAGAGATGTGGAGGGCAAGCTGCTTGAGATATCCAGCATCAACGATGGTATCGGAGAGGTCGTCATCCACGGACAGATCATGAGCACTGAGGAGAGAGAGCTCCGAAATGGCAAGATCATACTGACGGGATATATAACAGATTTCACAGACACCATAGGCTTCAAGATGTTCTGCAGTCCTGAGGATATGGAGGTCTACCGCGAGGAGATACAGAAGGGTAAGTTCTATAGGATGAAGGGCCTTGCCGAGTTCGACTCGTATGCCAAGGAGGTTATGATATGCCGAGTGCTCGGTATGAAGCACATTCAGGACTTCCGTGTACCTCGTATGGATACATATCCTGAGAAGCGTGTCGAGCTTCACATGCATACCAAGATGAGCGAGATGGACAGCGTGGTCGATATAGAGACCATCGTGAAGCGTGCCAGCGACTGGGGACACCCTGCCATAGCCATCACGGATCACGGTGTTGTTCAGGCTTTCCCTATAGCAAACCATACAAAGGGACTCAGAAAAGATTTCAAGATCATATATGGTGTCGAGGGTTACTTTGTCGATGACCTGAAGGATCTGGTCAAGAACTCAAGGAATCAGAGCCTTGATTCGGAATACGTGGTATTTGATATAGAGACAACGGGACTTTCCAAGAAGCACAACAAGATCATAGAGATCGGTGCGGTCAAGGTGAAGGACGGAGAGGTCGTAGATACATTCTCGGAGTTTATAAATCCGGGTGTGCCTATCCCATACCAGATAGAACAGCTCACATCCATCAATGATGATATGGTAAAGGATGCGCCGATGTTCGATGTGATCGTGCCGAGATTTGTGGAGTTCTGCGGTGACGATATCGTGGTTGCCCACAATGCGTCATTTGATACGGGATTTGTGAGAATGAATGCGGAGGAGCTTGGACTTAAGTTCGACAACACGGTTCTGGATACCATGACGCTCAGCCATATACTGCTGCCGGAGCTCGGAAAATTCACTCTGGACAGAGTGTGTAAGGAACTCAAAGTCGTGAATGCGCATCACCATAGAGCCATAGACGATGCGGAGGCCACGGCGAAAGTATTCTTCAAGCTGCTCGACATGCTGAAGGAGAGAGATGTTAAGACCATGGATGATCTAAATGTCCTTGGAAGCACCTCACCTGATGCGATCAAGAAGGATAAGACATATCACGGAATCATCCTGGCAAAGAACGAGATAGGAAGAGTCAATCTGTACAGGCTCATATCTGAGTCTCATCTGACATATTTTGCGCGAAGACCGCGTATGCCGATGAGTCTCATCAACAAATACAGAGAGGGTCTGATAATAGGCTCTGCCTGTGAGGCGGGAGAGCTGTTCCGTGCCATAGTTGATGATGCGCCGGATGAGGAGATAGTGAGACTGGTCAACTGGTTTGACTACCTTGAGATACAGCCGCTTGGCAACAATGAATTTATGACGAGGGATACAAGGAATCCAAAGACCATGGACGATCTGATCGGATACAACAAGAGGATCGTGGAGCTCGGAGAGATGTTCAACAAGCCAGTGGTCGCAACCTGTGATGTGCATTTCCTTGATCCTGAGGATTATATATACAGGGCGATCATCATGAAGAGCAAGGGCTTTGACGACGCTGATATGCAGCCACCGCTGTATTTCCGTACCACGGAGGAGATGCTGGCAGAGTTCCAGTATCTTGGAAGTGACAAGGCCAAGGAGGTCGTCATCACCAACACGAATATGATAGCAGACATGATAGAGAGGATAGAGCCGGTCAGACCTGACAAAGCACCGCCTATCATCGAGAATTCGGATCAGACACTTACGGATATATGTTATACCAAGGCACATGAGATATATGGCCCAGACCTGCCACCTCAGGTTCAGGAGAGACTTGACAGGGAGCTGCACTCCATCATTTCAAATGGATTTGCGGTTATGTACATCATCGCACAGAAGCTTGTGTGGGATTCAAATGACCACGGATATCTGGTTGGTTCCCGAGGTTCGGTTGGATCTTCATTTGTCGCAACAATGGCCGGTATTACGGAGGTAAATCCGCTGTCGGCTCACTATATCTGTCCGAAATGCCACTTTGTGGATTTTGATTCAGAGCTTGTAAAGTCGTATTCGGGAATGAGCGGATGTGATATGCCGGACAGAGACTGTCCGAATTGTGGAACACCGCTTATAAAGGAAGGACACGATATACCATTCGAGACATTCCTTGGATTCAACGGAGACAAGGAGCCTGATATCGATTTGAACTTCTCGGGTGAGTATCAGTCGAAGGCACATGCATACACCGAGGTACTCTTCGGCAAGGGCAAGGCATTCAAGGCGGGAACCGTAGGTGGTGTTGCGGAAAAGACAGCATTTGGATATGTGTATAATTACTTCAAGGATCACTCCAAGGAGGATCTCATGGCGGAGGCCAAGGCGTCCGGAATGGATGAGAAGGCCGCGAAGAAGTACGCTGAGGAGAATGCAACGGTCACAAAGAGAAGATGCGAGATGGAGCGTCTGGCCCTGGGATGTACCGGTGTCAGAAGAACCACGGGTCAGCATCCGGGTGGTATGATAGTTCTTCCGAGACATGAGGAGATATATTCATTTACACCTATACAGCACCCGGCAAATGATATGACGTCGGATATTATCACATCGCACTTTGAGTACCATTCAATCGATCATAACCTGCTGAAGCTTGATATTCTCGGCCATGATGATCCGACTATGATAAGGCGTCTGGAGGATCTGACGGGACTTGATGCCACAAAGATAAGACTTGATGACAAGGATGTCATGGAATTGTTTCACAGCACAAAGTCGCTGGGGATCACACCGGAGGATATCAATGGGATACCTCTTGGAAGCCTGGGGGTGCCGGAGTTCGGAACGGACTTTGCTATGCAGATGCTTATAGATGCCAAGCCGACATGTTTCTCAGATCTTGTGCGAATAGCGGGTTTGGCGCATGGAACCGATGTATGGCTGGGCAACGCGCAGGAGCTCATCAAGTCGGGCAAGTGTACCATATCGACAGCCATTTGTTGTCGTGATGATATCATGGTATATCTGATACACATGGGACTTGACGCCGGACTTGCCTTCAACATCATGGAGAAGGTTCGTAAGGGAATAGTGGCCAAGGGCAAATGTGACAAATGGGATGACTGGAAAGCCGAGATGGCTGCCCACGGAGTACCGGACTGGTACGTGTGGTCATGTCAGAAGATCAAGTACATGTTCCCGAAGGCCCATGCGGCGGCCTATGTCATGATGGCGTGGAGAATTGCCTGGTTCAAGGTCAATTATCCGCTTGAATACTATACAGCATTCTTCAGTATCAGAGCTGATGACTTCAGCTATGAGATGATGTGCTTTGGCAAGGAGAGAGTTCTCTTCCATATCAATGAGATAAGCAAGGTGGACAAGAACAAGAGATCAGCCAAGGACGAGGGCAAGCTCAAGGATTTGAAGATAGTTCTTGAGATGTACGCAAGAGGTTACGACTTTGTTCCAATAGATATATATAAGGCAAAGGCTGACCGGTTCCAGATAATAGACGGCAAGATTATGCCATCCTTCGCATCCATAGAAGGAATGGGAGAGAAGGCTGCACAGCAGCTCTACGATGCCGCCCAGAAGGGGCCGTTCCTCTCCAAGGAGGAGATCAATGAGCGTGCAAAGATCGGCAAGGGAACCATCGAGAAGATGAGTGAGCTGGGCATCCTGGACGGAATGCCGGAGACAAATCAGCTTTCGCTGTTTGACTTTATGTAGGCTGGCGGAACAAATTAAGTCAATAATCTGAAAAAAGTTTGCAATTTTATAAAAAAAGTGCTTGCATTCTGCTTTCGTTTCTGTTATATTAAACAGGTCGCAAGCGAAGCGGCAGGATACAAGCACTTATGGTTCGTTGGTCAAGCGGCTAAGACGTCGCCCTCTCACGGCGAAAACAGGGGTTCGATTCCCCTACGAACTGCTAAGAATCGAAAGATTCAATAATTAGATAACAAGACCTATGGTTCGTTGGTCAAGCGGCTAAGACGTCGCCCTCTCACGGCGAAAACAGGGGTTCGATTCCCCTACGAACTGCTAAAAGCTGAAATCATTATGATTTCAGTTTTTTTGTGTTTTCATGCCATAGTGTGTGAAGCGGTGCTACACATTCTCCGCAATCTTCGTAACTCCCACATATATCTGTGAAATTTTATACCACGTTTTATAGTCGGTGACTCCGGTAACCGGAAGATTGAATATCTGCTGGAACTTTCTCACAGCATCAGCGGTTTCCTGACCATATACGCCGTCGACGGTTACGGTACCGATGGCGGGATAGTTGAGTGCGATCCTGGCGAGCTGCCTCTGGAGCTGGGAGACCTTGTCGCCGCTTGAGCCGATGGTCAGCTCGTAGCCCGGATATGATGAAGGTATACCGGATATGGTCTCCGAGGTGTTGATGTATATTGTATCTCCGTAATAGTATCTGAGAATCTGGATGGCGGTGAGACCGTCGTCTGCCAGGGATTTTGACCCCCACTGGGTCATCCAGCCCGGACAGGATACACGTTTGCCATCGCAGTATTGGGTGAATAGTGGCTGTGTAACGTTGGGCTTTGAGAGATAGTTGGCGAACATCTCATCGACGATCTGGGAGACATTTTCAAATATGGTTGCATTGTAGACCCACTTCTGGTCGAACGCGGTATTGCTCGTGATAGTAAAGTCGTATCCTTTTCCCCTGTACCACTCGGTATAGACCCTATTAAGGGTAAATGACTGTATCGCCAGTACATTTGCACGGATGGCTGCATCAGGCCAGGTGGAATATATCTCGTTGCAGGCAACATTCTTTATGTAATCCTTATATGGAACATAGTAGTCCCTGGCGGTGGAGTCCGCCGGGGCGCCGTCATGGACAACTATGGTCTCAGGTACAACGACGCGGCTCAACACTATGCCGCCTGATGGATTCACCGGCTTTATCATGTCCTCGGCGATCTTGGGTGGATACTGCTTCCAGAGGGTGTGGGCGTCGAGAACGGTAGGGTTCGTATCGCTTCCATCGGATGGTGTCAGCTCTATGTTCTGGATCCCGTTCTCACCGGAGAATATCTGAACCCCGGAGATGAAGCGCTCGTTGTATCCGGGAGCGTTCACAAGCACGTTGTATTCCGAGTATGGCTGGTTTTCGCCAGGCTCCAGACTGTAGGCGACATCGGGGGCGGGAAGCTCTTCATCGATGACGATACCATTTTTATCGGTGACAAATTCCTCTGAGGTGGAATCGGGCATTCCCGTAGGGCTTATGTATACGGAAGCACCCTCGACGGGAAAGAAATTATTGTTCGTTATCTGAATTTTTAGTGAACCAACGTTATTTGTAATTGCCATTTCTTAATTCCTCATTTATAATTTGCTGTGAAAGTTTTTTAAGCAGCTTTCACAGTAAGTATATGACTAGATTTATAGAATATTCGGAGGAGATAAGATATGGCATACTTTCCAATGTACATCGATCTTGAGGGCAAGAAAGTAATAGTTGTAGGTGGAGGTAAGGCAGCACTTAGAAAGATCAATTCGCTGCTGTATTTCGGAGCGAAGATAGCGGTCATTGCGCCGAAGGTGTGCGATGATATAAAAGCGATAAAGGGGATAAATGTACATGAGAGCAACGTGGCACTTGACATACTGCAGAATGCAGACATTGTTGTGGCGGCAACCAGGCGCCCGGAGATCAATGCCAAGATAGGTACATATTGTAATGACAGGGGCATCATGGTAAATGTGGCTGATAACAAGGAGCTCAGCAGCTTCCTGTTTCCAGGCGTTATCGTCCGCGGAGATCTTGTGGTGGGAGTCACAACAGGCGGCAACAGCCAGGCGGTATCCAAGCAGATCAGGAATATGATAGACAGGATGCTTCCAGAGGAGTACGAGGCGCTCACAAGAAAGATGGGAGCGTACACAGAGCTTGCAAATGTCAACATCAAGAGCACGGCACTTAGGGAGGAAGCACTGGATGAACTCGTCAAGGTTGCACTGTCCAACAAATGCGTTCTTGACGACAAGAAGGCGAACAAGGTGCTTGACAAATATTACCGTGAGGACGCAGCCAGAAGAAACGCATAAATATTTGTTAATATTTGTACTTGAATTATTTGATAATTATGATACAATAAATGAGATTGTTATAGATTGCAGCATGAGAGTGGGCCTTGGCCCACTCTCAATTGTTGTGGGGATAATATTTTACAGAAAGGTGGTCGTATTTACGAAGAGAGCGGATATTGAAGCAAAGACGGAGGCACTTGTGATGCCGATCATTGAGGCGAACAATCTGGAGCTTGTTGATGTGGAGTACGTCAAGGAAGGCAGTGATTATTACCTCAGAGTGTATGCAGACAAGGAAGGTGGCATCACGATCGGTGATTGCGAGATAGTGAACAGAGCACTTGGAGACCTGCTTGACCAGGATGATTATATAGGAGATGCCTATATACTGGAGGTCAGCTCACCGGGGCTTACGAGACCACTGAAGAAAGAGAAGGATTTCAAGAGAAGCATAGGTAAGGTCGTGGAGATCAAGACATTTGCCAAGGTGAATGGTGCAAAGGAATTCGAGGGTGTGCTCAAGGCATATGATGAGAATACAGTTACCATTGAGCTTGAGGATGAGACAGAGATAACGATAACGAGAAAAGATATTTCCATGATACGATTAGCATTTATATATTAGGAGGATAAAAAGGTGTCAGAGATCATTGAAGCATTGAACCAGCTGGAGAAGGAGAGAAACATTAGCAAGGATGTTCTGCTTGAGGCTATAGAGAGATCACTCAAGACAGCCTGCAAGAAGGATTTCAATACAGACGAGAACATTACAGTTTCACTGGACAGAGAGACTGGTGAGTGCCATGTATATGCAGCCAAAGAGGTTGTTGAGGAAGTTGAGAATCCTGCATGCCAGATAACACTGGAGCAGGCCAAGATGATAAGCAGCAAGTACGAGATAGGTGATACAGTAAATATAGAGATCACAACTAAGAACTTTGGAAGAATCGCAGCCCAGCGTGCGAGAAATGTCATCGTTCAGGCGATCAACGAGAACGAGAGAGCAGCTATATACGATCACTTCCATATGAAGGAGAAGGATATCGTAACAGGAATCGTTCAGAGACAGGTTGGAGACAGCGTGAATGTGAGCCTTGATGACAAGACAGAGGCACTCTTAAAGCCATCAGAGATGATCGAGGGAGAGAGCTACGAGAGAGGCGACAGAATAAAGCTTTATATCACAGAGGTCAAGAAGACAAACAGAGGACCAAGGATCACTGTATCAAGAACTCATCCAGAGCTCGTCAAGAGACTTTTTGAGAAGGAAGTAACAGAGATCGCAGACGGAACAGTTGAGATCAAGAGCTTCTGCAGAGAGGCAGGATCAAGATCTAAGATCGCAGTATGGTCAAACGATGAGAACGTCGATGCAGTTGGAGCATGCGTAGGAATCAATGGTGACAGAGTAAATGCTGTCGTTGCAGATCTGAACGGTGAAAAGATCGACATCATTCCTTGGAGTGAGAACCCTGCTGAGTTTATTTACAATGCGCTCAGTCCTTCAGATGTTGAGGACGTATCCGTTGATCTTGATGAGAAGACAGCATTTGTCGTAGTACCTGATACACAGCTTTCACTTGCAATCGGTAAGAAGGGTCAGAATGCCCGCCTTGCAGCAAAGCTGACAGGATACAAGATCGATATCAAGAGCCATTCAAAGGCTGAGGAGATGGGTTACTTTGATGAGCAGCCAGAGGATGAGTACGATGAGAACTTTGATTCTTATAACGACGATGAATATTATGATGAAGTAAGCGAAGATAAAGATGCCGATGCTGCTTCATTTGACATAGATGAAACAGTAGACACAAACGACGAAGAGTAATCATTTGCATTGATGTAGTGGCACATGATAGAGAATAGGGAGTGATGAGATGGCAAAGAAGGTACCTCTGAGGCAATGCCTTGGATGCCGTGAGATGATGCCGAAGAGTGAGCTGATAAGGATAGTCCGAAGCAATGACGGGCAGTTCGCAGTTGATGCAACCGGCAAGCTCAACGGAAGAGGCGCTTATATATGCAAGAGATCCGAGTGCCTTAAGAAGGCGGTTGGAAGCAAAGCACTTGAGAAGGCTTTCAAGGTCAGCATACCTGCTGAGGTGTATGAACAATTAGACAAGGAGCTGCGTGACATTGAAGAATAACAAGATCTACTCGTTAATTTCTCTGTGTGCCAGAGCCAGAAGGCTGTGCAGTGGCAATTTCTCAGTAGAGAAAGCAGTTAAGAATCAGAGCGCGTACGTGGTCATTGTGGCGAAGGACGCTTCTGACAATACGAAGAAACTTTTCGACCAGAAATGTAATTATTATGGGATTCCTTATTATGAGTACGGGACAAAGGATGAGCTTGGCAAGTACAGTGGCAATGAGATGAGAACATCCATTGCGATACTTGACGAGGGATTCGGGAATCAGATCATAAAGTACATGAATGTAAATGAAAACATGGAGGTGTAACATTTGGCTAAAATCAGAGTACACGAATTATCAAAACAGTTAAACATTTCAAATAAAGATATCATAGATACCCTTGGCGCAAAGGGAATAGAAATCAAGAGTCATATGTCCAATCTGGACGATTCGATGGTTGGAATAATCAAGGCTAAGTTTGGAGCAAAGACTGCGCCAAAAGCCGAGGCTCCAAAGGCTGAGCCCCCAAAGCCTGCAGCACCAAAGCAGGAGGCTCCAAAGGCAGCGCCTAAGACAGAGCAGCCAAAGCCTGAGACAGCAAAGCCTGCTGCAGCGCCAAAGGCGGACGCGCAGAAGCAGAATCCTTCAAGGGATGACAATTCAGCAGCCAGACAGGGTTCTGGCAATCATGTAAGATTTGCCAGGGAGGACAGGAACGGCGGCAAGATGAATAACAACGGTAACAGAGTCAGATTTAACAACGACAGACAGGGCGGTTCAGACAGAGCCAGATTCAGCAACGACAGGAACCAGGGCGACAGAAATCAGGGTGACAGACCAAGATTCGGCAGAGATGGCCAGGGGGACAGAAATCAGAGTGACAGACCAAGAGGAGGCAGAGACGGTCAGGGCGACAGACCAAGGTTTAACAGAGATGGCGACAGAAACCAGGGTGACAGACCAAGATTTAACAGAGACGGCCAGAATGACAGACCAAGGTTTAACAGAGATGGTGATAGAAACCAGGGTGACAGACCAAGATTTAACAGGGACGGCCAGGGTGACAGACCAAGGTTTAACAGAGACGGAGACAGAAACCAGGGTGGCGGACGCTTCGGCAATGGAGATAGAAACCAGGGCGGAAGAGGCTTTAACAGAGATGGTGGCAACCGTTTCAGCAACCGTATCAATATGCCATTTGGCAAGGATGACGAGGATGACAGCCCAGCTCAGAAGAGAGCACCATTCAAGAGAGACCGCAAGGACTTCGATGCCAAGGAGATGCCAGGTAAGGATTTAAAGAGCCAGAACAGAGACAATTACAACAGAGATAAGAACAAGCCACGTAAGGGCAACAGAAGATCACCTGAGGAGGTCGAGGCTGATATCAGCAGACTTGCGAAGAATGTGAAGAACAAGCCACAGAAGAAGCAGCAGGCATCACAGGAGGATCCGGATGCAATCAGAACCATCACACTTCCTGAGGTTGTAACACTCAAGGAGCTGGCTGATGCGGTAAAGACTCCTGTAACAGCACTTATCAAGAAGCTGTTCCTCGCAGGTAAGATGGTCAATGTGAACTCAGAGCTTCCATTTGACGAGGCTTCAGAGATCGCACTTGAGTACAACTGTATAGCTGAGGAAGAGGAGAAGGTAGATGTGATCGAGGAACTCCTGAAGGAGGACGAAGAGGACGAGAAGGACATGGTTCCAAGACCTCCAGTAGTCTGCGTTATGGGACACGTTGATCACGGTAAGACATCACTCCTTGATGCGATCAGACAGACAAAGGTTACATCGGGCGAGGCTGGTGGAATCACACAGGCGATCGGTGCATCTGTTGTCGATGTAAATGGCCAGACTATCACATTCCTTGATACTCCTGGACATGAGGCGTTCACAGCGATGCGTATGCGTGGTGCACAGAGTACAGATATCGCTATCCTTGTTGTAGCTGCCGATGATGGTGTTATGCCACAAACAATCGAGGCTATCAACCATGCAAAGGCTGCCGGAATCGAGATCATAGTAGCGATCAACAAGATCGATAAGGAAAGTGCGAATATAGAGAGAGTTAAGCAGGAGCTCACAGAGTACGAGCTGATCCCAGAGGATTGGGGCGGTTCAACAATATTCTGCCCTGTATCTGCACATACTAAGGAAGGTATCGACAATCTCCTTGAGATGATCCTCCTCACAGCGGATGTGCTTGAACTTAAGGCAAATCCAAACAGAAAGGCAAGAGGTATCGTCATCGAGGCTGAGCTTGACAAGGGACGTGGACCTGTTGCAACAATGCTTGTACAGAAGGGAACACTCCACGTTGGAGATTACATCGCTGTAGGAGCGTCACATGGTAAGGTACGTGCCATGACCAACTCAAGAGGTGAGAGAGTTACAGAGGCTCTTCCATCAACACCTGTACAGATCCAGGGTCTCAACACAGTTCCTGACGCAGGTGAGATATTCATGGCAGTTGACAATGAGAAGGAAGCAAGAACCATATCAGAGACATATATCTCGCAGGGTAAGGAGAAGCTTCTTGCAGATACAAAGCAGAGAATGTCACTTGACGATCTGTACAGCCAGATCCAGGCCGGTAACCTCAAGGAACTCAAGATCATCATCAAGGCAGATGTACAGGGTTCAGTTGAGGCCGTTAAACAGAGCCTTTTAAAGCTCTCAAATGACGAGGTTGTCATCAAGTGTATACATGCAGGTGTAGGTGCTATCAACGAGTCAGATATAATTCTTGCGTCAGCATCAAATGCCATCGTAATTGGTTTCAATATCAGACCGGATGCGAGAGCAAAGGATATGGCTGACAGCGAGGGCGTAGATGTTCGTCTGTACAGAGTCATCTACAATGCAATAGAGGATATTGATTCAGCAATGAAGGGTATGCTTGATCCTATATATGAGGAGAAGGTCATCGGACACGCAGAGATCAGACAGACGTACAAGGCTTCTGGTATCGGTGTCATTGCCGGTTCATATGTTCTCGACGGAACAATCAACAGAAACTGCAGCGTAAGGATCACAAGAGAGGGCAATCTTATATTTGAAGGAAAGCTTGCTTCACTCAAGAGATTTAAGGATGACGTAAAGGAAGTTAAGTCAGGATTCGAATGTGGTATGGTATTTGAGAACTTCCAGGACGTTGCAGAGGAAGATCAGATAGAGGCATACGAGATGGTAGAGGTGCCTAGAAAGTAGTAATAGATATGAGAAAAAACAGTGTAAAGAATAACAGGATCAACGGTGAGGTCCAGAGAGAACTCAGCAGGATCATCAGCCGTGAGATCAAGGATCCAAGAATATCACCTATGACTTCGGTCGTTGATGTGGTTGTCACACCTGATCTCAAGTTCTGTAAGGCATATATCAGTGTCCTGGGTGACCAGGATGCTGTTGATTCCACATTTGCAGGGTTGAACAGCGCAATGGGATATATCAGAAGAGAGCTTGCTCATTCTGTAAATCTGCGCAATACACCGGAGATAACATTTATCATGGACCAGTCCATAGAGTATGGTGTCAGTATGTCCCACAAGATAGATGAGGCTCTCGGAAAGCATGGCGATGCTGACGAGAGTACAGATGAAAACTCAGAGAGTGAAGATGAGTTTGAAGAGTAGGATATAATATGAGAATTTAAAAGGAGGTATATCATGAACGATCTTATAAGGGAGATAGAGAACGCAGACAGCATAGCCATAACAGGACATATCAATCCTGATGGTGACTGTATAGGTTCAACACTTGGAATGTATAACTATATTACAAGCAATTACCCTGACAAGAGGGTTCAGGTATATCTTCAGGAATTCCCGGATGTGTTCATGTTCCTGAATGGTGCATCTACTGTAAAGCATGAGGCAGATGACGAGACCTATGATCTGTTTATGTCGCTTGACTGCGGAGATATGGACAGATTCACACCATTTGTCAGATATTATGAGACTGCGAAGAGAACCTTGTGTATAGACCACCATGTGTCCAATAAGGGTTTTGGAGATGTATGTTATGTGGAAAGTGGTGCGTGTTCTGCTGCGGAAGCCATATTCAAGCTCCTTGACGCTGATAAGATCAATCAGAAGTGTGCAGAGTGCCTGTATACCGGAATAGTCCACGATACGGGAGTGTTTAAGCACAGCAATACAACAAGGGCAGCCATGACTATAGCGGGAATTCTTATAGAGAAGGGGGCAAGACCAAGCTTTGTCATAGATGAAACCTTCTACAAGAAGACGCTCACACAGAATAAGCTTCTGGGCTATGCGCTTCTCAACATGAAGCAGTTTGCAGATGGAAAGATAACCCATACACTTCTGACAAAGGAGGACTTTGACAGATTTGGTGCCAGCAAGATGGATACGGATGGAATCGTGGATCAGCTCAGACTGACATCAGGTACTGAGGTTGCTTTCTTCATGTATCAGGCTGGTGAGGATAATTACAAGATATCCCTCAGGGCAAATGATATCGTGAACGTGAGTGAGATCGCGTGCAGTCACGGTGGTGGCGGCCATGTGAAGGCTGCGGGCTGCAATATGTCAGGTGATCCGGAAAAGATAGTTGCGGAGATAGTTGCGGATATAGAGAAACAGCTTGGCTGATAAATTGCAGAAAAGATGTGATCTGGAACAGGTACTGATACAGCGGACTGATGTAAAAGACTTTGGATTGGATTTGAAATAGTTATGATAGATGGATTTATCAATATATATAAGGAGCAGGGGTTCACGTCATTTGATGTGGTGGCAAAGCTCCGTGGTATATTAAAACAGAAAAAGATAGGTCATACCGGAACTCTCGATCCCATGGCGGAGGGAGTTCTTCTTGTGTGTCTGGGAAGTGCTACGAAGATGTGCGATCTGCTCACTGAGAAGAACAAGACATACACATGTACCATGCTTCTCGGAAAGACCAGCGACACCGAAGACGTGACAGGAGTCATGACAGACGTGACAGATGTATATCCTGATGAGAAGACAGTCAGGGCTGCGGTGATGAGTTTTGTAGGCGATTACATGCAGATCCCGCCTATGTATTCAGCCATCAAGGTAAATGGTAAGAAGCTCTATGAGCTGGCGAGAGCCGGACAGGTTATAGAGAGAGAGCCGAGACTGGTCACGATACATGGTATCACCATACAGTCGGTAGAACTTCCGAGGGTGACATTCGATGTGAGCTGTTCCAAGGGAACATATATCAGAAGCCTGTGCAGGGATATAGGAGAGAAGCTTGGCTGTGGTGCGGTGATGGAGAAGCTTGTCAGAACCGAGGTGAAGGGCTTTACTATAGAAGAAAGTCTGACGCTTGATGAGGTGGAGAAGGCAAGGGATGACGGGACACTCATGCAGCATGTGCTCACAACAGACAAGCTTATGCCGGATATTCCAGAACTCCATATATCAGCAAAGGGTGAGAAACTCCTTGCAAATGGCAATAAACTTTCTGCGGATTCATTTATGGAAGATCAGATATACAGGGACACATATGTCAAGGTGTACGATGAGAACGGGAGATTTGCGGCACTGTATGAATACAGTGATGAGAAGAGGCAGTATGTGCCATTTAAGATGTTTCCGGTGAGCAATTAAGGACAGACAGTTATGATTCATATAAAGGATACAAAGAAGATACAACTAAATAGCACAGAGCGCACGGCGGTTGCACTGGGAAAGTTTGATGGCATACACCAGGGGCATATGTTATTGATAGAACAGGTGCTCAAACTGCAGAAAAAAGGCTATATGGGTGTCGTGTTCACATTTGACATGAGGGAGAACCATGTGTTTGATGTAAGTAATATGAAGACCATATATACATCTGACGAGAAGGCACAGGTAGTAGCTGATACTGGAGTTGACGTCCTGGTTGAGTATCCGTTTGACGATGAATTTGCAGCCACAGAGCCGAAGGCTTTTATCAGGGATATACTGGTGGGTATGATGAGAGCCGGATATGTGGTGGTTGGAAGCGATTACAGATTCGGCAGAGACAGAAAGGGCGATGTGGATACCCTCAGAAGCTATGCGAACGAGTATGGATATAAGGTCATAGTCATAGACAAGCTGGAACAGGATGACGAGGTGGTCAGCTCAACTGTCATCAGGAAGAATATTTCTGAGGGAGATGTGAGGTCGGTCATTCCGATGCTCGGTAGACCGTACAGTATGACAGGTGAAGTGGTGTCCGGTAAACAGCTTGGAAGGACAATAGGAATACCGACTGCGAATATGCTGCCGGAGGAGCGCAAGCTGTACCCGCCGGCTGGTGTGTATGCTTCAAGGATCAGGATAATCCGGGGGAAGCATACGGGATATGAGGATCCTTTCAGAGTCTATATGGGAATCACCAACATAGGAGACAATCCTACAGTCAACGACAAAGGAAATATCACCATAGAGACGAATATCTTCGACTTTGACAGGAACATATATGGACAGGTCATCAAGGTGGAGCTTATCGAGCAGATCCGAGGTGAGAAGAAATTTGGAAGCCTGGATGAGCTCAAGGCCCAGATGACAAATGACATAGAGAATTCAAAGAGAATACTTGGAAACAAGGTGTTGGTAAAATAGCACAGAAAACATTGGTAATTATGCGGATAAATAATGACGGATTATTGGGTCGCATGAAGATGTTTTCTGTGCTATATTTTTAATAATAGGGTATTTTTTTCTGGTAGAAAAGGAAGTACAAGGAGGAAAAGGGAAATGAGAAAGAAAGCAGCGAGCAGGATCCTGGCATATGTTCTCACCTTATGCATGATCATCGGCAATATAACATGGCCGGAGATCACAGCTAAGGCAGAGAGCATCACAAAGGATCTGAAACCGGACACCGGCTGGAAGACGGTGACTGCGGCAACAGATGAGTGGAGTGATTATGGAAAGGCGGAGATCAGATTTTCGCCTTCATCAGATCTGGCATCCATGAAGGCTATTGCGGATGCGGGATACAAGACGCTTAAGATCACATATGCGGTTGACACATTTACCGCTGCAAGTGGACAGAATGCGGGAGTTATGCCATTTGCATCATATGGATCTTCCTGGTCGAATAATGACAAGTGGATAGATCTGTCCAAGAGCGGTCAGTTTGGGACCGTACTTGATCTGTCATCTATCAGCACAACCAGCACGGAGAAGGTGGCATTTGGAATACAGGTGGCGAACCTTCAGGCGGGCAGTACGATAAAGTTCAGAATTGTATCAGCGGTTCTTGCCGGAACAAAGAATAGTTCAGGCGGTTCAGGTTCAACAGGTGAGTCTGGCGGTTCGGGAGGCAGCGGACAAGGAAGTGCGGATCTTGATTCTATAGGAAACACAAGCTCAAGCGTAACTGCAAGCCTTGCCGATGGAGATGGAACAGCCAAGGGAGACGGCTACTACGAGACAGAGATAACGATAAATAACAAGAGCAATTCATACATAGCAGACTGGATAGCGGTGGCTGATGTGAATGGTTCAGTAACTGCAGTAAAGGATTACAGTAGCTGGTCAGCCCTCAAGGGTGTATTCAGTGATGGAAAGCTGTACATATATCCAAACACATCCAAGAAGTCAGGTGCAGTAAATGCCGGATCGAGCGTGAGTTATTCAAAGCTTGGCTACACAGGCACGGCAAATGGTGTGTCTATAACAGGTGTCAAGGTGTACTACAGCTCACAGTCAGGTGCATTTGACTCATTTATCGGTTCACTTTCATCATCATCTGGCGGAGCCGGGGACAACACAGGCGAGATCAATACGGATGTTGAGTACAACTATGCAAAGCTTCTTCAGGAGTCACTGTATCTTTATGATGCGAATATGTGCGGAAGTGATGTATCTGCAAAGAGTGAGTTTTCTTGGAGATCAAACTGCCATACTGAGGATGCAAAAACAACATATAATGGAAAGACTGTGGATGTCAGCGGTGGATACCATGATGCGGGAGATCATGCCAAGTTTGGTCTGCCACAGGCATATTCGGCTACAGTTCTAGGACTTGCGCACATGGAGTTTGCCGAGGCATTTGCGGATACTGCTACAGAGGCACACTATAAGAGGATCATGGACAGATTCGTTGATTATTTCGAGGGATGCACAGTCCTTGGAAGTGATGGCTCGGTTCAGGCTTTCTGTTATCAGGTCGGTGATGGAAATGTCGATCATGGATACTGGGGAGCTCCGGAAAAGCAGTCATCAAGAAGTGGACAGGCAACATTCACATCTGATTCGGATACGTGTACAGATATCGTTTCAGAGACAGCGGCGGCACTTGCGGCATATTATATAAATTACAAGGATAAGAAAGCGCTTTCCTATGCGGAGAAGCTTTTCACATATGCGGATACTAAGGCTAAGAAGAACAGCTCGGGTCCGGCATCAGGTTTCTATAACTCAGATTCATGGGAAGATGACTATGCCCTTGCGGCGGCTCTTCTGTACAAGGCTACAGGAAAATCAGCATATGCAACAAAATACAATAATGTATATGGTGGCAGAACAAATCCTAACTGGGCTCTTTGCTGGAATAACGTGGCTCAGGCGGCTCTGCTCTACAGTCCTAATTCATCCAAGAAGAGCGTGTTCGTGGAGAACCAGTCAGGACTTATAGCAAGCAAGACACAGTCAGGAGATAACAATTTCTGCCTGATAGACAGCTGGGGATCGGCGAGATATAACACTGCTCATCAGATGACAGGTCTTCTGTATGATACTATATATGGAAAGAATGATTATTCATCATGGGCAAATGGTCAGATGAAGTACATACTTGGCAACAATGCAGGTTCAAAGTGTTTTGTTGTCGGTTACAACAAGTATTCATCAAAGTACCCTCATCACAGAGCCTCAAGCGGATATCAGGGTTCTGTAACTGGAAATGCATATACAAAGCAGGCACATGTACTAGTCGGCGCTTTGGTTGGCGGTCCGGCGGGTTCGAGTACATCCTATGTAGATAGCTCAGAAGATTATAACCAGAACGAGGTTGCACTGGACTATAATGCAAGCCTTGTGGGTGCAGCAGCTGGACTTTATCTGTATGTAAAGAACAGCGGAACAGATGAGGAGAAGGCAGCACAGAAGGTAGTTCCAAAGAGCGAGGTGTCGTCAGAGCTTAGGACGATAAGCGGTGAATCAGGTGGAAATGTCACCACTGAGACTACAACAAAGACAACTACCACAGAGAAGGCAACAAAGAATCCTTCATCTGGATCCAGCACGGGTTCGACAGGATCAACAACAGGTTCATCAACAGAAAAGACTAC
The DNA here is from genome assembly GCF_003462545.1 of Coprococcus sp. OM06-34AC. Classification (NCBI taxonomy): domain Bacteria; kingdom Bacillati; phylum Bacillota; class Clostridia; order Lachnospirales; family Lachnospiraceae; genus Coprococcus; species Coprococcus sp. OM06-34AC. The sequence continues at coordinate 139,410 of NZ_QTZF01000004.1, forward strand.
AGAGTCTTCTACGGAAACTCAGGTTATACCAGTCAAAGGAATCACATTTGACCAAACGGCACTTACTATGAAGGTAGGTGAGAGTGGACAGATAAAAGCCACAGTCACACCAGCGGATGCGACAGACAGCTCACTCGTGTGGACAAGCTCTGACAGGACAAAGGTATCAGTTCAGAATGGCAAGATAACGGCACTTACAGCTGGAACGGCCACCATCACCGCAAAGGCAAAGGATGGTTCAGGAGTTAAGGCTGTGTGCAAAGTCAAGGTTCTTGAGCCGGGAAAACTGTCATGCGAAACTTCTGGAAAGGCATGGAATGCTCTTGTCTATGGATACGGGGATGTTTCTTCAGAACGCATAGGCTTAAGTAATTGTGGCGAGACTGAGCTGAGCGATGTGAAGGCGAGTCTCAAGACCGGAAGTAATTTCCAGATCACAGTATATCCTGCAGGTCAGATAGCAGCCGGACAGGAGACCTCTGTTGAGGTGAGACCTGTGACAGGCCTTGCTGCAGGAAGCTATAGCGATACACTTGTGATCACAACAGCAAATGGAACAGCGAATATACTTCTTAAAGCGAAAGTCGCAAAGTCTGAGAACACAGCTAGTGTGTCACTTGCCAAAAAGGCAGTTTCATCATTATCTGTAACAGTTGAGAGCTATGTATCAGGTACAAATACAGGAGTTGAATATGCAATATCTACAGTTCCTGTCGATGATGCGGATAGTCTCACATGGCAGGACGGCGCATATTTTGCAGGACGCAAGGCATTTACAAAGTATTATGTATATGGACGAATGAAGGCAACTTCAAATCTGAATGCCGGTGCAATGAGTAAGGCACTTGAGATTGTGACACTTGTGTCAGATCCATACACAATAGATGTTGGACGACTTGGCGACAGTGAATATGTTGGAGCTTTGGTAGATGGCAATGGCAATCCAACTGTAAGAGTGTCTGAGTCCGGTAAAAATATACTGGTTTCATTTACACAGAGCGGTGATTATACTGTGACGGGCGATGGCGCAGATGTGGCGGTTGATACCGGAAAAGCAGGCAGTATCACGATAGACAGTGCTGTGTTAAAGAAACTCACAGTAGATCCAGGCAATTCTGGAACATTCGTGATCAGTGTGCTTGGAAACAATATCGTCTCAGATGGAATCAAATGTATGGAGAATTCTGCGGGATCAGGTGTTGTGAAGATAAATGGAAATGGCGATTCATCAGTGATAGTCTCATCAACACCGGATGCTCCGGCGGTGAAGGCTGACGGAGATGTTGAGATATCAGGCATAAAGATAAAGTCTGAGGGCAAGGGCGTTGAATCAGCTGGCACAGTGAAGATATCCGGTGGCAGCAACAAGATAGAGGCAGTGTCGGAGGCCGTTGCAGCGAAGGATGTCGAGATGACAGGTGGCTTGCTTGATGCCACATCCACAGCTCTTGGCGAGGATGAGTCGGTTATATCAGCGGATAATTCTATAAAGCTTGTAGGCGGAAAGATCACAGCAGATGCATCAGGTTCAAGTACAGGTGGATCATTTGGTGTCAGATCAGACGATGGAAAGATCATAGTTGACGGAGATGCCGTTATAGGCGGAGATCCGACGTATTCAAAGGATCCTGTAGACAGCACGGGTGAGAGCATTGTTATGGTCAAGGTGACATTTGTCGATGAGAATGATGATCAGATCTGTGTATCGTCATTCAACAAGGGTTCAATACTTGATATCTCAAAGCTCGATATAACTACAAAAGATGGTGTAGCTTACTCAGCATCAAAGCCTGGGTACAGCCTGACATGGACCGACAATGCAGGTAAGACATATGTGGCCGATGCGTTGTATGGAGCCGTGGATGGAGATATTACACTGAAGGCTGTGTGGACATGGATAACGGTTGACATATCTAAGAGCGCAAAGGTAATTTATAAGGCGACACAGAAGGCATCCTACAAGGCTACATATACGGGAGCGAAGATAACTCCTGCAGTAGTGGTTAGTGTCGGAAATACCACACTTGTATCTGGCACAGATTACACAGTTACATATTCATCGAATATAAATGCCGGAACAGCCAAGGCGGTCGTAAAGGGCAAAGGAAAATACAAAGGCACGGTTACATTGACATTTGCCATTGCAAAGAGAGATATCAAAAAGGCAAAGGTGGCTGTGTCAGCAAAGGTTATGTATACAGGCAAGGCAGTAAAGCCAAATACCAAGGTGGTGTACGGCAAGACCAAGCTCACATTGAATAAGAATTACAAGATAACATGCTATTCTAATAAGAACTTCGGCAAGGCAAAGGTAGTCATAACCGGAATTGGCAACTATGGTGGAAGTGTGGTGAGATACTTCAATATAGTTACAAAGGCCGGAAAGGTATACACATACGGAAACTACAGATATAAGATAACAAATGCATCCACAAGCGGCAGGGGAACAGTAACTCTTGTGTCGGTTGTCAAGAAGACAACTTCTGTTACTGTGCCGGATGCGATAAAGCTTGGCGGAAAGACATTCAAGGTCACTGCCATAGGAGGCAGAGCATTCAAGGGTAATACAAAGCTTGCAAAGGTTGTTATAAGCAAGAATGTAAAGACCATAGGTTCAAAGGCATTTTACGGATGTAAGAACCTCAAGGCACTTGTGGTGAGAAACACAGCCATGACCACAAAGACGGTAGGAGCTGCTGCCTTTACAGGAACATACGCAAAGATGACCGTAAAAGTACCGGCATCAAAGCTTGCTTACTATAAGAAACTTCTGGTAGCAAGGGGTGTGTCTAAGAAAGCGGTTATCAAAAAGTAAGATATATTCAATAAAATAATTTCTTTATAGACATTTCAGAAAGATCCAGACATGACGTATAAGTTGTGCCTGGATCTTTTTTCTATAGGTAGAGATGGGGGACGGAGGTGCTTAACATAAAACAGGCAAAGAGTTTGCTGAATGGTATTGCCTAATATTTTGCTTTGAATGGTTTACAAAATGATTTGCGCTTCAAAGTTTTATGTGACAAACGTAACATCCTATGATATTATAAAAAAGATATAAGCGAAAATGACTTTTGCAGAAAGACGTTTTAAAGATATGGAACGATCTTAGTACAAATGAGCAGGAAACAGTGATGTCAATGTTGTGTGGACTTCGGAAGTAGAAGAACAGTTCGAATGTATATATCGGCTGTTCTTTTTTTGGGCATAAGTTTAAAAGTTAAAAAATGATAATCGGCAAACCAGATGAAAGTCTGGGACGCAAAGCTACAGGGCCTTTAAAATGGCAGCCAGTTGCATGAAATTAGGTGCACTGTCTGTAGGACAGTGTTTTTTTATGATGATATTTCATAGATGTAACCATAATAATTTTATTAGGAAATCAGATATGAAAAAACGAAAAAATAGTTAAGGATAGACGGAAAATGATAGGAAAAAGAGTGATTGCAGGCATTCTGCTTGCGGGAATCTTAACAGTCACCCTGGCAGGGTGCACAAACACAGGTGACAGTAGAAAAGAAATGGAAAAACCCATCATCACGCTCGGGAGTGACAGTTATCCACCATACAATTATCTGAATGAGGATGGAATCCCGACAGGAATTGATGTAGAACTGGCTACAGAAGCTTTCGAAAGAATGGGATATCAGGTGGAGGTTGTACAGATCAACTGGGAGAAGAAAAAAGAACTGGTGGAGAGCGGAGAGATTGACTGTATCATGGGTTGTTTTTCCATGGAAGGACGCCTTGACGATTATCGCTGGGCGGGACCATATATAGCAAGCCGTCAGGTGGTTGCTGTAAATGAGAACAGCAATATCTATAAACTGAGTGACCTGGAGGGAAAGAACCTGGCTGTCCAGTCCACAACCAAACCGGAAGGCATCTTTCTGAATCGGACAGATGAAAGAATCCCCAAGCTGGGAAATCTGATCAGTCTTGCACACCGGGAGTTGATCTATACGTTTCTGGGGAAAGGATATGTAGATGCAGTTGCCGCACATGAGGAATCGATTTTCCAGTATATGAAGGATTATAACACAAGCTTCCGTATTCTAGAAGAACCGCTGATGATTACGGGGATAGGTGTTGCTTTCGCAAAAGATGATGACAGAGGAATCTGTGAGCAGATGGACCAGACGCTGGAAGAAATGCGTCAGGATGGCACATCCCTGAAAATCATTGAAAAATACCTGGATAATCCTGAGAAGTATCTGGAGGTAGATGATCTTGGATATTAAGAGAAAGAAGAAAGAAAAACGAATCCGGCTGCTCGGTGGTCTGATTGGAATCTGTGTGGCAATAGCCTTTCTGTTCTATTTCTTCAACGCAGAAAAAACAGAAGCAGAGAAAAGAATGTTGGAGATTGTAAACTATGTCAAAGTGCAGTGTTCAAGCTACACCCATTATAATGAATCTTCGGAATCCAAAAGTCTCCTCCGTGCGATTGAAAGTGCCAGACAGATGAGTACGAATATCGACATGGAAACAGAAAACGGTGGTCAGCTGAGTCAGGAATTTCTGAAAGAAAATCTGCAGACGCTCTGGGTGGATGGTATCATTGTACTGGATAAAGAAGGAAAGACGGACTGTGAATACAGCACGGATGAATTTCTGTACAACGAGATTACGGAGTATCTGCAAAAAGAAATTATCATGGATTTTGCCGGATATGAAGAAAGATCTTATTCAGAACGGTTTACCAGGGAAGATGGATCATATATTGATATTGCAGCCTGCGCCAGAAAAGATGCACCGGGTATTGTGGCAATCTACTATTACACATCACCTGAATTTGCTAGAAATTATACCCTTACGATACAGAGGCTTTTAAACGGCTATAGTGTCCATAAAGATGGAACAATAATTATTGCAGATGATGGAATAGTTGTTGCCAGTAACGATGAGAGCCTTCTGGGGCAGAATACAACTGGTAACGAGGTTGTTCAGGAAATGAAAAAGCATACAGACAGTCAGCATATTTATCATTTGAAGAATGAGGGAACTGGATGTTACGGTATCATGCTGAAGCAGCGAGATTATTATATTTATGCATATCTTCCGGACACAGAAGTGTTTCATAACCTTCCATTGAGTGTAGCAGGTGTTATTTTTCTTTATTTGCTGATGTTCAGTACATTTTGGTTCTGGGCATACAGAACCAATCTTACACATCAGAAACTGGAACAGGAAAAAGACGAAAAATATAAAGCAGAACTTCTGATAGCTGCAAAAAAGGCAGAAGCCGCCAATGAGGCAAAAACGGAGTTCCTTCAGCGAATGAGCCATGATATCCGGACTCCGATCAATGGAATCTGCGGTTTGGTCAATATGGCAGACTATTATGCAGATGATATGGAGAAGCAGGCGGAATACAGGACAAAGGTTAAAGAGGCATCCAATCTGTTGCTGGAACTGGTAAATGATATTCTGGATATGAGTAAGCTTGAGTCTGGTGAAATCGTTCTGGAAGAGATTCCATTTAATCTGAGCAGTATTTCAAGGGAAGTATTCGTTGTGATCGAGCCGATGGCTGCAGAACAGAATATCCGGATCGTGTGGGAGAAAAAAGAAATCACACACCAGAATTTTATTGGAAGTCCAGGGTATGTGAAACGTGTGATGATGAATATCCTGTCGAATGCGGTGAAATATAATAGAGAAAACGGACGTATATATATCAGCTGCATGGAAATTCCATCCGAACAGCCAGAAATGACGACAATGGAATTTGTCTGCCGGGATACAGGAATCGGAATGACTGAGGAGTTCCAGAAATGTGTGTTTGAACCATTCACGCAGGAACACACAGGAAGCCGCACAAAATTTGCAGGAACAGGCCTGGGAATGCCGATTGTAAAAAATCTGGTCGAGAAAATGGGTGGAACAATTACCTTTGAAAGCAAAGAAGGCGAAGGAACTACCTTTGTGATCAGGGTTCCGTTTAAAATAGATCTAGATGCGAATAAACGTGAAGAGCAGAAGTGTGTATCAGAAAAATCTATAAAGGGACTGCATATTCTTCTGGCAGAAGATAATGAGCTGAATATGGAAATTGCAGAATTTGTGCTTCATAATGAAGGTGCGGACGTGACAAAAGCATGGAATGGTAAGGAAGCTGTTGAGCTGTTCAGAAAAAGTGAATCTGGTGATTTTGATGCTATTCTTATGGACATTATGATGCCGGTCATGAATGGTTATGAAGCCACAAAGATGATCAGGTCTTTGGACAGAGTGGATGCAAAGAAGGTACCGATCATTGCAATGACAGCAAATGCATTTACGGAGGACAGGCTGAAAGCTAATGAAGCAGGAATGAATGACCATGTGGCGAAGCCGGTTGACATGAGTATTTTAATATCTGTCATTGCAAAATATATAGAACGATGATCCGTTTTTGGAAAAAGAGGAGCAGAGTAATGAAGAACATGAAGGTAAGAATCCCAATGTATTTTGTTGGACTGTTTATTATGACTATAGGAATAGCACTTTCAGTCAAATCCAATCTGGGAGTGTCGCCGGTTAGCTCTATACCATATACGATGACATGTGTATGGGGAATCGAGATGGGAAAGGCAACGATCATATTCCATGCGGCATTGGTGCTTATACAGATCATTATACTTCGAAAGAATTTCAAACCGATAAATCTCCTTCAGATAGTGGTTGGAGTAGTATTTGGATACTTTACGACGTTCTGTAATTATCTTGCGACATTTCTGCCATCAACAGATAACATAGTTGTCAGGGGTGTTTTGATGCTTGTGAGTACCATATTCATAGCAGGCGGAATATTCTTTTATCTGCCGGCGGATCTTATCCCACTTGCCGGGGAGGGTGTTATGCAGGCTGTCTCAGAGGTCACACACATTGAATTTTCAAAGGTAAAGATCGGATTTGACTGTTCTATGGTGGCTGTGTCGGTCGTAACATGCCTGATCTGCATACACAGTCTTGGAAGCGTGGGCGCCGGTACGGTTATTGCCGCATTCCTTGTTGGATTCAATCTTGGCAAGTTGAATAAGGCATTTGGCGGAAAACGAGATAAACTTCTTGGAAAGCACACATACACTGAGGAGGAAGTGCTCAGGGAGAGAATGGAGCAATTGCATTAGGACTTGTTCCTGCCCGTGAGCCGGTCGAATTTTTATCCTTAATCAACCTGTTTTGTAGAATTAGGGATAATATTTTCTCGTTTTCTAAAATATAGGGTTGTAAGGTATAAAAGTTCAGGACTTTATCCTGAAAGGCGGTATTTGTGAGCTCGTCTACGTATGTCTGACTGTCATATGGCCCATTTGCATTTATATGGAAAAGATGTTTTTGCGCTTTCGCGGCACGCCGGCAAGTTCTGCGCTGAATATATTCCTGTTGTATTCTATGCGCTTTTTCTTTCCATCAATCAAGTGACAGTATCTGCTCTAAATTCGTATCGGAAGGCTGCTCTGATCTATTCCTATCTACGTCATATGATGCGGGAACGGTGGCGTTTTCCGGTTTTGTAAGTTTTAAATTCATTTTTGAAATCCCCTTTTGTACTTGTTTATACGAGACGATATAACATTTGGGTTTTGTTGGCAAGGCTTTTAAGTAAATACATGAGCCGGAATGATTGGGTGGAGTTTTATTTGTTTGCTTTTGATATTACGTGGTGTATAATTTATAGCATGATAAATAAGTGTTTATGATTATACTTAAATAATAAAAACGATATATTTGACATAAAAGCGGTTGAATGTTAATATAAGTGTAAAGAGGTGCTACCGATAGACGGTTAGCCCTGATATTGCAATTACAAAAAAGTAACCGCCAAGTTTTGTCAGGACAGGGCGGTTACTTTTTTGTCTTATTTCTTATCATTGCTCTTAGAGCCAACGGCATAACCAAGAGCAAAGCATGTTATGCATAAGCTGATGATGGCTATAAAAAGTTCCGTTGTAAGCATAAGCACAAACCTCCGTAATAGATTTCCGTAAATGGATGTATCTATGTAAACACAGGCTATAAACTCCTGTGGCGAAGGCTAACCGCCTACCGAATAGGGTAGCACCTCTTATATTATAACAAACATACGTTCGATAATCAATATACATGAAAAGATAAATTTTTATTTGCTCTACAAAACACGTAGACCATATAAGTTCAAAGAAAGTGCTAATGTGGCTTAACAGACACTATTATTCAATATGTGCAATTTTTGCACAAGTTGAACATTTATTTCAGTATGTGCAATTTCTGCACAATGTGAATATACATATAACAAGATTTCGGGGGAATCACATGACTTTATACATGAACATAAAACAGCTTGGCAAGCGTAAGGACACAGTTCACAAGGTCCCATTTGAATATGACACAGCACCGAGTACGCTACGGGAACTCATAACAGAGACAGTAAAGATATGCGTGGCACAGTACATATCCCGCATGGATCGTGGCGATGCAGTGCTGACAGATGAACAGATCGATGACATGGGAAGAATAGGAAAGATAGCATTCGGGATCGTCTATGGGGAGAAGAAACCGGATGTGAAAGAGGCGGTAGAGACAGCCATTCAGGGATTTGAGGATGGGCTGTTCAGAGTGTTCCGCGGTATGGATGAATTAACGGAGCTGAACAGGAAAGAGAAGTTTAACGAAGGGGATGAGATCACATTTATCCGCCTCACAATGTTGGCGGGCAGAATGTGGTAGAACATAAAGAAAGGGGTTACAATGGCGGAGGACAAGAAGACAAGACTTGAGCTTGAAGAGCAGAAGAGAATCGCAGATGAAGTGAGAGAGGTATTTGACGAGAATTCCACGAAGCTCAGAAAGAGCTACAGTGCGGATGCGCAGAAGCTTCTTAAGGAGATGGATAATTACTATGGAGATGTAAAAGAGTCAACGATCGGCAAGAGACTTGAGACATTTCTTGAGAATGAAAAGAATATACCCTCGGAATTCTTCAGGAAGGAGCTGAAGCATTTGCCGGGGTGGGTGCCGGATCATCTGATGGAGGATTTCTACACTTCTATAGACAGCATAATCAAGTGGCAGACAAGCCAGTATTATTACAGAAGAACCATGCGTACGAAGAGGTATGGGGCATTTCTTGACAGATATTTCAGGATCATGAATGAATATCACTCCATGGGGATATACGGATGCGACATAGTATCTCTCTACAGGGAGAAATTACCGCAGGATATATTGTGCTATTACAGGGATGGCAACAGCAACGGATATAGAATAATATCTGAATATTGGATACAGGCGGAGCTCGACAGGGGGAATGCAGAGCTTGAGGAAGTGCTCATGGACATCATGTTCGGTGAGAGTGCGCAGACAAGGCTCACGACCAATATCCTCAGGGGAATATATATGAGCTCCAACACAAGATTACATGAGGCTGTAGGCAAGCTGCTCGTTGCGGCAAAGCTTCAGGAGGGACTCAGGCAGGCGATCTGTGAGAACATGGATTATGGAACGGCAGGTGCATTTATGACCCTGTTCCATGTGATAAAGGAGAATGATCTTCTGAGATTCTCATCTGTCATGAGGGCTGTAGCCACCTGGACAGGACTTGTGACTGACGAGGAGAGCAAGCTTGACCATATACAGAAGAAACAGCTGCTACTTATAGATACATATCTGAATGATGAAAATGCAAGGCGTGAGGCATTATCCGGCGAGGATGCCATGCAGATCTATCTTGCGCTGTGGAGCTATGGTTTCTTTGATGTGGACGAGGCATGCCATGTGATGAACAAGCTGGCGCTTGATGGCAGCAGACACCAAAGACTGGTATTTGGCACATATATTAGGGCAATGAGTCTGGGAAAGGTGTACACACACAGCGTTGCAAAGGAATTTATCAAGAGATTCCCAGACGAGATGGACACCATGGCGGTCATCATGCCAAGCTTCATGTCGGATTACCAGCCTTATATGAATAGTCTCATATATAAAGACGGCAGATCGTACAACAATGAACTTAAGAAAATGACATTTGCCGAGGTGGACAAATATTTTGACAGCAGGAAAGAATGTCAGGAGATGTACGATATCCTCATGGGCATACTTGAGCGCATGCCAAAGAAGAGGCTTGAGTTTGATCCGTGTGTATTTCCATGGAATGCCGAATATCTGGACAGATCTGCAATCATCATGAGACTTGCGGTCTGTGCAAGCGCTCTCAGGGATGAGGACAAGATCACTTACATAGCGGAGATGGTTCCTGAGATAGATTCCGCAAGGTACAGCAGAGATGCGCTTTTGCTTCTGCTTGTAAGGCAGCCGGCAAATGACAGACAGCGTGCCATACTGGTGGATGCGGTTGCCGACAAGGAGACATATACCAGAAACAAGGCGGCGATGATCGTTAAGGATATGAAACTTTCGCCGGAGAATTATGTACAGCTTGAGAATATGCTCAAGTACAAGAAGTCAGACATAAGGGAGACTGTACTGTCTATACTTTATAAACTTGACGGTGATGACATGGACGATCTCATCGGAAGACTTCTCGCAGATTCCAAGGAGGAGAAGAGAACAGCGGGACTTGATCTGCTGCTCCAGCTCAAAAATGATGAGAACAGGCAGAACCTTTTTACAGATTGTGTTGGTCATATAGACGCTATGCAGAGGGAGTCTGCGAATGGAAGATCCAGTGTTACAACTAAGGAGCAGATTCTTATACGTGAGATAAAAAATGTTGGCACAGACCGGGCTGGTGCAGATGAGGGGTATGGACTTTATGATGTAAATGCGGACTATGAGCCGGTATTTGACAAGAGTTATCTGGCTGAGTGCCTTGAGCTGTACAAAAAGTATTTCCCTGAAAGCGGAATTGCAAATGATAATCTGTGCAAGACTGCCAAGAGCGAGGGTGCATTTGCAAAACTCAAATCAAAGATTGTGCCTAAAAAGAAAGACACGACATCTGATTCAGAAGTTATAAATATATTAAGAAAATTTGATGCATTTGTGGATGAGCACAAAAATGATGAGTATGAGATGGCTGACGGAGAGATCGGCCTGCTTGGTGAGGCAGGTGGAAACATATATGTGAACCGTGACAAAGTGGCATGTGAGGAATTGTGGGTAGATTTCTACGAGAAGAATATTCAGACTCCGTATATGTGCATGCAGCTCTATGTGTATCTGAATGGCTACAACAGTGACAAACAGGATTTCAAGAAGTACTGTGAGAGCTTTATGGCGGATATGTTTGGAAATATATATATAGAAGAATGTCCGGCATTCGGATATCTTGCCATTGCCAGAGCTGTAATTGGTTTCCTGTATAGAAGATATGTGATGGATAGTGACAAGAGGAGGCTTGCCGTTGTGGCAGCAGACTATCTGCTTGGAAGAAACGATGAGCTCATATATACATTTGGCGGGAATAAAGGTGGCAGCAGTATATCTGGTGATGATTCAAAGATATATCACAGAAGTGTGCTCACAAATGAGCAGATCATGATAATAACAAGGTGGCTTGCGATCGATGGTGACAGCGATATATTGGACGTAAAAGAAGATTCTGACGAGGCAAGGCAGAATGAAGAGGATTTCAGGCATTTGTTCCCATACAACTATGCCCTTGCAAAGTGTCATAACTTTAATATACCTTCAGACGTTGTAAATGATAGAAATTCATATTACTGGATACACACAGGAAGTGTCATGTCGGTTCCTGGTCTCCTGAACTATATTGCCGCATACAGTCGTGGCATTATATCCAGGGATTATATGTACAAGATGGCATTTGAGGGGAATTCCCTGGATAGGAGCCTCAAATGTGTATCTGACGTGATGCGTTTTATAACGGAGCGCAACAGGAAGGTGCAGACCAGAGGCTATGAGTGGGGATATACGGAGCGTGAAAGACTGAGAAGTGTGCGGCAGATACTTCTTCACAGTCCGGAAGGAGAGTTCTCGGAGACGGACGAGAAAAGGCTGGATATAGCTAAGAAGCTGTACACTGATATGTCAGAGCTTGTGCTTTCTGCAGAGCTCACAAGGGGAGACACGGAGACAGAATTCTCTCCATATATATACGGGCTTACAAGAATATTCGGAGCGGAGTATTTTGTCAGGATACTGTCAGCCCTAGGCAAGGAGACGTTGGAGAGATCAACGTATTTCAATACCGGTTATTACTATAATCGTCAGAAGGTCAGTAAGAAGAACAGTATGTCGCATCTTCTTCAGGCGTGTGTGCCTGATGCAAATGACAGTGCGGAGACTTTGAAGGCCTATCTTACAGGTACGGATATAAGTGATGCCAGGCTTATAGAGGCAGCTATGTATTCTCCGGAGTGGATAGATATAGTTGGAGAGTATCTTGGATGGGATGGATTTACTGCGGGATGCTATTACTTCATGGCGCACATGAACGAGTCATTTGATGACAAGAGAAAGGCTATGATAGCGAGATTTACACCGCTTGAGGTGGATGAGCTGAATGACGGTGCATTTGACAGGACGTGGTTTACCGAAGTCTATGACAGGCTGGGTGACAAGCGATTCCAGCTTATATACAAGGCGGCGAAATACATTTCAGACGGTGCAAAGCACACCAGGGCGAGAAAATATGCGGATGCGGCACTTGGCAAATATGTTGAGCCCGAGCTGATGGCTGAGATCGAGGCAAAGAGAAACAAAGATCTGCTCATGGCGGTGGGAATCCTGCCGATAGAGAATGAGGAGCAGATAAAGGACAGGTACATGTTCCTTCAGAAGTTCAAGAAGGAGAGCAAGCAGTTCGGAGCACAGAGGAGAGCCAGCGAGGCGGCAGCAGTTTCTACAGCTATGCGCAATATGGCGATCAATGCCGGATATCAGGACGTGACGAGACTTACCCTACGTATGGAAAGCCTTGTAGTTCAGGGCATGAGGGAATATTTTCAGCCGCATGAGGTCGGAGAAGTGACCGTATGGCTTGAGATGGAGGACGGCGGCAAATGCGCTGTCATCTGTGAGAAGAACGGCAAACAGTTAAAGTCCGTTCCGGCAAAGATCAAGAAGGATGAGTATGTATTGGCTCTGATGGATGCCAAGAAGCAGATGGCGGAGCAGTCAAGGCGTACAAAGGCGATGCTTGAGGATGCGATGGAGAGTCAGGAGGAATACACCTGGGCTGAGATCAGGGGCATGCTGGAGAATCCTGTTATACATGACATGGTAGCGGCGCTGGTGTTCAAGGTGGCGGAGCCGGATGGTGTGAAGACGGAGTTGGATAATACGGCTGATAACATTACATCAGTGGCAAGTGATCTTGATGATAGCAAGAATATTGATTTGAGGAATAACAGCGATGCTGGTGATGTGCAGTTAGATAATGCAAGAGGCGAAAGTGCTGGTGTACCTAGTCAGAATGTAGTTCTTGGATTTGCAACTGAGGATGGATTCAATGTGTTTGTTGAAACAACCGCTGGTGATGAAAACAAACATTTGTCAGACGACACCAAGCTCACAGTTGCACACCCATTCCACATGTATACAGCAGGCAGGTGGCACGACATACAAAAGTATGTATTTGACAACAAGATCGTTCAGCCGTTCAAGCAGGTGTTCAGAGAACTCTATGTGAAGACCGAAGAGGAAATGAATATGGAACATTCCCTCAGATACGCGGGCAATCAGATCCAGCCGAAGAAGACACTTGGCTGTCTGAGGTCAAGACATTGGGTAGCAGACATAGAGGACGGACTCCAGAAAGTGTATTACAAGGAGAACATAGTAGCACAGATATACGCGCTTGCAGACTGGTTCTCACCTGCGGATATAGAGTCACCGACCCTCGAATGGGTGGTGTTCTCAGATAGAAAGACAGGAAAGAATATGAGAATCAAGGATATCCCAGACATCATATTCTCTGAGGTCATGAGGGATGTGGACATGGCTGTTTCCGTGGCGCATGCAGGAGGCGTGGATCCAGAGACCTCACATTCGACTGTTGAGATGCGAAAGGCGATAGCAGAATTTACCATGCCGCTTTTCAGACTGACAAATGTCACATTTACAAAGAACCATGCAGTGATAGAGGGCAAGCGCGCCAATTATACAGTCCACCTTGGAAGTGGAGTGGTACATCAGGAGGCAGGACCTATGATAAATGTACTTCCGGTACATTCACAGAGACGAGGCAGAATCTTCCTGCCATTTGTGGATGACGATCCAAAGACATCGGAAGTACTCACGAAGATACTGTTCTTTGCAGAGGATAATAAGATCAAGGATCCTTATATACTGGGACAGATCGAGCAGTGAGTGTGAAGATAATACTGCTGCCTGTGACAAGTAAGTGATGTGATGTTTGACAGACAGATTTCCGGACAGAGAAAGAAGATGACATAATGGGAATCAGGAATATAATAACAAGGCTTAAAATTGGACGTGGTGATGCAGATAACAGGTTCCCATATGATGAGAACATGCATGAGGCTGTCATCAGGTGTTCTATCTGCACCGGCGAGCAGGTCGCAGGTTTTAAGAACAGACAGGACGGCAGCTTTGTGGGTGTGATGGTGATAAAGTCGGATGACGATCTGGAATACTTCAAAGAGCTTTATGGCGTGGAGAAGGTTAGGAAGGTATATTAAAATAAAATTTTCATCGATATTGACATAAAATAGTGTTGAGTATATTATTAAACAAAGGAGTGTCTGCCTTAAGTGGGGATGATAACAGAGTTGTTTCGCTACTTGGGAAACAACATAATACGTAAATGGCTATGCGTTAATCGCATAGCCATTTGCTGTTTTATCAGATGTATACAAATTGGATAATTATTTGATAGTAGAGAGGCGGATATAAATAGATAATAAAAAACTGAATCTGTATAGGGTAGATATTTTTTATATTTTTATTGTTGACTGCTACATAAAAACGTGAAAATACACATAAAATAGTAGTTGGTATTGATTAAGTAGACACGGGATAGTAAAATAATATTACTAAAAAATGTGTCCATACACAAAAACAAGGAGTGTAACAATGGAAATCAAGAGAGATGCTTACCTTGAACAGTTGAAGATAAGAAAAGATAATGGAATGATAAAGATTATCACAGGAATCAGGAGATGTGGAAAGTCATTCCTATTATTTGTATTATTTAAGAACTATTTATTAGAGAATGGTGTAGATAATGAACACATTATTGCGATTGCATTAGATGGTATCGAAAACGAAGAACTGAGGGATCCGAAAAAGTGTTATCAATACATTAAGGATGCAATGAAAGATGATCAGAGGTATTATTTGATTTTGGATGAAGTACAGTTTATGCCGCGATTTGAGGAAGTACTGAATAGTTTGCTCAGAATTAGCAATATTGATGTATATGTGACCGGTAGTAATTCGAGATTTTTATCCAGTGATATTGTAACTGAATTTAGAGGCAGAGGTGATGAGATAAGAATTTATCCATTATCTTTCGCTGAGTTCTATAGTGCGTATGATGGAGATTATGACGAAGCCTGGGAAGAGTATATGACATATGGTGGTTTGCCACAGGTAGCACAATTTTCTGTGGAACGCCAAAAGGCAGAATATCTAAAAAATATTTTTACCAATGTCTATATCAGGGATGTTGTAGAGAGGAATAACATTAAAAATGTTGATGAAATTGGAACTTTAGTCGATATTCTTGCTTCTGCCATAGGCGCACCAACCAATCCAACTAAAATATCAAATACTTTTAAAAGTGAACGGGGTATCAATTATAGCAATAAGACTATATCTAATCATATTGATTATTTGGCGGAGGCCTTTTTGATTTCTAAAGCGGAACGGTATGATATTAAGGGAAGAAAATATGTGGGTGCTAACTTAAAATATTATTTTTCAGATGTGGGACTTAGAAATGCCAGGTTAAATTTCAGACAGCAGGAACCTACTCATATTATGGAGAACATAGTTTATAACGAACTGCTTATTAGAGGCTACAATGTGGATGTTGGTATCGTAGATGTGTATGCAAGGAATGATTATGGAAAAACTATTCGCAAGCAGTTTGAGGTTGATTTTGTAGTGAATCAGGGTAGTCAGAGATATTATATTCAAGTAGCCTATGATATGGTTTCTGAAGAAAAACAGACACAGGAATTTAATTCATTTAGGAATATTCCAGATTCATTTAAGAAGATTGTTATAGTAAATGGAACGAAAAAGCCGTATAGAAATGATGAAGGATTTGTGATTATGGGAATGAAATATTTTTTACTTAATGCAGATAGTTTAGAATTTTAGTGAGGTTGTCAAGAAAAAACACTTGACAACCCATCCCACCTGTATTAGAATAGCCCATGGTAAAGCAAAAACACTTTACATGCAAGTGCGTTACGGAGAGTTTGTTATGGAGAAGATAGTCAGACAGTCTATGTTATATGATTTTTATGGCGAGCTGCTCACAGAGCATCAGAAGAGCGTGTACGAGGATGTCGTGAACAATGACATGTCTTACTCAGAGATAGCGAGACTCAACAACATAAGCAGACAGGGCGTATATGATATGGTAAGGCGCTGTGACAAGATCCTCGAGGAGTATGAGGAGAAGCTTATGCTGGTACATAAGTTCATGAAGGCACAGGAACAGGTTCAGAAGATCAAGGAATGTGCGGATGAGCTCAAGGCGATGAACTCGGATGAACGGCTTGCGGGCAGAATTGAAGATATAGTGAATTATTCAGATAAGATACTCGAAGATTTCTGATGATAGATAATATCAGAAGGGAGAATGTCTATGGCATTTGACAGTTTATCAGATAAACTGCAGAACGTTTTTAAGAAGCTGAGAAGCAAGGGCGTACTTACTGAGGATGATGTCAAGGAGGCTATGAAGGAAGTCAAGAGAGCACTTCTCGAGGCGGATGTCAACTTCAAGGTCGTAAAGTCATTTGTCAAGTCGGTGAGTGACAGAGCTGTAGGAGAGGAAGTTCTCAAGGGTCTGAATCCTGGACACATGGTCATCAAGATCGTTAAGGAAGAGATGGATAAGCTCATGGGCTCTGAGATGACAGAGATCAAGCTCAGACCATCCAATGAGATCACGATCATCATGATGTGTGGACTTCAGGGAGCAGGTAAGACCACAACGGCGGCAAAGCTTGCGTATCAGTTCAAGAACAAAGGCAAGAAGCCACTTCTTGTGGCATGTGATGTATACAGACCGGCGGCTATCAAGCAGCTGCAGGTGAATGGTGAGAAGGTTGGAGTTCCTGTGTTTGCCATGGGAGACAACAACAAGCCACTGGATATTGCGAAGGCGGCTGTACAGCATGCAGCCAAGAACAATATCAATCTGGTGTTCCTTGACACCGCAGGACGTCTTCATGTTGATGAGGACATGATGAACGAGCTTGCAGAGATAAAGGAGAATCTGGACATTGCCTACACCATACTGACTGTGGATTCCATGACAGGTCAGGATGCGGTAAATGTAGCGACAACGTTCAATGATAAGATAGGTATAGACGGTGTCATCCTCACAAAGCTGGATGGTGATACCAGAGGCGGTGCCGCACTGTCAATCAAGGCAGTAACGGGCAAGCCAATCCTGTACTCAGGTATGGGAGAGAAGCTTACCGATCTGGAGCCATTTTACCCGGATCGTATGGCGAGCCGAATCCTCGGAATGGGTGATGTAGAGTCACTTATAGAGAAAGCCCAGTCAGCCATCGACGAGGAGAAGGCCAAAGAGATGGAACAGAAGTTCCGCAAAGCAAGTTTTGATTTCAACGATTTTCTTGATCAGATGGCTCAGCTCGAGCAGATGGGCGGCATGCAGGAGATCCTTTCCATGATGCCTGGCATGGCAAGTCAGATGAAGAATGTTGAGATAGATGAGAACGCTGCTAAAACACCAAAAGCAATCGTTCTGTCCATGACACCTAGAGAGCGTTCACTCCAGGATCCGATATCGCCATCCAGAAAGAAGCGTATCGCAGATGGAGCCGGTGTCCAGATAGCAGATGTGAATCGCTTCCTTAAACAGTTTGAACAGTCTAAGAAGATGATGAAGCAGATGTCAGGCATGATGGGCGGAAAGAGAAGACGCGGTGGTTTTAAAATGCCTTTTGGCTTAAGATAATTAATATTTAGGAGGAACAAGAACAATGGCAGTAAAGATTAGATTAAGAAGAATGGGTTATAAGAAGCATCCTTTCTACAGAGTGATCGTAGCAGATTCAAGATCACCAAGAGATGGTAGATTCATCGAGGAGATCGGAACATATGATCCTAACCAGGAGCCATCTGTAGTAAAGATCGACGAGGAGGCTGCTAAGAAGTGGTTAGCTACAGGAGCACAGCCAACTGAGTCAGTTGCAAAGTTATTAAAGCAGGCAGGTATCGAGAAGTAATTTTACGGATGTATCAGCTTTTCTATGAAAAGCTGATATGCAGCGCCAGCCATCGACGAAGTCGATTTTGCATGGCTGGTGTTCCATTTGGGAGGTATAGAGATGAAAGATTTAGTAGAAATCATTGCAAAGTCCCTAGTAGATCATCCTGAGCAGATAGCTGTAACCGAGACTGAAGAAGACGGCATAATAAAGATAGACCTTACTGTCGCACCAGAAGACATGGGTAAGGTAATCGGCAAGCAGGGCAGAATCGCCAAATCCATCCGTACAGTTGTCAAGGCAGCTGCTTCAAAGGGTGATAAGAAGGTTGTCGTTGATATTAAGTAGAACTGCATAAGCAGGATAAGTGGTATTTCTTAATCTTCATATGACAGAGGATTTTATTACCGAGTTAAGAGGGGGAGTTTATACTCCCCCTTATATTATATATGAGTTATATATAGGAGATAGAATGGAACATAACACAGAAGACAGACTCAGAGTGGGTGTGATAACCTCAAGCCATGGTATAAAGGGCGAGGTTAAGGTATATCCGACAACAGATGACAATGATCGTTTCAAGACCTTGAAGAAGTGCTATCTGTCAAATGGCAGAGAGACTCTGGAGGTCAATTGTACATCTTGCAAATTTTTGAAAAATATGGTTATTCTTAAGTTCGAAGAATACGATAACATAAATGATATAGAGCGTTTTAAGAACTACGACATACTTGTTGACAGGGAGGATGCAGTTCCTCTCATGGATGGAGAGTTCTTCATTTGTGATGTCCTTGACGCTGATGTATATGATCAGAATGACGAACACATAGGAATCCTTGATGATGTGTTGGAGACTCCGGCAAATGATGTATTTGTCGTAAAAAAGGATGATGGTGGGGAGATACTTATCCCTGTTGTCCCGGATTTCGTTTATGATGTGGACACTGAGAATAGGAAAGTCAAGGTCAGGACATTTGAGATGGTGGAGGCGGATGATTCGGTTCATAAGACAGAGAGATAAGAGCGTGAACAGGCAAAGGTTTAAACCTAAGTTCAAATATCAGGAGTAGATTATGAATTTTTATATTTTGACACTTTTCCCCGAGATGGTTATGAATGGACTTTCAACGAGTATCACGGGAAGGGCCATAGAGTCGGGAAAACTTCATATAGAAGCTATAAATATAAGAGATTACACCCAGGATAAACACAATCATGTGGATGATTACCCATATGGGGGAGGCGCAGGCATGGTCATGCAGGCGCAGCCTGTGTATGATGCATACACGGCACTGGTGGAGAAGCTTGGCAGAAAACCATGGGTCATATATATGACTCCGCAGGGAAGAACCTTCAATCAGGGTATTGCACAGGAGCTCTCGGAGAAGGAGGACATAGTTCTTCTGTGTGGTCATTACGAGGGAATAGATGAGAGGGTTCTTGAGATGATAGTCGATGACTATATGTCTATAGGCGATTTTGTGCTGACTGGCGGAGAACTTCCAGCCATGGCTATCGTGGATGCTGTGTCTCGTCTTGTCCCAGGGGTTCTGAATAACGAGGACAGTGCTGAGATAGAGACTTTTTATAACAATCTGCTTGAGTATCCGCAGTATACCAGACCTCCTGAATTCATGGGGAAGAAGGTTCCGGATGTACTGCTTTCGGGCAACCATAAGCTCATAAATGAGTGGCGACTTGAACAGTCTATCACCAGGACGAAGGAGCACAGGCCGGACATGTACGAGAAGTATATGATCGAGAATCCTCCTAAGGAGAAAAAGAAACGAAGAAAATAGCAGGTTGCCACCTGTGGTCTTAAGGTGGTATACTAAGAGATGGCAGAATTCGAGGTTATTCGAATTCTGCCATAACCTTGTGGAGACGCGACTGCAGGGCATACACAAAACAAGGAAGAACAAGGAGACAAAAGATTATGAAACGCAGATTACTTATGACTATGATGGCTATGGTTCTGGCATTCTCATTTACAGGATGTGGAAACAAGAAGGCAGACGAGACGACGGCAACCACAGAGGCTGCATCAGAGGTGAAGGATGAGTTCATCAAGTTTGTTGGAACAGATATCCCTAAGATGGATACAGAGGAAGCGGAGATCATGAAGAAGTTCAACTCATATTTTGCTGAGGGAACTGCTGTTGATACAGATGCTCTGCTCAAGGATTTGACAGACAATCTGCTTCCAAATTATAAGACATTTCTTGACGACGTACAGGCTATAGAAGTCAAGACCGACGAGGTGAAGGCGCTCAAGGATCAGTATTATGATGCCATGAATGCACAGTATGAGGCTATGCAGAAGGTTGAGGCTGCTGTTAAGGATAAGAACAAGGACATCCAGACAGAGGCACAGAAGCTTCTCTCAGACGCCCAGAGCAAGTATACAGCATACAATGACGCGGTATATGCACTTGCCCAGAAGGAGAATGTAACGTTGAACGGCGAGATAGCAACAACTGCAACCAGTGAGGCAGGAAGCACAACAGAGGCCAACACAGAGGCTATAGATCCAAGCGAGGCCATGACAGATGAGGTTGAGACAACAGAGGCAGCGCAGTAGTATTTAAGATATAGAAGAATATTTTGAAAAGCAGTGGATACATGAGTGTGTTCACTGCTTTTTTGCTGTGGTATACTGTAAAAAATATGCTCAGTTCACATTTTTTACAAATATCAATGTTATATTGAGATAAATTGGATATTATTCTATATGTGGAGGTACGATATGGATTCAATAAAGGTTCTTATGGTTGATGATGAGAGCAGAATGAGGAAGCTTGTCAAGGACTTCCTCACAAGAGAGGGGTATATGGTTCTTGAGGCCGGAGATGGTGAACAGGCCCTGGATATATTCATGAATGACAAGAATATATCTCTTGTAATACTTGATGTCATGATGCCTAAGATGGACGGATGGGAGACTCTTAAGGAGATAAGAAAGTTCTCACAGGTTCCGGTTATCATGCTTACCGCGAAGGCAGATGAGCGCGATGAGCTCCAGGGCTTTGATCTGGGAGTAGATGAGTACATAACGAAGCCGTTCAGTCCCAAGATACTTGTTGCCAGAGTTGCAGCGATACTCAGAAGAACAACGGATGCCGCTTCAGATGAGAAGCTTGTAGCCGGAGGTATTGAGATGGATCTGTCGGCTCATGTGGTGACTATAGATGGCAAGCCTATTGAACTCAGCTTCAAGGAGTTCGAGCTGCTGCAGTATTTTATCATGAATAAAGGTGTGGCACTGTCGAGAGAGAAGATACTTAACAATGTGTGGAATTATGATTACTTTGGCGATGCCAGAACCATAGATACTCATGTCAAGAAGCTCAGAAGCAAGATGGGCGATAAGGGCGAATATATCAAGACCATATGGGGAATGGGCTATAAATTTGAGGTGGAGTGATGACCGGATCAAAGAGAACTTCTATCAGAACAAAGATAACTTTATCGCTTGCGGCAACTATACTATTTATGGTTGTCATGTCGTGTGCCATAACCATGCTTTTTATCAAGAAGTATTTCTATCACGGCATGGAACAGATGCTGCTGGATACATACAATTCCTGCAATGAACTGTTCGGCCGGGATGAGGATATAGACAGTAAAGAGCTGGCAAATGATGTGATCAATCAGTCAGGTGCGATGATATTTATCTTCGACAGCGTGAATATGCATGTGTACACGACGGTGAACGAGGAGGCTGCGGTATATAACAACCTGTCATTTATAGCGGACTACTTCAATTACAGTGGTGGCAAAAATCCGGATAATCCGAAGATAAAGAGAAAGCAGATTGAAAAGACAGATAAATATGATATACAGATCACAAATGATAAAAATACCGGAAACAGCTATTATGATGTGGTAGGATTTCTTGACAATGGTTTTGTGGTTGTAATCAGAAAACCAATCTCCAGCGTAGACTCAACGATAATTATATCACTAAAGTTTTTCTTTTTTGTATTCTCGGTTGTTGCGATACTTGGATTTGCCGTGATCTATTTTATCAGCAATGCGGTTGCAAAGCCGATAAAGAATCTTGCGTTGGTTGCCAATCGTATGGCACAGCTTGATCTCGATGTGAAGGTGGATCACGCATCCAACGATGAGATTGGTGAGCTGGCGGACAGTATGAACGAGATGTCATATCAGCTGAGGAACACGCTGACAGAGCTTCAACAGGCAAATGCTAAGCTGCAGACGGATATTGATGAGAAGGTACAGATAGATGAGATGAGGAAGGAGTTCCTGTCCCATGTGTCCCATGAACTCAAGACTCCTATAGCTCTCATACAGGGATACGCCGAGGGCCTTAAGGACAATGTTATAGAGGATGATGAGAGCAAGGAGTTTTACTGTGATGTCATTCTGGACGAAGCTGGCAAGATGAATAAGCTTGTCAGACAGTTACTTGATCTGAATGAGCTTGAATTTGGAGTGGACAGGGTTCATCCTGTGGTATTTGACATAGATGCACTCATAAAGAATGTAGTGGATTCATCATCCATTCTGGTGGAGCAGAACCATGCGGAAGTTGAGCTGGCGGATGAGCTGAATGATGTGTGCAACGTATATGCAGATGAGTTCATGATAGAGCAGGTATTCACCAATTATTTTACAAATGCACTTCATTACTGCAACGATGGAGGCAAGGTCAGAGTGTGGACGGCGAATAAGGACTATGATCAGCCGAGAAGGACTGAGGATGGACTCGTCACAGGCAACTTGAGAGTATTTGTATATGATGAGGGACCGAACATTCCTGACGATGAGCTTGATAAGGTATTCATTAAGTTCTACAAGGTGGACAAGGCGAGGACGAGAGAGTATGGTGGAAGCGGTATTGGACTTTCTATAGTTGCGGCGTCCATGGCGGCTCACAACAAGAACTATGGTGTTTACAATGTGGAGAATGGAGTGGTATTCTACTTCGACCTTGATATCATACAGCAGGATGATGGCGAACCGGAAATGATACCGGAGAATAGCGCAGATAACACGTCAGAACAATAAATACTTTGCAAGGAGGAAACTTTTAGGCTATAATTCTAAGGGTTTCCTTTTTCTGTTGGATTCTGGCATCTGTAAATATATTTATAAAATGGGAGAAGATTATGTCATATAGTGCAAAAAACATTGAGGTGTTAAAGGGACTTGAGCCGGTAAGACTGAGACCGGGAATGTACATCGGCAACACAGGGCGAAGCGGATTGAACCACCTCATACAGGAGCTTATAGACAACTCGGTGGATGAGCATCTGGCGGGGTATTGCAACAATATATGGGTGAGCATCAACGAGGATGGCTCGGCAACCGTGTCTGACGATGGACGAGGCGTTCCTGTCGATATACATGAGCAGGAGGGAATTCCTGCGGAGCGTGTTGTATACACAGTGTTGCATGCAGGTGGCAAGTTTAACAGCTCCACCTACAAGATAAGCGGCGGACTTCACGGAGTAGGTTCTGCAGTTGTAAATGCACTGTCTAACAAGCTTATAGTAGATGTTGCCAGGGATGGCTACCTCTATCACGATACATACGAGAAGGGAATACCGACAACTGAACTTGTTGATGGTATGCTTCCAAAGACAAAACTCAAGGAAAAGAGAACAGGTACGACGGTAACACTCTATCCTGATGATACAATATTTGAGACAGTAAAGTTCAAGGCGGACGCAATCAAGCAGAGGATTAAAGAGACAGCATATCTGAATCCGAATCTTACGATCACATTCCAGAACAAGAGGGATGGCGAGGAGCCTATAGTGTTCCATCAGCCAGGGGGACTTGCAGCATTTGTTGAGGATATATCCCAGGGACTCACACATACATCACCGGTTGTCGCCATATCGGGGGAGAAGGACGGAATCGCCGCAGATATAGTATTTCTGATGACGGAGGACGGCGAGGAGAATATCATAGGATTTACCAACAATATCACGAATCCTGAAGGTGGAACCCATGTGACAGGATTCAAGTCAGCATTTGCCAAGCTTATCAATAATTATGCGAGAAATGAGCTTGGAACTCTGAAAGAGAAGGATTCCAATCTGACAGGTGCAGATATAAGATCTGGCATGCAGGCTATCATATCCGTGAAGCATCCGGATCCTCAGTTCGAGGGACAGACTAAGACAAAGCTTTCCAACACGGACGTGTCAAAGGCCGTCGACGATATCGTGAAGGAACAGCTCACAGTTTATTTTGACAGAAATTATGATGTGCTGAAGGATATAGTGGACAGGGCGGTGGCTCTCTCCAAGAGAAAGGCGCTTGAGAAGTCCAAGATCAATATAAACAAGTTTTCATTTGAGGGAAATGGCAAGCTTGCAAAGCAGGAGTCCTCAGATTCGTCTAAATGCGAGATATTCATAGTCGAGGGAGATTCGGCGGGAGGCTCAGCCAAGACCGCGAGAAACAGAAAGTATCAGGCAATACTTCCACTTAGAGGTAAGATACTCAACGTGGAGAAGAAGCCTGTTGCAAAGGTGCTTGAGAATGCCGAGATCAAAGCACTCATCAATGCATTTGGCTGTGGCTTCATGCAGGGCTACGGCAATGATTTTGACATAAGCAAGCTGAACTATGACAAGATAATCATCATGACGGATGCCGATGTGGATGGTGCGCATATAGCGACCCTTCTGCTGACATTCTTCTACAGATTCTATCCCGACCTTATAAGCGAGGGACATATATACATAGCGATCCCACCTCTCTACAGGGTTGGCGAGGGCAAGAACATCAAATATCTGTACTCAGATGATGAGCTTGCAAAGTATAGAAAGACGCACACAAGCAAGTTTACGATACAGAGATACAAAGGTCTCGGTGAGATGGACGCGGACCAGCTCTATGAGACAACCATGAATCCTGAGACGAGACTTTTAAAGCAGGTATCAGTGAACAGCCGTGTTGAGGCAAATCAGCTCACACAGACGCTCATGGGAACTGAGGTTGCGCCTAGAAGAGAGTACATAGAATCGCATAGTGCGGACGCGGTGCTGGATATATAAAAGTTATATTGGAGAATACTTAGCAGTGTGTTTTCACAGTTGTATGATGAAAGGGATAGATCATGTCGGAAAAGATATTAAATGTAGATTATGAGAGCGAGATGGGGCAGTCCTATGTGGACTATTCCATGTCGGTTATAACAGAGAGAGCTCTCCCGGATGTAAGGGATGGATTAAAGCCGGTTCAGAGAAGAATACTTTACTCGCTGGATGGCCTTGCAGGCTCCGACAAGCCACACAGAAAATGTGCGAGAATAGTCGGAGATACAATGGGTAAATATCATCCACACGGAGATAGTTCCATATATGAAGGACTTGTAAATATGGCACAGAACTGGAAACTGCCGATACCACTTGTTGACCCACACGGCAACTTTGGCGCGGTGGACGGTTCCGGTGCGGCTGCCATGCGATACACTGAGGCGCGTATATCTAAGTACACAGAGGATGTGTGCATGAAGGATCTTCCGTTCTTCAAGGATCAGTTCATACCAAACTTTGACGGAACGGAGACAGAGCCGACTTTCCTGCCTTTCCAGGTGCCAAATATCCTGGTGAGCGGTTCAACCGGTATAGCAGTAGGTATGGCGACAAATATTCCTACACACAATCTCGGTGAGGTCATAGATGCCACAGTTGCATATCTGAATGATCCTGAGATACAGCTTGAGGATCTGCTTGCGCTCATGCCGGGACCAGATTTTGCCACAGGTGGAATCATCAATGCAACACCTGAGGAGTTGTATAATGTGTATGCCACAGGACTTGGCAAGATCAAGGTGCGCGGTAAGGTAGAGGTCAGGGATATCGGATACGGAAGAAAGAGTATCTGTGTCACAGAGCTTCCATATACAATGATCGGAGGCACTGCCAAGTTCCTTGATACTGTCGCAGAGCTTGTCAGAAACAGAGAGCTTCCAGCGGTCGTGGATATCGCGGACAGAGGAGACAAGAACGGTGAATGCCTGTGTATAGATGTGAAGAAGGGAACTTCTGACGAGGAGATACAGAACATCATCAATATATTATATAAGAAGGCAGCCCTTGAGGATACATTTGGCGTGAATATCAACTGCATCAACAACGGCAAGCCGGAGGTCATGGGACTCAAGAAGATACTGAAGGTATACACAGATTTCAAGTACGGTCTGTATGACACGAAGTATAGAAAGCTTCTGGCACAGCAGGAGGAGATCAGGGAGATCAAGATGGGACTTCTCACAGCGGTTGACTGCATAGACCTGATCATAGAGATACTCCGCGGAAGTACAAAGGTTGCAGATGCAAAGGCGTGTCTCATGCACGGCGATACATCGAATATCAAGTTCAGATTCAAGGGCTCAGAGGCGGACGCAAAGTTCCTGTGCTTCACAGAGAAGCAGGCGGATGCGATACTTGCCATGAGACTTCAGAAGCTCATTGGTCTGGAGATCAATGCCTTAAAGAAAGAGCTGGCAGACGCTGAGAAGCTCATCAAGAAGTACACAAGGCTTATGGAGTCCAGGGATGCCATGAAGCAGCAGATGATAGATGACATGCTTGAGATCAAGGCAAAGTATGCCATACCTAGAAGGACTCAGATTCATAACTATGGAACTGTTGTTGTGAAGAAGGCTGAGGTCGTGGCTACAGATGTGGCTGTACTTCTCGACAGATTCTATTACATCAAGGTTGTAGATGCAAATGTATACGAGAAGAACATCGACCAGATCACGAAGGATTACAGATTTGCTGTTAAGTGTCAGAATCTTGACAGGATAGCGGTATTTGCTGACAATAATCAGGTGTATACGATCAAGGTTGCAGACATCATTAAGCTTCAGGCGAAGAAGAACACCAGCAAGAAGGGTGGCGGAAGCCTCATAGGACGTCTTGCCGACAAGGGAATCCAGGTGTTCGAGTTCTGCAACATGAATGGTGACGAGAATATCCTGTTCATGGACTGCATAGAGCATTTTGTGACTGACAAGCTGCTGTTCGTCAGTAAGCAGGGTCTTGCCAAGGTTGTTGACGGCTCCGCATTTGACACCACAAGGCGTGCTGCAAATGCTTCAAAAGTTGGTGATGATATCATATATATCGGCAAAATCTCCGAGGGCGACTTCATAATCGCACAGTCAGAGAAGGGCTATTACATAAGAGTTGACGCAGCGGAGATTCCTGAGAAGGGCAAGGGCGCAGCGGGAGTCAAGCTCATCAACTTAGAGGGTGACGATGTCCTTGAGTCGGTATTTGTGGGAAGCACAAAGGATACCTTCAAGGTTGGAGATAACGAGATAATCTTTACCAGAGTTAAGCCGGGCAAGCGCGGCGGCAAGGGAAGCAAGCTGAGGTTCTAGAAAAAACTTTTGAAAGGACAGAGACAGATGATTTCAATTTTGGATTACGATGCAGGTAACATAAAGAGTGTTGAGAAGGCAGTCCAGTATCTCGGCGAGGAGGCTGTCATCACAAGGGACAGAGATGTGATCATGGCGAGTGACAAGGTTGTCTTACCTGGAGTTGGAAGCTTTGGGGACGCTATGGGAAAGATCAGGGAGTACGGCCTTGAGAATGTCATCTATGATGTTGTGGATGCAGGCAAGCCGTTTCTTGGAATATGTCTTGGACTTCAGCTTTTGTTCAAGACCAGCGAGGAGTCGCCGGAGGCAACAGGACTTGGAATTCTTGACGGTGAGATACTCCGCATACCGGATGCACCGGGACTTAAGATACCACAGATTGGATGGAACAACCTTGAGATAAATCCAAAGGCAAGACTTTTTAAGGGGCTTCCTGGGAATCCATATGTTTATTTTGTTCATTCATATTATCTGAAGGCAAATGATCCTGAGGATGTGGCAGCGTCCACATTCTATTCAACACAGATTCATGCATCTGTAGAGCACGGCAATGTATTTGCATGTCAGTTCCATCCTGAGAAGAGCTCAGAGGTTGGACTTAAGATACTGAAGAATTTTATAGAGCTGGAGGTGTAGGACATGCATACAAAGAGAATAATACCTTGTCTTGATGTGAAGAACGGACGAGTTGTAAAGGGCGTAAATTTCGTAAATCTCATAGATGCCGGTGATCCTGTGGCAGTCGGTGCAGCGTATGACAAGGCGGGAGCTGATGAGCTTGTTTTTCTTGACATAACAGCTTCATCAGACCAGAGAAATATAGTTGTGGATATGGTTAGAAGAGTTGCAGAGACTATCTTCATTCCGTTCACAGTGGGCGGCGGAATAAGAACTGTCGATGACTTTAAGGCAATACTCCGTGAGGGTGCAGACAAGATATCCGTGAACTCGGCAGCCATAGACAATCCGACGCTTATAGCTGATGCCGCTGACAAGTTTGGCAGCCAGTGCGTAGTCTTAGCAATAGATGCCAAGAGACGTGATGATGGTTCAGGCTGGAACATATACAAGCACGGCGGCAGAATCGACTGTGGAATAGATGCAGTTGAGTGGGCTATGAAGGCCGCAGAACTTGGCGCAGGAGAGATATTACTTACCAGCATGGACTGCGATGGAACAAAGGCGGGATATGACATAGAACTCACCAGAACCATAGCAGACAATGTGAATATTCCAGTCATAGCTTCCGGCGGTGCGGGAACAAAGGATCATTTCTACGATGCCTTGACAGAGGGCGGTGCAGATGCAGCACTTGCGGCATCTCTGTTCCACTATAAAGAACTTGAGATAGGAGATCTGAAGAGATACCTTCAGGACAAGGGAATTCCTATGAGACTGTAGAGAGAAATTCCTTTAGTGTATTTAGCTTGGAAGATTTTCTCTAGGAACATGATTTTCATAAAAAAGGATACATAATTATCGGCTTTTTGTCTCAAATCTTAAAAAAGATACAATTTCAAAATAAGTTGTATCTTTTTTAATTTTAACGTCAAATTGGCGATAATTTTGTGTCCTTATTTAAATAAAATACTCTTCAGGGAAAAGTTCCCCTGAAGAGTGAAATTAGCTTAGAGTAGACAATTTAAATTTATTACTGTTCAATGTAAGTGGCATTTCCTGATGCTGTATTGTCATCATCTGAGTTGGAGATACCGTAAGAGGCAGCATCCTCGGATGCAAGGTCATCCAGGTAAGGATTGCCTGTGTCAACACCCTCGGCATGCAGGGCGTCATTAAGCCATGGGTCGTTGTAGTCTTCAACGTTCATGTTGTTAAATACATATTTTCCATTCTTGTCGAAGAAGAGCTCGCACCAGCCGCAGCTATCAGGTGTACCTCCGATGAGAATGACGCTGTGTGAGCCGTCCGCATTCTTGATCTCATGACGGAAATATTTGTCAGGACCGCATTTGTCGGTGATATCTTCCTTGGTATCTCCGAGAACAAGGTAGAGACGGCCGTTTTCAACTTTCGTGTAACCGTTGACATCATCTGTAGATATGGTGAACTGTATGGAGTTTCCCTCACTGTTTTCCTCGTATGTCACTTCGGTACCATTTGCCAGGTGGAAGGTCTGCTTTATGTAGTCTATGGCTGCTGAGACGGTTGTTCTTGTCGCCGGGATGCACAGAAGAACTGCGCACACGGCAGCGGCGATGGCGGCATATTTGCCGACGCGGGCGAGTCTGTGACCAGATCTGCCGGTTTGAGCCTGTTCGGCAAGCTTTGCCCTGAGATCGTCTTTGTCATCCTGGGGCATGGTCACATTGTCCATGGTAGCTTTGTATAATTCGTTTATATCTTTATTATTCATGATCTATTCCTCCTTTAAAAATTCTTTTAGCTGATCCCTTCCGCGGGATATCCGCATGGAGACTGCTGAGACTGACAAATGAAGCATCTTAGCGATCTCCTTGAATGAATACCCCTCGTAATAGTGCAGATACAGGGCCGTGCTGTATGTATCGGGCAGCCTGTTTATGGCTGCAAACATTGACTGTTCCTCCATATTGAAGCCACTTGTGAGATCATCGTTTGCCAGCTCTTCATAGCTGCTGTTCAGTCTGTTTGCCGCTGATTTCAAATGGTTTCTGCACATATTTGCGGTCATGGTGAGAATATAGGACTTCTCACATCCCTTTGATATGTGAGGACTTTTTTCTATAAGCTTGGTATATACATTCTGGACAATGTCCTCGGAATCCACTATATTGCCAAGAAAACTCATGGCCAGACGGAATGCATTGTCCGAGTAATTGTCATATAGTTCAAGCAGTTGCTGCTGCTTCAAGTGTCATCACCTCCGTGGTTTGTATGTATGAGAGAATCAGGAATCTTGTTCCTTCTCAATTGAGTTCTCATATATAAAACAAATCAAAGTATCAAAATAGCACATGGATACGAAAATTTCTATCCAAAAATCAATATTGAAAATTGCTTCGTAATTTGTACGGGACAAAAATGTATCAGATGTACAATAAGACCTGACATGAGATATTGATTTTACAAAAAAGGAGGACTGCGTATGAGCATGGCGAAAAGGAAAGATCCGTATCTGAGCGGTCTATTGCAGAAGCTTGCTGAGACCGATAAGAAGATTTCTTTTACACGGCTGAGGTCAGAAGATCTGGATGGCGAGAGTAGGGAAGCAATATACGAATTCATAGAAAAGTATAGTGGCAGGTTTGGCGTGCGCTGGCTTTTGAACGAGTTTGGGCTGTCGCCAAGTGTGTACTATAATTACCTGCACAGTAAAAGAGATGGGTGCAAGGCACAGAAAGATCAGATCTTAGATGAGATCCGTTCTATATATGAAGAGCATAATGGCACCGACGGATACAGAAAAATGCATTACTATCTGCTTCAGAGGGGTTATAATATCAGCCTTGAGACAACGAGAAAGTATATGAACCAGGAACTTGGATTGTGTTCGGTGGTTGGTGCCAGACATCCTCCGTATGAAAAGCGCATGCCTTTTCACATTTGCCCGGATATTTTAAAGGGTAATTTCAAGGCGGGCCGGGTAAATGAGAAGTGGAGCATAGATTTTACATTCATCGCACTTGAAAATGGAAGTATACGGTTCAACTGTGCCATTATGGATCTGTATGACAGGAGTATTGTAGCGTCTCTGTGTGGCACTGAAATGAACTCGAAACTTGCTATAAAGACTTTGAAAAAGGCTCTGTCCACAGATAAAGAAATAGATCCACGGAGGCTGATCCTTCACTCTGATCAGGGAAATGAATTTACATCGGAGGAATTCACGACATATTGTCTGGAGAGAGGTATCCGTCAGAGTATGAGCCCTCCGGGGCATCCCTACAGCAATGCACCCATGGAAAGGTATTTCAGCACGTTAAAGAGCGAGCTGATCAACCGAAAAAGCTATGGTAATGAGAGAGAGCTGTACGATGCAGTAGATGATTTTGTGGAGAATTACTACAATACGACGCGGCCACATACTTACAACAATAACAAGCCTCCTTATGAGGTGAGATATAAGCAGGATAGACCTCTCACCTGAGGTGGTTGACTGCATTGTGTTCTGGACAAAGAATCCCATACCGATGCTTCCAAGGCTTTCGGAACTGGATGCTTACAAATACTATTTCCAGTGTTACGGCAAGGATATGGAGACGAATCTGCCTGATAAAAAGGGACAGCTCATTCCTGCATTTCACTCGGTTACGAAGAAAAAACATAGGAGTCTGTAAGTTAGGACGGGTGATAAGGAGGAATGATCGTGGATTGGTTTGAGAGACAAAGACTCAATGAGGTCAGCGAAAATAAGAAAAAATACCATGATCTCATGGACGAATTTGAAAAGATCATAAGCGGGAGGTCTCACTCGATCGTCCCATATGTAACAGATGAGAACGGAAAGTTCAGTGAGTCTAAAACGCAGGCCTTCATAGGTGAGTTTTTAGAGCTGATGGATATATATGCTGGCAAAAACATGCTCTGGTTTGGCAGGATAGTTGATGAGAAAGCCCTGCCCGGGCAGAAGAGCTTTTGCAGATATATGAGACTGTATTTGTACCTGGCTGTCCGCATGTCTCTGCTCAAGCTTGACTGGCTGGAGAATAAGATTGAGACGCTTCCCGACGAGTCATTTAACACAATACTTGCAGGATGCAGGAATTTCAATTCTGGGCAGGACAAGAATAATCTGCTCATGGAATATGAGTGTGATGGTTTTCTGTCGGATTCAGGAGTCATCTCGTGGGGCATTGAGGTGTATTACTGGCTAAGTGACAGCACAGAGGACACATGGATGACACCGGACATGAAAAGAAGGATGGAAGTCGCATTTGAGCAGCTTGAGGCTGAGAACGGGGATGTTCGGAGGTCAAATGAATCTCCTGCTGATATTATGGACTGTGATTATGGTATAGGTGGAGATGAAGAAGAATATGAATTCTTTATGGAAGGATGCGGTATCCCATTGAAGGAGAAGCCATTTTTCCATGATCTTGAGCCGTGGAAATATCTTCACGAACATGTGGCGGATGCGGAGACATTCTGCGCACGGTTCAGGGAGTTTATGGCGCTTCTCTATTCAGACGAGGTGCCGTATAGCTATCTGTACATCGTGACAAAGGTGGTCGAAGGGGCTCTTGATATGTATCTATGTAAGCACAACATATCAATATATGGCAATGCATATGACATGGCAGATGCGGTTATCTACATCAGGAAGGCGATGGAGAAGACGGATATGTTGTACAGAATGGAGAGAACATACGGTCCCGATTCTCTGTATTAGACAGAGACAGGATTTTATTATCAGTACAGTAATGGAAGCAGCAGTAGAAAGAACATAAGATAATCATGGCAAATGTAGTTAATTTGAAGGAATACCTACGAAGAGTGTTTGTATATAGCGGTTACATATAGTAGAAAGCCACAGAGACTTGAGCATTATCATGCATATGATACGAGATATGCGACATATCTTGTTGACTGCCTGGCCCGCAGGGGACTCAAGGTAAGTCAGTTAAAACCTAGGCATATTACAAGACCCGGATATCAGGATATGGAAATCATAAATGACACTGAGGAGAATAAAAAATATTACTTCAGATACGAACAGAATCATTTCTATACAGGAAAAAAGTGTGCCGACGGAGAGAAGCTTGAGCTGTGGCAGATGGGAAACGATCGTAGAATTTACGAGATATAAAAATATCGTGTGTATACTCTAATCATGAAAACAAAACATTTGCATACACTTCGGAGAAAGAAAGGAGTTTACACATGGATATAACAAATATGAAAGAACTTTATGCAGAACTTATCAAGGCGGCAGGAAGAGGATTCAGAAACAGGAGCATAACCAATCCTGCGGTCGACTTCACCAAAAGGGCAAAGGCTGGGGTCTATGACTCTATGACGGATGAAGAGTATTATGAGGAGCTTGATAAGGTTGAAGAACTGAACAGGGTTTGGCAGCACAAAACCAGCAAAACGGTCGGAGAATTGCTGCTCACAGCTCTGGAAAACCTGAACATCCGGGACGAGGATGTGGAGGACATTTCAGCTACGCTTATGTGTGCATACAGCAGGACTGACCAGGAGAGCATTCCGTGTGACTCAGATGTGAGTGAGCGGGTAAGTGATATAATATTCGGAAATCATCACGACAGGAGGCCTGATGGTGAGACTGAGGAAATAGATGAGGATATCCTTTGTGAAGATGAGATTCCGTCAGAAACATCCGGACAGGTGAGTCATATATTGAGTTCACCTGCCAGGATATACAAGTACCTTGACCGGAATGTGTACGGCCAGAAGGAGGCAAAGCGCGCCGCTGCCATGCTCATCTGGAACCATGTGAATGGCAGGAGGCAGAATGTACTCTTTGCAGGCCCTACCGGCTGTGGCAAGACAGAGATATTCAGGCAGCTCGCAAAGCTATATCCGAACATAGTGATCCACAATGCCACCTCTCTGACGGGCACGGGCTGGAAGGGAAATACAAAGGTCAGAAATCTGTTCGATGGGGTGCCTCAGGATAAAATGGGCCACCTTATCATTGTCCTTGATGAGGCTGACAAGATGTTCGAGGATGCGGACGACAGGCATTACAGTTACATAGTCCAGAATGAACTGCTGAAGGTCCTGGAGGGGGACATGGTTCATTTTGATGGCAATCCGTCGAACAGTGAACCAGCTCTTGATATAGATACATCAAATGTAAGTTTTGTGTTCCTGGGTTCCTTCGATTCCATGGTCAGAGCGAAGGATGTGGCTGTGAATAAGAGCAGGGCTATAGGTTTTGGTGCAGTATCGTCTGACGAGTCATTTGACGGATACAGGAGTACATTCACTCAGGAAGATCTGGTGCAGTACGCAAATGTCAGAAGCGAGGTCGCCGGTCGTATAGGCACTATAGTGCAGCTAAATGAGATGACAGAGGATGATTTCTACGCCATCTTAAATGCCGAAGGGATCAGTCCGGTCGATAAGATTGCGGACTATTACGGGGTGCGGCTGAAGATGTCAGCTAATGCAAAGCACAAGCTGGCAAAGCAGGCGGCCGAAAACAGAATGGGAGTGCGATTTATCCGCTCACAGCTACAGAGAAAGCTTGATGATGAGCTTTTTGAGGACTGTAACAGGACGGAGTACACTATTGCTTAGATAAATATAATCAGATATCAGCGGGAGAACTGCAATGCAAATTATGCATTGTGGTTCTTTTTTGTCTGGTCGTTTGCCTGCCGTTGAAAAAACGGAAGAAATATAACTGGTGATATGATTTGTTTACAGGTTAGGTATTTGATTGCAGGAGGTAAAAATATATGCTGTATTGTTTAGAAGCGTTTCTTTTTTGTTTTATTGTCATGTATGCATTTGGCCGCGAGAAGCTGGTAATGCTGTGGAAGATTATGAAGATCACAGCATTGGTAATTGTAGTAATATTTTTTGTGAGAATGTATATTCAGAACCGGCGTATCCACTCTGAAGCTGTCGCAACCGTGACAGAGGTGACAAATGACGATATGATGGGTGGATACAGCCAGAAACTCACATTAGAATATACCTATGATGGCAAAAAGTATGTCGTTGAAGATCTGCAGACAATAAATCTGCAGGCAGAAAAGGGAGATATGTACACGGTACATTTCAGCTACCGCACCCCTGATAAGCTAAAATTCATACAGCCGGATGATAAAGTGAAAAATAAAAGAAAATAGCATTGCCTGGCAAAAATCTCCGTTTTTTATACGGAATATCTATGTTGGAAGATTATACTTCGTATATGAGCTTGAGAGTTAGAGGAATATTGCGGAGGTGTAAAAGAGTATGGATGATACAGAGATTAAAATGTACGAAAAAAACTGGGTGAAAATTGCAATATGTCTTGCCAGGATGTACGGAGTAGGTGAATGTCTCAGGCCATTGCCAAATATTCCGTTGGACGAGATGGCAGATATAGTAATTGAGTGGACGGATGAGTATATAAAGTCCGGATGGAATCTGAGTAATGGGGGTGATATAGTAGACTTCTTTGAAATGAAAATAAAAATCTGGACTATGGATATTTAAAATAGTTCCAATATTAGTTATGAAAATGTATGCAATGTAAATACTCAACATATTGACTATGATGTAGCTTGTACTGTATAATAAGAAAATAAGTGTGTGTATTGCATATCCATATAGCACATCAATTATTTTAGTGTGAGGGATACCGTAAATACGGTGCATTATACGAAGGAGGGAATGTAATATGAAAAAGAGTGAGACAGGTTTTATAACCAGAATTGTAACTTTGATTATGGTATGTGTGATGGCATTATCACTGATACCTAATGTTTCGGCAAATGCTGCAACAACCAGTAAGAGCACAGCGTATAAGTCGACCAAGACTATGACGTGCTATCTGGCAGGAAGAGAGAGAAAGACTATCACCATGCCGGCTGATATTGCAAAGATAAGCTTTGGAAGCCAGAGTGCAGTGAAGATGAGAAAAGCATCATCACGCAAGGTGGTTGTGTCAGGAATCCGTAACGGAAAAACAAAGTTTACGGTGATCACAAAGGACAAGAGACGTATAGTATGTAACGTAGTCAGAACTACGAAATTTACAATGAGTCCGTCTAAAAAGCGTGTAATAAACACCAACATAAAGCTCAAGTATGTGAAGAGCTCTAATACAAAGCTTGCGACAGTAAAGCTTGCAAAGAACAAGAAATCCTTTACTGTTACCACTAAGAAGAAGGGTACAGTAAAGATCACAGTCAGATATTCAAACAATAAAGTAGAGACACTTCGTTTAGTAGTGGCTCACCAGCATACATGGAAGACAGTTGTAGATAAGGATGAGTGGGATGAGCCAATTTATGAAGAAAAACCTATTATAGAGTATCATGCAGCATGGCCTGATGGTACTTATGCAGATGAATTGGATGATTCTGGTGCCAAAGTACAATGGTGTATAGACCACTGTATTCATTGTTTTCCTAACTGTCCTGACCCAGACCCTGCTGGTAGATGTGCTCTTCAAGTATGCCAAAGTGCATCAAACCCTGTAATAGTAGGATATGAGAAAGTTCAGACTGGCACAAAGCATCATAACGCAGTAACACACCAGGAGTGTACCACCTGCGGTGCCAGAAAGTAATATATTAAAACCCAGTTTGTAATTTAGTTTATAGACTGGGTTTTATTTCGATAACACACAGATACCAAAATTAAAAAGAAAACTGTCGATAAAAAGTGTACCATTTGATATAAACAACCCAAACTTCCGACAAACTCCTAATGTCGTGCCATAGAACATAGTAACACCAATAACACCTAAAAACGCTATCATAAATATTGAGATATTTACCCTCTTTACCGGTCAACCGATAAAGAGGGTATTTTTATGTAAAAAAAACGGAAGAAAAATAAACGTCTGATATTATGATATAGAAGCTTGAGACATACCAGTATAAGAAAAGGAGGCA
The DNA here is from genome assembly GCF_003462545.1 of Coprococcus sp. OM06-34AC. Classification (NCBI taxonomy): domain Bacteria; kingdom Bacillati; phylum Bacillota; class Clostridia; order Lachnospirales; family Lachnospiraceae; genus Coprococcus; species Coprococcus sp. OM06-34AC. The sequence continues at coordinate 176,642 of NZ_QTZF01000004.1, forward strand.
ATGTTTATGAAGAAATTCAAGTTAATAAGAAGCAATTTATATGCGGAGAAACAGAATTATATCTCAACTCTCAAGATAGAGAATGATGACTATTATGTTGCATTTAATTATTTTTGCGACTATATGGGAGACCTGAAAAATAATGAGCTGGACATGCAGAATCTGGCAGTTGTTGTGAAAATGAAGGTGAATGGCGATGGGATGCCGATGATATATTCATCAACCGAGGATGATATGTTTATCAATCTGTGTCGATATCCAAACAATCTTCTTGATGACGAGGGAATCAAAAAGCTGATCTGCAGGCTGCAGAAAGCCAAGGAGACAAAGAAAGAATTGCTTAGATATGTACAAATGATTGCCAGAGGCGAGTGCATAGATGTGGAAAAGGAATTTATCTAGCTGTCAGATTTGACAAATTCAATTATATCGGATACCGGACAGTCGAGAATGTTACAGAGAACATCGAGAGTCTTTGTAGTTATGGCTTCACCATGTTTCATTCTGTGAATGGTATTGGCCGGTATGCCGTGCTTAAATATGAGAGCATATTCAGTGATGTTCTTTTTGTATAGTGTTTCGTAAAAGGGTCTATAAGAAATCATATGAAAAACCTCCATTACTGTTAAAACTATCACATTTCATACAATTAATATGCTCAATAAGTTGACTATAAAACGCAAGCAGTGATATAGGAGGGAAGAAATAATAAAGAAATATAATTGATCTGCAGACATTTGTGACATAGAGGAGGAATATGATGGGTAAAAATACAGACCAGCCTGGGCTGGAACAGTTGGAAAAGGAACGTTTCCGTATAATTACGGACATAATTTATTACGCTGCCGGGCATGTTGACAGGATGGATTTTAAGTATGGGTGCACTCTCAACAGACTTGTATTCAAGGTAAGAGAGTGTATTGATATATATGACGTGGCAGAGGTGATACAGGAGGATATGTTAAATACATATTCCATTGTGATGGGGCTTGTGTCAGACAAATATCTGATGAGTAAGGAAGGTTCAAGAGGAAAGTATGACTGCGTCGTAACGAAAAAAGGTAAAAAGATAGGCATGGGAAGATATACCACGTCGGAAGGTGTTACTAAGATAACACTCAGCAGCGTTGCTGCGGACATGGTGATCAGGAACATCCGGAATGGAAGGTATTTAAATCGACATACTGAAATGGAGAATGACGATAAGGTATGTAAGTAATTAACCGGAAAAAACAGAGAATATGTTTGACATGGACAGATGTAAGTATGAAAATGAATATAAATAATATACAAGGAGCAATATTTATGGGGTATATGGTAGATAAAATGAGAAATATGAGCTTCCGTCAGTACAGCTTTGAGAAAAAGCTGCGCGACATTGAAGCTGAGATGAGCGGCAGGAACAGATCGTTTTTGCCGGAGATTACGGATGTTAATGGTGTAGTCAGCGAGGAACGTATAGATAGCTTCATAGCGGCGAATGTAGATCGTATAGAAGAGTATGGAACAGCCAACAACATGTGGAGAGAAAACGGTTTCAGGTCGGTCACTTCTGAGCACATGCCGGATGTGCTCCGGGAATATCTGAGCGATTTTATGTATCTTGCAATAAAGGTAATATTGACGGAGGATTATCTGGGTGATGAAGAGCTGGTTGAACTGCCGGTGTCGACATTTGAACAGATATACATGATGGCAGAGGAGCTTGGATCAGGTGAGATGAGATATGACGATGTGTTTACCGAGTTTTACTGCGGTGGTGTACAGCGTGCCAATCTTCTGGCATATTGTGATTCTTTATACGAGCTGCTTTCAGGTGAGAAGATAAAAAGCCTGATAACAGATGAGATGCTTGACAGGGCAAATAAGCTCTATGAGAAAGATGTGGAGCGTATCAACGGTTCATATCAGGAAATAGAAGATCTTCCTGAGGAGATAAGAGAGGAAATGGAAGATTGGAGCGAATCGGTAACTGGGGAAGAGATGCCAGAGCTCATTGGGATTTGTGATGTCCAGAATCCTGACGTGTTCTGCACGAAATACAGACGCTTCAGGGAAATATATTTTTCCGATGAACTTCCGCAGGATATCGATCTTGCAAATGTAGTAAAGAGGATGCTCAATATCTATCTGTGCAGTATAAATGCATCGTCATATGGATTTGAGGATGCATTTTCTGACTCATACATTTACATGAAAAGGGCACAGCGCATGGTGAGCTACGCGGCAAAGAAGCACGCAGAAGGCGGGGCGGATGACTGATGAAGGATTTTAAGAGGGAATACTACAAAAATCTCAAAAAAGACTTTGATGAGAAAATAGAGAAGTCCGCAATATTCAAATATATAAGGGATGAATACGAGAAAGACATCGATACCCGGGAAGCTGGGGATGATAAAAGAAATTACATAAAACTCCGGAGACTCCAGTTGAGATACGACCGCGGAGAGATCGATATTCCTGGGTTCATGGAGGGATATATCAGAATAAAGCTCAATATGCCGAAGATCAACATGGAAAAAGACAAAGCCGGTGTAGTGTATGGCAACAGGAAGACCATGGCCAGAGTGAAAAACAGACAGCTCATCAGAAGGGGTTTTGACAGGCTGGAAGATGAGCTTGCGGCTGGAAAACGTAAGACAAAAGACAAACTCAAAGCTTTGCTCAAGACTGCCGGTGAAGACAAGGAGTTATTTGACAGAACAGTAAGAGAGTGTTTTCGAGATGACGATGTGGTTCCTGTTTCTCTGGATGAGTCCGATATAGACCTTCCGTGCGAAGATTGCCAGAGCCCCGGCATTGTACAGATGATAACATACGAGATGCTGTACGCCATAATAATGTATGATATAGCCGCCAAATTCTACGACATGGGATTCAGACAGATCAGAAGCGGTGAGGATACAGGCCGTATGGATAACGTCTCAGAGATGGAGAACCTTATTCCAAGAAAGAAGGATAAAAGTCTTGATCTTGTTGAACAGTTATTTCGGACTAAGAGGCTGAATAATCCTTTTTTAGGCAGTTCAGTTGTTGAGCCACAGAGAGATGAGAACAGGCTGGAGGAGGAGAGCACAAAGCTTCTGGACATCCTGAACACAGAGCAGAGAACAGATATATGTATTCCGCTCAAGGTAGATCCCGCCACCGGATGTGGTGTATATATACTGGGAAGGGATTATTATACGGACAGAAGCCTCAAGGTCATGGAGAACAGAGCACAGTATTGTAGATTTGGAATTATAGAGATGGATCCCGGTCTGGCGCCGGACACGATATTTGATATAAGGACCATCGATGATACCGATCCGGATGAATATCAGTCAGTTGTGGACATCTGGAAGACACAGGTGGTAAGTGACGCACATGAGGAACTCAGGGAGCGGAATGGCGTTATACCTGAGGGCTGCTCGGATTACTTTGCGGGATGGTTTTCTGATGACAACGACAACTGGTTTGACAGCCGGATAACCGGTGATGAGAGGATCGCATGTGCAGAACAGTTAAGCAAAGATAAGCAGCGGTTCATGAAAAGATATAATTAAACCTAGGTAATTCATAACGTGAAAAAGGCACATCACATGCAGAAATATTCTGTATGTGATGTGCCTTTAGCGTTATATAACTATCTTTTATTTCTTCATATTCTTATTTGCCGCTGCAAGCATGAGCTTGATTCTGTTTACCTGATTGACCTCAGATGCACCAGGATCATAGTCGACAGCCACGATGTTTGCCTCAGGATATGCTTCACGCAGATGCTTGATAACACCCTTGCCTACGATATGGTTAGGCAGACATGCAAATGGCTGAGCGCACACGATGTTAGGGGCACCGCTCTTTATGAGCTCGATCATCTCGCCTGTAAGGAACCATCCCTCACCATTCTGGTTACCAATGGATACGATAGGTCTTGCATACTCGGCAAGTTTTTCAATATGAGCTGGGGCCTCGAAACGCTTACTCTTCTCAAGTGCATCCCTAGCAGGTTTTCTGAAAGACTCCAGAACCTTTATAACAGTGTTGCTGACTATGGCGCCCTTCTTGGTCTTGCCGAGGAACTCATAGTTGTAATTGTTGTTGTAGAAGCAGTACATGAAGAAGTCCAGGAGATCCGGCATAACTGCCTCTGCACCTTCTGCCTCGAGCAGGTCAACCAGATGGTTGTTGGCTGATGGCAGGAACTTTACAAGTATCTCTCCAACAATTCCGACTCTAGGCTTCTTGATATCAAGGAGTGGAAGAGTATCGAAGTCGTGGACGATTCCCTGTATATTCTTCTTGAATACTGCGTTGCTTCCGGTCTTTGTAAGGCTCTCCAGACAAACCTTCTTCCATTTCTCATGGAGTGCATTTGCCGAACCCTTTTCCTTCTCGTAAGGTCTTGTCCTGTACAGACATCTCATGAATACATCACCATATATCAGAGCCTGCATTGCACGCTTTACGACCTTGTAGCTTATCTTGAAACCTGAGTTCTTCTCAAAGCCCTGGGCTGACAGTGCTATTACAGGTATCTGACCGTAGCCTGCCTTGGAGAGGGCACGTCTGATAAATCCTACATAGTTTGTTGCACGGCATCCGCCTCCTGTCTGGCTCATGATGACAGCCAGCTTGTTCACATCGTACTTTCCTGAAGTGATGGCGCTCATCATCTGTCCGACAACGATCAGAGATGGATAACATGCGTCGTTGTTTACATATTTCAGACCAACATCTATCGTCTCCTTGGTTGCATCCGGCAGGATCTCAATATTGATTCCCATGCACTTGAATGCAGGTGCAAGAAGATCGAAATGGATAGGAGACATCTGAGGTGCAAGAACTGTATAGTCCTTCTTCATCTCCTTGGTAAATTCTATTCTGTTGATGGCACTGCTTGACGGACATGTCTTGTAGTGCTGTTCATGTCTTGAGTTGACCGCGCTTATGAGGGATCTGATTCTGATCCTTGCTGCACCTAAGTTGCTGACCTCATCGATCTTGAGGACAGTGTATATCTTGCCTGACTTGGTAAGTATATCGTTGACACAGTCAGTTGTTACAGCGTCCAGACCACAGCCGAATGAGTTGAGCTGTATGAGCTCTAAGTTGTCACAGGTCTTGACGTAGTTGGCTGCCTTGTACAGTCTTGAGTGGTACATCCACTGGTCGGAGACAATAAGAGGTCTCTCGACCTTGCCAAGGTGTGCGACTGAATCCTCGGTAAAGACAGCGATCTTGTATGAGTTGATGAGTTCTGGTAGACCGTGGTTGATCTCAGGATCAAGGTGGTATGGACGACCTGCCAGAACGATACCGAGCATGTCATGTTCATCAATGTATCTGAGGGTTTCTTCGCCTTTTGCACGTACATCTTCCTTGACTTTTTCTGCCTCTGCGTACGCCGCATGTATGGCGCTTCCAATCTCGTCCATTGTCACATCATAGTACTTGGACATCTCACGGTACATACGTTTTACGAGAGCTTCCTCGTTGTCCAGGGCCACAAATGGTCTGATGAATGTTATGTCGTCAGCCTTGAGTTCCTCCATGTTGTTCTTGATGTTCTCTGCATAAGAAGCAACGATAGGACAGTTGTAGTGATTGTTTGCCTCAGGAGTCTCGTTCATTTCATATGGTACACATGGGTAGAAGATGGACTTGATTCCATTTTTCAGCAGCCACATAACGTGTCCGTGTGAGATCTTGGCAGGGTAACACTCTGACTCACTAGGTATGGATTCGATACCCAGGCTGTATATGTTTCTCGATGACTTTGGAGACAGTACAACTGAGAATCCAAGCTTTGTGAGGAATGTGTGCCAGAAAGGATAGTTTTCGTACATGTTGAGTACACGTGGAACACCTATCACGCCGCGCTTTGCCTCCTCAGGCTTAAGTGACTCATAGCCAAATATTCTTCCAAGCTTATATTCAAAGAGGTTAGGGATGTTGTCTGCGTTCTTCTTCAGACCTACACCCTTCTCACATCTGTTTCCGGTGATGAACCTCTTGCCGTTTGAGAATTTGTTTATTGTAAGGAGACAGTTGTTTGTACATCCTTTACATCTTGTCATGGAGCTCTCATATGTGAGCTTTCTTATCTCCTCGATAGGGAGCATAGTCGTGACAAATCCCTCTTTGTACTTGTTCCTAGCGATGAGGGCAGCACCAAAAGCACCCATGATACCTGAGATGTCAGGTCTTATGGCTGTTCTTCCTGATATGACCTCAAAGCTCTTTAAGACAGCATCGTTGTAGAAGGTACCACCCTGTACCACAATGTTCTTGCCGAGATCCTTAGGATCTGTGAGCTTTATAACCTTGAGCAGGGCATTTTTGATGACGGAGTAGGCAAGTCCGGCGGATATATCAGCCACGGATGCTCCCTCCTTCTGGGCCTGCTTAACCTTTGAGTTCATGAAAACAGTACATCTTGAACCGAGGTCTATAGGGGTTTTTGCTGTTATGGCTATATGTGCAAAGTCCGCAATATCATAGTTGAGTGACTTTGCAAATGTCTCTATGAATGAACCACATCCAGATGAACATGCCTCGTTCAGCATAACGTTATCTACGACACCGTTCTTGATCTTGATACACTTCATATCCTGACCGCCGATATCGAGGATACAGTCAACCTCCGGGTCAAAGAATGCAGCAGCGGTGTAATGGGCGATAGTCTCAACCTCACCGAAATCCAGTGAGAGAGCCTGCTTGATAAGAGCCTCACCGTAACCAGTAGAACATGAGCCTGCGATCACTGCGCCCTCAGGAAGCTTGCTGTATATATCCTTTATAGCTCTGATGGTGGTGTTAAGTGGACTTCCGTTGTTGCTGCTGTAGAAGTCGTAGAGCAGTTCACCGTCAGAACCGACAAGTGCAACCTTTGTGGTGGTTGAACCGGCATCGACACCGATGAAACAGTTTCCTTTATATGTTGCGAGATCACCGCGCTTTACGGCGTACTTGTTGTGATCTGCCTTGAATTTCTCGTAATCTTCATCGCTCTCAAAGAGTGGCGCAAGTCTCTCTACACCTGAGGAGAGGTTGAGCTCCTGTGAGAGTGCATGTATAAGCTCTGAAAGTGTCATGGATACCTCAGGCTTGGAGTTCATGGCGGCACCTACGGCTGCAAACAGATGTGAGTGTCCCGGATCTATGATGGCATCACCTGTCAGGTTAAGAGTTCTGATAAATGCATTCTTCAGCTCCGGGAGGAAGTGAAGAGGACCGCCCAGGAATGCAACATTGCCCTTGATAGGTTTACCACATGCAAGACCGGATATAGTCTGGTTGACAACGGCCTGGAATATGGAAGCGGCCAGGTTTGGCTTTGTAGCTCCCTCGTTGATGAGTGGCTGTATATCTGTCTTGGCAAATACACCACATCTTGCAGCGATAGGGTAGATGGTATCGTAATCCTTTGCATAGTCGTTAAGACCTGATGCATCGGTCTGCAGAAGTGTAGCCATCTGGTCGATGAATGAGCCTGTACCTCCGGCACAGACACCATTCATACGCTGCTCTATTCCGTTTGTAAAATATATGATCTTGGCATCCTCACCGCCGAGCTCTATGGCAACGTCGGTCTGTGGTGCATAGTCCTGCAGTGCCTCTGATACACAGACTACCTCCTGTGTAAATGGCACACCGATGAGCTGGGCGAGAGCCAGTCCACCTGAACCGGTTATACATGGATTGACCTCGTTCTCGCCGAGGGCATCCTTTGCTTCCTGTACAAGATCTTTAAGTGTTTCTTTGATATTTGCAAAATGTCTTTTGTAATCGGAGAAAAGTATCTTGCCCGCCTTATCAAGGACAGCAACCTTAACTGTTGTTGATCCAATATCAATTCCTAATGTGTACATAAAACAACCCTTCCAATTTCTTTTGTGTGTTGAATGTGTTTGATTTCGACATTTCTGCCGATAAAGCTACTTTATTATAGTGTAGGGTTTAAAAAAATACAATGACTTTATAAAAACTTAACCATTACCAGAAAATGTAAAAATAAAAGTTTTTTGCAGGTAACTATATCATCGGAGGTGAATATATTATAAAAAAGCCTTTCAGGGGTAAGCTATGAATTTTGATACCTGTAACGGAGTTATCCATGTAGTGAAGAGAGGGGACACACTGTATAAGCTGTCCAGGATATACAAGGTAAAGCTCAGCGACATCATATCAGCAAACCCGTACATCAACGTATACAATATGCAGCCGGGGGATGAAGTGTGTATTCCCGTGATCATGGAGGAAGATTTTCTTATATATACAGTGCAGGATGGAGATACATTTGAGGATGTCCTTAAGAATACCGGAGTATCTCCGGATGATCTGTTCAAATTCAATCCGGATCTCTACAAGATGGCCCTTGCCGCGGACATGGAGATAAAGTATGTGGACTTTCAGAAGTAGATGGATGCACATGGCTGTATGATATCTGTCCTGGCTGCCGGTTTATAGCTGGCAGCTATTTTGCTGTTATCCGCCAGGTTAGAAAAACTTAATTATTCTACTGTTGTAAACTCATTTTTTATATTATATAATTCAAAAGGTGTAGTTTAAAAAAGTATGACAGGAGTTTTTCTATGAATATAATAAGTAAGATCGAGAAGAAGTTTGGCAGATACTCCATTCGAAACCTCACATTATACCTCATCATAGGCTACGGTATAGGATATCTGTTGTTCATGTTCCAGCCAAAGATACTGTTCATGTTGACACTTGATCCGGCGGCGGTAATGCATGGACAGGTGTGGAGACTTTTCACATGGATAATCACACCACCGGTATTCGGTGTCGATATATTCACGATAATCATGCTGATATTTTACTACAGTCTGGGATCTCTGCTGGAACGTACTATCGGAACATTCCTTTATAATCTGTACATGTTCAGCTCCATGCTGTTTACCATGATCGGTATAATGCTTGCACACATATTCTGTACCTATATCATAAGGTATGATTACGCGAGCTCGACTGGTTATTTCGCATATGCATCGACATATTATATATTGATGTCCATATTCCTTGCTATAGCGGTATGCTATCCTGACATGAGCGTGTTATACGCCATGATCATACCGATCAAGATGAAGTATCTCTCGATACTGTATATCGTCATTATAGCGTATTACTTCATCAATGAGACATTTATGGGAAGAGTGAACATAGCCATGTCACTTGTGAGCTTTGTGATATTCTATCTGAGCACGAAGAACTTCAGAAAGTTTTCGCCAAAGCAGATGAAGAGGCGGCGGAATTATAACAGGCAGGTGCGGACAGCAAAACAGGAGAATATCGGACACAGATGCGTTGTGTGTGGAAGAACGGACAAAGATTATCCTGATCTGCAGTTCAGGTACTGCTCAAAGTGTACAGGTAACAAGGAGTATTGTCAGGATCATCTGTTTACTCATACACACAACTAGGATATATGATCAAAGATTTATAAAGAAGATAAAAGAGGAAGTTTATTATGTATAATGAAGAGAAGAAGCTTATAACCGATATACAGAGAAAGAAGGATCTGGACAGGAATCTTGCACTGTTTGCAGGGGTGGCATCGAAAGCAAATTATGAATATGCATGCCACAAATTCACCTTGAATTACCTGACACTCAAGGACATGCATATGGATGGGGATGTCCCTGATGATCCATATATCGCTCAGTGCCAGGCTGTGATCGACAAGCTGATAGGCGACTTTGTTGTGGGAGATAAGACGGTGTGCGAGGATGCTGACATGAAGCTTATATCGGATGTCAGGAACACCATAACAGCCAAGATGAAGGTGCTCACATCATACACGGATGCATTTGAGATGTATGAGTATATTTTAAACAGGAAAGAATACAGTTATTCGGAGAATGTTGACGAGGAGATACAGAAGGAGCTTAAGGAGCTCGATGAGGCGGGCGTCAGTGACTTTGCAGAAGAGATATACAGATTTGTGTTCGCAGATCAGGACAAGGTTGCCATCAACTCCAAACTGCAGTCCATCATAGGACAGCTCCCGATACGTATGACAAAGAACAGATTCTATGACATTCTGGGAGAAACTCTTGATATATATAATGGAGTGGAGAAGGAGTCTCTTGACCAGTTTATTGAGATGATCGAGAATACTGCTCTCATAAGACTTCCAGAGGGATTTGAGACAGAGTACCATGAACTACATGAGGCGCTTGAGGTCTTAAAGACCGGTGATTACACTGCTCTTGATTACGATGGTTACAGAAAGCTCACTGATGTGCTGGACAGAAGTGCAGCATTCCTGAATTCGGTTGTGACTGAATATATGCTCATCATAGAGCTTGTAAACGATCTCTATGTTATGATGCTTGCGCTGGATTCAAAGAAAGGCGTATCTGAGAGCTGTAAGAAAGCGATGACTGTCATAGAGAAGGCTGTCGCTGACGACGGAGAGCATCTTGAGGATGTATATGCACTCCTTGACGATATCGTCGGAGAACAGGAGCTGGCAGGAGAGCATAAGGTAATGCTTGAGTCTGCTGTGTACGACATCTCAACCGGTTACACCGATGATATTGCCGCAAATGAGCTTCAGGATACATACAGAGATCTGGAGATCATGGATAAGCTTCTCTCGGGAAGTATGTTTGTGGATATAGACAATATAGCTGTGATGGGCGTACTCAATGTGGATACTGATTATATAGCTGCATGTAAGGAGAAGCTGACAAATGAGTTTGCAGATCTGTTTGCTGCCAACTCAATGACAGTCAACAGAGCCATCATGGCAAAGATACTCTCCAACATACCTGTTTTCTTCAACACCACTGATGAGATAAGGGAATATGTAAACGGATCTCTTTCGAGATGCAGGGAAAAGAGTGAACTTCTTGCGGACTATATTGTTATAAAGCAGATGATGGAAGAATAAACTGTTTATTACAGGTGATTGAATATGGTCATTGATGATAAGTTTTATGTTGGTGGAGCCCGGGACCGGCAGATCATAAGGATGGTCAGAGGAATAAGGCGCTTCCACAGAGTAAAATATGTGCCTGGAGTGTTCGTTATCACACTTCCGTTGTTTGGAGATGGGATTCTTGAGATATATGAGTTGAATGAACTCAGGCAGAAGATCTACACTGACATGGGCGATGCTATACATATTGTCGGTGCAGCTCCAAGCAGATTCCAGGCTGTACTGCTTGTCAGGGATATAATAGATGATATATATAAGAAGACCGGGGATGTTGATGTGGAGAGATTTTTTGCATCGTGACCAGATAGTCTCTGGGTCTAAGGGGATGGAGCATGCATATTGTTTGGTTGATATTGAAGATACTGCTCATAGTTATCCTGTCGCTGGTGGGACTGGTAGTGCTTCTTGCACTTCTCGTATTGTTTGCGCCGGTGAGATATAGGGCGTATGTGAAGAAGGATGATGACATATTTGCGAAGTTCTCTGCCAGATGGCTTGGTTTTGTCCTGTGTTTTAAGGTTTTGTATGATTCGGACGGCCTTCGGTACAGGCTGAGGCTGTTTGGCGGAACCATCATGGGCAGCGAAAAAAGTGCCATACCGGAGCCGGAAGAAGAGGTATATTCTGAACCCGGGGAATACAGTCGGGCTGAGACAGAGGAAGAGGCTTCTGACAGTCCGGGATATGAAGACTATCCATCGGTGGAGCCGGAGGACAGGCAGTTTCTTCTTGAGGACAGCGAATTTGAGGAACCCGTACCGGGGCCGCTCATCAGGCTGGGCAGAAGGATAGACAGTATGGCAAAGGCGGTTGTATCGAAGTTCAAAGATCTGTCAGAGAAGTTTGCCAGTCTGAAAAAGAAAAAAGATGGCTATACTAAGCTTGTACACAATGTCAGAACAAAGGAAGCCATGAGAGTTTTCAAGGTTGAACTGATAAAGGTGTTAAAGCATCTTAAGCCCACAAAGCTTAAGGGGCAGATCATATATGGTGCGGATGACCCGGCAACAACAGGTGAGCGCCTGGGGTATATGAGCCTGCTTTTCCCGCTATACTATGATAATATAGATATAACACCGGATTTCTCTGAAGCCCGGCTGGAGGGAGACCTGTTCATGAAGGGCAGGATAAGACTTGGAACAATCGGCTGGAGCGCGCTGAAGGTGATCTGGAACAAGAATGTCAAGATAACTATTGCTCGATTTAAAAAGATATCAGGAGGAAATTGATATGGCAAATATGAATATTGAGGGAACACTTGGTTCTATGTTTAAGGGAATGGATGGCTTTATATCATCGAAATCGGTGGTGGGAGAGCCTGTGTATGTCGGTGACACGATCATTATTCCTCTTGTAGATGTCAATTTTGGTATGGCTGCCGGAGCGTTCAATAAGCAGGACGGCAACAAAGCTGCCGGAGGAATCGGAGCAAAGATGAGCCCGTCTGCTGTTCTTGTCGTCTCAGGAGGAAATACGAGACTTGTAAATCTCAAGAACCAGGATGCCGTAACAAAGATCATAGACATGGCCCCAGAGGTCGTAGATAAGGTCGTGGGTCTGTTCAAGAAGGACAAGACAGAGGAAGAGAAGAATGTTGACAAGGCGATAAATGATGTCGCACAGTCAGAGAAATCTGTCACAGAATAATAAATATCAAAATATATAATATAAGTAAGATTCAGTGCGTTGGGAAATGCATTATTAAAAAGTCACCACATATAATGATAATAAATCATTATGGTGGTGATTTTTTATCTGGAAAAAATTCACAGGATTTGCGTTTTTTTTCACAGCGGTGGGAGTGGTTATAGGATATTTCATAAGTGGATTTGTGGAATTTCTCATAATCGTTATATTATTGCTGTTATCTTATATATTCTCCTGCAGATAAAAAAATAAGAGTGATGATCCTTGAGGACCATCACTCTTATTTATACCAGAACTGAATCGGTGATATTATGCAAATATTATGCACGCTCGACCTTACCAGATCTTAAGCAAGATGTACAAACATAGATCTTCTTTGGTGTACCATCAACTACAGCCTTAACAGACTTAACATTTGACTTCCACATCTTGTTTGCTCTTCTATGAGAGTGGCTCACTTTGATACCGAAATGAGCACCTTTATCACAAATTGAACATTTTGCCATAATAGCACCTCCTTCAATGAATAAACTAACTTTCTTCCTAAGTTCACAACAAGACATATAATAGCAGATTATTTTTCCATATGCAAGCAAAATATTTATTTTTTATTGGAAATGAAGAAATACTATAGAATAAAATTAGATTTATGCTATAATTGATGAGTAATTGTGTTTATAAGTCGGTAGATATGATGAACACTGGTGACTTTGTTAGAAAGGAGTCGTGTATGAAGGAATATATTAATAGCGATAACGGTAAAGTAAGTATAGATGAGAGTGTTGTTGCACAGGTTGCAGGACTTACAGCCCTTGACTGTTTTGGAATAGTAGGAATGGGAATAGTCAGTGTCAAGGACGGAATTGTAAAGCAGCTCCGCAGAGACAATGTTTCTAAGGGTGTAAATGTACGTTTTGATGAGAATGGTGATATAGTCATTGAGCTGCACATAGTTGTTGCTTATGGCGTTAGTATAAAGGCTGTCACAGACAATCTTATGCAGTCGGTAAAGTACAAGGTAGAGGATTTTACGTCGTTTAAGGTCAGCCATATCAATGTCTATGTTGAAGATGTTAAAGTACTTGATTAGTTTGGAGGATAGAGTAAAGTGAGTAATACGATTGATGCGCTTGCACTGAAGAAAGCATTTATTGCCGGTGCCAATAATCTTGATAAGAACAAGGAATATATCAATGAACTTAATGTGTTCCCTGTGCCTGACGGAGATACAGGAACTAATATGACGCTGACAATCCTGTCTGCAGTGAAGGAGGTTGAGGCGGCACCTGATGATATGAAGTCCATAGCAAAGGCCATGTCCACAGGTTCGCTCAGAGGCGCCAGAGGTAACTCAGGTGTAATTTTGTCACAGCTTTTGAGAGGATTCAGCAAGAAAGTGCAGGACGCAAGGACCATAGATGTTCACGTTATAGCAGATGCTTTTCAGAAGGCTGTGGAGACTGCATATAAGGCTGTCATGAAGCCTAAGGAGGGAACGATTCTCACAGTTGCCAAGGGCGTGGCGTCCAAGGCAAGGGAGTGTGCTGATGCAGATATGTCCCTTGCACAGTTCTGTGACGAGGTTATTGAATATGGAGATGCCGTTCTTGATTCCACTCCTGAGATGCTTCCGGTTTTGAAGGAAGCCGGCGTGGTCGATTCAGGTGGACAGGGACTCATGGTGGTGCTCAAGGGTGCTGTCGACTGTCTCATGGGCAGAGTTACAGTTGAACTCAGCAAGAACACAGGAACAGTGAATGTGGCAAGAACATCCACAGGCGCAGGCAACGATTCCATATCCACAGCGGATATAAAGTTTGGATATTGTACAGAGTTTATTATCAATCTTGAGAAGTCATATGGCGAGGCTGAGGAGGATGATCTGAAGAGCTTCCTCGAGTCTATAGGTGACTCGATAGTATGTGTATCTCTTGATGATATAGTTAAGATACATGTGCATACCAACCATCCTGGTCAGGCATTTGAAAAGGGTCTTACACTTGGCTACCTTACTAATATGAAGATAGACAACATGAGGATAGAGCATCATGAGCGTGTTATCGGTCAGGCAGAGCGCGATGAGGCCGAGAAGCAGGAGGAAGAGAGACAGCACAGAAAGCAGGAGCATAAGGAGCCTCGTAAGAAGTATGGATTTATTACGGTATCCATGGGTGATGGTCTCAAGACTCTTTTTGAAGAGCTTGGAGCAGACCGTGTTATAGAAGGCGGACAGACCATGAATCCAAGCACTGAGGATATGCTCAATGCGATCGATGATGTGAATGCCGAGAATATATTTATACTCCCGAACAATAAGAATGTTGTTCTTGCGGCTAATCAGGCTGCAACTCTGTGTGAAGATAAGAATATAATTGTGATTCCAACCGCGAATGCTCCTCAGGGCATAAGCGCCATGATCGCATTCGACAGTACAGTCGATGTGGACGAGAACAGATCTGCCATGAAGTCGGCTGTCAAGAATGTCAAAAGCGGACAGGTAACTTATTCCGTAAGAGATACCTCGATCGATGGAAAGGCCATCAAGGAGGGCGATATCATGGGTATCGGCGATAAGGGGCTTGTCAGTGTTGGAAATGATATAGAGAATGTAACATTTGAACTGATC
Organism: Coprococcus sp. OM06-34AC; assembly: GCF_003462545.1. NCBI lineage: Bacteria > Bacillati > Bacillota > Clostridia > Lachnospirales > Lachnospiraceae > Coprococcus > Coprococcus sp. OM06-34AC. Next base: position 191,860 of record NZ_QTZF01000004.1, read on the forward strand.
GCAGATGCGGTCGATGAGGATTCAGAGGTTATAAGCATATATAATGGTGCTGATGTGTCTGAGGAGGATGCGCAGAAGCTTGCTGGCAGAGTGGAGGAGGCATATCCGGACGTTGATGTGCAGTGCTACTATGGCGGACAGCCGATATACTATTATATAGTATCTGTGGAATAACTTTCTGTGTATCTGTGAGATCCGTTGTGAAGAGGTGTATGTATGGAATTGAATGACTCCATAAAGACAATAAAAGGCATAGGTGACAAGACTGCGTCGGCATTTGCCCGGCTTGGGATAGAGACGGTGAACGATCTGCTTCTCAATTACCCCAGGACATATGTCACCTATGAGGATCCGGTGGATATATCAGATCTGCAGGCGGGAAGCAGGCAGTCCGTGAGGGCTGTTGTGAACAGCCGTGCGGAGGTCAGAAAAGTACATGGACTGACCATAGTAATATTGTACGCAAAGGATTTCTCTGGGACAATTAAACTTACCTGGTTTAATTGTCCTTTTTTGCGTAATTTCTTTCATATAGGTCAGGAGTTTGTGTTTGTAGGAAATGTGGCTTATAAGGGCGGTATGATGACCATGACGCAGCCGGAATACTACACTGATGATAAATACGGCGAACTTACGCATGTTTGGCAGCCGGTGTACACGGTAACGCCCGGTATAACCTCAAAGACCATACAGAAGGCTGTGAGAGGCGCAGAGGAAGCCATAGACAGGCTTGAGGATTACCTGCATGACAATGTGCTTGATGAGTACCATATTATGGGTATACAAAAGGCTATCCACTCGATTCATTTTCCTCAGGATGAGCAGAAGCTCAAGGGGGCTGTGAAGAGGATGGCATTTGATGAATTTTACAGCTTTATATCAAACCTTCACAGGATAAAAGACGACAATGTGTATGCAGAAAATACATGTATAATAAACTGTGATGAGAAGGTCAGGACGTTTATTGAGAACTTGAGGTTCAGGCTTACCGGGGCGCAAATGAATGCGGTGCGTGATATGCTTGACGATATGCGCTCTGAACATGTCATGAACAGGCTGGTTCAGGGGGATGTCGGATCAGGAAAAACCATAGTTGCAGCAGCCGGATTATACGCAGTGGCTGCAAGTGGCTATCAGGGAGTGATCATGGCACCGACTGAGGTTCTGGCGGTTCAGCATTACAAGGAGCTCAGTTCACTGTTTGAGCCATACGGAATATCTGTGGGACTTCTGACTGGTTCCATGACAGCGAAAGAGAAAAGAGAGATGTACAGCCGTATCAAGAATATGGATGTGCAGGTTGTGGTCGGAACACATGCCCTCATACAGGACAAGGTGGAGTATGGAAGACTGGCGCTTGTTGTAACTGATGAGCAGCACAGATTCGGTGTAAAGCAGCGCGAGAGACTTGCGTCAAAGGGAGAAGCTCCGCACACGCTTGTTATGAGTGCCACACCTATTCCGAGAACCCTTGCGATCATCATGTATGGCGATCTTGACATTTCAGTTATAGATGAGCTCCCGGCGGGAAGAATCCCGATCAAGAACTGCGTTGTGGATGAGAGCTACAGGAAGACGGCTCTCGGCTTTATCATGAAGGAGGTCTCACAGGGGCATCAGATATATATAGTCTGCCCGATGGTGGAGGCCAGCGAAGTTCTGGACGATGTTGCAAATGTGACCGAGTATACGGAGGAGCTGAAGAAGTCCATCAGGGATGGATATGGCGCTGACACTTCGGTGGTATGTTTGCACGGTAAGATGAAGGCGGAGGAAAAGAACAGGATACTCCAGGACTTTGCGGATGGTAAGATAAGCATTCTTGTCTCAACTACGGTCATAGAGGTTGGAATAAACAATCCAAATGCCACAGTTATGATGGTGGAGAATGCAGAACGTTTTGGCCTTGCGCAGCTCCATCAGCTCAGGGGACGTGTAGGAAGAGGAAATCTCCAGTCGTACTGCATTTTCATGAGCGGAAAAAAGGACAAGGATACTATGGAGAGACTGAATGTTCTGGAGAAGTCAAATGACGGCTTCTATATAGCCGGTGAGGATCTCAAGATGAGGGGCCCGGGCGATTTCTTTGGAATAAGACAGAGCGGGGAGCTGATGTTCAAGGTTGGGGATATATACAATCATGCTGACATGCTTAGGGCGGCGCAGGACGTATACGACCGCTATGGACAGGAGATAGATGCGAAACTGATAAACAAAGGAGATGACAGGCTGTACACTATGCCTGTATTATAAATAAAAAAAAGGGGGTATACCATGAAAAATAAGAAAACGATAGTTATGGGAATAATTATTGGCGTTTTGCTGATAATTATAGCGGTTATGGGATATGTGATCGCTTCGGGAAAGAAAGGTGATTCCGTTAAGAAAGAAACGCTGCAGGAGACTTCTGCAGGCACAGAAGAAGTGAAAAGTGCTGACAATACGGGCGATACAACTGAGTCGTCAGAAAAACAGGATGACCAATCCTTGGATATTGCAGACGATTTCTATGCTGAGATAGGACATGATACAACGTGGGAGGCAGATGGCAAAAAGTGTGCTACAGAGAGCATCAACATATATAACAACACATCTGCGTCTGCAAAGGACTGGAAGCTTGAGATTACATATAAGGGAACTCCGGCTGTAGATCAGATATGGGGCGGAGAGTACAAGATATCAGGCAAAACAGTGTCAATAAAGGCCGTGGATTACACCCAGGAGATACCGGCTAAGGGCAGTATCAACCTCGGATATAATTTCTCTTCAGATGACCTCGACGTTGAGAAATACGTGCTGTATGTAAATGACACACAGTACAGCGGAGATGGTCTTAAGATGGTAGCTTCAGCGCCTGAGAAGACCGACAGCAATGAAACAAGCGGAGGCGGGAAAAATACAGAATCCGCTGCCACTGAGAAGAAAAACAATACAAATGTTCCGGGAGAGATCCCATTTGAAACACATGGAAAACTTTCGGTAAAAGGAACGGATATAGTGGACATGAATGGAGACAAATATCAGCTTAAGGGTGTCAGCACCCATGGAATCACATGGTTCCCTGATTATGTGAATAAGGAAGCCTTTGAGACTCTGCGGGATGACTGGGGTGCAAATCTTATAAGACTTGCGATGTATACGGATACAGGAGACAGCTACGGATACTGCAGTGGCGGAGATAAGGACGAGATACTTGCTCTTGTCGACAAAGGAGTTAGTGCAGCGACTGAGCTTGGCATGTATGTCATAGTTGACTGGCACATACTAAGCGACAGTGATCCGAATAATCATATAGATGATGCAAAAGAATTCTTTGACAAGGTATCTAAGAAATATGCTGCACAGGAGAATGTCATATATGAGATCTGCAACGAGCCGAATGGTGGAACCCAGTGGAGCAGTGTCAAGTCGTATGCCGAGACTATAATACCGGTCATCAGGGCAAACGACAAAGATGCTCTGATAATCGTGGGAACTCCAAACTGGAGCCAGGATGTCGATATTGCGTCACAGGATCCGATAACCGGTTATGACAACATCATGTACGCAGTGCATTTTTATGCGGCTACCCACAAGGATGACCTGAGAAATAAGGTTAAGACGGCTCTGGACAACGGACTTCCTGTATTTGTGAGTGAGTTCAGCCTGTGCGATGCATCGGGCAATGGAGGTATTGATTACGATTCATCTGACGAGTGGTTCGAGCTTATAAACGAGAATAATCTCAGCTATTCATCATGGAGTCTGTGTAACAAGAATGAGACATCGGCACTTATAAAGTCTGATTCAACAGCCACGGGCAGCTTTTCCGATGGAGATCTGTCGGATACCGGAAAATACGTGAGAGACAGAATAATGGGAAAATAGAGTGAAGATTGGAAGCTCTTCTTGTAATTTCGCAGAAGGCATGGTATAAGAATGTCTGGCGGAGAACGTTTACAATAAACAGTACATATAGATAGGAGATTAATATGAGGGTTATTGCCGGTAGTGCAAGAAGTCTGAAGTTGGTGACGGTTGATTCGATGGATACCAGACCGACAACGGACAGGATAAAAGAAACCTTGTTTAATATGCTCTCAAATGATATTCCGGGATGTCGGTTCCTTGATGTGTTCAGCGGAAGTGGAGCTATTGGAATAGAGGCGCTCAGCCGTGGGGCAGACATGGCAGTATTTGTTGAGAACAGCAGAAAGGCAGTGGAGTGTATCAATAAAAACCTTGCGTTTACAAAGCTTGCCGACAGGGCGCAGGTATTGTCAGCGGATGCTGTTCAGGCAGTGGGGATGCTGGGGAGACAGGGGAAGGCATTCGATGTAATATTTATGGATCCTCCATATGGAAAGCTTTTGGAAAAGGCTGTGCTTGAAAGGCTTGCAGGTTCACCTCTGATGGATGATGACACAATGGTCATTGTGGAGTCGGATCTTGACACGGATTTTGATTATCTTGATGATCTGGGACTGGAGCTTTATAAGACGAAGAAATATAAGACCAATAAACATACATTTATATATAGGAGACTGGAAGATGAGTAGAGCTATTTATCCGGGAAGTTTTGATCCGGTGACACTTGGCCACCTGGATATAATTAAGAGATCTGCGGAAATGTTTGATGAGCTTATAGTCGGGGTGCTCAATAATACCGCAAAATCTCCATTGTTTTCTTTGGAAGAACGTGTTAATATGTTAAAGAATGTAGTCTCAGATATCCCGAACGTGAAAGTTATGGGTTTTGGAGGACTGCTGGTGGATTTTGCAAGACAGAACGACGTGAAGGTCATAGTGAGAGGCCTTCGGGCTGTGTCGGATTTTGAGTATGAATTACAGATTGCCCAGAGCAACAGGAAAGTTGCCCCGGATATTGACACGGTTTTTCTTGCAACCAGTATTGAGTATTCGTACCTTAGCTCAAGCGTGGTCAAGGAATATGCGAGCTTTGGTGTGGATGTACATGATTTTATCCCGGAGGAGATCAGGGATACATTGAGAGACCGATATTCGACAGACAGAGACTGACAGACGAAGGAAGAATTTTTGGATAGATTATTAGGAGGAGAAAAACATGGCAAGAAAAGGTATTGAAGAGATGATCAGTGAGATAGAGATATTTATTGACAATTGTAAGTATCAGCCATTGTCATCCAGTAAGATTATTGTACCAAAGGAAGATCTGGAGCAGATGGTGGGCGAACTCAAGCTCAAGCTGCCTAATGAGATAGAGAGATGTAAGAAGATCATGAGAAACAAGGAGGCTATACTTGCAGATGCAAGAGCGAGAGCTGATTCTATCATCACAGAGTCTGTTGCAGAGGCAAACAGACTGGTTGATCAGAGCCAGATAGTTGAGCTTGCCAACATCAGAGCGAATGAGATAACAGACATGGCGAGAAGTCAGGCTGAACAGATCATCGCTGAGGCGAATGCAGATGCCAGGGAAGTCAGAGCAGGTTCTATGTACTATTCAAAGGACAAGCTCACAGAGATCAGCCAGTATATAAATGCAACACTTCAGGCAGAGAGAGCAAACTATGAGAATCTCATTAAGTCTCTTGAGGACAATGCGGCAAGAGTTGCTGACAATATGGCAGAGCTTGATTCAAGCATAGCTCAGATCAATGGCGTTCCTGAGCAGGTACAGCCAAGTGCTGACGATTCAGCATTTGCTGATGATGACAACACAGATTACAATGTATACGGCAAGACAGAGTATTCATCAGACGACTCTGACGATGAGGATTATGATGACGAGGATGATGATGAATATGACGACGAGGATGAGGATGATGAGGAGTTCCTCGACGAGTAATCACGCCAGATGATACAGGATGTATTTACAGAAACATCATATAGAAAATGAAACACAGGAAGGCACATACTGTTTTCCCTGTTGTGTATTTTATGAATGACAGCCTGGATATTCTTATCATATCACGGCTTTGGAACAAGGCTGATAGCCCTCCAAAGGCAGTGAGTGAGAGAATGAGGGCTGTCTTTATTTTTGTGGAAATATCCATGCCGTATAATATTGGAACACCGCTGCCTATCTCCAGATATGCGGATATGATGGTGCATGCATCGCCTGAAAAGTATCTGCACATAAGATTTCCTGCAATGGCAAATATGACCATGTACACACCGATCACAGTTATATTGTGTACCGAGCTGCTTATTATGTCAGAATACGTATTTTCTGGATTCCCTGAATTGGGGCTCTGGTTGTCTGATGATACCTGGACTGTTGCGGCAGTAAGCAGCTCCGTGGAAGTGCTGGAGCGGTGGGATGACATACATGACAGAGTAAGCGCTATTACAGTATAAATGATCTGTGGAAGATATACAGCCTCGATCAGCCGTGCAAACGATATATATTCCATCAAATGATCCCTGTATATGTAATTGTAAAGAAACATCGGACTTATATTGTTGCACATCGGGAGTAGGCTCTGACATACGTTTTCAGAGATGATCCTCTTTCGGTAAAAGAAAGCTATGATGATCGTGCCTGTGGGAAAACCGCATAGCAGGCCTATTATAAAGATGATCGCATATGCGCAGCATTTTGATACCTGTATCGATCTGAGAAAGCTGGTTATAACACCGGTCAGCAGCATAAAGGGGAGCAGAATAGGCACAATGGATGAGTACCATAGCTGTAACCCCTGGGTGCATCCGGATCTGATGATGTCTGAATTTAAACATGCAAATATTATAATTGAAGCTGTTAGAATTATATAACATACGTTCTTCATATGCCAATTGTATTCATTTTATAGAGCAAATATGATAAATAAGAATATGTCATATAACTATGACAGGTTGTTCAAAATCGGTCTTTATACTGATTTTGTATTTGTTGTATACCATGTTTCTGTATATGTCTGCGGCTTTTATGTCGTATGAGAACATGGACAGACCTGTGGAATCTGTATTTTTGTATATCTCGGCTGAACGGGTTATGATCGGTACCTGCGAAGCCTTTTTCATGCTTTTTATCACGGCACCTGCATCTTTTTTTAGTCCAAGAAGCTTGATGTAGGCTATCCAGCCGTTTTCTTTAAAATGGGAATAGTCATCACATCTCAGGTCTGTGATGGTGTGCAGCAGACCTCTCTGAATGTGCGTGAGAGTATAATTCCTGCATTTAAGTGCTGTTGCGGTCTCAGTAAAGGATAGATTTGTGTCAAGCCTGGAGAGACGGTTGCAGAGATCTCTATCCATGTCAACGATGTCATCCGTGCACGGAGCAAGTATCCTTCGTGCTGACAGGAGATGAGACAGGTCGTCGTCGAACATCGGAAATGACTTTCTGTACGCGTTTTGCAGGATGTTGTAGCAACTGTCAGGAATGTGGCGCCTTAAGCTTTCAACATCACTTGACCGGAGTAGCTCACGTATGGCTGAGGCCGAACAGATGTCGTTGTCGGTGGCAGTGCTGTTGTATTCTGATAAGATCCTTCTGATCGGGACAGTTTTGATCCTGGAGTCTGTCTGTATAAGAGTAGCAATATACTCTATGGCCAGAATGTTGTTCGGGCTTGCCAGGATACGGTCAAGATCAGCGCTGGTATAACCGGTAAGGTTCTGGTTCTGCAGATACTCGGAGATGGCGGCTGCTCTGGCTGATCCATATGAGATGCCCGAAGATACGGATTTTTTTATGGATTCCGATACCTGTGGCGGTTCATTGACGGTGAGTTCGGCAATTTTTTGCAGAAGATCAATGTCATCACATTCTGCGCCGAATGAGATATAGTCTATGCCATCAAGAGCGTTCATCATGCAGACTGCGGCATGTGCATAGTCTCTGGCACTTGATGATGCGTATACAAATGGAATCTCGAACACAGCGTCTACACCGCATCTCAAAGCGATCTCGGTTCTTGTGTGCTTATCTGCTATGGCAGGAACGCCTCTCTGAAGAAAATTGCCGCTCATAAAGCATATGACATGTTCGGCACCAGTTAGAAGCTTCGCCTGCTGTATCTGATATTCGTGTCCCTTGTGAAATGGATTGTATTCGCAAACTATGCCTACTGTGCTCATGGCTCCTCCTTGAAATGCGTGTTTTATAACCTGTCACGATTTATAATGCCTTTGTCGGTAAAGTTTATTCTATCTTAATAATTAATGGCTGTAAAGTGTGTTATAATGACGGGCATAAAGATGTTAAGTGAAAAATTCAAGATGCGGCATTGTTCTGATGCCGATGATCCCCACATACCAGACAGATATTGATTAATTAAGTGAAGGCAGCCAATTTATGGTTGACAAAGTGGCAATAATCTAATACTATATTAAAAGATAATCGAACATATGTTTAGGAGGAAGATACAATGGCGAATAATTCCGGTAATGTAAATATTGATGATAAGAGAAAGGCATTGGATGCCGCTATAGCACAGATAGAGAAGCAGTATGGTAAGGGTTCGGTGATGAAGCTTGGCGATTCCAATGCGAATATGAATATAGATGTGATCCCTACAGGATCCCTCAGCCTTGATATAGCACTTGGACTTGGCGGTGTGCCTAGAGGAAGAATCATAGAGGTGTTCGGACCTGAGTCGAGTGGTAAGACGACGGTAGCACTTCACATTGTTGCTGAGATACAGAAGAGAGGCGGAATCGCAGGCTTTATAGATGCCGAGCATGCACTTGATCCGACATACGCCAAGAACATAGGTGTAGATATAGACAATCTTTACATATCACAGCCTGACTGCGGAGAGCAGGCTCTTGAGATCACAGAGACCATGGTCAGATCGGGAGCGGTTGATGTCGTTATCGTGGACTCTGTTGCTGCACTTGTACCAAAGGCAGAGATAGACGGAGAGATGGGCGATTCGCATATGGGACTTCATGCCAGACTTATGTCACAGGCGCTCAGAAAGCTCACTGCTGTTGTCAGCAAGACCAACTGTGTTGTCATATTTATCAATCAGCTTAGAGAGAAGGTTGGAGTTGTGTTCGGTAACCCTGAGGTTACAACAGGTGGTCGTGCACTTAAGTTCTATGCTTCCGTAAGACTTGACGTAAGAAGAATTGATACGCTCAGACAGGGCGGTGAGATCGTAGGTAACAGAACAAGAGTTAAGATAGTTAAGAACAAGGTGGCTCCTCCATTCAAGGAGGCTGAGTTCGATATCGTGTTCGGCAAGGGTATATCTAAGGTTGGAGATATTCTTGATCTTGCTGTTGCGAACGACATAGTGGATAAGTCCGGTGCATGGTACGCATACAACGGCAATAAGATAGGTCAGGGAAGAGAGAATGCGAAGGCATATCTTGAGAACAATACAGCTATCTGTGATGAGATAGAGCAGAAGGTAAGAGAGGCGGTTGGTGTTGCCGGAGAGTCTGCCGAGAACACTGTAGATGATGGAGCAGATGAGTAGGATCGCAACTGTCACTGATATCAGGAAGATCGATGACAAAAGGTTTTGTCTGTTTGTGGACTATGAGCCTTTTTCATCGGTCTATGCATCGGATATACGAAGATTACATCTTGCCTGTGACGGTGAGATAGAATGGAGTAAACTTGAGGAATTCAGACGGGACTATCTGTTCAAACGTGCCATGAACAAGGCTGTGAACTCCATAAAATTTTCGGACAAGTGTGAATACGATATCAGGCAGAAGCTTAAGGATCTGTATTACGACGAAGAGATCGTGGATCAGACCATCGACAAACTGAAGTCGTATGGATATATAGATGATTACAGGTATGCATGTGGATATATACGCAGAAACTCCGCTAAAAAAGGCATTCGTGTCATACGATTTGAATTGCAGGCAAAGCATATAGGCCAGGATATTATCGATCTGGCTGTGGAAGACTCAGACATATCAGACGAAAGCGACAGGATAACACACATTTTACAAAAAAAATACACTGTGGAAGAACTGACTGAAAAGCGTGATAAAGTCTATGCATACATGTACAGCAAGGGTTTTGACAGGCGTAAGGTTTCTGAGTGTATACGAAATATTGTCTCTGATATTACTTGACATAACATCTTAAAAATATTAAACTTAAATAGTTGTATTCTTGTACAATGAAAACTTAATAAGGAGGTGCTCCTGTGAATTCACCAATAGTATGGGGAATAATCGCTGTTGTTGTAGTTGCACTGCTTGTTGCTACATGGTTTATCGCTATTGCATATCGCAAGAACATAGTAGAGACCAAGATAGGAAGAGCAGAGTCACAGGCAAGAGAGATTATTGACGAAGCTCAGAAGACCGCCGAGGCTAAGAAGCGCGAGATACTGCTTGAGGCAAAGGAAGATTCCCTTAAGACACGTAATGACCTTGAAAAGGAAGTAAAGGACAGACGTGGAGAACTTTCACGTATGGAGAAGAGAATTCTTGCACGTGAAGAGAATCTTGATAAGAAGACTGAGGCAGTTGAGAAGAAGGAAGCTAGTTTAGCTAACAAGGAAAGCGCGCTGGACAAGCAGAAGGCTAAGGTTGAAGAGTTACAGGCGAAACGTTTACAGGAACTTGAAAGAATTTCAGGTTTGACCTCTGAACAAGCAAAAGAATACTTATTAAAGACTGTTGAAGATGAAGTAAAGCATGAAACAGCAGTTATGGTCAAGGAATTAGAAACCAGAGCTAAAGAAGAAGCGAACAAGAAGGCGAAGGAGTATGTTGTCAATGCAATACAGAGATGTGCGGTTGATCATATCTCAGAGACAACGATCTCATTAGTTCAGTTACCTAACGACGAGATGAAGGGTAGGATAATTGGTAGAGAGGGTAGAAATATTCGTACCCTTGAAACTCTCACAGGCGTAGATCTTATCATAGACGATACTCCTGAGGCAGTTATCTTATCAAGCTTTGATCCGGTAAGACGTGAGGTAGCAAGAATTGCACTTGAGAAACTCATCGTGGATGGTAGAATCCATCCAGCCAGAATCGAAGAGATGGTTGAGAAAGCGCAGAAGGAAGTTGAAAACATGATGCGCGAGGAAGGTGAAGCTGCTACTCTTGAGGTAGGAATTCACGGAATCCATCCAGAGCTGGTAAGACTTCTTGGAAAGTTGAAATTTAGAACAAGCTACGGACAGAACGCATTGAAGCACTCTGTTGAGGTAGCTCAGTTGTGTGGTTTGTTGGCCGGAGAGATAGGTGTCGATATCAAGGTTGCAAAGCGTGCTGGATTACTCCATGATATAGGTAAATCACTTGATCATGAGATGGAGGGTTCACATGTTCAGATCGGTGCAGATCTTTGTAGAAAGTACAAAGAGTCAGCGCTTGTTGTCAATGCGGTAGAATCACATCACGGTGATGTTGAGCCTGAGTCATTGATAGCACTTCTGGTACAGGCTGCAGATACAATTTCTGCTGCAAGACCGGGAGCAAGAAGAGAGACCTTGGAGACTTATACTACAAGACTTAAGAAGTTGGAGGATATTGCTAATTCTCATAAGGGTGTAGATAAGACATTTGCTATTCAGGCAGGTAGAGAAATTCGTGTAATGGTAGTTCCTGAGCATGTAAGCGATTCTGATATGGTATTGCTGGCCAGAGATATTGCAAAGCAGATCGAAGACGAGCTTGAGTATCCTGGACAGATTAAGGTAAATATTATAAGAGAGTCACGCGTGACAGATTACGCAAAATAAAAATTAGGGTTTGTAGAGATGATCTACAAACCCTTTTTATGATTTGTCATATAATGAAGATAACATCAAGCCGGTGCTTGAAGATAATTGAGGTGTATATGTTTCGTAATTTGTATGCATGATGAACTATGAAAACGGGAAGATAGGTGATCGATAAATGGAAAAATTTAAGAAAATAAAGACTGAAGCGGCTTACAGGGCGCATGTGTTTGATGTATATAACGACTATCTTGAACTGCCTGACGGCAGAAATGTTGTATATGATCTGATAAAGCATCATCCGGGAGCGTGCATCCTTCCGGTGAAAGACGATGGATCGATCATATTGATAAAACAGTACAGGAATTCTATTGATGATATAACCTACGAGGTTCCGGCTGGTTTTATCGATGAGGGAGAGTCTCCTGAAGATGCAGCCAGAAGAGAACTCAGGGAAGAGACTGGGTTTACTGCGAAGGTCGTGGAATATGTGACAAGGACTGTTCTGGCTATCGGTACAAGTGATGAACAGACTTACGTGTATATAGGCATGGGACTTACCGGAGGAACATGTGCATTGGACGAGAATGAATTTATAGAGACCGAGGAGATAGGTCTTGATGATGCACTCAATATGATAAGAGATGGCAGGATAGTGGATTCCAAAACAATAATTGCAATCTACGCATATTGGGGTAAGAAATGCTCATAAACACGCAATCACATAATTTGAAACATAGAAAATTCAACTGAAACATTGTCGGAATTAAAAAATGTGAAATATTTTTGAAAAGAATTATGTCAATATCTAGTATACATAATTTGATCGCGCACCGCATTTTGTACTTTTGCTAAAAATGCCGTGAAGCCTTGATTTTACTTGTTAAAATAGTGTTTGATTTTATTTACATTTGTATTTATAATATAATTCAGTCTACATAACTAAGGGGATAAATTAGTGGAACAATACATAGACAGATATGTTGATTATTTAAGAAATGTAAAAAAATCCAGCGAGAATACTGTTGCATCATATCGGAGAGATCTGATAAAATTCTACAGGTATTTTGACGAGAAGGGCATAACGAGGATTGATGATATTAATGAAACTTATATCACTTCGTATGTGTTGGAAATGGAGAAACAGGGGATGTCCATGGCTACGGTGTCACGTAACATTGCATCCATAAAGTCATTCTATGCCTATCTCATGAGGGAGAGGATAGTGAATGAGGATCCAACGGAGAATATCAAGCCTCCGAAGATCGTGAAGAAGGTTCCTGAGACGCTTACCATAAGTGAGGTGAACAAGCTTCTCGACCAGCCTACCAACAAGACTCCAAAGGAGATCAGGGATAAGGCGATGCTGGAGCTGTTGTATGCTACAGGAATACGTGTTACAGAGCTTGTGACATTGAAACTCACGGATGTCAACATAAAGCTTGGGTTCATTGAGTGCCACGACGGCGACAGGGTGAGGACTGTTCCGGTTGCGGAGGTTGCTCAGAGAGCCCTCAGCAGATATATTACTGAGGTGCGCGATGATATGAGTGGAGGCAGTGATTATCTGTTCTTCAACTGCAAGGGTGCACCTATGACGAGACAGGGATTCTGGAAGATAATAAAGTATTATGCGGCTAAGGCCGGCATAGATAAGGATATAACACCTCATATGATAAGGCATTCATTTGCCTCGCATATGTTGGGGAATGGAGCGGATATAAAGTCTGTTCAAGAGATGCTTGGACATGTGGATATTGCGACAACCCAGATATATCTTACAAATAAGCAGAGTAAGCTCAAGGAAGAATATGCAAAGGCATATCCGAGGGCCTAACAAATAACTTATAAACTAAGGAGACAATTAAATCATGGAAAACAATTACTACGTTCCGGCACAGATCATTGAGAATAATCTCAAGGGTGCTGTTGGAAAGGCAAATCTCAAGCTGTACAAGATGATTATGATGGGATTCTTTGCAGGAATGTTCATTGCGATAGGAGCTGAGGGATCAAACCTTGCGGTGCATACGGTGGACAATTTCGGACTTGCGAAGACTCTTGCAGGATGTATATTCCCTGTAGGACTCATGATGTTATCGATTATCGGTGCAGAGCTGTTTACCGGAAACTGTATGATGATAACAGCGGTTATTGATGGTAGGATAAAGCTTGTGCAGATGCTCAAGAATTGGGTTATTGTATATCTCAGCAATATGCTTGGATCAGTTGTGACTGCAGCTCTTATATATGGAAGCGGTCAGTTTGATAATTCAGCAGGCGGCCTTGGCGCTTATACCATCAAGGTGGCTATGGGTAAGACAGGCCTTGATTTTTGCAATGCGTTCATGTCGGGAATAATGTGTAATGTTCTCGTGTGTATCGCGGTTCTCATGTCATCTTCGGCTAAGGATATAATTGGAAAGCTGTTTGCATGCTTCTTCCCGATAATGGTATTCGTCGTGTCAGGTTTTGAGCACTGCGTTGCAAATATGTACTATATACCTGCAGGTCTGATGGCTGCATCAAACAGCAAGTACGTGGACAAGGCATGCGAGCTCTATGGATATACCGCACAGCAGATAAGTGACCAGCTCACAGTGGGACATTTCTTCAGTAAAAATCTCCTCCCTGTAACGCTTGGTAATATCATCGGCGGTGGTCTGATAGTGGGAATTGGACTTTACATCATCAACAAGCCTAAAAAGGTGGAAGAGTAGAATCTGGCGCCAGACTTATAGGCAACAAGGTCAGAATGATGGACTGAATAAATGATGGATTGAAAAATAAGATAGATAAATAAAAAACAGATGTGGCATGATTTGAGGAATCACCCTGGATCATATCACATCTGTTTTTTATTACTTACATTTTATCGCATTATTGTTTGTCGCAATTTTCAGTTTGTTTGACAATTACTTATAAAAGTCAATTATCTTGTCCATTCTGGATGACATATTCTCAAATATAAGATCAAGGATCGTCAGGGCGGTCATGGCCTCGACGACCACAACAGCTCTCGGCCCAATGATAGGATCGTGGCGGCCTCTGATCGAGACCTCTATGTTATCCCTGGACTTGTTAACGGTTTTCTGTGTGGATGCGATGGATGGGGTCGGCTTGAAATGCGCCTTGATGATTATGTCTGAACCATCGCTCATTCCGCCGAGAATACCTCCGGCGTGATTGGTCTCCTTGTCTACGTTATAACCGTTCATGACAAATGCATCATTGTTATATGAGCCTCTTGCAGTGGATACCTCGGTGCCGTCGCCAATCTCGACAGCTTTCACAGCTCCGATGGACATAACTGCCTTTGCGAGGCATGCATCCAGTTTGTCAAATACCGGTTCACCGATACCTGCCGGCATTCCATGCACGATACATTCAACACCAGAGCCTATGGAATCGTTCTCCGCCATGCAGTCTTGAAGAAGGATTGATGCCTTCTCGTAGGCATCCGGGTCCGGCATGTTGAGGTCGTTCTTAAGTATATAGTCAGCGTCAAAATTGTTCCTGTCTATATGTACATCACCGATGGAAGATACGTAGGTAGTTATGGTGATACCGAGTTCCTTCAGTATCTTTGAGGCGATCGCACCGGCTGCAACTCTGCCGATGGTCTCTCGTCCCGATGAACGGCCGCCGCCTCTGTAATCCCTGAAGCCATATTTTTCATCAAATGTATAATCTGCGTGGCCTGGTCTGTAATATGTGGCGATATCTCCGTAATCCCCGGAGCGCTGGGATGTATTTCTCACCATCATGGATATAGGAGTTCCGGTTGTCTTTCCCTCGAAAATTCCTGACAGTATCTCTATGGTATCGGATTCCTTTCTAGGCGTTGAGAACTGTGAAAATCCGGGTTTTCTGCGATCCAGAAATACCTGTATATCTTCCTCACACAGTGGAAGACCGGCAGGGCAGCCGTCAACGACAACTCCCAGAGCCTTTCCGTGGGATTCTCCCCATGTGGTGATGGTAAATTTATTTCCTATGGTGGAACCTGCCATAATATATCTCCTTTCAAATGCGGCGAAACCTGCCGCTCTCTATTCGGCAAATGAACTGCAGAATCCTGCAGCGCAAATGTCCACGCGCACTATTATAGCATAGATAAGTTTGTGATAACAAGAAATAAGTTGGGATGCTGTAAAGTGTGAAAGCGTATAAGGTGAATGTCAAACCGGGAATATTACCGGCCGGGGTTGTAATGAAATATGTTATATATTAAAATATCTATGAAATGAATGAAAGAACACGGCTGAAAGCACAGCCGGACATAAGGTGGTCAAGAAAATGGAGAAATATTATATAGTAAAATCGATAGACGGAGATTACGCAAATCTTGCTGATGAGAATGATCTTGGCGGTGAGACAAAGCTCGTTGCAAGGGCGCTGCTTCCGGAAAGTATAGCGGAAGGAACAAGGCTGCACTATGCATTTTTGCAGTATGAAATTGCGGATTAATTTCCTCTTTACAAAACCAGACACATATGTTATCCTACACAAGGTCAACTGACACTTAGTTTGAGGACACCTCTAGGCCTTTTGCCCGGTGTCAGTCATGTATATTATTTTATAGGAGGATTGTTATTATGATAACAAAAGAGCAGAAGCAGGAAATCGTAGCTAAGTACGGCAAGGATGCAAACGACACAGGTTCAACAGAGGTTCAGATCGCACTTCTTACAGCAAGAATCAACGATCTCAACGGACATTTCAAGGCTAATCCAAAGGATCATCACTCAAACCGTGGTCTTCTTAAGATGGTTGGTCAGAGAAGAAACCTTCTTGCATACCTCAAGAGCAAGGATATCGAGGCATACAGAAAGCTCATCGAGAGCCTTGGACTTAGAAAGTAATTTCTATTCGAGCCTTAATACAATAACAATTATGGGAATCATGTGTACACGCATGATTCCTTTTTATTTGCCCGGACACATTTTTATGGTATCAAATAGTGTAAACAGAGGTGTTTGGATATTGTATTTTTTATATTCGTATGATAAAATTTAAAAGATTGTGGAATGACATATCGAGACTTCTATAAAGAATATCATGGATCATCGCTGAAAGATGGCAAAAAGGTTATAAGACATGGTGTTTTTTATAGTTGTTTCGACGTCTTCCACAATACAAATAAATATTAAATCAAGGAGATTTTGAGATGAGTAAGGAATTCAAGAGATACCAGAAAGAGATCGCTGGCAGAATGCTCACTGTTGATATCAACAGAGTAGCTGCACAGGCAAATGGTGCTGCATTTATCAAGTACGGTGACACAACAGTGCTTTCAACATGTACAGCTTCAGAGAAGCCAAGAGACGGAATCGATTTCTTCCCACTTTCAGTAGAGTATGAGGAGAAGTTATATTCAGTAGGAAAGATACCTGGAGGATTCAATAAGAGAGAGGGTAAGGCATCAGAGAACGCTGTCCTCACATCACGAGTAATCGACAGACCTATGAGACCTCTTTTCCCTAAGGATTATAGAAATGACGTAACACTCAACAACCTTGTTATGTCAGTAGATCCAGAGTGCAGACCGGAGCTGGTTGCAATGCTCGGATCATCTATCGCAACATGTATATCAGACGTTCCATTTGACGGACCATGTGCCATGACACAGGTAGGTCTCATCGACGGAGAGTTCATCATCAACCCAACACAGAAGCAGTGGGATGAGGGTGATCTGAAGCTCACAGTTGCATCTACATCACAGAAGGTTATCATGATTGAGGCCGGTGCAAATATTGTACCTGAGGCTAAGATGATTGAAGCTATCTACATGGCTCATGATATCAACCAGGACATCATCGCATTTATCAATGAGATAGTAGCTGAGGTTGGAAAGCCAAAGCATTCATATGTAAGCTGTGCAGTTCCAGAGGAGCTCTTTGCAGCGATTAAGGAGATCGTTCCTCCAGAGGCTATGGAGGAGGCTGTATTCTCAGACGAGAAGCAGGTTCGTGAGGAGAACATCAGACAGATCACAGAGAAGCTTGAGGAGGCATTTGCAGACAACGAGGAGTGGCTTGCAGTCCTTCCAGACGCTATATACCAGTATCAGAAGAAGACAGTAAGAAAGATGATCCTCAAGGATCACAAGAGACCTGATGGACGAGCTATCAACCAGATCAGACCACTTGCTGCTGAGGTTGACATCATTCCTAGAGTCCACGGCTCAGCTATGTTTACAAGAGGACAGACACAGATCTGTAACGTATGTACACTTGCTCCACTTTCTGAGATCCAGAGAGTTGACGGACTTGACGAGAACGTTACATCCAAGAGATATATGCACCACTACAACTTCCCTTCATACTCAGTAGGAGAGACAAAGGTTTCAAGAGGACCTGGACGTAGAGAGATTGGACACGGTGCACTTGCTGAGAGAGCACTTCTTCCTGTACTTCCAAGTGAGGAAGAGTTCCCATATGCGATCAGAACCGTATCAGAGACATTTGAGTCAAATGGTTCAACATCAATGGCATCAACATGTTCATCATGTATGTCACTCATGGCTGCCGGTGTTCCTATCAAGGCTATGGTTGCCGGAATCTCATGCGGACTTGTAACAGGTGATACAGACGACGATTACATCGTACTCACAGATATCCAGGGACTTGAGGACTTCTTCGGAGATATGGACTTCAAGGTAACAGGTACAACAGAGGGTATCACAGCTATCCAGATGGATATCAAGATTCACGGACTTACAAGACCTATCGTTGAGGAGGCTATCGCAAGAACACGTGAGGCAAGACTCTTCATCATGGAGACATGTATGAAGCCGGCCATCGCAGCTCCAAGACCAACGGTCAATGAGTTCGCGCCAAAGATCAAGCAGATCAAGATAGATCCAGAGAAGATCGGTGAGGTTATCGGACAGAGAGGTAAGACTATCAACACTATCATAGAGGAGACAGGTGTTAAGATTGATATCGATGATGAGGGAAGAATCTCTATCTGTGGCGTAGAGCAGGCAGGTATGGACAAGGCTATCGAGATGATCAACATGATCGTAGAGCCTCTTGAGGTTGGCAAGAACTACCATGGTAAGGTTGTAAAAGTTATCGACTGTGGAGCTATCGTATCGCTTGCACCTAACAAGGATGGACTCATCCACATATCAAAGCTTTCAGACAAGAGAGTTGCAAAGGTTGAGGATGTTGTAAATGTAGGTGATGAGGTTGACGTTAAGGTCATCAAGATCGACGAGAGAGCAGGAAGAATAAGCCTGAGTCTCAAGGATGTACAGTAAATAACAGTTCTGAGCTAAACTATAATAAGGATATTTTTTATAAGGGTAAATTTGATGTCTCGAAGCCGGTCTGTCATATGGCCGGTTCCGGGGCATTGTAGTAAATAAAGGCATACATAAACAAACTAGAAAATAAATGCAGATTTAAGGGGGAACATATGAGATACGGTTATTTTGACGAACAGAACAAAGAGTATGTAATTGACAGACCAGACACCCCGGCACCTTGGGCAAACTACCTTGGTTCACCGGAATACGGAGCTATAATCTCCAACAACGCAGGAGGCTACAGCTTTGAGAAGTCAGGAGCAAACGGAAGAATACTGAGATACATATTTAACAGCTTTGATCAGCCTGGAAGATATGTATATCTTCGCGATGATGACACAAAGGATTACTGGTCAGCATCATGGCAGCCGGTAGGCAAGAGTCTTGATGTGTATAAGAGTGAATGTCACCATGGAACGGCATATACAAAGATGTATGCAGATTATTCTGATATCAAGTCAGAGGTGCTGTATTATGTTCCACTTAACAAGACACATGAAGTGTGGAAGGTGAGAGTTACCAACAACTCTGATAAGCCTCGTAACCTTTCAGCTATCGGATACTGTGAGTTTACCAATGACTGCAATTATGAGCAGGATCAGGTAAATCTCCAGTATACACTGTTCATAACCAGAACATATTTCATGGATAACAACAAGATCCTTCAGGTCATCAATGAGAATGTTGAGAAGGCTGAGATCAATGGAAGTAAGGCAAACAGAAGATTCTTTGCACTTGCCGGAAGTGATGTTGCATCATACTGTGGTGACAAGGAGGAGTTCCTTGGAAGATATCACGGCTACGGCAATCCGATCGGAGTTATAAATGGAGATCTTGGCAACAAGCTCAACTACAACAGCAATGCCTGCGGTGGACTCCAGACAAAGTTCACACTTGCTCCGGGCGAGTCAAAGGATTTTGCATTCATAGTCGGAATGAAGGACAATGACGCTGCAAATGCTGTCATAGCCGGATACGCAGATCCTGCCGCAGCATGTCAGAAGGAGCTTGACGAGCTGATCGAGTATTGGCATTCAAAGCTCAACAACTTCCAGGTGCACACACCTAGTGATTCATTCAATAACATGGTAAATACATGGAATGCATACCAGTGTTTCATGACATTCATATGGTCAAGAGCTGCATCGTTCTCATACTGTGGTCTGAGAAACGGATATGGATACAGAGATACAGTTCAGGATATCCAGGGCGTTATCCACCTTGCACCTGAGATGGCTCTTGAGAAGATCAGATTCATGCTGTCAGCACAGGTTGACAACGGCGGTGGACTTCCACTTGTAAAGTTCACACATAACGCAGGTCATGAGGATACACCGGATGATCCATCATATGTACAGGAGACAGGACATCCTGCATACCGTGCAGACGACGCACTTTGGCTGTTCCCAACTGTATATAAGTATATTGCTGAGTCAGGCAACCTTGACTTCATAGACGAGGTTATTCCATTTGCCAACAAGGATGAGGGTACAGTTTATGAGCATCTTAAGAGAGCGATAGATTTCTCCATGAATAGACTTGGAGATAATGGTATGCCGGCAGGACTCTGGGCAGACTGGAATGACTGTCTGAGACTTGGAAAGAGAGGCGAGTCAACATTTGTTGCAATGCAGCTCTACTATGCGATGACAGTTATCAAGTATTTTGCTGAGATGAAGGATGATGCAGAGTACATAGATTACATCAACAGCATTCAGTACAAGATGGGTGAGACCATTCAGGAGAAGTGCTGGGAGGATGACAGATTCATCCGTGGATACAAGGAAGGCGGACAGGTCATCGGTTCAAAGAATGATCCTGAGGCAAGCATGTGGCTGAATCCTCAGTCATGGGCAGTTATAAGCGGACTTGCCACAAGAAAGCAGTCTGAGATCGCCCTTGAGTCTGTTCACAGGGAGCTTAACACAGAGTACGGTGTGAGACTTATGTTCCCACCATACAGAGAGCATGCATTTGACGGAGCGCTCATGCTTCTGTTCAATGCAGGAACAAAGGAGAATGCGGGTATATTCTCACAGCCACAGGGCTGGATAATACTGGCCGAGGCGCTCATGGGACATGGAAACAGAGCGTTTGAGTATTTCAACGAGAGCTCTCCTGCATCCATGAATGATAAGGCAGAGATCAGAAAGCTTGAGCCATACTGCCATGGACAGTTCACAGAGTCTGTTGGAAGTCCATTTGAGGGTCGCGCTCATGTACATTGGCTCACAGGTACAGCATCCACATGTATGGTTGGCTGCGTTGAGGGTATCATGGGTATGAGACCAGACTTTGGCGGAATCAAGATCGCGCCTTCAGTCCCATCAGACTGGAAGGAGTTCGAGATCGAGAAGATGTTCAGGGGTAAGAAGCTCTCAATCAAGGTTCAGAATCCTGATGGACATGAGAGCGGTTTCCAGAGCCTCACATTAAATGGTGAGAAACTTGAGACCAATTATATCCCTGCTGACAAGCTTGTTGATACAAACGATATCGTGCTTGTAATGTAATGAATATAAATACATTATTTATACCATATTAAGTTAAGAAGGGCTCAGCCCTTCTTAATTTTTGCCCTGATGCGGAATGAGTGGATCGGGGTTGGAAGGTGGTGCAGGCGAAGTGGAATCGGTATCGATCGCTGAGAGGTTAAAACTCACTGACAACATACATGTTATGGATGTTCCAGGTGGAGGTTATATCCTGTTATGTGGAATATATGGAGAGATTGAGGGGCATGACAAGCTTCCTGCCGGTATGAAGAGTACAAGCTACGAGAAGCTGCTTCCGGTGATAGCCCAGGCAGAAAACTGCGGAGATGTAAAGGGAGTCCTGACTCTGATAAATACGGTCGGAGGCGATGTTGAGTCCGGACTTGCCATATCTGAGATGTTGTCCAGCCTGTCAAAGCCGGTCGTCAATATCGTGCTTGGCGGCGGACATTCCATAGGAGTTCCTCTGGCGGTGTCGGGAAATGTGTCTTTTATAGTGCCGACCGCAACGATGATAGTTCATCCAATAAGGACAAATACGGCGGTGCTTGGAGTTAAGCAGAACTTTGAATATATAGAGAAGATGCAGGAGAGGATCATACAGTTCACAGTGGATCACTCATCTATAGACAGGAAAGAACTGGAGAAACTTATGTTTAACACGACAGAGCTGACCAAGGATGTGGGCTCGGTCCTGATAGGAAAACAGGCTGTCGAAAAAAGGGTTATAGACAGGATCGGTGGTATGTCGGCGGCTTTAAAAACGCTGTATGACTTGATTAATTAAGAAAATGATAGTAAAATTCCATAGGATATTGTATAAACATCGATCAAGGGAGGTCGGTCATGAGCTTATTACAGGCAATTTTGATGGGAATAATACAGGGAGCTACAGAATTTCTTCCAGTCAGCAGTTCGGGACATCTGGCTATTTTCAAGAATATTTTTGGAGTGGAGACCGATACGGGTATATTATTTGACATACTGCTCCATTTTGGCACGCTGGTTGCCATATTTATAGTCTACTGGGCAGATATAAAGAAGCTCGTTATAGAGGGATTAAAGATAGTTGGAGACTGCTGTGTCAATTTGGTAAATTTCATAAAGAACAAGACCTCGAATGAGGGAAAGATATATCCGTATAGGAAGATCGTGTGTACGGCATACAGAAAGTTTGTTATGCTCATACTCGTGTCAACTCTTACGACGACGGTGATCGCAGTCCCATTTGACAAAGCTATAGGACATGCGGGAGATACACTTTTGATACCGGGTATCTGTCTGTGTATAACATCTGTTATCCTGTATTTTGCGGACAGACTGCCGGCTGGTAAGAAAAGTGTAGCAAAGGCTACATACAGAAATGCCATATTTGTTGGACTGGCACAGGCTGTTGCCACACTTCCCGGAATATCCAGATCCGGAAGTACGATAACTGCAGGTATGGCGTGCGGCTACACAAGAAAATTTACAGTAAAGTATTCGTTTATAATGTCCATACCGGCTGTTCTTGGCGCTGTCATACTGGAGATACCTGATCTGTTTAAGGCATCAATCTCAGGGGCGGATGTCGTTAATTACATAGTTGGTATGATCGTTGCCGGCATTGTCGGATACATATGTATAAAATTTATGCTTTATACGGTCAAGAAAAAGAATTTTAAGGGATTTTCCATATATTGTATGATCGCGGGAATCGTGTCTGTAATATGGTATTTTGTTGCTTAAGATTTAGAATAGAGGTAGAAAATGGCTGCTGGTAATAAAAAGTCATACAAGAACAATACATCAAAGAATGGCACGTCCAAAAACGCTGCGTCTAAAAAGACTGTGGCAAAGAACTCTTCAAAAGGCGGATCAAATAACAGGACATCTGCGAAGAAGAATACTGCATCGAAAAAAACATCTGCCAGATCAAAGGCTGCCATAGAACGCAAAGCCCGGGAAGAGGAACTGGCAAGGCAGAAGCAGATGAGAAGTGAGATCATACTCATAGTTCTCTTTGCATTTTCGGTATTTCTGCTGCTTGCAAACTTCAGGATCTGCGGAATAGTGGGAGATACCGTATCGGGATTTTTCTTTGGAATAATCGGTTTCAGCGAGTACATATTCCCGGTATATCTGTTTGTGTCGGCTGCCTATCTTATATCAAATGATTTCAGGAGGAAGATCGTCAAAAAGGTTGTATATTTTGGCGTTGTGCTCATCCTGTTGTCCATGGTATTTCAGGCTATATATTCATCGACCTTTGAGTCGGTCAAGGTTCTGTACATGGATGGGTATAAGGACAGATCAGGCGGAGGAGTTATATGCGGAGGAATATTCTTTGCGATAAGGACACTGCTTGGAGTTCCGGGTGCGTGCATAGTAATATTTATAGCTGCGGTTATCATGTTCATTCTCATAACGGAGATATCAGTTATAGACGAGATCAAACTTTTCATAGCATCTATCCGTGAGCGCAGAGAAAGTGATGATGACGAACAGTATGAAGATGAGGAGTATCAAAGTGACAGATATGACGATGGTTATTACTCACATGATGTAAATGATACTCCGGTTCGCAGAGTGAGACCATCGATGGCAAATCTCAATGTGTACAGCAGCGATAAGACCAAGGATGACAGAGCTTCCGACAGGACTGCTGCAACGCAGGTCAAGCCAAGGAAGACTAAGACACAGAAGGGTGTAGAGAGGGAGCCTGCCAGGGATTTCTTTGCCATGGAGGATGTCCACGAGCTCACTCCTGGCGATGGCGCTGTGGATATGTCCTATGATGAATTTAACAATGATATAGAGAAGATCGTCATGACCGACAGAGAGGAGATCGTCAATCCAGTTCAGATAGACAGAGAGGATCCTGTGCATAAACCGGTGCGGAAGCCTGCACCTGTGAAGAGAAGAAAGCCGGTGGTCGTAACTCCTGAAGAACCAAAGCTGGCTGCTGTGGACACTGATATGGAGGATGCAGAGATACTTTCATTTACTGATGATGCGGAGGATGTCCTTGCGGGAGCGGTAAATGGCAATATGCATCCAGAGAGTGTGTCAGATTACAATCCGCTCTACGACTCTGCATTTGCGGAGGAGGAGAAGACGGATACCGCGGCTCAAAGCAAAAAGAAGCCGGCGGTACAGACTGAGAGCTCAAAGCAGTATCAGGAGGGAAGAAAGTATAAATTCCCAACGGCAGATCTGCTGTCCCAGCCTAAAAAGGCGAACAATTCCAACAGGGATGCCCATGTCAGGGAGACAGCCATCAAGCTTAAGAATACCCTCGAGACATTTGGTGTTAATGTAACCATAACAAACTATAGCTGCGGTCCTGCTGTAACGAGATTTGAGATGCAGCCGGAGCAGGGTGTCAAGGTCAGCAAGATACTGAACCTTGCGGACGACATAAAGCTCAACCTTGCGGCTGCGGATATACGTATAGAGGCACCGATACCTGGCAAGGCAGCCATAGGAATAGAGGTCCCTAACAAGGAGAACTCAATTGTGGCGTTCCGGGAGCTTATAGAATCAGATAATTTCAAGAACCTCAAGTCCAAAGTGGCATTTGCGGTTGGTAAGGATATAAGTGGACAGGTCATCGCAACGGATATTGCCAAGATGCCGCATCTTCTGATCGCCGGAGCCACAGGTTCGGGTAAATCAGTGTGTATCAATACACTTATAATGAGTATACTGTACAAAGCCACACCGGAGGAGGTAAAGCTCATAATGATAGATCCTAAGATGGTTGAGCTTGCATGCTACAATGGCATACCACACCTTTTGATACCGGTCGTAACAGATCCAAAGAAGGCGGCAGGGGCACTCAACTGGGCAGTCATGGAGATGACAAGAAGATACCAGCTTTTTGCTGAGCACAGTGTACGTAATATACAGGGATATAATGACAAGGTTGAAAATGCCGTTATAGCGGGAGCTGATGGAGAAAAGCTGACCAAGATGCCACAGATAGTGGTCATAGTGGATGAGCTTGCAGATCTTATGATGGTTGCCCACGGCGAAGTCGAGGATGCTATAGTGAGACTTTCACAGCTTGCCAGAGCAGCGGGTATACATCTTGTCATAGCAACACAGAGACCGTCGGTTGATGTCATAACAGGTCTCATAAAAGCAAATGTTCCATCGAGAATAGCATTTGCAGTTTCGTCGGGAGTTGATTCCAGAACCATACTTGATATGGTAGGAGCAGAGAAACTTCTTGGAAAGGGAGATATGCTGTTCTATCCGACAGGCTATCCTAAGCCGGTCAGAGTACAGGGCGCATTTGTGTCGGATGATGAGGTTACAGCGGTTGTTGATTTCCTCAAGAAGAACAATGGCGTGGGAACATATGATGATGAGATATCCAAATCAATATCCGGAAATGGTGGATCAGGCGCCACAGCGATAGGTGGGGCTTCAGCCAGTGATAAGGATGAATATTTCGTGGAAGCGGGAAGATTCATTATAGAGAAAGAAAAAGCTTCTATAGGTATGCTTCAGAGAACGTTCAAGATAGGCTTTAACAGAGCCGCAAGGATCATGGATCAGTTGATGGCCGCGGGAGTAGTTGGCCCGGAGGAGGGCACAAAGGCCAGAAAGATCCTGATGACTCAGGAACAGTTTGATGAATATATAGACACTAATTTATAAAAAGCGGAGGATAAGAGCTATGATGACAGACATTGAAATTGCACAGAAGGCTGAGATGAAGCACATAAGGGAGGTTGCTGCAAAGCTCGGAATATCAGAGGATGACCTCGATCTCTATGGAAAGTATAAGGCAAAGCTCTCAGATGAGCTTATAAAGAAGGTTGAGGGCAACGAGAACGGAAAGCTTATCCTCGTTACAGCCATCAATCCAACACCTGCAGGAGAGGGAAAGACGACAATCACTGTAGGACTTGGTGAGGCTATGGGACAGCTTGGAAAGAAGGCGGTTATCGCACTTCGTGAGCCATCACTTGGACCATGTTTTGGAATCAAGGGTGGTGCAGCCGGCGGCGGATATGCACAGGTAGTACCTATGGAGGATCTCAACCTCCACTTTACAGGAGATTTTCATGCTATAACATCTGCAAACAATCTCCTTGCAGCCATGATGGATAACCATATCCAGCAGGGAAATGCACTGAGAATAGATGTGAACAGAATAGTGTTCAAGAGATGTATGGATATGAACGACAGAGTTCTCAGACACACAGTTGTCGGACTTGGAAAGCGTGTCGACGGAGTGCCTAGAGAGGACGGATTTGTCATCACAGTTGCATCGGAGATCATGGCTATTCTCTGTCTTGCAAGTGATATGAAGGATCTTCAGGAGAGACTTGGCAGAATAATCGTTGCATACAACATGGACAATGAGCCTGTGACAGCGGCTGATCTCAAGGCTGTAGGAGCTATGGCAGCGCTCTTAAAGGATGCCATCAAGCCAAACCTTATCCAGACACTTGAGCATACACCGGCAATCGTACACGGCGGACCATTTGCAAATATAGCACATGGATGTAACAGTGTAATGGCTACAAAGACAGCATTAAAGCTTGCAGATTATGTAATAACAGAGGCAGGATTTGGCGCAGATCTCGGAGCTGAGAAGTTCTTCGATATCAAGTGCCGAATGAACAACCTTAAGCCGGATGCGGTGGTTCTGGTTGCTACAGTAAGAGCACTCAAGTACAATGGCGGAGTTGCAAAGGCAGATCTCGGCGAGGAGAATCTCGGCGCGCTTAAGGCTGGTATAGTAAACCTTGAAAAGCATATTGAGAATCTTCAGAAGTATGGCGTTCCTGTTGTTGTTACACTGAACAGATTTGTCACAGACAGCCAGGCAGAGCTTGACTTTGTCAAGAAGTTCTGCGAGGACAGAGACTGTGATTTTGCCCTTGCAAATGTATGGGAGCAGGGAGGCAAGGGTGGTATAGACCTTGCAAATGCGGTGCTCAACACGCTGGAGAACAAGAAGAGCAACTTCAAGGTGCTCTACAATGACAGCCTTTCAATAAAGGATAAGATAAACTGTATCGCTACAGAGATATATGGCGCGGATGGTGTTACATACAGTGCAGAGGCCAGCAAGGCCATCGCCAAGATCGAGGAGATGGGATTTGGTAACTTCCCTGTATGTATGGCAAAGAACCAGTATTCTCTGTCAGATGATCCAAAGAAGCTTGGAAGACCTACAGGATTCGATATAAATATCCGTGAGGTTTATGTCAGTGCAGGAGCAGGATTTGTGGTAGCGATTACCGGAACGATCATGACCATGCCTGGACTTCCAAAGGCTCCGGCTGCAGAGAGAATTTATGTGGATGATGACGGCAAGATCGTCGGATTATTCTAGGAGGACAGATAAATGTATAAGCTTATAGATGGTAAGGTTATATCAAAACAGATAAAGGATGAGCTCAAGGAGAAGGTTGCAGGGCTTAAGGCAGAGGGTGTAGAGATATGCCTTGCTGTTATTCAGGTCGGCAATGATCCTGCTTCATCAGTATATGTTGGCAACAAGAAGAAGGCATGTGAGTATATAGGAATAGGTTCACTGTCATACGAGCTCCCAGAGGAGACAACTGAGGAGGAGCTTCTTGCACTTATAGAGAAGCTCAATTCTGACGACAAGGTGAACGGAATACTTGTACAGCTCCCGCTTCCAAAGCATATAGATGAGGATAAGGTCATAAAGACCATATCTCCAAAGAAGGATGTGGACGGCTTCCATCCGATGAGTGTTGGTGCGCTCAGCATAGGACAGCCGGGCTTTGTGTCATGTACACCAGCCGGAGTTATCCAGCTCATCAAGAGATCAGGAATAGAGATAGAGGGTAAGGAGTGCGTGGTACTCGGCAGAAGCAATATAGTAGGCAAGCCTATGAGCATGCTGCTGCTCCGCGAGAACGGAACCGTAACCGTGTGCCATTCCAGAACAAAGAATCTCAAGGAAGTGTGCAGACGTGCTGATATACTCGTGGTGGCAATAGGAAAGCCAGAAATGATCGATGCATCTTACATCAAGGAAGGCGCAACAGTTATAGATGTGGGAATCCACAGGGATGAGAATAATAAGCTCTGCGGTGATGTGGATTTTGAATCAGCCAAGGAGGTTGCCGGAGCGATAACTCCTGTACCTGGCGGAGTCGGCCCTATGACCATAGCCATGCTCATGTCAAACTGCGTGGAATCAATAAATATAAACTAAGAACAAGTGCAAAATTATTGGAGAACAGATGAAAGTATTACTCATATCACTAGGCTGTGATAAAAATCTGGTGGACAGCGAGGTCATGCTCGGTTTGCTGAACAAAGCCGGCCACCAGCTTACAAATGATGAGACAGAGGCAGATGTAGTAGTTGTAAATACCTGTGCGTTCATCAGCGATGCGAAAGAGGAAAGCATCAACACCATCATCGAGATGGGAGAACTGAAGAAAACCGGAAAACTAAAAAAGCTTATCGTTGCGGGATGTCTGTCCCAGAGATACAAGGACGAGATAATGAAGGAGCTTCCGGAGATCGATGTCATTATTGGTGCGACCAATTACGATAAGATAGTTGAGGCAATAGGAACCGACGAGGAGTCGATCGTAGATGATATAAATTATACTCCAAGGCCGATTGCCGAGAGAATAGTAACGACAAATGCGTCGATGGCGTATTTTAAGATCGCAGAAGGTTGTAATAAACTGTGCACTTATTGTATAATACCTCACATACGAGGCAGATACAGAAGCATGCCGATGGACAGCCTGATCGCATCCGCTGAAAAGCTTGCGTCTGATGGTATAAAGGAGCTTGTCCTTGTGGCACAGGAGACTACGCTGTACGGAGTTGATCTGTATGGTGAGAAGAAGCTTCCAGAGCTTCTCACAAAACTCAGTGAGATAGAAGGCATAGAGTGGATAAGACTTCTGTACTGTTATCCGGAGGAGATAACAGATGAACTAATAGAGGTTATGGCCACGAATCCGAAGATCTGCCATTATGTCGATATACCTATCCAGCATTCTGAGAATGCGATACTTAAGAGAATGGGCAGACGGACCAGCAGAGAGGACATTGTGGAGCTTGTCGGCAGACTGAGGACAGCCATGCCGGATATAGCCATCAGAACCACGCTCATATCTGGTTTTCCAGGTGAGACACAGGAACTGCACGATGGTCTGGTCGACTTTGTTGACGAGTGCGAGTTTGACAGGCTTGGAGTATTCACTTATTCGCCTGAGGAGGGCACTCCGGCTGCGGAGTACGAGGATCAGGTGGATGGAGAGCTGGCTGTAAAGTGGCGCGATGAGATCATGGAGCTTCAGCAGGAAATTTCCTATGAGAAGAACCAGCAGATGATCGGAAGCACCCAGAAGGTTCTCATTGAGGGATATCTGGTCGACGATGATGTATATGTGGGAAGAACCTACAGAGATGCTCCGGGGGTTGACGGAATAGTATTCGTCAGCGCACCATATGAATTGATATCCGGTTCATTTGTGGATGTGAAGATAACCGAGGCAAATGAATATGACTTGACAGGAGTGATAGTAGAATGAATTTACCAAACAAATTGACAATACTAAGAGCTATAATGATTCCATTCTTTCTCGTGTTTTTATATATGTCACCGGGATGGTCGAAGTGGGTGGCACTTGGAATATTCATAGCAGCATCACTTACGGATATGCTTGACGGAAAGATTGCAAGAAAATACAATCTGGTAACCAATTTTGGAAAATTCATGGATCCTCTGGCAGATAAGCTGCTGGTATGTTCGGCACTCATAGCACTGTCGGATCTGAACAGGATCCCGGCATGGATCGTTATAGTGATCATAGCGCGTGATTTCATAATAAGCGGATTCAGACTTATTGCGGCAGAAAAGGGAATTGTTATTGCTGCCGGATGGTGGGGAAAGATCAAGACAACGGTTCAGATGATCATGGTAGGATTTCTGATAGCTGATCTCAAGGTGTTCTACATCTTTGATCAGGTGCTCATCTACCTTGCACTTGCACTGACACTTATATCTCTTGGAGATTATCTGTATCACAACAGAGAAGTTCTCAAGGACTAAAACAGTAAAAAATAAAACAGATTTTATAATTCAACGGGGAATTTGGGGTATACTTTTTTTTGAGGGTATATTTTACACAGATTCCCTGTTTTATTTTGAAAAATAATCGCTTACAACGCCGATAAACCTTTGGTGGTTTTTTCGATTTTACTTGAAATATGACGACAAAGGCTTTACAATTATACTCGGCGAAAATTGGACTATATATAGTCCTAAAATAAATTAAACGGAGGGCTAAAAATGAGCAACACACCAAGCTTGTCAGCAAGTGACAGAATTTCAATGTTACTTGATGACTCAAGTTTTGTTGAAATCGGCGCATATGTAACTGCTAGAAATACAGATTTCAACATTCAGGACAAGGATACTCCAAAAGACGGCGTAATAACCGGTTATGGAGTGATCGATGGCAATTTAGTTTATGTTTACAGCCAGGATGCAAAGGTGCTCGGCGGTTCTATAGGCGAGATGCATGCCAAGAAGATCGCAAACCTTTACGACATGGCAATGAAGATGGGCGCACCTGTTATCGGGCTGATCGATTGTGCCGGACTCAGACTTCAGGAGGCTACAGATGCTCTTAATGCATTTGGAGAGGTATTCATGAAGCAGACTCTTGCATCAGGTGTAATACCACAGATCACAGCTATATTTGGTACATGCGGTGGTGGTGCAGCACTTATACCTAATCTCACAGACGTAACATTCATGACTAAGGAAGGAGCTAAGCTCTTTGTTAACAGTCCAAATGCACTGGATGAGAACCGTGCAGAGAAGCTTGACACTGCAGCAGCAGATTATGTTGCAGAGAACACAGCAAATGTTGACGCAGTATACGACACAGAGGCAGAGCTTCTCGGTGCAGTGAGAACTATGGTAGGTCTTCTTCCATCAAACAATGAGGATGATGGCGACTGCGCAGTATGTGAGGATGATGTGAACAGAATCATTCCAGATCTTGCTACAAAGGCAGGGGATGTGAAGGCTGTTATAGCAGATATCACTGATGATGAGTTTGTATTCGAGCTCAAGAAGGATTTTGCAGATGACGTTGTTACTGCATTTATCAGACTTAACGGTGAGACAGTCGGTGTTGTCGGAAACCAGAAGGATGTCATGACAACAGCCGGTGCATATAAGGCAGAGGATTTCGTAAAGCTTTGTGATTCATTCAACATCCCAGTTGTCACACTTGTAAACATCAAGGGATTTGCAGCAACTGTAAAGGAAGAGAAGACTATCTCAAAGGCTGTTGCAAAGCTTACTTACGCTTATGCCAACGCAACAGTGCCAAAGGTAACTGTTATGCTTGACAAGGCATATGGTACAGCCTACACAGTTATGTGTTCAAAGGCTATCGGAGCTGATGTTGTATTTGCTTGGCCTAAGTCAGTTATCGGAACAATGGATCCAGAGATGGCTGTAAAGATCATGTATGAAGATGAGATCGCAGCAGCTGGTGACAAGCTTGCTTATATCAATGATAAGAAGGCAGAGTACACAGAGGCGCTTTCAGGAGCTCTCTCAGCAGCAAGAAGAGGATATGTGGATGACATTATCGAGCCTGATGCAACAAGAAAGAGAGTTATAGCAGCACTCGATATGCTTTTTTCAAAGAGTGAGGACAGACCATTCAAGAAGCATGGAACAATATAAAGGAGTGACAACTTAATGGAAAAGATAATAAAGAAAAAGTTATTATTGATAGTTTCTATGTTAGCTGTTACATTTGCACTTGCCGGATGTTCGTCTTCAGACAAGAAAGTAGAATTTGACTATGACGGAAACACATTGGTTCAGATAGCAGAAACACAGGCTACGAATTACATGCAGATTGCGCAGGTTGAAGATGTATATAATTTCTATGTAGATGAAGAGGCAAATGGCGGTCAGGTAGATGAAACGACTGCTGATGCATTAAAGGTTTTTTCAACGATTGAGTCTGACTATGGTAAATTCCAGCAGTTTAAGCCGGTCAATCTCGAAGATGAAGATGATAAAACAATACAAGAAGTTGATGACAAGGTTGTTGTTACATTATATGCAGAATGTGCAGAAAAAGAAGCTATAGTAAAGGCAACATTTGTAGACAATTCGGTAACTTACAATTTTCAGAAGTATTCAGTGATGGCTCAGAATCAGTATTCAGAAGAAGAGGCTGATCAGATGCTTGCATCAAATGGTGTTTATCCATACAAGATTTCCGAATTTGAAGTTGCTGCTAATCAGACACTTAAGGACAAGATGAAGGATGCGGGAGCAAATACCCTCATAGGTATGGGTATCGTGTTTATAGCACTTATCTTCATATCATTCATAATTTCACTTCTCAAGTATGTTCCGGCTCTTTTGGACAAGGAGACAAGAGAGAAGAGAAAGGCTGAGAAGGCAAAGAAGGCTCTTGGAAGCGTTGCAACATTAAATGTTGACAAGGAGGATGAGACTCCTGCAGGAAGCGCACCTGCTCCAGCTGGAATAGTAGACATTGTCAACACAGCGACCGGTGAGAGCGTTATGAACGACTCAGAGCTTGTTGCGGTTATATCAGCAGCGGTTATGGCGGCACAGGGCGGAAAGACAAGAGTTCGTGTAAACTATCCAAGTAACGATAAGTTGGTTGTAAGACCAAGAAAAAAGAATAAGAGATAATTATAGGAGGATAATTGTTATGAAGAATTATAGAATCACAGTTAATGGCACATCATACGATGTATCAGTTGAAGAATTATCAGGTGGCGCAGCTCCAGTAGCAGCACCTGTAGCAGCTCCAGTGGCAGCACCTGCACCAGCAGCAGCTCCAGCAGCACCAGCAGCAGGCGGCGCAGGAAGCGTTAAGGTTTCATCACCTATGCCTGGTAAGATCCTTGCAGTAAAGGCTAATGTTGGCGATTCAGTAAAGAAGGGTCAGGTAATCCTTATCCTTGAGGCTATGAAGATGGAAAACGAAGTTGTTGCTCCGGAAGATGGTACTATCGCAAGCATAGATGTTACAGTAGGCGCTAGTGTTGAGTCAGGCGACACACTTGCAACACTCAACTAATTGCTTGAAGTAGAATAAATCTTATAGGAGGAAACAACTAAATGGGCAGCACAATAGTTGACGTTTTGACAAATTTAGCTAATCAGACCGGTTTTGCAAGTCTTGACTGGAAGAATTACGTTATGATCCTTATAGCGTTTGCTTTCATGTATCTTGCGATCGGAAAGGGTTTTGAGCCACTTCTTCTTGTCCCTATCTCATTTGGTATGTTTCTTGTAAACATGTTCCCAGATATTATGGCAGAGGGCGGCTTGTTACATTATTTTTACCTGCTTGATGAGTGGAGTATCTTACCTTCACTTATATTCATGGGCGTAGGTGCCATGACAGACTTTGGTCCGCTTATCGCGAACCCGAAGAGTTTCCTGCTCGGCGCTGCAGCTCAGTTCGGTATCTATACAGCTTACTTCCTTGCATTCCTTATGGGATTCAACGGCAAAGAGGCTGCGGCTATATCGATCATCGGTGGTGCAGATGGTCCTACATCTATCTACCTTGCCGGTAAGCTCGGCATGGGTGGAACACTTCTCGGACCTATAGCAGTTGCGGCATATTCATATATGTCACTTGTACCTGTTATACAGCCACCTATCATGAAGGCTCTCACAACAAAGAAGGAGAGACTTGTTAGAATGCCACAGCTCAGACCTGTAACCAAGATCGAGAAGATCCTTTTCCCTATCATCGTTACACTTGTGGTAGTTCTTATACTTCCAACAACAGCACCACTTGTAGGTATGCTGATGCTTGGTAACCTCTTCAGAGAGTGCGGCGTTGTTAAGCAGCTCACAGAGACAGCTTCAAACGCTCTTATGTATATCGTAGTTATCTTACTTGGTACTTCAGTAGGTGCTTCTACAAGTGCAGAGGCATTCCTTAAGATGAGTACACTTAAGATAGTATTCCTTGGTCTTGTCGCATTCGCAGTTGGTACAGCAGCCGGAGTTCTCTTCGGTAAGCTCATGTGCTGGGCGACAAAGGGCAAGGTTAATCCGCTTATCGGTTCTGCTGGTGTATCAGCCGTTCCAATGGCAGCCAGAGTATCACAGAAGGTTGGAGCACAGTATGATCCTACAAACTTCCTTCTGATGAATGCTATGGGACCAAATGTTGCAGGTGTTATCGGTACAGCCGTAGCAGCTGGTACATTCCTTGCAATATTTGGAATTTAATTAAGAATTTAGGCAATGAAATTATATAGGAGGACGATAAAATGGCAGATAAGAAACCGATAAAGATTACGGAAACTGTACTGCGTGATGCGCATCAGTCACTTATAGCTACTCGTATGACAACCGAGCAGATGCTTCCTATCATCGACAAGATGGATAAGGTTGGTTATCATTCAGTAGAGTGCTGGGGCGGTGCAACATTTGATGCATCACTCAGATTCCTTAAGGAGGATCCATGGGAGAGACTCAGAAAGCTCAGAGATGGATTCAAGAATACAAAGCTGCAGATGCTCTTCAGAGGACAGAATATCCTCGGATACCGTCATTATGCAGATGATGTTGTAGAGTATTTCGTACAGAAGTCAATCGCAAATGGTATTGATATCATCAGAATATTTGACTGTCTGAACGATCTTAGAAACCTTCAGACATCAGTTAAGGCTTGTAATAAAGAGGGTGGACATGCCCAGGTAGCTCTTTCATATACACTCGGTGATGCATATACTCTGGATTACTGGAAGGATATGGCAAAGAGAATCGAGGATATGGGAGCAGATTCAATCTGTATCAAGGATATGGCCGGACTTCTTGTTCCAAATAAGGCTACAGAGCTTGTACAGGCACTCAAGGATGGTTCAAGCCTTCCAATTCAGCTTCATACACATTACACATCAGGTGTAGCTTCAATGACATACCTCAAGGCTGTAGAGGCTGGATGTGATGTCATCGATACAGCAATCTCACCTCTTGCGCTTGGTACATCACAGCCTGCAACAGAGGTTATGGCCAAGACATTTGAGGGAACAGAGTTTGATCCAGGTCTGGATCAGAAGCTTCTGGCTGAGATAGCAGACTACTTCAGACCACTCAGAGAAGAGTGGATCGCAAGCGGTCTCTTAAATCCAAAGGTTCTTGGCGTTAACGTTAAGACACTTCTCTACCAGGTACCTGGTGGAATGCTTTCAAACCTCGTATCACAGCTCAAGGAGATGGGTGCTGAGGATAAGTTTGAGGCCGTTCTTGAGGAGGTTCCAAGAGTTCGTAAGGACTATGGTGAGCCGCCACTTGTTACTCCTTCAAGCCAGATCGTTGGCACACAGGCAGTTCTCAACGTTGTAACAGGCGAGAGATACAAGATGTGTACAAAGGAGTCAAAGGCACTTGTACGTGGCGAGTATGGTCAGTCAGTAAAGCCTGTTGATCCAGAGGTTAAGAAGAAGGTTATCGGCGATGAGGAGCAGATCACATGCCGTCCAGCAGATCTTCTTGAGAACGAGCTCGACAAGATTGAGAAGGAGATGATCCAGTACAAGAAGCAGGATGAGGATGTACTCACATATGCACTGTTCCCACAGGTTGCAACTGACTTCTTCAAGTACAGAGAGGCTCAGGATAAGAAGGTCGATGTCACACTTGTTGACAAGGACAGCACAGCTTATCCAGTTTAATAACTGAATTCATAAGGTCAGCTATATAAATGATCATAAAAAGGGACGGAGCTCCGCGAGCGGAGTCTCTGTCCTTTTGTTTAATATATGGAGATAATATGACAGGAAAAATAGTGGTTATAGGAGCAGGAGCTGCAGGGGTAATGGCTGCACTGACAGCGGCACAGAAGAATAAGGTCATTCTCATTGAAAAGAATGACAGGATCGGAAAAAAGTTATTTATAACAGGTAAGGGACGTTGTAATGTGACAAATGCATGTGACGCTGACGGATTTTTTAATTCAGTGGTCACGAACAGCAAGTTTATGTACAGCTCCTTTTATACATTTGACAACAATATGATAATGGACTATCTTGAGAAGGCCGGATGTCCGCTCAAGATAGAACGCGGAGGAAGAGTGTTCCCGACAAGCGATCATTCTTCAGACGTTATAGGAGCATTCAAAACTCTTATAAACAGAAATAAAAATATAAGTCTGTATTTGAATACGAAGGTTACAGGAATCAATATAGAGGATGGCAGGATAAAGAGTGTTGACGTATCAGGAGATAACGGCGGGACAGGCAATGACAGGATATACTGTGATGCTGTTATAATTTGTACCGGCGGAAGATCGTATCCACTCACGGGATCTACCGGAGACGGATACAGACTGGCAGAACATATGGGTCATACGATAAAGCCGTTAAGTCCATCACTGGTTCCGTTTGAGATAGAAGAGAAATGCTGCTCCATGATGATGGGACTGTCGCTTAAAAACGTGGCACTTCACATAAGCAGTGGAAAGAAGAAAATATTTGACGAACAGGGGGAGATGCTGTTTACCCACTTTGGCATAAGTGGGCCGCTGGTGATCAAGGCCTCCGCATATATACACAGGTATATTGGAAAAGATATAGACATGTACATAGATCTGAAGCCGGCTATGGACAGAGATATGCTTGATGCCAGACTCCTCAAGGATTTCAAGAAATATGCAAACAAAGACTTCAAGAATTCTCTTGGAGATCTGCTTCCGATCAAGATGATAGATGTGGTTGTGGAGAGATCCGGTATCAATCCGTATAAGAAGGTCAACTCAGTGACCAGGGAAGAAAGACAGAGACTTATAGATGTGCTGAAGGAATTCAGACTTACATTTGTGGGGCTTCGGGGATATGATGAGGCTATAATCACAAGAGGCGGAGTGAGCGTAAAAGAGGTAAATCCTTCCACCATGGAGTCTAAGCTTGTGGGGGACGTGTATTTTGCCGGAGAACTGCTGGATATCGATGCGCTGACAGGTGGATTTAACCTGCAGGTGGCGTGGTCGACTGGATATCTGGCTGGACTTTCTGCTTCCGAGAGTTTACAATAGGCGTGGAGGACAGTCAATTTAATTACAGGGAGACGAAGATATGAATATAGCAATAGATGGACCTGCAGGTGCAGGCAAAAGCACGATAGCAAAAAAGGCGGCAGGCGAGCTTGGTTTTATATATGTGGATACAGGTGCCATGTACAGGGCGGTGGCTGTATATCTCACAGAAAGCGATATATCTGCCAGCGATGAAGACCTGGTGGAGAAAAGCATAGCGGACATTTCCGTGGAAATAAAATATGAGGATGGAGCACAGCAGGTCTACCTTAACGGCGAGAATGTAACAGGAAAGCTGAGAACTGAGGCTGCTGGTAATATGGCTTCAAAGGCATCTGCACTTCCATGCGTCAGGGAAAAGCTTCTGTCACTCCAGCGGGATCTCGCTGCTTCAAATGATGTTGTCATGGATGGAAGGGATATAGGAACAAATATACTTCCTTCAGCAGAGCTCAAGGTATACCTTACCGCCTCTTCGGCAGTGAGGGCCAAAAGAAGATATGACGAGCTTGTCGCAAAGGGCGCTGAGAATATTGATATAGAGAAGATAGAGCAGGATATAATCCAGAGGGATAAGCAGGATATGGAGAGAAAAACAGCTCCTTTAAAGAGGGCTGATGACGCGGTTCTTATCGACAGCTCAGATATGACGATAGAGCAGGTTACAGACACTATAGTCGGACTTGCAAGAGAGAGAATGTAATACAGGTGGTTTAGATATGGAGATATTACTTGCAAAGAGTGCCGGATTCTGCTTTGGCGTTCAGCGTGCGGTGGATACAGCATACGAACATGCTGACGAGGAAAATGTGTATACTTATGGTCAGATAATACACAATGAAGAGGTGGTTGGTGATCTTACAAAGCACGGAGTGCAGGTGATCGACAGTGATGACGAATTGCTTGAGATAAAAGACAGCAAGGTCATAATCAGATCCCATGGCGCT
This sequence comes from Coprococcus sp. OM06-34AC, assembly GCF_003462545.1. Lineage (NCBI taxonomy): Bacteria > Bacillati > Bacillota > Clostridia > Lachnospirales > Lachnospiraceae > Coprococcus > Coprococcus sp. OM06-34AC. The sequence goes on from NZ_QTZF01000004.1 coordinate 230,305, forward strand.
GAGAAAAGGATATATGACATTCTGGAGGCTGGTGGGAATACGGTGATAGATGCGACCTGTCCATTTGTCAAGAAGATACACAACATAGTGCGCGAGGAAGGACAGAAAGGAAATACAGTCGTCATCATAGGCGACTCAAGCCATCCCGAGGTGAAAGGAATCGTGGGCTGGTGTGTAGAGCCTCCGGTAGTCATAGGTTCCGAGGAGGAGGCTGAGGCTTTTGTAAGAAAATATATTGACGGAGAGGTCAAAACAGCGGATAATATATCGATAGTTAGTCAGACAACTTTTAATTACAGAAAATTTAATTATATTGTTGATATTATTCGAAATAAATTGTATAATGTTACTGCTTATAAGACTATCTGTAATGCTACGTCCGTGCGTCAAAGGGAGGCGCAGGAGATTGCATCAAAGGTAGATGCCATGATTGTTATAGGTGGTCGGAACAGCTCTAATACTCAGAAGTTATATGAGATTAGTAAAAAAGAATGTGAGAATACTTACTATATACAGACACTCGTTGATTTGGATTTGACTACTTTTGAATCCGTTAGTAGGGTAGGTATTACAGCTGGGGCATCTACCCCAAACAAAATTATTAAGGAGGTTCATGGTAGGATGGACGAGATGAATTTTGAAGAATTATTAAAGAATGATGAGAGCAGAGTCTCAATCAAGACAGGAGAGATAGTAGAAGGTAGAGTTATCGATGTTAAGCCTGATGAGATTCTGGTAGACATCAGCTACAAGTCAGATGGTATTATTCCTAGAAGCGAGTATACCAACACACCTAATGCAGATCTGACAGAGCTTGTACATGTTGATGATCCGATAACAGCCAAGGTTGTTAAGACAAACGATGGCGAGGGATCAGTTCTTCTCTCATACAAGAGAGTTGCTGCAGAGAAGGCTAATGAGAAGCTTGAGGCTGCTCTTGAGTCAGGAGAGATCCTTACAGGTAAGGTTGTTCAGGTTGTAAGCGGTGGACTTAACGTTATGTACGATGAGACAAGAGTATTTATCCCTGCTAGTCTTGTTTCAGATACATACGAGAAGAATCTTGACAAGTACCTTGATCAGGATATCGAGTTTGTACTCACAGAGTACCAGCCAAAGAAGAGAAGAATAATTGGTAACAGAAAGCAGATCGTTGCAGCAAGAAAGGCAGAGGCTGCAAAGGCTCTGTTTGATAGAATAGAAGTTGGAATGATAGTTGAGGGTGTTGTAAAGAACGTTACAAGCTTCGGTGCATTCATAGATCTCGGTGGAGCAGATGGACTTCTTCACATCTCAGAGATGTCATGGGGAAGAGTTGACGATCCTAAGTCAGTTCTCAAGGTTGGTGATACTGTTAAGGCATTCATCAAGAACATTGACGGCGAGAAGATTGCTCTCAGCCTTAAGTTTGATGATACAAACCCATGGCTTAACGCAGCAGAGAAGTATGCTCCTGGAACAGTAGTTACAGGTAAGGTAGCAAGAATGGCTGATTTCGGTGCATTTATCGAGCTTGAGCCAGGTGTTGACGCACTTCTCCATGTATCACAGATCTCATATGAGCATGTTAACAAGCCAGAGGATGTATACAAGGTAGGCGATGAGGTTGAGGCAGTTGTTGTTGAGTGCAATGCAGATGACAAGAAGATCAGTCTCAGCGTAAAGGAATTACTTCCAGCTCCAGAGTATACAGATGATGTAGCAGAGGACACAGAGGAGTAATCTGATATATAGACAGTTAAGAAAACCGTAGTCGATAATGACTACGGTTTTTTTATGCCAGAATATTTATATCAGAATAGTTTGTTCAGGACTGCAAGGATATAGGCGTGGGATTGATCACATTTTTCGTGTAATTCGGTGCTGTCCGAAAGAAAACGGTTTCCTTTAAGATCTGTATCATAGAATATCTCTCCGTGAAATCCTGGTGGACAGGGTATGAAGCTGCCGGTCTTGATGGTGAAAGCATTGTCCTTTGTCGCTTTTTCCTTGTGGGCATCGTCCACATAAGCCGCCATTGATTTGTGTATGGCCATGTGCTCCATAGGTAGATAGTAATAATTTTTGTAGTCCTTGAAGAAGTATTTCATTTCGGTGTCCCGGGTCTTTGGAACGACCACATGCATATGTGTGTCACATGCATTTACAAGAATTCTATTCAGGGATTCCGTTATGCGGCATGGAAGCTTTGGAATGGAACAGTTGTATGTTATTGAATCGATGGTATCGGATATATCATCTATCTGAAAGTCATCAGGAATATGAGGGATATTCACAAATTCAGATATAGATATAAGCCCTCTTATATCGTCATGGTTATGGGTGAGCATATCGTCAAGCAGAGATTCGTCGTGAGAACTCAGATAATGCTTGTAGGCGGATATAAGATCGCCTCCTGATATAAAAGTATTTCTCTGGAAGTCGATCAGATGCTCTATGTCAAACTGCTTAGCCGAGTCCAGACGCAGAAGCTTTTTGTATTTTCTGGTTGTTCTATATATATCCACGCTCTGTATATTGTCAAGCGTAGTGTCCACGTCGAATTGCTCCATCTTTTTCAGCAAGTAGGGGATGTCAAAGGTATCGCCGTTGTATGACACCAGTATTTTGTGATTCTTTAGGATCTGTTCAAAATGGGACAGCATTTCAGGCTCTGAAGTTCCGTTGTCATTGAATATCAACTGGGTGCGAAATGCACTGTCTGAGAAATATGAACATCCGATCAGATAGAGATCCGAACGTTTGGCGCTGAGGCCGGTTGTTTCTATATCAAAATAGAGTATATCCGACAGCTCGTCCGATATGTGAGCTGTATCTACATTTATATCTTCAGTATATTCAAAAATTTTCATAATGGCTCCTTTTGGTTCCTTGCGTAAGGTACATTATAGAACATGCATTGTTCTGCAATATATATAGTAGCTGTCGTTTTTCAAAAAAGCAAACATATATTCACAATTGATAAATAATATGATATAATTACGAAGATTTAGTGTCGGTTTCTATGCGATTTTGAGATACCGTCATATATTACAGGACAGGAAAAGTTAACGGATGATTTCATATATTCGAGGAGCACTTGAAATAAAGGGTGACAATTATATAGTGATCGAGTGTGGTGGAATAGGGTATCAGCTCATGGTATCCGGAAAGTTTATGGAGAAGCTTCCACCGGTACATTCAGAGATAAAAGTAAGCACATACATGTATATACGCGAGGATGAGATAAGTCTGTTTGGCTTTGAGAACGCAGATGAACTCAATGTGTTCAAGATACTGCTGGGAGTGAGTGGTGTGGGGCCAAAGGTAGCCATGTCTCTTCTGTCAACACTCACCGTGAACGAGCTCAGGCTTGCGGTCATATCTGAGGATGTAAAGGCCATATCAAAGGCTAATGGAATCGGGGCAAAGGGCGCTTCGAGGATCATTCTGGAGCTCAAGGATAAGCTGAGTATGGAGGATATGATAGATGCAGCATACAATGATTCGGTTGCTGTGCAGACCGCTGCAGGCGATGTGAGAACAAATGTCATATCGGCTCTCACAGCACTTGGATATTCAGGTGTTGAGGCGGGACGTGCTGTTTCGCGTGTAGATGGTTCAGCGGATATGGATGAGGAGCAGCTCCTTAAGGCGGCACTCAGATTTATGATATAGAATATTGATCAGATAGGTAGAAAAAATGGGCAGAATTATTTCAACAGAAAGCTTGGACATAGAAGAACAGAAAAGTGAATATAATCTCAGACCTCAGTATCTGTCGGAGTATATTGGACAGAAAAAGGTCAAGGATAATCTGCACATATTCATAGAGGCGGCGAAGAAGAGAAATGAGCCACTGGATCATCTGCTTCTGTATGGACCGCCGGGACTTGGTAAGACGACGCTGTCGACCATTGTGGCAAATGAGATGGGGGTAAATATCAAGATCACCTCGGGACCTGCCATAGAAAAGCCCGGTGAGCTTGCCGCGATACTCAACAATCTGTCGGACAACGACATTTTGTTTATCGATGAGATACACAGACTCAGCACACAGGTTGAGGAGGTGCTCTATCCGGCTATGGAGGATTACGCAATAGATGTTGTGATAGGCAAGGGCGCAGGTGCAAGGTCGATCAGACTTGATCTGCCAAGATTTACACTGATAGGTGCAACGACGAGGGTCGGAATGTTGTCGGCTCCCCTAAGGGACAGATTTGGAATGGTGGACAAGCTGGAATTTTATACCCATGACGATCTGAGAGAGATAGTGATGAGGTCAGCGGAGGTTCTTGGAGTTGACATAGACGAGGAGGGTGCACTTGAGATCGCAAGAAGATCAAGAGGTACACCGAGACTTGCGAACAGACTTCTCAAGCGCTGCAGGGATTATGCTGAGGTGTGTCATGACGGCCATATAGATCACGATGTTGCTAAGGCCGCTCTGGACAAGCTTCAGGTCGATTCCATGGGACTGGACGTGAACGATAGAAATATATTAATGACAATGATAGAGAAATTTGCAGGAGGGCCTGTCGGTCTGGATACACTGGCGGCTGCCGTCGGTGAGGATCCGGGCACGATAGAGGATGTGTATGAGCCGTATTTCATAATGAATGGATTCATAAACAGAACTCCCCGGGGAAGAGTTGTCACTGATCTATGTTACAGACATTTTGGACTGGATGCATTTATAAAGGATAAGTAAAGGAGAATGGGATATGGCACAGAAGAATGATATCAAGGTGGTAATCAACAATAAAGTATATACATTGAGCGGCCAGGAGAGCGAGGACTATCTCCAGAATGTGGCGACATATATCAATGGCAAGATAGCAGAATGTCAGTCGTCTGAGGCGTACAGGAGATTTAACGCAGAGTATCAGAATGTTCTGCTTGCACTGAATATAGCCGATGACTACTTTAAGGCAAAGGATCAGGTCAATCAGATGCTCACCGAGGATGACGACAAGGATAAGCAGATATATGATCTGAGACATGAGGTTATCGAGGTGCAGATAAAGTATGAGTCTGCACAGAAGATGATAGAGGAATACAAAGAGAAGATAAGTGAACTTCAGAGACAGATCATAAAACTTGAAGCGGAGAAAAATGTTAAATAAGACTGAAATTTTGGCACCGGCGGGCAACACGGAGGCGGTGAAAGCTGCAGTCAATGCATATGCAGACGCAGTATATCTTGGAGGCAGTATGTTCAGTGCCCGGGCATTTGCCGGTAATTTTGATGAAAAAGAATTGCTTGATACCATAGACTATTGTCACAGATTCGGAGTGAAGGTCTATATGGCGATCAACACACTGCTTAAGAATGAAGAGATTCAAAGGCTCCCATCATATGTGGAGCCTTATTACAGGCAGGGCGTGGATGGGATAATTGTACAGGATATGGGAGTTGTCTCCGTTCTGGGCAAGTCGTTTCCAGACCTTCCACTGCACGGAAGTACACAGCTCAGCGTGTCCAGTTCACAGGGCGCTGCGTTTCTGAAAAGCATAGGCATGACCAGATTTGTGCCATCGAGAGAATTGTCATTGTCAGAAATCACAGAGATCAAGAAAAATGTTGATATAGAGGTGGAGACATTTGTCCACGGAGCGATGTGTTACAGCTATTCCGGAAGGTGCCTGATGAGCAGCTTTGCCGGAGGAAGAAGCGGTAACAGGGGAAGGTGCGCCCAGCCGTGCAGAAAGCAGTATGACTCAAATGGTGTAAATGAGTATATGCTCAGCTTGAAGGATATGTGCATGTTAAAGAGTCTGGGAAAGCTCATAGATGCGGGAATTGATTCTTTCAAGATAGAGGGAAGAATGAAAAAGCCAGAGTATGTGGCTGCAACCGTGACTGCGTACCGTGAGGTCAGAGATGCTTATCTGGCGGGCGAATCAGTGGAGAAACTGGCAGAGGAGCAGGAGAAGAAGCTTCTCGATATATATAACAGGGGCGGATTCTACTCAGGTTATTATTACACATCCAATGGCAAAAAGATGCTTGCGAACAGCAGACCGAACCACACAGGAATTAAGGTTGGGCGTGTGAATGCGGTAGAAAAGCCATATGTGGATATAAAACTTGACGAGAATGTATCCGCAGGCGATGTCCTTGAGATAAGAGGCAGAAATGGTGATGTGGAGCTCACATGCAATGTGGCGGCAAAAGCGGGAAAGAATGTCAGACTTAAGGCGAAGTCATTCAGGAGCATTGCAAAGTTCAATGATGTATACCGTACAAGAAACGGTAAGCTTCTGGAAGATATACAGAATAATATAATAAATGCCGACAGGAAGATAGAGCTCGCTGCACATGTCAGTGCGTATGCGGATCAGCCATTAGAGCTTAAGCTTTCAACTGTAGAAGGAAAGTGTTCTGTCTCAGTCGAGGGGCCTGTGTGTACACAGGCACTTAACAAGCCTGTCACGAAGTCGCAGATAGTTGACAAGATCAAAAAGACAGGCGGTACAGATTATGTGCTCGGGGATATAACTGCTGATGTATCTGACAACCTGTTTGTACAGATAAGCGCAGTGAACAACCTGAGGCGGGAGGCGCTTGAACAGCTTGGACTGCAGATCTCACAGAGTTACAGGCGGGATGGCGGTGCAGTAAGAACTGGCCTGCCTGGCGCTGAAAGACCTCTTGAAAATGTAAAAAACAACACTGTTCACGGTGTTACAGTTGGAGTGTCGGACGCTGACCATGTAAATATTGTTAAGAATTATAAATGGGTCAGCAATGTAATAGTAGATTATAATGTCAGAAAATATGCAGATGAATTGAAGCAGGCCGGATTCAGAGTGATCCTTGCTCTGCCTGAGGTATTGCGGCAGAGAGAGCTTGACAGATATTCAGGCCTTTCCGGTGAACTTGGTTCATTTGACGGTGTGATGATCAGAAATTATGACGAGCTGGGAATTCTAAAGAAGTTGGACTATAAGGGACTCGTGATCGCGGATGCCAGTCTCTATGCGTATAATGATAATGCGTTTGATTTCTATAGAGAGAATATGGGTGATGTGTGCTTTATGTGCTCAAACGAGCTCACACTTGATGAGATACATGGTCTTTCATATGATACACTCATAAAGCTCTATGGTCATCAGAAGGTTATGATCACTGCAAACTGTATAGCAGGCAATTACATGAACGGTTGTGCCTCAAGGAAGATGTCCAGGAATGTCCTGACGGATGACAGGGGAAACAGATTCTATGTCAGAAATGACTGTGCGCACTGCTATAACATTATATATAATGGTGTTCCTACAAATATGATAGACAGACTGGCTGAAACCGGTATTTCAGATAAAGACTGTTATATTGAATTTACTATTGAGGATACTAATAAAGTGAAGGATATAATGGACAGTCTGGAGATTGCCCTGTCAGGGGGGAAAGCGGTATCCATGTCTGTAGATCAGTATACCAGGGGACATTATTACAAAGGAATCGATTAAGACTTTTTGATAAAGGTGGAAACATGATAACAATAGTAACGGAGATAGCGAAGTATTTGATCATATTTTTTATGGTTTTATACACCGTAAAATGCTTTACGGTTTTAAAGCCTGTGCCTGCCGATAAGAAACGGCGGGCGCTTAATGTGCAGATATTTTATGTGTTCATGATACACTTTCTTTGCTATCTGACATTATATCTGCATTATGAGAAGAAGAGCATACTTATATTTTATCTGTTGCAGATGATAGTATCCATAACATATATGGTTTCATATCATACCATTTATAAGGGCTCATCGAGACTTATAACGAATAACATGTCATTCCTTCTTCTCATAGGTTATGTCATGCTGACAAGACTTGATTTTGACCTGGCGAAGAAGCAGTTTCTATTTGCCACGATCATGTTGGTGGTGACTGCATTTGTGCCATTGTTTGTGGTCAAGTTCCCGCAGATAAAGAAATGGACTATATTCTATGCGGTGTTTGGTATAGGCTTCCTGTGCACGGTGTTCATCCCGCATGTGGGAGTTGATAAATATGGTTCAAACAACTGGATAAGCATAGGCGGAATATCGATGCAGCCTATGGAGATAGTCAAGATCATATTTGTATTCTTCCTTGCCAGCTCATTTGAAAAGGCAAAGAACTTTAAGGATATGATGAAAACAATCTGTGTAGCAGGACTTTTCATGCTGGTTCTTGTGGCGGAGACGGATCTCGGTGGTGCGGTGATCTTTTTCATGGTATTTGTCATGATGCTGTACCTTGCCACTGGTAAGCACAGCATACTCATAGGCGGAGGCCTCGGAGGTTCGGTTCTTGCTGTGGTTGGATATATGCTTTTGAAGGATCATTTCAGCCATGTCACCATGAGAATCGATGCATGGCTTAACCCGATTGAATATATAGATGGAAGTGGATATCAGGTTGCACAGAGTCTGTTTGCGATAGGCTCGGGCGGATTCGAGGGATCGGGTCTGTGCCAGGGACTTCCGACATCGATACCGGTCGTGTCCAGTGATTTTATATTTGCTGCGATATGTGAGGAGCTTGGAGTTATATTTGGACTCTGCCTGCTTCTTATGTATCTGAGCTGCTTCATATATTTCATCAATATATCGATGAAGATAAGAGATGCTTTTTATAAGAATGTAGCCTTTGGTTTTACAATATGCTTCATATTCCAGATATTCCTGAACGTTGGCGGTGTTGTGAAATTCATACCATCTACGGGTGTGACGCTGCCGCTTGTGAGCTATGGAGTGAGTTCGGTTGTCAGCACACTCATTATATTTGGAATAATTCAGGGTATATGTGTATTAGAGAACAGTGGAGTTGATAAAAATGTCAGACAGGAAAGTATCAGCAGGGAAGAGTGGCCAGAGACCCCAGTCGCGGTCAGGGACCAGTCAAACAGCGGTGAAAAACAACGCAAACAGAAAAAGTCAGTCCAGCGCAAAGCAAAGACAGGATACGACAGGAAAGAGACGAACTCAGATGAATTCTGGGGAGAATAGTGACATTCTTGACAAGAAGACAAATGACAAAAAGAATGTGCCTGTTCTGGTTATAACATATTTTGTTGTCATAATATTTATCTGTATGTTTGCATATATTATCGTGTTTATGGTGAGGGATTCAAGAACATTCATCGCCAATTCATACAATGGGAGACAGTCTCTCTATGCGGAGAAGATAAAGAAGGGAAGCATCATATCCAGCGATGGAAATGTCCTTGCGGAGACATTGACGGATGATGATGGAAACGAGTACAGAAATTATCCATATTCCAATGTGTTCGCACATGTTGTCGGATATGACAGCAACGGACAGGCGGGACTTGAGATGAGCTCCGCGTACTATCTCCTGACATCAAACCAGAACATAATCACGCAGACATACAACAAGCTCAGGAATGAGAAGAGTCTGGGAAACAATGTCATAAGTACACTGAATACCACGCTTCAGAGCACGGCTTACGATGCGCTGGGATATAATGACGGCGCTGTTGTGGTCATGGAACCGAATACTGGAAAGATCCTTGCCATGGTCTCAAAGCCTGATTTTGATCCGAACTATATAGACAGTGTGATAGAGGATTCACAGGATTCTGACAGCTCTTATCTGTTGAATCGTGCAACACAGGGTCTGTATCCACCTGGTTCAACCTTCAAGGTACTCACGGCTCTGGAGTATATTCATGAGAACAGCAATTATCAGAAATATTCGTATGAGTGCGAGGGCGAGGATATATTTGACGGAGTACAGATACACTGCTCAGATTATGCGGTTCATGGAACTGTGGATCTGGCGGACTCACTGGCGAAATCATGTAACACTTCATTTGCCAATATAGGAATGAAGCTCAACAAGCAGTCGTACAAGGATCTGTGTGAGAAGTTTCTGTTCAACAAGGATCTTCCTTATGACGGATATTACAGAAAATCAGTATTCGAGTTAAATGCAACCTCAGATGATTCGGAGATACCGCAGACAGCCATAGGACAGGGCGACACACTTATAACACCTCTGCACAGTGCCATGATCATGAGCACCATAGCAAACGGAGGAGTCATGATGTCCCCATATCTCATCGACAGGATAGAGACATGCGATGGCAATCTTGTAAAGACATTCAAGCCGAACACCTACGGTAAGATCATATCTGCATCTGATGCAAGACTTCTGAAGGATCTGATGCTTGGCGTAACATCATATGGTACGGCATCGGATGCATTTGCAGATTGTTCATATACCATAGCCGGAAAGACAGGTACTGCGGAGTTCAACGACAACATGGATTCACATTCGTGGTTTGTTGGATTCTCAAATGTTGATGATCCGGATATTGTCGTATGTGTCATAGTTGAGAATGCAAGCTCAACTGGAGCTTCAGCAAAGTATATTGCCAGACAGCTCTTTGACGCATACTATAATTATGTGAAATAATTGCACAAAATGATGCGTATGCCCTTAATACGTGATCATATTTACTTTAAAAATAATTTGACATATGATATACTGACTTCAAGTTTTAATTACACACCCGGAAGAAACAGGAGGAATTGCAGTGATAGAAGCAACAAGCTGTGGAGGGGTGGTAATCTTCAGAGGAAAAGTATTGTTGTTGTATAAGAATTACAAGAACAAATACGAAGGATGGGTTCTCCCCAAGGGAACTGTTGAAAAGGGCGAGGAGCACGATGAGACCGCCTTGCGAGAAGTGAAAGAGGAGACAGGTGTAAGCGCATCTATAATCAAATACGTGGGAAAGAGCAATTACACTTTTAACACGGCATTTGATGTGGTAAATAAGGATGTTCATTGGTATCTCATGATGTCTGACAGCTATTACAGCAAGCCACAGAGAGAAGAGTATTTCGTGGATTCCGGTTACTACAAATACCATGAAGCCTACCACCTTCTGAAATTTCCTAACGAGAAGCAGATACTTGAACAGGCATATTCAGAGTATGTTGATCTTAAGAAAAAGAATCTGTGGGGAAACAAGAAGTATTATTAATCAACAAAAGGACTTCTGTATGCAGGTACAGAAGCCTTTTTAGTTTTCTTTTGAGGGTAAGACATGAACAGAAATAATGCAGACAGATCAAAACAAAAGAAAAAGAGAACAGCAAAGGATATAGTTTTGGACATACTGCTGGTCGTTTTTTTACTTATAGCAGTTGGGAGCGGTGCGTATCTTGGAAGGTATTATTATATTGCGAAGAATGCGCAGAATAACTTCAATGATCTTAAAGGAATGCTCGATACCGATGGGGATGATACCGAAAAGGTTACGGTGGAGGTCTCGGATAAAAGTAAGGACAATGGCGAGAAGAAGATACTCAAGAAATTCGAGAAGTTATACGAGAAGAACAGTGATATTGCAGGATGGCTCACGATCGATGGCACGACCATAGATTATCCGGTCATGTACACTCCCGATGACAACGATTATTATCTGCATCTGGACTTCGATAAGAACTGGAGTGATCCGGGTACACCGTTCATAGATACGAACTGCAGACCGTTTGATGACAGAACGGACAATGTTCTCATATACGGACATAACATGAAGTCGGGAATAATGTTCAGAGAGCTGCTTCAGTATGAGGACGAGAGCTTTTATAAGAAGCATAAGAATATCAAGTTTGACACGTTGTATGGGACCGGAACATACGAGGTCATCGGTGCATTCCGATCGGAGATATATCCTGACGATGACACGGAGCACTATCATTATTATGAGTTCTTTAACGCTGCGGATAAGGCGGAATTTGATGAATATATTGATTTTGTCAAGTCAAACACATCATATGACAGCGGTGTTACGGCTGAGTACGGTGATGAACTCATCACACTTTCAACATGTGCTTCACACACTGAGGATGGCAGATTTGTCGTGGTTGCGCGAAGGATAACAGGGGATGATAAGTAGTTGACACTAAATGGGGCATGTGTTAATATAACAAATGTCGCAAGCGCCGGCTTGTCGGAATTGGCAGACGAGGCAGACTCAAAATCTGTTGGTGGCAACATCGTGCGGGTTCAAGTCCCGCAGCCGGCATTATATTGAGCCTGAAACCTGAGTATAATCAAGGGTTTCAGGCTCTTTTGGTATACATGGGAATAAGATCTTGAAATGAATGGGCGGTGATATATTATGATGAGTAGAAAGGTAAAACAGCAGGTGAATTCGGCTGTGAATGAGTTGGATATGAATCTGGCGAACAATTACAAGGATCTGGCGCATAAAGCCTTGAAGGAACTTGATGAGCTGGTTACGAAGCTTAATGAGGAGGGGCAGCTCAAGGAAAAGGACTACACCAAACTGAGGGATAAAGTGGATGATTACAAGAGACGTATGGCGGGATATCATCACTGACAGTATGTCATAATGACATAATATCGTCACTGAAAGATTATGACCGGGAGACTGCAGAACAACGGATGTATGTAGCTTCCCGGTCATATTTGTCTGTGTGTATCAGTATTGCTTCATTATCTCTCTGCGAAGCTTCTTGATTATTCTTTTTTCCAGCCTGGATATGTAGGACTGGGATATTCCCAGGAGATCAGCTACCTCCTTCTGAGTCTTTTCTACCCCACCTATGGTGTTTATTCCATACCGCAGTTCTATGATGGTGCGTTCCTTTTCACAGAGCTTTGATATGGCATTGTCGAGGAGATTGTAGTCTACCTCTGTCTCCAGATCACGGTAGACTACGTCCTCATCCGTTCCCAGAATGTCGGACAGAAGCAGTTCGTTGCCGTCCCAGTCAACATTCAGCGGTTCATCGATGGACACCTCTGTTCTGAGCTTGCTGTTGCGACGGAGAAACATGAGTATCTCATTTTCAATACATCTTGATGCGTAGGTGGCAAGCTTTATGTTTTTGTCATTTTTGAAGGTGTTTATGGCCTTGATGAGACCGATCGTGCCTATGGATATTAGATCCTCAATTCCGACACCCGTGTTGTCAAATTTTTTAGCAATGTATACGACAAGTCGCAGATTTCGCTCTATCAGCATTTTCTTTGCGGAATCCGACTGGTTGTTTGTGAGTTCGTTTATGACCACGGCCTCCTCGTGTGGCTCCAGCGGGGCGGGAAGTACCTCGGTTCCTCCAATATAATATATATCTTTGCCGCTTTTCAGGGAGCGCAGTGAAATATTGCTGGCAACAGTAAATTTGAAGTCGTTACCCCTTATTGTGTTTAACATGTCTTTTGCCTCTTTTCATATAATATTTGCTTAAAAGAATACATTTGTCTGTGTGAAGTATATTAAATGTATTTGGGCTGATACCGATCAGTGGTCTGTGTTCCATGTATGAGCTGTCGATGAACATGTAGTCAATGTCCATGGCGAGCATAAGCTGATTTCCGGAGCATATTGTATTGTAGGGAATTATGTGTATTCCGGCCGGAATGTCATCACGGTAATCATATTCATATATGGAAGACGGTTTTTTGATGTAGTCATCGAGCAGTGGAGTCAGTTCCGGTGGAGCCAGTTCGATGGCTACGGCGTATGTAGTCACGGCGACGTTGCGTCCTGTGAGATTGCATCTTAGCGTGTTACCTGTGTCCAGGTAACCGATAGCATTGGTGATCCTTGAATGTCTGCCTAGTAATACATTTGTCAGAAAGTTCAAATAATTCACTTCTTTTCATGTAGTGCAATTGGAATTATATATGTGGGCTGGTAAGAAAATGGTCGTATTACAATAAATGAAGCATCGATATTTCGATTGAATTTTTAATTTGTTGATGGAAATGTGGTTAAGTTTTTCAATATACGACTATATATTTGAAAAATGTGTATAAATCTGTGGATAATGTGGAAAAGTGCTAAAATATCCTAAAAAGTGCGAAATAAGCAAACAATTTGCGACATAGAGCGATATTTTGTGCAATATAATGATAAAAAATGAGAAATGTATATGTATGGATGACAAAATAAGTCCTGAACTTAAACTTGCCATGGATGCGGATGGTTACATGCCGTACAGCAGTCTTTATCTTGGATATAACGCATCCGATGATTCGTGGATGCTGATAATCAGACATTCCGGTGACATAGATGATCTTGAGGGAGATATTCTGAATAGCTGCGTTTATCTGCTCGGGGGATATGCCATAGTGAACGTGTATTCCTACAATATAAAAAGGCTTCAGGAGGAGCCGAGGGTACTTTATATCGATAAAGCTCAATATTACAGTTATGGTGCGGGTGTCGCCTATGACAGATACGTATCCTGCATAACGGAAAATTTCATGTCGAAGTATGGGCTCACAGGCGAAGGCGTATGTATCGGAATTATAGATAGCGGCGTGAATATCCTCAACCGGGAATTTGCAGATGACGCCGGCTCCAGGATAGTCATGTATTGGAACCAGAATACAGATTATGAAAGGACTTACCCAAACCGCTATGGTCTTGGACGGATATATGATCAAAGTGAGATCGGGCAAATGTATGAGGACAGGCGGCTGCCCGGTGTCATGGGAGAGCAGCACGGCACGGAGGTTGCATCTGTGGCCGCCGGGAGCAATATAGGAGTGGCGGGAAAAGCCCGGATCATTGTCGTTGAACAGTCGCTTGAACGCGCGCTGCCGGACACGATAGGTATAATGATGGGGATAGATCTGCTTGTGAGATACAGCATGGAGACTGGAACTCCGGTAGTGATAAATCTTTCATATGGAAATAACTTTGGAGCCCATGATGGCACGTCGACACTTGAGCTGTTTGTTAATTCTGTGGCCCAGATGGCTAAGGTGTGTGTTGTCACGGGTTCAGGAAATGACGGTGGAAGACAACTGCATACCAGCGGTATGCTTGGAAATGTAAGCTATGCGAGTATTGACATTGCGGTGGCGGCCGGTGTGAAAAACTTTGGCCTGCAGATATGGAAAAACTATATCGACAGCTTCGATGTGCTCGTCTATTCGCCGTCCTACGACCTTGTGGCGTATCTCACGGAGGGACAGATAGTATCCGGGGCGTATTATGGGAGCACGGAGGTGCTTGGTATATTCCAGGGACCTTCACCTTACAATGTCAAGCAGCTCATATATGTATTTTTCCAGTCTGAGCCCGGGGATATAGAGCAGGGAATATGGCATGTGAGGATTGCACCGAAGAGCATTGCAAATGGGATATTCAATGCGTATCTACCCGGTGACAGTTATGTGACGGGGCAGGTTGCATTTGAGAATCCTTCGGTGTATGGAACCCTCACGATCCCGGGTACGGCATCAAATATAATAACGGTGGCTGCCTATGATCAGGTAAATGCATCCATAACGGGATTTTCTGGCAGGGGTTTTACGTCGGATAATGCCATAAAACCGGATATTGCAGCTCCGGGTGTCGGAGTGACTGTCAGCTATGGTGAGTATGGATACGGAAATGCCGATGGCACATCGCTGGCGGCGGCATTTGTGTCTGGCTGTGCGGCACTTATCATGGAATGGGGGATAGTCCTGGGGAACGATCCATATATGTACGGAGAGAGGGTTAAGGCTCAGCTTATAAGGGGAGCAAAGCCTCTCGGTTCACTGGGCAGTTACCCGAACAGATATACAGGCTGGGGGACCGTGTGTATGGAAAACAGCTTCAAAGGATTAATTGTATGAAAGATTTGCAAAAAGATGTGGTTTTATGTCAAGTAATTGTGTATAATTTAATTCGTACGTGTTTTTTGCAAGTATAAAAGAAAAAAACGGGGTATTTCACACATGGTAGGATTTTATAATTATACAGTTATTTTGACATATATGAGCCTGGTGTCATCTATCACAGGCATGTTCTTTACATTTACCGGACACCTTAGCATAGGAATATTGTGTCTTGCACTTTCTGGTCTGTTTGATGCATTTGACGGAAAAGTCGCAAGGAGCAAGAAGGATAGGACTATGGATGAGAAGAGATTTGGTATCCAGATAGATTCTCTCTGTGACCTGGTGAGTTTTGGAGTTTTTCCTGTTGTATTGTGCTGGTATTCAGGAATGAACACGCCGTTTGGAATGGTTATTCTTGCACTGTACTGTCTGGCTGGAATGATAAGACTTGCATACTATAACGTGCTCGAGGAGAAGAAGAACAATGACGATGATGATGCTGAGGTCATAGAGCAGTCGGATGGAAGAAAGTATTTCCATGGAATGCCGATCACCGCAATATCGGTGGGGCTTCCTATAATATACGTTACGTCACCTTTGCTTGGGTCCTCTTTCCCAATTCTGCTTCATGGAATCATGATACTTGCAATGATACTTTTCATAACAGATTTCAGATTCCCTAAGCCAACCACAAAGGAACTTATGGTGATAATTGTCATTGTGGCAGTTGCCGTAGTTTGGCTTATGATAAGATACATGGTCAGACGTCATATCATAACTATTCCTTATTTTATATCCCTTCTATTATAAGTGTATAGGAGCTATGGAAAATAAAAGATATAGAAGTAATTTGGCTATACCGGATATACAGAAGCGATGAAGGATGATGTATAAGATATGATAAAGAACAAATATGCAATATACAAAAGATCAAAACATAATGAGTGTGTATCGACACAGGACAGAGTCTTGCGCCTGTTATATGGCAACGGAGCGGGACGTATGGTGCTGGGATGGCTGATCAGACCAGAGGTGTCAAAGCTTGTGGGAAGATTCATGGACACTGGATTATCCAGAATCATGATCAATCCATTCATTAAGAAAAATGATATTGATATATCTGTGTGTCAGAAGAATGAGTTTGACTCATATAACGATTTCTTCAAGAGAAAGCTGGTGCCGGGAGCAAGGGCCATAGATATTACCGATGAAGGTTTTGTGAGTCCATGTGACAGCAGGCTTACGGTATATGATATAGAAGACACAGAACGACAGACTTTCAATATAAAGGATTCAGAGTACACGGTGGCATCCCTCCTCAGGGACAAAAAGCTTGCGAGACACTACAGAGGTGGAAAATTGTGGCTGTTCAGACTGTGTGTCGATGATTATCACAGATACATATATAACGTGTCTGGAAAGCAGTCTGATGTCAGACGTATAGAAGGCTTATATCACACAGTTAACCCTATAGCCAGTGAATATTACGACATTTACAAAGAAAATACCAGAGAGTATTGTCTTATAAGGACGCAGGATGCGGGAACCATCATTGATATGGAGGTTGGAGCACTTCTGGTTGGTCGTATAGTTAACAGGTATGTGGATTCCACGGATGTCAGAAGAGGAGAGGAAAAGGGATATTTTGAGTTTGGTGGCTCAACAATCATTCTTCTCATCCAGAAAGACAAAGTCGCTCCTTTAGACAGAATAGTTGAGAATTCTAGAAAAGATATTGAGACCAGAGTCAGACAGGGCGAGCTGGTTGGATATGTACGTTAAGAGCAATATTATATATTCCATATAAAACAGGAACAGCGTATAGCTTGCTATGGAGCTATACGCTGTTCCTGTTTTGTTGTTTATCCAGTCTGTGTCAGAACTTATATTCTATATTATTCATTTATAGAATTCACATGCCTCTTGATGGCCTCAAAAGTCTCCTGGCTTATAACGTGTTCGATCTTGCAGGCATCCTCGGCTGCGGTCTCTTTTGCAACGCCGAGACTTGTGAACCATGAAGACAGAAGCTGGTGCCTCTCATATATCATCTCTGCAATTTTTTTACCGGCTGTAGTGAGAGTTATGTATCCTGAGTCGCTTACTTCTATATAACACATCTCCCTGAGATTCTTCATAGCAACGCTTACACTTGATTTCTTATAGCCAGTCTCGTTGGCAACATCAACGCTTCGGACGACCGGAAGCTTCTGGCTGAGGACGAGAATGGTTTCAAGATAATTCTCTACTGATTCATTCGTGGTCAACATTATTATATATCCCCCTTATATTTAACATTATAAATGTATCTGTATCAATGTAGCAATTATAAATAATATATCATAAATGAATTTTTTATTCAATTTGATAATTGAAATACGAATTTCGACAAATAGGCACTTTTTGTCAATAAAAGAGCCGTGTTTTGTTCAATTAGTCCAAAATGATTAATATTATTGACATCTAATTAATGTTAGTATATACTAACCACGATATGAAAATCAGTGGTTTAAGCTGCTAGTTAAGGAGGTGCAATTATGCCATTAACATTTGCAAAACCGGGAGAAGCCAATGTGATCAAAAAGGTTGGCGGGAGAGAGAAAACACGATTGTTTCTTGAAAAGCTGGGCTTTGTTGAAGGTAGTGTTGTAACTGTCGTGGCAGAGAATGCAGGAAATCTTATAGTTAATATCAAAGATTCCCGTGTTGCCATTGATAAAGATATGGCCAGCAAGATACTTGTATAGGTACGATTACATGTATCTGACTGACGACAAAAGTATGTAAAAGGAGTAAGATCATGAGCACATTAAAAGATGTCAAGGTTGGCAGTACTGTCACTGTCAAGAAGATTGCAGGCGAGGGTCCTGTAAAGAGACGTATCATGGACATGGGCATCACAAAGGGTGTACAGGTTTATGTTCGTAAGGTTGCCCCTCTCGGTGATCCTGTAGAGGTTACTGTAAGAGGCTATGAGTTATCAATACGTAAAGCTGATGCTGAGATCATAGAGGTAGAGTAACAGCTTATTTTTTTGTTCATACGTTAGTATATGCTAACATATGATAGAAAAGGCTAATATGAAGTACGCAGACGCCGTGCGTAAGCACCTTTAAATGCGTCTGCACAATACAATAGGAAAGAGGGTAAACAATGTCAGTAAAGATTGCACTTGCAGGAAATCCTAACTGCGGTAAAACAACATTATTCAATGCTTTAACTGGCGCTAACCAGTACGTAGGTAACTGGCCAGGTGTTACAGTTGAGAAGAAAGAGGGTAAGCTTAAGGGTAACAAGGATGTTATCATAACTGACCTTCCTGGTATCTATTCACTTTCTCCATACACTCTTGAGGAAGTTGTTGCCAGAAATTATCTTATTCAGGAATATCCTGATGCCATCATCAACATTATCGATGGTACTAACATAGAGAGAAACCTTTATCTCTCAACACAGCTTATTGAGCTCGGAATCCCTGTTGTCATGGCTGTCAACATGATGGATCTTGTAAAGAAGAACGGTGATTCCATCAACATCAAGAACCTGAAGGAAGCTCTTGGATGTGAGGTCGTTGAGATCTCAGCTCTCAAGGGTACAGGTATCGATGAGGTTAAAGAGAAAGCTATCGCTGCAGCAAAGTCAAAGTCAGCAAATGCAAGAGTCCACAGCTTTGATGAGGCTGTTGAGACTGCAATCGAGAGCGTAAGCACTAAGCTTGACATGGAGGAGAACAGAAAGAGATTCTTCGCGATCAAGCTCATCGAGAAGGATAGCAAGATCATAGAGCAGATGAAGAATGCTCCAGACTGCTCAGCAGAGATCAAGAAGCTTGAGGATGACTTCGATGATGACACAGAGAGTATCATCACAAGTGAGAGATATTCATATATTTCATCGATCATTGACAAGTGTGTAAAGAAGGCTGCTAAGGGGCAGAAGCTTACAGTATCAGATAAGATCGACCGTGTTGTAACAAACCGTATCCTTGCACTTCCTATATTCGTGCTCATCATGTGGCTCGTATATTATATAGCAATGTCAACAGTAGGTGCATGGTGCACAGACTGGACAAATGATAACCTGTTCGGCGATGGTTTCCATCTCTTCGGAATTGGAAGCTCAGCTTATGAAGATGCATCAGGTGACTATGATGCAGCAACAACAGCACTCGATGCATATGGCGTACTCGTAACAGATGACGAGGATGCAGTTGATGTAGATGCCACAAAGGCAGCTATCGAGGCAAATACAAACACAGAGGCAAGCGTTAAGTATGAGATGGAAGATGAGGAGACACTCGATACATACGATATCGATGTTTACTACTCAGAGGTTCCTGCAAATGCTAATAAAAAGACAACAAACGCAATGTCATATCTTGATGCAGTTGATTACTTCAACGAGACACAGATGGCAGAGATTGATCCTGCTGATTATGGCGTATTTGTTCCTTCAATCCCAGATCTCATCTCTGCAGGACTTGACAAGATTGGATGTGCAGACTGGTTACATGGACTTATCATCGATGGTATTGTAGCCGGTGTTGGTGCTGTACTTGGTTTCGTACCTCAGATGCTCGTACTGTTCATCTTACTTGCAATCCTTGAGTACTGTGGATATATGGCACGTATCGCCTTCATCATGGATCGTATCTTCAGAAAGTTCGGTCTCTCAGGAAAGTCATTCATACCTATCCTTGTAGGTACAGGTTGTGGTGTGCCAGGTATCATGGCTTCACGTACAATTGAGAATGAGAAAGACCGTCGTATGACAGTCATGACAACAACATTTATACCATGTGGTGCTAAGGTTCCATTTATCGCCATGATCGCCGGTGCTATATTCGGTGGTTCATCAATAGTTGCAACAAGTGCTTACTTCATCGGTATTGCAGCAATTATATGTTCTGGTATAATACTTAAAAAGACAAAGATGTTCGCCGGAGATCCATCACCATTCGTTATGGAGCTTCCACCTTATCATATCCCAACAGTAGGTTCTGTACTCAGAAGCATGTGGGAGCGTGGTTGGTCATTCATCAAGAAGGCTGGTACAATAATCACACTTTCAACAATCGCTGTATGGTTCACAACATACTTTGGATTTGTTGATGGTTCATTCCAGATGCTTGATGAGAGCCAGATCGATTACAGTATCCTTGCAAAGATCGGTAATGCGATAGCATGGATCTTCGTTCCACAGGGCTGGGGCAACTGGCAGGCAACTGTAGCATCTATCACAGGTCTTGTTGCCAAGGAGAACATCGTTGGTACAATGGGTATCCTCTACGGTGGTGGAGACGGTACAGTTTACCAGGCACTTGCAGGCGCATTCACAACAGCAAGCGGATTCTCATTCCTTGTATTCAACCTTCTCTGCGCACCATGTTTCGCAGCTATGGGTGCTATCAAGAGAGAGATGAACAGTGCTAAGTGGTTCTGGTTCGCAATCGGATATCAGTGTGGATTTGCTTACCTTGTAGCACTTGTTGTATACAGAATCGCAGGTCTCTTCACAGGAGCTTGTACATTCGGTGTATGGTCAGTAGTAGCAATTGCACTTGTTGTTCTGTTCTTCTTCATGCTGTTCCGTCCGGATCCAAACAAGAAGGTAAAGACAAGCAAGGAGTTCCTCAACGCTTAATATAAGATATAGAGGAAAATATATAAAAGGAGTGGTGACTTATGTCAGAGTATCTTGGTACAATCATTGTGGCGGCCATAATCGTTCTGATGGTGTTCTTCATTGTCAGAGGTATGGTAAAGGATAGAAAAAAGGGCAAACACATATGTGGTGGCGACTGTTCGAACTGTCATGGCGGATGTAGTCACAAGCTCTAATTAAATAACAGTTGTAGTAATATATATGGGGTGCGCTGTAAGTTATGACAACGCACCTTTTTATGTGAGATAACACTTGAAATAACAAAAGATTTACTATATTATAAAAACATGTTGGTACACGACTGGCGGAGACAGCCGATGGCTGGTAGGAATTACCTACAGGGAGTGTACTGTTAAGACAAGCCGACCGCCTGGGCAAGCAAATATATCAAGACATGTATTTGTGTGCGCAGGTGGTTGGCTTTCTTTTTTAGGATGCTTTGCAGCATAACATCAGCTCACAGGTACGAGAAAACACATGGAGGTACAACAGAAAATGGAAATGTTATCACTTGAGAAGGAACTTAGCGAAAATGCATATCCAGGACGCGGAATCGTTATCGGTGTGTCCGAGGATGGTAAGAAGGCAGTGACAGCTTATTTCATCATGGGAAGAAGCTCAAACAGCCGTAACAGAGTATTTGTGACAGAGGGCGAAGGAATCAGAACAGAGGCGTTTGATCCATCAAAGCTTGAGGATCCAAGCCTTATCATCTATGCACCTGTAAGAGTTCTTGGCAACAAGACTATAGTTACAAATGGCGATCAGACAGACACTATATATGACGGACTTGACGATGAGCTCACATTTGAGCAGTCACTCAGAAGCAGACAGTTTGAGCCTGACGGCCCTAACTACACACCTAGAATCTCAGGTGTCATGCACATAAAGAATGGCGTGTTCGACTATTCAATGTCCATACTTAAGAGCAACAACGGCAACCCTGCTGCAAATAACAGATACACATTCTCATACGAGAACCCTGTAGCCGGTGAGGGACATTTCATTCACACATATATGCATGATGGTAATCCGCTCCCAAGCTTTGAGGGTGAGCCAAAGTGGGTTAAGATATCCGGTGATATCGATGAGTTCACAGACAAGGTATGGAACAGCCTCAATGAGGACAACAAGGTGTCACTGTTCGTCAGATATATTGACATCGCAACAGGTGAGTACGAGACAAAGATCGTGAACAAGAATAAGTAATTAAAGAATAAAGGAGATATTTGATCATGAACGAGATTCAGTTAAAGTACGGTTGTAATCCAAATCAGAAGCCATCAAGAATATATATGGGGGATGGCAGTGATCTTCCTGTCAAGGTTTTAAACGGCAAGCCTGGATACATCAACTTCCTTGATGCATTTAACGGATGGCAGCTCGTAAAGGAACTCAAGGCGGCAACAGGACTTCCAGCAGCAACATCATTCAAGCATGTTTCACCAGCAGGCGCTGCAGTTGGACTTCCACTTAACGATACACTTGCAAAGATCTACTGGGTAGATGATCTCGGAGAGCTCTCACCACTTGCATGCGCATATGCAAGAGCAAGAGGTGCTGACAGAATGTCATCATTTGGTGATTTCATCGCACTTTCAGATGTATGTGACGCAGACACAGCACGCCTTATCAAGAGAGAGGTATCAGATGGTGTTATCGCTCCTGGATACACAGATGAGGCTATGGAACTTCTCCTTGCAAAGAAGAAGGGAAATTACAACATCATCCAGATAGATGAGAACTATGTTCCTGCTGAGATCGAGAGAAAGCAGGTATACGGTGTTACATTTGAGCAGGGAAGAAATGAGCTCAAGATCGACAAGGATCTTCTGTCAAACTTTGTTACAAAGAACAAGGATCTTCCAGAGCAGGCTGAGATCGATATGAAGATCGCGCTCATAACACTCAAGTATACACAGTCTAACTCTGTATGTTATGTAAAGGGTGGACAGGCTATAGGTATCGGAGCCGGACAGCAGTCAAGAATCCACTGTACAAGACTTGCAGGACAGAAGGCAGACAACTGGTTCCTTCGTCAGTCACCACAGGTTATGGAACTTCAGTTTGTTGACGGACTTGGAAGAGCCGACAGAGACAATGCCATCGACGTATACATGGGTGATGAGTATGAGGACGTTCTTAAGGAAGGCGAGTGGCAGAAGAGATTCAAGGTTAAGCCTGAGGTGTTCACAGCAGAGCAGAAGAAGGCATGGCTTGCGCAGAACACAGATGTTGTCCTTGGATCAGATGCATTCTTCCCATTCTCAGACAATATAGAGAGAGCTCACAAGAGCGGTGTCAAGTACATTGCACAGCCTGGCGGATCAGTTCGTGACGATCTTGTTATCGAGTGTGCTGACAAGTACGATATGGTCATGGTATTTACAGGAATCAGATTATTCCATCACTAATCTGCCAGGCCTGTCGGCGTCAGATATTGTATTTATAGAAGAATTGAGGGCGGTTTTGCTGATGAAAATCAGCAAAGCCGCTTTTTTACTTTATATTATTGTTGGATTGTGCTAATATAAAATGATGTATAAACTGCGGTAGCTATGCCGTGTAATAAAAATACTGTGATTCAAAGGAGATAACATATGTCTAGACGTAAACGCAGCATATTTAAAGAGAGAAGAAAGATCAACTATAAACTTATTTTTACATTGGTGATACTTGCATGTGTGGCTGTATTGCTGATCTCTTACGCCATATCGGCAATAGTGTCACAGAAGGATGAACTTTACGATCAGGGCGTAAAATATTACAAGTCAGGTTCGTATCAGGAGGCAATAGATTCATTTGACAATGCCCTGACAGAGAATCAATTGTTCTCAAAGAAAAAGGATCAGAATATAAAGCTGTATCTGGCTGATGCGTATCTCAAGAGCGCGCAGTACACAGAGGCTGCAAATACATACAACGAATTGATACAGGATTCATTTACCGGTTCTAATGTAAAAGATTTGAAGGAGCTGGCAACTGCACTCAGTGATTTCTCACAGGGAAATTATGGCGGGGCTCTCGATGTGCTTCTGAAGCAGGCGGAGACATATCCGGAGCTTTATATGTACATAGGAACATGCTACGCAGTTACTGATGAATCCGATAAGATGTTTGAGAGCTATGAAAAATATGTCCAGACATTTGGATTCAACTCGTATGTATATGCCATGTACGGTTCATATTATCTGAATAACGGTGATATGGAGTCTGCGATCGCATATATTACAAATGGACTTGACAGTGGAGACAAGATATACAGAAAAGAGCTCCTGATGCTTGAGATAACATATTATGAGAAGAACGAGGATTACGATAAGGCTTATGAGATAGCGGGACAGCTTGTGTCTGAGTATCCGGATTATGAGAAAGGACAGAAGGAGTTTACATTCCTGAGCACAAGAGTGTCACAGTAGTATTTGTATTGGGAGGAGTTATTTTATATGGAGATTCAGCTTTGGAAGGAGATACTGTCTCCTTACGAGCAGGCGGTTGATGAGCTTCTCGTGAAGTTCAACCACATAATAATGCAGTACAAGAGTATGGGAAAATACTCACCTATAGAGAGTGTGACCGGAAGGGTGAAAACGGTCTCCAGTATTATCGATAAGCTTCAGAAGAAGAATATTCCTATGGACCGGATCGTTGAGGAGATGGATGACATAGCCGGAATCAGGATCATGTGCCAGTTCACCGAGGATATCAGCAAGGTGGTTGAGATCATACGTGGCAGACAGGACATGAGGATACGCGAGGAGAAGGATTATATAGCAAATGCCAAGGCCAGCGGCTATCAGAGCTATCACATCATACTTGATTACGATGTATATACGGTAAATGGATGCACCACCATACAGGCGGAGATCCAGATAAGGACAATGGCGATGAACTTTTGGGCAACCATAGAACATTCATTGCAGTACAAGTACAGGAAGGGAATTCCAGAGGATATAAGGGCGAAGCTCAAGAACGCTGCGGATGCCACCGTTGCACTTGACAGGGAGATGTCTTATGTCCGCGGAGAGATCATGGATGCACAGAATTCGTTCAATATCAAGGCGAATATAGTTTCGGAGATCATTGTGAATATCCAGAATCTGTACAAGGTGGGAAATCCAAGAGAGATCCAGAAGATTCAGGATGAGTTTTATTCTATATATAAGAAGGATGATATGGAGCTGCTTGAGAATTTTGCAAAGCAGCTTGACATAATAGCTGAGGGTTACAAGGCCCAGAGCGTAAGATAAAGGAGTTTGTTATGGCTTTACCAAAGGCGTTTGACGAGAGGATCAGAATACAGCTTGGCGATGAATACGAGGATTATATAAAGTGTTTTGACAGTGATATGTATCATGGAATCAGGGTGAATACATCCAAGATATCCGTGGAGGACTTTCTGAAGATAAGTCCTTTCGAGTTGGAGCCTGTGCCGTGGACTAAGAATGGTTTTTACTATGATCACAGGAAGTATACGCCGTCCAAGCATCCATACTATTATGCGGGGCTCTATTATATACAGGAGCCAAGTGCCATGACACCTGCCAGCGTTCTGGATATAGAGGATGGAGATGTGGTACTAGATATATGCGCGGCACCGGGAGGCAAATCCACCGAGCTTGCGGCGAAGCTTAATGGCACAGGAATACTTATATCCAATGATATAAGCAATTCAAGAGCCAAGGCGCTTCTGAAGAACCTGGAACTTTTCGGAATAGGAAACATGTGTGTGGTAAGTGAACCTCCAAATAATCTGTCAAAGGCATTTGAGGATACATTCGATAAGATACTTATAGATGCACCGTGTTCCGGAGAGGGCATGTTCAGAAAATCCTCATCGATGATGACTGCATGGGAGAACAACGGAACTGAACTTTTTGCCGGACTGCAGAGAGGAATATTAAATGAAGCGTGCAAGATGCTGAAACCAGGCGGAAAGCTGCTTTATTCCACATGTACATTTTCCCCCGAGGAGGATGAGAGGTCGGTGGAGTATCTGCTGTCGATAGATGACAGTATGCATCTTGTGGATTTTCCTAAATATGAGAAATTTGATGACGGTAATCCGGCCTGGGGAGAGACCGGCAATCCTGAGCTTGTGAAGTGTTCAAGACTGTGGCCTCATCACGTGAAGGGCGAAGGTCATTTCATAGCTCTGTTTGAAAAGGATCAGGATGACTCATATAGAGGAAACTTAACATACTCGTTCAAGTCGTACAGGCCGGATGAGGATTTCATCGCATTTATAAAGCATGTATCTGAGTCTGCGGGTATAAAGACAGACAGGATAGAGGAAAATAAGGGAAGACTTTATTATATATCAGAGGGAATGCCTGATGTTAAGGGACTCAGGCTTTTGAGGCATGGACTGTTCCTCGGTGAGGTCAAGAAGAACAGATTTGAACCGAGTCAGTCACTTGCGATGTATCTCAAGTCAGATCAGTTTGACAATGTTGTGAGTTTTTCGGCGGATGACATAAGGGTCATAAAGTATTTAAAGGGAGAGACCGTCGAGCTGGAAGATGATCAGGATATAGAGAATGGGTATGTGCTTGTCTGCGTGGATGGATATCCGCTCGGGTGGGCCAAGAACAACAGAGGAGTATTAAAAAACAAATATTTATCGGGATGGAGGATGATGTCATGAGAAAGGTAGCTATAATCACAGGAGCATCTTCAGGGATTGGAAGAGAATTTGCAATTCAGATAGCACAGAAATACAGAACTGTCGACGAGATATGGCTTATCGCCAGAAGAAAGGACAGGCTTGCAGAGGTAAAGGCTGAGATAAATGCGGTCAGCGGAAAGCTTGTCAGGATACTTGCGCTTGACCTCACAAAGGAAGCAGATATCAAATTCTACAGAAATCTTCTCGAGAGACAGGATCCGTCAATAAGAGTCCTGGTCAATGCGGCCGGATATGGAATAGCGGGACATTTTGAGAATATGACAGTGGACGATGTCACGGGAATGCTTGACCTCAACTGCAAGGCGCTGGCAGCCATAACTCATATTTCATTGCCATATATGGCAGGCCCATCAAATATAATCAATCTTGCTTCGTCAGCGGCGTTCCTGCCTCAGCCATCATTTGCAATATATGCGGCATCAAAGTCGATGGTTTTAAGCTTTTCAAGGGCACTTAACAGAGAGCTTGCAGGCAGGGGAATCACAGTTACGGCTGTATGTCCGGGACCTGTCAAGACAGAGTTCTTTGACGTTGCCCAGAAGTATACCAAGTCAAAGCCTTACAAGATGGTGCTCAGAGCAAATCCTGTCAAGGTCGTAAAAAGAGCATTATTTGACGCATATTACATGAGTGATATATCAGTTTATTCACCGCTCATGAAGGCGTTCAGACTTGTGAGCAAATACCTGCCTCACAATTTGCTGATCAGATTTATGAAGTAGATATATGGGCTGCAGGCGGACATAGCTCTACAGCCAGACCAGAGATAAATGGAGGATGATATGGAAAAAGGACAACACGGATACATGAACAGGCATAAGAGAAATGTTCTTATAAGTATCATTGTACTTGGATTGTTTGTTATAGCCGGAGTATTCTTTACTGTGGCTATGTTTGACACAAGAAAGACTGTATTTATAGTCATACCGATACTCGTCGCCCTGCCGCTCGCAAAACAGCTTGTGGCATACATAATGTGTGCGGGGTTCAAGGAACTCACGAAGAATGAGTACGCTAAAATTGAGAAGTTATCATACTTTGGGGATCCGTCACTTGTATATGATGTGTCGATAAGCAGGTACGAGGGAATATTGTATTTCCCTGCTGCGGTCATAAGAGATGGCAGAATGTTGTTTTACTACAATGGTGGATATGGCAAAAAGATACCTGATGAGGCAGCACTCAAGAAGATCATTACAGAGGCTCTGGCAGACCAGAAAAAATATGTTGTGATCATAACCACAGACATTGATGGTTTTGTGGCAAAGGCCGAGAAGATCAAAGCACCTTCAGATGAATTTGTCGGTGCCGATGAGAAGATCAGAAACAGATTATATGAGCTGGGAATATAGAAAAAAATGAGAGAGATAGTTATTTCAAAGAACGAAGCCGGCCAGAGGCTTAACAAGCTGGTCATGAAGTACCTTAACAAGGCTCCTTCAAGCTTCGTCTACAGGATGATAAGAAAGAAAAACATAAAACTTAATAATGGCAAGGCGGTTGGAAATGAGATCGTGTATGTGGGGGATGTGATACAGCTCTACCTGTCGGATGAGACCATAGATTCATTCAGGGATGACAGCGTGAGAGCCGGTGCTTCCACAGGTGGAAACAGGTTCAAACCGGAGATCATATATCACGACCACAACATACTTATAGTCAATAAACCGGCGGGTGTATTGTCACAGAAGGCATCGAAGGACGATTACTCGATCAATGAGAGTGTCATCGATTATCTGCTTGACAATGAGTATATAACTGAGACTCAGCTCAGAACCTTCAAGCCTTCTGTATGCAACAGGCTGGACAGGAATACCTCCGGCCTTGTTCTGTGTGGAGTGTCACTTATGGGAAGCCAGGAGCTTTCGAGGATCATAAGGGAGAGACGCATAGACAAATATTACTACACCATAGTCAAGGGTAATATGACGGAGACGCAGGATATTACGGCATATCTCGTGAAGGATGATAAGAAGAACACTGTGACAATACGTGACAGCGTGGAGGAGATACGCAGGGCTGCCGGGGACTTGGGCTATGATAAGATCCATACTATATTCCAGCCGGTCAGAACAAATGGAAAATATACAGAGCTTAAGGTAAAGCTCATAACGGGTAAGACCCACCAGATAAGGGCACAGCTCCAGCACATGGGGTATCCGGTGATCGGTGACCAGAAGTATGGTGACAGGGAGACAAACATACATTTCAGACAGACATACAAGCTTAGAAACCAGATTCTGCACTGCGGCGAGGTGGAGTTTACCGATGTTGTCGGTGGACTGGACTATCTGACGGGCAAGAGCTTCTCAGCATTCAAGCCTGATATGTATAAAAGAATAGAAAAGGATTTGTTTGAATAGATGGCTACATGGAATTCGCGAGGACTTCGTGGCTCCACACTGGAGGATATGATAAACCACACAAATGAATATTACAGACAGAAGAACCTTGCGCTGGTCCAGAAGATCCCGACACCTATCACGCCGATAAAGATTGACAAGGACAGCAGCCAGATCACTCTGGCGTATTTCGAGAAGGATTCAACCGTCGACTATATAGGTGTTGTCCAGGGAGTTCCGGTATGTTTCGATGCAAAGGAATGTGCCACTGACACATTTACAATGCGCAACATTCATGAGCATCAGATAAGGTTCATGGAGGATTTCGAGAGACAGAACGGTGTAAGCTTCCTTATCATAATGTTCTCGGGACGAAATGAACTGTATTATATGAGATTCGAGGAGCTTAAGGGATATCTTGAGAGAGCCGAGAATGGGCATGCCAATAACTTCAAGTACAATGAACTTGATACAAATTTCTTTATAAGAGCCAAGGGTGGTGCATTGGTACATTATCTTGAACCTCTAAGCAGGGATCTTGATGATAGAGGTTGACAAATACAATGCGCTTTAATATAATGTGCACGTTGACATGCTACCAAAGTAGCAAATTATCACTTTAATGTGATGAAGTAAAATGAAGAACGTGAAGCATGGCAAAGTTTAATTGACAAGGAGACATGATTATGCAGGACAAACTGTTACAGACCCCGGATGGAGTGAGAGACACCTACGATGTAGAATGTAAGAAGAAGAGAAAGGTTATGCATGAACTCCATCATATTCTGGAGTTATACAGCTATCACGATATAGAGACACCTACATTTGAGTTTTTTGATATATTTAACAGAGACAAGGGCTCAGCACCTTCCAATGAGATGTACAAGTTCTTTGACAGGGACAACAATACTCTGGTGCTCAGACCTGATATAACACCTTCGATAGCAAGATGTGTTGCAAAGTATTATGCAGATGAGGAGCTTCCGGTCAGACTCTGCTATACGGGTAACACATATACCAATACACTTAAGCTTCAGGGTAAGCTTAAGGAAGTTACACAGATCGGTGCCGAGCTTGTAAATGATGATTCATCCGCTGCTGACGCTGAGATAATCGCAACTGTGATAGACTGCTTCAACGAGATCGGGATCAGTGATTTCCAGATCGAGATAGGCCAGATCGACTACTTCAAGGGGCTTGTGGCTGAGTCGGGAATCAGTGAGGACGAGGAGAATCAGATAAAGGAGTATATCCACATCAAGAACTTCTTCGGACTTGAGGAATATGTGGATGCGCTTGATATAAGTGAATCTCTTAAGAAAGCATTTGTTGCATTTGACTCTCTGTTCGGCGGAATATCCATGCTTGACAAGGCAGAGGGATATGTGTCAAATGAGACATCACTTGAAGCTGTGAAGAGACTCAGAAGAGTATATGCAGCCCTTGAGTGCTATGGATATCAGGATCACATAAGCTTTGATCTCGGTATGCTTGACGGATACAACTACTATACAGGAATCATATTCCGCGGATATACTTACGGAACCGGTGACGCTGTTGTCAAGGGCGGCCGTTACAATAACCTCCTTAAACAGTTTGGAAAGGATGCACCGTCTATCGGTTTTGCCTTCACTGTTGAGGAGCTCATAATGGCCATGAACAGACAGAATATAGACATAGATGTGGATTATTCCAATACGATCATCCTCTATGATATAGAGAATCAGGGCAAGGCGATCAAGGCCGGCATGAAGCTCAGAAGTGAGGGACGGAAGATAGAACTCATAAGAAAGTCACAGAAGAAATCTGTTGACGACTATATTGAGTATGCGGGAAGAGAACATTTCTCAGGCCTTATATATTTTGAGCAGTCAGGCGATGCGGTGGCATACGATCTGATAAGCCGATCACACTCCAAGTGGGATGGCAATTTATAGAAGAAACTTTTACGGCTTGATTGAGAATAGATTGAATTAGATGAAAGGTTATGGAGAGATGAGATATTTAACATTTGCCCTTGCTAAGGGGCGACTTGCAAAAAAGACACTTGCGCTGCTTGAACAGATAGGTATAACATGTGAGGAGATGAAGGATCCCGACACAAGAAAGCTTATATTTGTGAACGAGGAGCTTAAGATGAAGTTCTTCCTGTCAAAGGCCACAGATGTTCCTACTTATGTAGAATATGGTGCGGCCGATATAGGCGTTGTAGGTAAGGACACAATACTTGAGGAGGGAAGAAACCTGTATGAGGTCATGGATCTTGGCTTTGGAAAGTGCCACATGTGTGTATGCGGACCGGCATCTGCCAGAGAGCTTCTCAAGAAGAATGAGATCATAAGAGTTGCAAGTAAGTATCCGGTGATCGCAAAGGATTACTTCAACAACCGTAAGCACCAGACAGTTGAGATAATCAAGCTCAATGGTTCAGTGGAGCTCGCTCCTATAGTTGGACTTTCAGAGGTGATCGTAGATATAGTTGAGACAGGAAGCACACTCAGGGAGAATGGACTTGAGGTGCTTGAGGAAGTTTGTCCACTCTCAGCCCGCATGGTTGTGAACCAGGTAAGTCTCAAGATGGAGAATGAGAGGATACACAAGCTGTTGGAAGATCTCAACAGACTTATAAAGGAAGAGAACAAGTAACATATATAGATAATATAACAAATTGATAATCACACGGAGGCATAACAGAGATGAGAATCGTAAAGCTTAATGCAGAGACAAAGAAGGATCTTCTGAAGAATCTTCTAAAGAGAAGTCCAAGTAATTTCGGTAATTATGCAGAGACTGTACAGGGAATAGTTGACGATGTGAGGGATAACGGTGATGCCGCACTCTTCTCATACACAAAGAAGTTCGACAAGGCAGAAATAACAGCAGATAACGTGAAGGTTACACAGGAGGAGATAGACTACGCATATACACAGGTCAGCCCTGAGCTCCTGGACGTTATCAGAAAAGCCAAGAAGAACATTTGGGAGTACCATGAGAAGCAGAAGCAGTATAGCTGGTTTGACTCCAAGCCAAATGGAACTCTTCTCGGACAGAAGGTTACAGCACTTGCATCTGTAGGTGTCTATGTTCCGGGTGGAAAGGCTGTTTACCCTTCATCAGTTCTGATGAATGTTATGCCGGCAAAGGTTGCAGGCGTTGAGAAGATAGTCATGACAACTCCATGTAATGCTGAGGGTGAGGTGTACGCCACAACACTCGTTGCAGCAAAGGAAGCAGGAGTGGATGAGATATACAAGGCAGGCGGCGCGCAGGCCATAGCTGCCCTTGCATACGGAACAGAGTCAGTACCTAAGGTTGACAAGATAGTTGGCCCTGGAAACATATTTGTCGCTCTTGCAAAGCGTGCCGTATACGGACATGTCAGCATAGATTCCATAGCCGGCCCATCAGAGGTAATGGTACTTGCCGATGAGACTGCCAATTCTAGATACGTGGCTGCAGATCTGCTGTCACAGGCAGAGCATGACGAGATGGCATCAGCCATACTTGTGACCACATCAGAGGAGCTTGCCGAGAAGGTATCAGTTCAGGTTGACAAGTTCATCGATGAGCTTTCAAGAAAAGAGATAATGAGAAAGTCTATAGACAATTACGGGTATATTCTTCTTGCAGACAACATGAGCGATGCCATAGATGCTGTCAACGACATTGCAT
The DNA here is from genome assembly GCF_003462545.1 of Coprococcus sp. OM06-34AC. Classification (NCBI taxonomy): domain Bacteria; kingdom Bacillati; phylum Bacillota; class Clostridia; order Lachnospirales; family Lachnospiraceae; genus Coprococcus; species Coprococcus sp. OM06-34AC. The sequence goes on from NZ_QTZF01000004.1 coordinate 263,260, forward strand.
CAGAGCATCTCGAGATCGTCACAGCCAATCCATTTGACGTGATGACAAGAGTGAAGAATGCTGGAGCTATATTTATCGGAGAATACTCATCAGAGCCTCTTGGAGATTACTTTGCAGGCCCTAACCATGTACTTCCAACAAACGGTACAGCAAAGTTCTTCTCACCGCTTTCAGTAGACGATTTCATCAAGAAATCCAGCATAATCTACTATTCAAGAGAGGCACTTGAGGCAGTTCACACTGACATTGAAGCATTTGCCAAGGCTGAGCAGCTCACAGCACATGCCAATTCAATAGCAGTAAGATTTGAAAAATAAGACATAATGATATAGAATATGGGAAGGAGACAGGGATATGGCAGAGAAAGCAGCTAGAATCGCCAAATGTACAAGAACGACAAACGAGACAGACATAACCCTCGAGTTTAATATAGATGGAAAAGGACAGTCAAAGATCGACACAGGAATCGGTTTCTTTGACCACATGCTCACAAGTTTTGCGAGGCATGGTTTCTTTGATCTCAACGTTACAGTCAAGGGAGATCTGTATGTGGATTGTCACCACACCATTGAGGATGTGGGAATTGTGCTGGGCAAGGCCATCAAGGAGGCTCTTGGAGACAAGAAGGCCATCAAGAGATTTGGCAATTTCTTCCTGCCGATGGACGAGACTCTCGTAATGTGTGCCATAGATCTGTCGGGAAGACCATATCTTGTCTATGATCTGAACCTCCGCACAGAGAGGGTTGGATACTTCGACACACAGATGGTCAAGGAATTCTTCTATGCAGTATCATACGCTGCTGAGATGAATCTCAATATTAAGCAGTTCTCAGGGGAGAACGATCACCACATCATAGAGGCCGCATTCAAGGCATTTGCGAAGGCTCTTGATGAGGCGACAACTTATGACAGAAGATTAAACGGAAAGGTGCTTTCTACCAAGGGCACACTTTAAGGAGGTGCTGGTTCACTATGGATAATGATATGATCTGCAAAAAGATAATTCCATGTCTGGATCTGAACAATGCGGTCGAGATGGCAAAATATTACAATGATGCCGGAGCTGATGAGATAGCTTATTTTGACAGCAAGGCAACAAAAGATGGCAGAGAACCCAATGTTGCCATTATAAGACAGATATGTGACAGTGTTGATATTCCACTTATTGCCTGTGGCGGTGTGAGGGAGCTTGAAGATGTCAAGAAGCTTCTGTATGCAGGTGCATCCAAGGTATGTATGAAATCTGCGGCACTGAACACGCCGGAGCTTGTCACTGAGGCTTCTGACAGATTTGGTTCAGAGCGAATAATCTGTACTATAGATCTGAGTGAGTGTGATGATCCTGTCGGATATGCCAGAAAACTGAAGGCGCTTGGAGCGGGAGAACTTCTGCTGCTTCACAACAACATGGTGCCGGAATATCTGGATATAGTAAAATCCATAAGAGAAAATGTTGCACTTCCTGTTATAGTTTCTACATATTCCACTAACGGGGAAGCTGTGGCAGAGATGCTCAATGAGACAAATGCTGAATCAATTTCTCTGTACAATCTCCAGAAGATGGATATAATGGAGATTAAACAGCGTTGCCGTGAGGCAAATATAGATGTGGATCTGTTTGAATCGTCCATGCCTTTTGAGGCGTTCAAACTCAATTCGGATGGACTTATTCCATGTGTTACACAGCACTATAAGACCGGTGAAGTGCTCATGGTTGCTTATATGAACAAGGAGTCGTATGAGAAGACCATCAGAACAGGACGCATGACATACTGGAGCCGCAGCCGCAATGAGTTGTGGACCAAGGGTGATACATCCGGTCATTATCAGTTTGTCAAATCTCTTACGATAGACTGTGACAAGGACACCATACTTGCCAAGGTGTCACAAATAGGAGCTGCGTGTCATACAGGCAGCCGTACTTGTTTCTTTACAGATCTGGTGAGAAAGGAGTACAATGATACCAATCCTATGAAGGTATTCGAGGAGGTATACAATACCATACGCGACAGAAAGGATCAGCCAGGAGATGATTCTTATACCAATTATCTGTTCGGCAAGGGTATTGACAAGATCCTGAAGAAGGTCGGTGAGGGAGCTACGGAGATAGTCATAGCTGCCAAGAATCCTGATTCAGAGGATATAAAATATGAAATATCTGACTTCCTTTATCATCTCATGTGTCTGATGGTAGAGAGAGGAATCAGCTGGAAAGATATTACAGAAGAACTGGCTGACAGAAGATAGAGTGGAGGATATTAGACAATGCAAAATTATGGCGTGAACGAACTGAGAAAAATGTTCCTGGAATTCATGGAGAGCAAGGGTCATCTTAGAATGAAGAGCTTTTCACTTATTCCACACAATGACAACAGCTTACTGCTGATCAATTCAGGTATGGCACCACTTAAGCCTTACTTTACAGGTCAGGAGGTACCACCTAGAAGACGTGTGACAACATGTCAGAAGTGTATCAGAACAGGAGATATCGAGAATGTAGGTAAGACAGCCCGTCATGGTACATTCTTTGAGATGCTGGGTAATTTCTCATTTGGCGATTATTTCAAGCATGAGGCTATATCATGGACATGGGAGTTCCTCACAGAGGTTGTAGGACTTGACAAGAACAGACTCTATCCATCGGTTTACCAGGATGACGATGAGGCATTTGATATATGGAATAAGGAGATCGGTGTCGATGCTGACCGTATATTCAGATTCGGCAAGGAGGACAACTTCTGGGAGCACGGAGCTGGTCCTTGTGGTCCTTGTTCAGAGGTTTACTATGACAGAGGTGAGAAGTATGGCTGCGGTAAGCCCGGCTGTACTGTAGGCTGTGACTGTGACAGATACATGGAGGTTTGGAACAATGTATTTACACAGTTCAACAATGACGGACACAACAACTACACAGAGCTTGAGCAGAAGAACATAGATACAGGTATGGGTCTTGAGAGACTCGCAGTTATTGTTCAGGATGTTGATTCTATATTTGATGTTGATACGATCAAGGCTCTCCGCGACAAGGTATGTGAGATGGCAGGCGTGGAATATGAGACAGATCATGAGAAGGATGTATCGATTAGACTTATAACTGATCATATCCGTTCAGTTACATTTATGACATCAGATGGTATCGTTCCATCGAACGAGGGCCGTGGTTATGTTCTTAGACGTCTTCTCAGACGTGCTGCAAGACACGGAAGACTTCTCGGCATCAAGGGCAAGTTCCTGTCAGAGCTTGCAAAGACAGTTATCGAGGTGTCAGAGGGTGCATATCCTGAGCTCGGTGAGAAGAAGGAATATATCTTCAATAAGATAGACAAGGAAGAGGAGAGCTTCAATAAGACCATAGATACAGGTCTTGCGATCCTCAAGGATTATATAGACGAGACTAAGGCTGCAGGTGAGAAGGTTCTCTCAGGTGACAAAGCATTCAAGCTCTATGACACCTATGGATTCCCTCTTGATCTCACAAAGGAGATTCTCGAGGAGGAGGGTATCGAGGTTGATGAGGACAGATTCACCGAGTGCATGAATATCCAGAAGGAGACTGCAAGAAAGGCCAGAAAGACCACAACATACATGGGTGCAGACGCAACCGTATATGAGCAGCTTCCTGTTGACATGACATCTGAGTTTGTCGGATATGACAAGCTGACATACAAGTCAACTATATCAGCCATCACAACAGAGGTTGGTGAGGGTGATGATAAGAAGTCAGTTCTTGCAGATACTGTATCTGAGGGAGCACAGGCTTCAGTTATAGTTCCTGAGACACCTTTCTACGCTACCATGGGTGGTCAGATCGGTGATAAGGGAATCATCAAGACAGAGAACGGTACATTTGTTGTTGAGGATACTGTCAAGGTTGTAGGCGGCAAGATCGCACATATCGGTTATGTTGAGTCAGGCGAACTCAATGTTGGTGATGAGGCAGAACTCACAGTTGATGCTGAGAACAGAGCACTCATATGTAACAACCATTCCGCAACACATCTTCTTCAGAGAGCACTCAAGATGGTTCTCGGAGATCATATAGAGCAGGCAGGTTCACTCGTTGAGCCGGGAAGACTGAGATTTGACTTCTCACATGATCAGGCGATGACTAAGGAAGAGATCAAGAAGGTTGAGGATATTGTAAATGAGCAGATCCAGCTCGATATACCTGTATGCACGGATGTAATGTCTGTAGATGAGGCTAAGGAGACCGGAGCCATGGCTCTGTTTGGTGAGAAGTATGGTGAGAAGGTCCGTGTGGTATCAATGGGAGACTTCTCAAAGGAGCTCTGCGGTGGTACACATGTTGCCAGCACAGGAGCTATAAAAACATTCAAGATCATATCAGAGGCAGGTGTGGCCGCAGGTACAAGACGTATCGAGGCACTTACATCTGTCGGAGCACTTGATTACTACAGAAATGTAGAGCAGGAGCTCATGGATGCTGCAAAGGCAGCTAAGACTGATATCTATGGTGTGGCATCAAGAATAGAACAGCTTCTTGCAGAGGTTAAGGAACTTACGAATGAGAATAAGAAGCTCAAGGATAAGATGGCAAAGGAGGCAGCTGGAGACGTTCTTTCAAGTGCTATAGACAAGGACGGAATCAAGATCCTCACAGCGGCTATCCCGGATACAGATATGAATTCACTGAGGAACCTCGGAGATGACTTCAAGAGCAAGCTTGGTGACAGCGTTGTTGTTCTTGCATCTGCAAAGGATGGCAAAGTAAATCTCATTGCCATGGCTACAGACGGCGCAGTTGCTAAGGGAGCCCATGCCGGTAATATCATCAAGGCCGTGGCTGGCCTTGTAGGTGGTGGCGGCGGTGGTCGTCCTAACATGGCTCAGGCCGGTGGAAAGAATCCTGACGGAATCGAAGCAGCTCTTGCCCAGGCGGTTACAGAGGCTCAGAATCAGATAGCTTAAGGTTTCGTGACAGATATTTTATTAATTTGTCATTTTCCTGTTGACGATTAGGAATTTTATGTATATAATACATTTTGTGCTTAAAAATACCCAATCAGTTGTTATTTGGTAGCATAATTTTACAACTGGAGGGAGGTCAGGTGAGAGAATGTCAAGTGTAATAGTTAAAGAGAACGAAAACTTAGATAGCGCTCTTCGCAGATTTAAGAGAAATTGTGCGAAGGCTGGTATTCAGCAGGAGATTCGTAAGAGAGAGCATTACGAAAAGCCTAGTGTAAAGCGTAAGAAGAAGTCAGAGGCAGCTAGAAAGCGCAAGTACAAATAAATCATAGTATATATATTTGATTTTAAATTGATTTCTAAGAGTACCGAGTTTATTCGGTACTCTTTTTTTATGTGTATTCATATAATGTTCCAAAAGCGTTATGGTGGTATTCATGAAAGACAGAGCGAAAAAAGTTATAGCATTTGAACCTCCGTGCTGGTGTCCGGACTCGGCGGGAACGACCTCCAGACTCACCATGTTCAACAATGATGAGCTGGTGATAGAGAATTTCAGACATGTGATCTACTCTGACGACGAGAGAGTGTCTGTTAAGACCCGGAAAGGGATATTGAATATATATGGGGAAAGATTACAGATCGCTTACTACGCATCCTATGAAGTGAAAATATGCGGTTCGATAAACAGTGTAGATTGGCTGACAGTGTGACTGCATGAATATTAGAAGGGAAATAAGAGGTGTGTGCTATGTGAGCTGTGACAGCCGCGCAGCTCTGCGCCTGATGAATATATGCAGCCATAAAGGAATACGTACATGGTGCGAGAGGGATGTAAAGAAGAACAGAAAAAAGAATGGCAGTATACAGAATGACAGTAAATGGAATGGCAAGGCAGAAAACTTCTGCATATACTCCGATGACAGAAAAAGACTTGAAGAGATAGCGGACAAATGTATGATAGATATCCGAATAGCTGAGAAGAAGACTTTGAGAACCGGTTTGCTGGGCAATAGGAAGAGGATCTCGATATTACTCGGAGTTTTATTATTTTTGCTGTTTGTATACTGGGAATCAGGGTATGTATGGTACATAGAAATTGACGGATGTGAGGATTATACAAGTGAGGAAATTGCAGATCTTATCGAGATGGAGTATCCGTGCTATGGACATAGAAAAAAGAGTATTGATCTGAGTGAACTGACAGACATGCTGACGGATAATCTTGGGGAGATATGTTGGGCATCCTGCAGCATCAGTGGGACAAAGCTTACAGTTGCGCTCAAGGAGTCCGTGGATGTCTTTACAGTTCCGGAAGATGGCAGACCGTGTGATCTCGTGGCCACAATGGATTGTACGATCTATTCCCTTGTTGCATCGGTGGGGACGCCTGTTGCATCGGTTGGAGATGAAGTAAAAAAAGGGGATACTCTTATATCGGGAACAGTTAACATATACAATGATGACAGTGAGGTTGTGGATACGGTGTTTGTACCTGCTTCCGGAGAGATATATGGTCTTTGTGATGTAGAGTACAGAGATGTGGTTGAGAGTGAGCTCCAGGAAAAGGAGACTACAGATAGGAAGGTAAACAAAGTAGATATAAAAATTGGACGCCGGGTATTTACTCCGTATAGAACTGCTGCCTCCGACGGCTCATACGACCTTTCCGCCGAGGAAAAACGGCTGCATATCGGCGATATGTATTTTCCGTTATCCGTGAATATAGAGCGAAAAGTGTTCTATAAAGTAAATACACGTAAGCTTACGGATAAGGAGCAGAAAGACAGACTTAACCAGCATCTGCATGTTTATATTGGCAAAATGCAAGAAAAAGGGGTGCAAATTGTCCGAAAAAATGTTATTATTACTAATGAACGCGGTGAGGCTTCGGCTGAAGGCGATATCAGTATCAGACTCCCGGTTGCTGTGCCGAGATATATTGACGTAAACAATACATCGGGAAGCGAAGAGGTGGAGCCTGACTGACAAATAATAATGACAGGGGATACAAGTATTGAGCGAATATTCAGAATCCGTAACTGTTGCATCAAACTATATACAGACTGTGTTTGGACAGTTTGATGCCAATATAAAAAAGATTGAGAAAGAATACAGTGTGTCAATGATACTTCGCGATGACAAGCTTAAGGTCAGCGGCTCCGAGGAAGGCGTGAAGAAGTCTATTCAGGTTATAGAACAGCTCTTCCAGATGGCAGACCGTGGCTCGTCCATCGATGAACAGAAGGTAGACTACACTATATCGATAGTCAATGAACACCCGCAGGAGGCTAAGGAGAGTCTTGCTGAGCTTGACAGGGACATAATCTGTCACACGATGAGCGGCAAGCCGATCAAACCGAAGACTGTCGGACAGAGAACATATGTCAATTCAATAGAAAAGTCCATGATAGTATTCGGAGTGGGCCCTGCCGGAACAGGAAAGACTTATCTTGCCATGGCAAAAGCCATAACGGCATTTAAGAATAATGAGGTTGGAAGGATCATACTTACAAGGCCGGCCATAGAGGCCGGTGAGAAACTGGGATTTCTTCCGGGTGACCTTCAGAGCAAGGTTGATCCTTATCTTAGGCCGCTCTATGATGCATTGTATGAGATAATGGGTGCTGATGCATTTATGAAGAATATGGAAAAGGGACTGATCGAGGTTGCTCCTCTTGCCTACATGAGAGGAAGAACTCTTGATAATGCGTATATTGTGCTGGATGAGGCCCAGAATACCACTCCTGCCCAGATGAAGATGTTCCTTACCAGAATAGGATTTGGCTCAAAGGCCATAATAACAGGAGACCTTTCACAGAAGGATCTTCCACACGACGCGCAGTCAGGTCTTGATGTTGCACTCAAGGTGTTAAAGGATATTGATGACATAAGCATTTGCCATCTGACGAGTCTTGATGTTGTGAGACATCCTTTGGTGCAGAAGATCGTAAATGCGTATGAGAAATATGAGGATAAGAGGAGCAGACAGGCAAAGCCTAGAAAAACCACAACTGCTCAGAAAAACAGAGGAAAATAATATGTCAGTTAATATTGAGAATGAGTATGGAGATATTGATATTAAGAATTATGAGGATGTCATAACAAGTATCGTCCAGGCTTCGCTGGAATTCGTTGGGTGTCCATATCCCTGCGAGGTGAACGTGCTGCTCACGGACAATGACTCCATACATGAAATCAATAACCAGCAGAGGAATATAGACAGGGCGACAGATGTTCTGTCATTTCCACTGATTGATTATACAATTCCTGGAAACTTTGATGGTCTCGAGGATAGCCGGTGTGACTACTTTGATCTTACTACAGATGAACTGCTATTGGGAGATATCGTTATATCTATTGATAAGGTGTATGAGCAGGCAACTGAGTACAATCACTCAAAGACGAGAGAGCTGGCTTTTCTTGTAGCCCACAGCATGCTCCATTTGTCAGGATATGACCATATGGAGGACGATGAGCGCAGGGTCATGGAAGAGATGCAGGAAAAAATACTTACAATGAAAGGATATACAAGAGACTATGAGGAGAATTAAGACGGGATTAGTTCTGGCAACCGCTCTTGTGATGGGATTATCACTTTTTGGATGCGGCTCGAAGAAAACGGAGGAGAATGTCACTACAACGGAGGCTAAGGCAGAGGTGGATGTATCACAGGCCGATATGATGAAGTCTGCCACAGCGGTTGATGAGACTTACCATGAGGGAGTATATAATGATCTTACAGGCGAGTGGAACACCGACAGAAAGGAAGAGTACGGAAGACCGATCGCTATAATGATCAACAATATTGAGAATGCGATTCCTCAGTCAGGCATAGGCCAGGCTGATGTTTTATATGAGTTTGTCGTTGAGGGCGGAATAACAAGAATGCTTGCAATATTCAACGACTATGACAATCTTGAGAAGGTCGGTTCGATCAGAAGCTGCAGACCTTACTATGTTACAACTGCCATGGAGTTTGATGCTATATACATGCATTATGGTCAGTCTCCACAGGGACAGGAGGAGCTTGACAGGACAGGAATAGATCATATAAGCGGACTTGGTGGAGAAGGATCTGTATCTTTCTACAGATCATCAGACCGCGAGGCTCCACACAATGTGTACACAAACAGCGATATGATCAAGGCTGGTCTTGATTATCTTGGATGCTCAACTACCCACAACAAGGGATACAAGAGCAAGTTTGAGTTCAATGAGGAAGATACGGTTCCTGAGGGCGAGTCTGTAAACAAGCTCACACTCAACATGTCAGTTTACACACAGCCTTGGTTTGAATATGATTCAAAGAATAAGGTATATAACAGATTCCAGTATGGTGACAAGCAGATCGATGACCTCACAGGAAAGCAGCTCACATTCAAGAATATCATCATACAGTTTGCTCACTACACCAGCATTGATGATCACGACAGACAGATGATCGATCTCGTTGGCACAGGAGACGGATACTATGTTTCAGATGGAAAGATCGTTCCTATCACATGGACAAAGTCAACCGATGACTCCGTGACAAAGTATTCAACAGCAGATGGAAAAGAACTTCAACTCAATCCGGGCAAGACATATGTCACAGTATTTGAGAGTGATAATAAGGCCGGAGTTGTATGGGAATAATACAGACATAAACCACATATATTAACAAGGACAGAAGATGGGATGGAATATCCTGTCTTCTGTTTTTTGTTATGAAGAGAAGGTGTGGTAATGTTTAAAAGAATTATATATTTTTTTGTTATCATTATAGCGGTATTTGTGTTATCTTTTATAACTAGAGAGATTGTGGTGAGCACGGCGTGCAGATCCGGAGACAGTAAAAGTGTGTATAGAGAATTTGACGGTATGGATAGCGGGCATATATTACCCATATCAAATGAGAGTGAACCGGAGCTTTACGGAGGGCTCGTGATTGCTGCTGAGGGTGGAACACCACATGGCAGTTTCTATGTGAGCACTTATAATGGACATGTGGCGGTGTACAACAGATTTGGCAGTCTTTGCAGGGAGACGACTCGTACAGTGGATTCATTGGACAAACGTATAAGAGAACTGATCCACAAGCACGTGTATTTCAATGATATAGATGACATGAACAGGTTTATTGACAGCCTGTAAAACGTATGATAAATGATTATGGGAAAGGTGTATCGGAATGATTTATGATATTATAGTTATCGGCGGTGGCCCGGCTGGGATGACAGCCGCAATAAAAGCAAAAGAGACAGCACCATCGGCTTCGGTAAAGCTTATAGATAAAAACAAAAAACTCGGAAAGAAGCTGTATGCGACGGGAAATGGCAAATGTAACATTGCAAATACGAAGCTTGATCTGTCGTGCTATTCCAGTGCAAATGAATTTTTCCCATTTCAGTTCGTAACAACGGACAGTCATAATGATGTCATGGATTTTTTTGAAAGTCTTGGTGTTTCCAGCTATGATGATAATGGATATATATATCCTGCATCGCTGCAGGCATCTACCATAGTGTGGGCACTGACGGACAGGCTCAAAATTCTTGGTATAGAAAACAGCACATCGGAAGAAGTCCTGAGTATAAAACAGGGAAAAGATGGTACATATATTGTAGACACAGACAAAGGCGGGTATAGGACGACCCAGGTGATACTTGCACCCGGAGGTGCGGCTGCGCCAAAGCTTGGCGGATCTGATAGAGTATACAGACTTCTGGATGATCTGAATGTACGGTTTGTGAAACCGCATCCGGCTCTGTGTAAATTAAAATGCCATGAATATATATCTGATATGTCAGGGGTACGTGCAAAGGCTGTTGTCCGCCTAATGTGTGATGGCGAGGAGTATGACCACGAGAGAGGCGAGGTTCAGTTTGCATCGGGATATCTTTCGGGTATAGCGGTTTTTAATATGAGTATACAGTGTATAGACCTGATGGAGACTGGCAAGAAGCCATACATAGAACTTGAACTTGTTCCGGACATCAGTGATGATATGCTGGCGGACAGGATGAGACGATTTGCCGAGGTAAATGGCAGACGGAGAGTCGAGGCGATGCTCAATGGTATTGTCAACGAGAAGATCGCCGGGTATATTATAAAAAGTCTTGGTATCAAAGCTTCTGAAGCGGCCGGACTTGACGCGGCTGATATAACATCCATATGTGATATGCTCAAACATATGAGATTCAACATAGATGGATTCGGCAGCTATGAGGACAGCCAGGCGGCAAGCGGTGGAGTTGACACATTGCAGCTCAGGGCAGATAACCTGGAACTTGCTGGACACAGAGGCTTATACGCCGCTGGAGAGTATGTCGATGTGACCGGCAAATGTGGTGGATATAATATAATGTGGGCTGTTATAAGCGGCATGAGAGCCGGGGAGTCTGCAGGAAAGAGAATAAAAGATGATCAGAATTAACAATGTAAAACTGCAGCTTGGATTTACAGAGGCAGATGTTAGAAGTGTTATTAAAAAGACGCTGAAGACAGATAAGGAGTTTGAGTATATTTTTTTCAAGCTGTCTCTTGATGACAGGCGGAGAAACCAGGTGAAATATATTGCATCCATAGATGTGGATGTTCCGAATCCGGAAAAATTATTGAAAAGACTTCACAATAATAATGTTATGTTAACAAATACTGCCCAATATAGATTTCCTGAGCCGGGAAATGTCAAAATGACCTATAGGCCTGTGGTGATAGGAACAGGACCGGGTGGCTTATTTGCTGCAATGTATCTTGCCAGAGCCGGATACAGACCGGTTGTTTTTGAGCGCGGCATGGATGTTGACAGGAGAATGGAGCATATAGAGAGATTCTGGAAGGGTGAGGAAGGACTTGATCCAAATTGTAATGTACAGTTTGGAGAGGGCGGCGCAGGAACCTTTTCGGACGGCAAGCTGAATACGGTCATAAAGGATGGCTCGGGCAGACGCACTGAGGTCATGCGGACATTTGTGGAGTATGGTGCAGAACCGTCCATAATGTATATAAATAAGCCACATGTGGGCACTGATGTGCTGTCTGGTATTGTAAGGAATATGCGTGAGGATATAAAGAGACTTGGCGGAGAGGTACATTTTGATTCACTTTTTACCGGTTATGATCAGATCACACAGGATGAGGTGTGTGTACATATAAAGAACCTTTCAGATGGCAGTGAGAAGGAATACAGGACAAATGCCCTTGTTCTGGCACTTGGACACAGCTCAAGGGATACTGTGGAGATGCTTTACAAAAAAGGTGTTCCGATGGAGCCAAAGCCATTTGCCATGGGACTTCGTATCGAACACAAGCGAGCAGATATAGATGTCATGAAGTATGGCGATGATCCGGCGTATGCAAAGCTGCTGCCGGCGGCAGACTACAAGATGACGCATCAGGCGTCAAATGGCAGGGCTGTATATTCATTCTGTATGTGCCCTGGAGGTTACGTGGTGAATGCATCATCCGAGCACGGTGAGACGTGTGTGAATGGTATGAGCTACAGCGGCAGGGATGGTGAGAATTCCAACAGCGCCATTGTGGTAAATGTTACCCCGGAGGATTACGGATCAGATCATCCTCTTGCGGGAATGAAGTTTCAGAGAAGATGGGAGAAGGCCGCATACGAGGCCGGACAGGGGGCTGTTCCGGTGCAGCTCTTCGGAGATTACAGAAGGGACATTCCTACGGAAAAGCTGGGCGGTGTTAAGCCTCAGATTAAGGGTAAGTACAGGCTTACAAGCCTCAAATGCTGTTTGCCAGAGTATATAAAGGATGCTATAATAGAAGGAGTTGTGTCCTTTGATAAGAGGATGCCGGGATATTCATCTGACGATGCAGTTCTCTCAGGAATCGAGGCCAGAACCTCATCACCTGTTCGTATGATACGAGGCGATGAGCTGCGCTGTGAGGGGACATGTATATACCCGTGCGGGGAAGGCGCGGGCTATGCAGGGGGAATAACCTCAGCCGCTGTCGATGGTATGAAGGTGGCCGAGGCCATAGCATCCAGATTCAGCAATGAGGCAATAACAGACGGTACACAGGAGAATATAAATGGATAGAGAGTATTTGAAAGACAAGAAAAAGATAGTAATAAAGATTGGTTCATCTTCACTTATTCACGAGGAGACGGGTGGACTTGACTATACAAAGCTTGAGAAGCTGGTGCGCATCATATGTGATCTGAGAAATCAGGACAAGGATGTGGTCCTCGTATCATCGGGAGCCATCGGAGTCGGAGTACAGGCGCTGGGACTTGCCAGAAGACCTAAGACGACCTCGCTCAGACAGGCGTGTGCTGCAGTGGGACAGGGACAGCTAATGATGATATATCAGAAGCTTTTTCAAGAGTATCACAGCACAGCAGCTCAGGTTCTGCTAACATTTGATGTTATATCGTCGGATGAGAGGAGAAAGAATGCCATCAACACATTCAACGAGCTTCTTCAGCTCGGTGTCGTACCGATCGTCAATGAGAACGATACGGTTGCCATCGATGAGCTGGATGACAGCGTGGCATTTGGCGACAATGATACATTGTCTGCCATAGTTGCATCCATGATCCATGCAGATCTCCTGATACTTCTCACGGATATAGACGGTCTGTACACTGATGATCCACACAATAACCCTGATGCAAAGCTTATACCAGAGGTGAACTGTATAGACGACCATATAATGGATATGGGTAAAGGTGCAGGCTCCAAGTACGGAACCGGCGGAATGACGACCAAGATCGCAGCCGCCAGGATAGCAACCAACTCCAACTCGGATATGGTCATAGTATCCGGAGCGGATATGGACAATATTGTTAAGGTAATGAACGGAGAAAGTATAGGAACTCTGTTCACAGAATATAAGGATCATGACTTTGACGTTGTCAGATTTATTTTGAATAAGGAGTATCTTATATAGTTATGAAAGAGACGATAATCGATGCGGCAAAGATCGCACGTATAAATGAGTTATATCACAAGTCCAAGGCTGAGGGGCTCACCGACGCTGAGAAGAAAGAGCAACAGCAGTTAAGGCAGGAATATATATTTGCTGTGAAGAATAATCTCAGGAGCACGCTCAACAATATAGATATCAAAGAGAAGGACGGCTCCATAACCAGACTTCAGGACCTTGATCCTACAAGAAAGGCGTAGGCACGACTGTATTATGAATAGCGAAGACAGGGTAAAACCCGGCAGCAAAGCCGATATAAGGAAAACAATAAAAGCGGTTAGAAATGCCATGGACAGGGGTGACTGTGCATGGAGATCTGAACTTATATGCAGACGTCTGTCTGAGCTTCCTGAATACGAGAATGCTCTCAATATATGTGCATATATTTCCAAAGGGAATGAAGTGGATACAAAGCTTATAATTGAGAAGGCGTGGTCGGACGGAAAGCAAGTATATGTTCCAAAGGTTTATGGACAAAACATGGAGTTTATTGAGATAACAGACTACGGAGAACTTACATCCGGAAACTTTGGGATACTCGAACCGGTTTCTGATGATTTTGAGGAGATCGAAGATGGGCTTATGTTCATGCCTGGGATTGCATTTGATTACAGCCGCAATCGCATAGGTTTTGGCGGAGGGTATTACGACAGATATCTGGCGAGGCATGCAGGGCTTGTCACGGTGGCACTGGCGTATGAATTCCAGATAGTTGATAAGATAGACAGTGAACCTACAGATATCAGACCACATATCATAGTAACAGAATCGGAAGTTATATCATAATGGAGGGTCAATGAACAGAGACGAGATAACAGCAAAGATCGCTGAACTTGAAAATAAGATACAGATGGATAAGCTGCAAAATGCCGGGGCGGATGATGCCGGAAAAGTTGCAGGACGCACTCAGTCCGGTGATATGGCTGACAGCTATGCGCTGTGCCTTGGCGGTGGCGGCGGTAAAGGAGCGTACCAGCTCGGGGTGTACAGAGCACTTGCAGAGTATGGACTTATGGACAAGGTTACAGCCATATCAGGAACTTCCATAGGTGCGATAAATGCCGTGCTTTTCGCGTGCAATGATCCTGACAGAAGCGAGGAGGCATGGAAGAAGATACATTTTGAGACGGTGTTTGACGTTGATCCTGATCTGATGTTCAACGACAAATCGGGATTCATGTCGCGCAGGGAGATGATAAAGCTCATGGACAGCTATGTGGATTACGGAAAGCTGTCTGATGGGCATGTCACCGTGTATGCAGCCATAGCTGAGTGCGCGCAGGAGGGTGAAAGACAGGCTGAGTATATAAGCCTTGCAGGAATGGATGCGGAGGAGATCAGGACAGTCGTCATGGCATCATCCACCTTGCCTATGCTCTATGAGTCTGTGACTTATAACGGTAAGGAGTATTGTGATGGCGGTCTCGCCGACAATGTTCCGGTGAAACCTCTGTATGATATGGGATACAGAAATATAGTTGTGTGCGGCCTTAATCCCGACTCAAAGAAAGACATATCTGCATATACAGATGCGGATATCATAGAGATATATCCAAGTGTAAGCCTGGGAGATCTGATAGATGGAACCTTGAATTTCTCTGCAAATTCAGTAAAATTCAGAAGCCTGCTCGGTTATAAGGATGCCATGAGGGCACTTAAGGTTCATTTTGAGAATGATCCTGATTACATCGCGGCGCTGGATCATTACAGGGATATTGATCTTGCGGATATACAGACTCAGATGAGGATGGATGCCGCGGATTCCAGCGTGAAAAATACTATGGATAACATAGGCAGGATACTTGGTAAGCTAGGCATAGAGGAATAACTCCAGTCGGATTTACGCAGCTTTAAAGAAATAGATAAGGATACATAGAGATTATGAATGATTTGGAAAAATTTATTGATGGCATAGATCTGGGGCTTCCAGCTCCGTTTGAGGAACCGGAGAGGCAGTATTATTTTATAAAAAAGGGCAGGGAGTATGTCACAGCAAGAAGCAAAGAGCTGGGACGTGACCTTACCTGTTCCATACAGACATTTGGCTGTCAGATGAACGTCCGGGATTCTGAGAAGCTTGCCGGAATACTTGAGCAGATGGGATATGTTAGGACCGAGTCCGAACATGCGGACTTTATAATATATAACACATGTACGGTCAGGGAGAATGCCAACAGAAAGGTTTATGGTCACCTTGGTCTCATGAAGCACCTCAAGGAGAAAAATCCTGAGATGAAGATAGCTCTGTGCGGATGCATGATGCAGGAGCAGCATGTGGTGACAACCATAAGCAAGAGCTATAGGTTTGTCGATATGGTATTTGGAACACACAATGTATATAAGCTTGCTGAGATATTTGTGAGCAGGATAGAATCCGGAAGCATGGTCATAGATATCTGGAAAGATGCCAAGGAGGTCGTGGAGGATCTTCCTGCGGTGAGGGAATTCCCATTCAAATCAGGTGTAAATATCATGTTTGGATGCAACAATTTCTGTACCTACTGTATAGTTCCATATGTAAGAGGAAGGGAGCGAAGCAGAAATCCGGAGGATATCATAGCTGAGTGCGAGAGGCTTGCTGACGACGGAGTGGTGGAGATCATGCTCCTCGGGCAGAATGTCAATTCATATGGCAAGAACCTTGAGCATCCGATCACATTTGCGGAACTGCTGAGGCGTGTGTGTGCCATAGAGAAGATACAGAGAGTAAGATTCATGACCTCACATCCAAAGGATCTGTCGGATGAACTGATAGATGTCATCGCGGAGAATCAAAAGATCTGCAGACATCTCCATCTGCCGGTACAGTCGGGCTCGACAAAGATACTGAATGCGATGAACAGACGGTACACAAAGGAGTCATATCTTGCACTGGTTGACCGCATAAGGGCAAAGGTTCCGGAGATATCACTCACCACTGATATAATCGTGGGATTCCCTGGTGAGACCGAGGAGGATTTCCTTGAAACCATGGACGTGGTTGAGAAAGTACAGTATGACACCGCATTTACATTTATATATTCAAAGAGAACAGGAACTCCTGCCGCCGGAATGGAGAATGGTTCCACAAAGGAAGAGATACAGGATAGATATAACAGGCTTTTAAGGCGTGTGCAGGAGATAAGTGATGTGAAGACCATTGCGATAAAGGGACAGACACAGCCGGTTCTGGTTGAGGGCTTTGACGAGAAGGGCGACGGCCTTCTGACCGGAAGACTCTCCAACAACATACTTGTCCATTTCCCTGGGTGTGCGGAGATGGTTGGAAAGATCCTGAATGTAAAGCTTGTTGAGTGTAAGGGATTTTATTACATGGGTGAATTAGCAGAATAGGAGTAGTTGAAGTGGCAGCATTAACACCAATGATGGCTCAGTATATGGAAGTTAAGAATCAGTATAAGGACTGTATTCTCTTTTACAGACTGGGAGATTTCTACGAGATGTTCTTCGACGATGCCCTGACGGCATCCAGGGAACTTGAGATAACACTGACCGGCAGGGACTGTGGTCAGGAGGAGCGGGCACCGATGTGTGGTGTTCCGTATCATGCTTGTGACATATACCTGAACAAGCTGATAGAGAAGGGCTACAAGGTAGCCATATGTGAGCAGATGGAAGATCCGAAGCTCGCAAAGGGTATAGTAAAAAGAGAAGTTATACGTATAGTTACGCCTGGTACAAATATGTCCCAGGCTATTCTTGATGAGACGAGGAATAACTATCTCATGTGTATATTTGGCTGTAATGATGAGTATGGTGTGGCCGTATGCGATATCACAACAGGGGAGTTCCGTTCCTGTCATATCTCATCTACATCCAAGCTGTACGACGAGATAAACAAATATTCCCCGACGGAGATCATAGGAAATGGCACATTCCTGTCATGCGATCTGAACTTTGATTACATGAAGGAGAAGATGAAGATAACGATATCGGAGGCTCCGTCTCATTATTTTAACGATGACACCTGTGAGGATTTCATTAAAAGACAGTTTAAGGTCGGATCAATAGATGGTCTCGGCATAGATGAGCAGGAGGATATGCTGCTGTCAGCGGGCGCACTTCTCCAGTATCTACATGAGACACAGAAGAACTCACTGGATCATATCAACAGGATAGAGATATATTCCATAGAGGACTTCATGATCATAGACAGCTCATCCAGAAGAAATCTGGAGCTGACAGAGACACTCAGGGATAAGCAGAAGAGAGGCTCACTACTCTGGGTGCTTGACAAGACCAAAACGGCCATGGGAGCGAGAATGCTCAGAAATATGATAGAGCAGCCCCTTATCCACAAAGATGATATAGAAGCCAGACTTGATGCGATAACAGAGCTCAACGATTCTGTTATAACCAGGGATGAACTTCGAGAGTATATGAATACAATATATGATCTCGAGAGACTTATGACGAGGATATCGTTAAGAACAGCAAATCCGAGAGATCTTTTGGCATTTAAGACGTCCATACAGCTACTGCCGTTTATCATACAGCTTCTCGGAGAGTTTCATTCGGAAGAACTCACCGAGATCAGGGATGGAATAGATGATCTGCAGGATCTCTATGACCTTCTTGACCGCGCCATAGTTGATGAGCCGCCAATACTTATCAGGGAGGGCGGAATATTCAAGGATGGCTATCTTGAGGACATAGATACTCTGAAGAACGCCACAACTGATGGCAAGAACTGGATAGCAGAACTCGA
Source organism: Coprococcus sp. OM06-34AC (assembly GCF_003462545.1). Lineage (NCBI taxonomy): Bacteria > Bacillati > Bacillota > Clostridia > Lachnospirales > Lachnospiraceae > Coprococcus > Coprococcus sp. OM06-34AC. The sequence goes on from NZ_QTZF01000004.1 coordinate 281,836, forward strand.
GGCCAGAGAGAAGGAAAAGACAGGCATCAAGAATCTTAAGATAAAGTTCAACAAGGTGTTCGGATATTATTTTGATGTAACCAATTCATATAAGAGTCTTGTGCCGGATTATTTCATCAGAAAGCAGACACTTGCCAATTCTGAGAGATACACAACCGAGGAGCTTGACAGACTGGCTGGAGTTATACTCGGATCATCCGACAAGCTTGTTGCGCTGGAGTACAACACATATGTTGAGCTCAGGGACACCCTTGCTGCAGAGCTCACAAGGGTACAGAGAACAGCACACAGCATAGCCATGCTCGATGCTCTGTGTTCACTCTCATATGTGGCTGTTGCAAATGGGTATGTTAGACCTGAGATCAATACAGATGGAGTCATCGACATAAAGGACGGACGTCATCCGGTCGTTGAGAAGATGCTGAACAACGATATGTTCATCACAAACGACACATATTTGAACAACCATGAGAGCAGGATATCTATCATCACCGGTCCTAACATGGCTGGTAAATCCACATATATGAGACAGACTGCGCTCATAGTTCTCATGGCTCAGGTTGGAAGCTTTGTCCCTGCGGCATCTGCCAATATAGGCATATGCGACAGGATATTTACAAGAGTGGGAGCTTCCGACGACCTTGCATCAGGACAGTCCACATTTATGGTGGAGATGAGCGAGGTCGCAAATATACTCAGAAATGCCACGAAGAACAGCCTTCTCATCCTTGATGAGATAGGTCGAGGAACAAGCACATATGACGGTCTGGCGATCGCCTGGGCTGTCGTTGAATATATAAGCAACAGTGAACTGCTCGGAGCAAAAACTCTGTTTGCGACACATTACCATGAGCTCACGGAGCTTGAGGGTAAGCTGTCGGCAGTCAACAACTACTGTATAGCGGTCAAGGAAGACGGAGACGACATAGTGTTCCTCAGAAAGATCGTCAAGGGCGGTGCCGACAGAAGCTACGGTATACAGGTTGCAAAGCTTGCCGGTGTGCCGGATGTCGTTATAGCGAGAGCAAATGAGATATGTAATCAGCTTATAGACAAGGACATAACCACCAAGCTGAAGGAGATAAAGGTTACAAATGATTTCAAGCCGAAGAAAGAAGACACCCAGATGTCAATGTTCGGCTCACTTGCCGAATCACAGGTGATCGAGGACATAAAGTGTGTTGATCTGTCCAACATGACACCTATGAAGGCGTTGCTTTATTTAAATGAATTGCAGGAGCGACTTAAATAATAAGGAGCGATAAGTAATGATAAAAGTATTAGACCAAAATACGATTAACAAGATAGCAGCCGGTGAGGTTATAGAGAAGCCGAGCTCGGTCATCAAGGAGCTTGTGGAAAATTCCATAGACTCAGGTGCCACAGCGGTAACCGTCGAGGTAAAGGGAGGCGGACTGTCATTTCTCAGAGTCACCGACAACGGAGCAGGCATAAAGAAGGATGAGGTCAAGCTTGCATTTCTCAGACATGCCACAAGTAAGCTTGTGACAGTCGAGGATCTCCTGAGTATCTCTTCTCTTGGTTTCCGTGGTGAGGCACTTGCAAGTATAGCGGCGGTTGCACAGGTTGAGATGATCACCAAGACCGCTGATGATGTGACCGGTCTCAGATACCAGATACATGGAGGTAAGGAGATATCCAGCGAGGAGATAGGTGCTCCGGGTGGAACAACCATAATTGTCAGAAATCTTTTCTACAATACACCGGCGAGAAAGAAGTTCATGAAGACTGATGCCACGGAGACAAGCTATATCTACGATTTGATGTGCCGTATATGCATGTCACACCCGGAGATCTCATTTAAGTTCATTGCAAATGGAACAGACAAGCTGTTCACATCAGGCAATGGCAAACTCAGAGACATAATCTACCATATCTATGGAAGAGACATCACCTCAAATCTTCTTGAGATAAATGCGGAAAATGACTATATGAAGATCTCCGGATATATAGCAAGACCTTGTATATCAAGGGGCAACAGATCATTTGAGGGCTATTATGTAAATCACAGATATATAAAGAGTGCGGTGCTCACCAAGGCGATCGAGGATGCTTTCAGGACATTTGTCATGATACACAAGTTTCCATTCACCGAGATCAATTTCCAGGTGAGACCTGATCTCCTCGATGTAAATGTACATCCGACCAAGATGGAGTTGAAATTCGCCAACAGTCAGGATATATACAGCTTCACCTACAATGCCATAAGGGAGACACTGTTATTCAAAGAGCTCATTCCTGATGTGGCGCCGGGTAAAGATCCAAAGCCTGAGACCTTCAAGCAGAGGGATGTTGGCAAGGCACCGGAGGCGTTCGAGAATAAGAGGCGTGAGGCGATAGTCAGGGCGGAGGAGCGTACTGTACCGCAGAGTCAGCCTGAGCAGCATCGTCCGGCAGAACCGCAGAGTCAGCCTGAGCAGCATCGTCCGGCAGAACCGCAGAGTCAGCCTGAGCAGCTTAGCTCGGCGGAGACGCAGACATCACCACAGCAGCTTTGCCCGATCGAACCACAGACATCATCACAGCCGGTCCGCCCGGTTATAGAGATCATAGATGAGACTAGCAGCTCAAACAATAAAGGATCAGACGTCATAGATAATAATAAGACGGAGAAGCCGGCAGGAAACTACATATATGCGGATAGGAATAATGATCTTGAGAGAGCTATAGTACAAAACAGGAATGTGGTAAACGAGAGTCCGGCATATACAGCTCTGGCACCTGCTAGACCTTCGGTCACAGCGGCGACACCAGACTCAACAGTATCTGCAGTTTCAGATGAAGCTTCAGATACTGACTACGATGAAGAAGCCAGAAAAAAGTACGTCCAGCAGGATATGTTCCAGGAGAAGTTCCTGACAAAGGAGGCACGTGCTAAGCATAGACTCATAGGACAGCTGTTCAAGACATACTGGCTCATAGAGTACGATGGTAAGTTCTTCATAATGGATCAGCATGCCGCCCATGAGAAGGTTAAGTACGAAGAGCTTATGGAGAATTACAAGAATAAGAAGATATACTCACAGTATCTTATGCCTCCAGCGGTCGTTACACTCAGTGCCGCAGAGATAGAGTTTCTTCATGAGAACATGGAGATGTTCGAGGCACTGGGATATCAGATAGAGAACTTCGGAGGCAGGGAGTTCAAGCTGAACGCTGTTCCTGACAACCTGTTTGGCCTTGATGGCAGAGAGCTTTTCATAGACTTCATATCGGATGCAAGCAGCAGTGCTAAAAAGGTGACCATAGATACATTTATACACAAGCTTTCCACCATGGCGTGCAAAGCTGCGATAAAGGGTAACACGGAGATAAGCTTCAAGGAGGCTGACGCACTTATAGATCAGCTATTAAAGCTTGAAAATCCATACACATGTCCTCATGGACGTCCGACTGTCATATCCATGACGGAGGCGGAGATTGAGAAGAAGTTTAAACGAATAGTGTAGGAGATTAACATGATGGATAAGAATATGAAACCACTGATAATCCTCACCGGCCCCACGGCTGTCGGCAAGACGGCACTGTCCATAGGACTGGCAAAGGCGGTGGATGGCGAGATCATATCCGCAGATTCCATGCAGGTATATAGAAAGATGAATATTGGAACGGCGAAGATAGAGCCGGAGGAGATGCAGGGGGTAAGGCATCATCTGATAGATATTCTGGATCCGGCAGAAGAGTTCAACGTTGTGCTTTTCAAGAAATATGCTCTTCGTGCTATGGAGGATATATATTCCCGGGGAAAAATTCCAATCATAGTAGGTGGTACCGGCTTCTATATCCAGGCGCTTTTGTATGATATAGATTTTGAGGAAAATGACAATGATATGTCATACAGGGAAAAGCTGCAGAACCTTGCAGATACCCACGGCAAGACATTTCTTCATGACATGCTAGCGGAGGTCGACCCTGAATCCGCTGAAAAGATACATGAGAACAATGTAAAAAGAGTGATACGGGCTCTTGAATTTTATAAAAAAACAGGTATGAAGATATCTGAACATAACGAGACTGAGTCGCAGAAGAAGTCACCATATAATTTTGAATATTTTGTGTTAAATGATGACAGACAGAAATTATATGATAGAATAGACAGACGGATAGATATCATGCTTGAGGCAGGGCTTCTGGACGAGGTAAAACTGCTTGTGAGCGAGGGTTACAGCAGGGAGCTGGTGTCCATGCAGGGGCTTGGCTACAAGGAGATAATCGATTATATTCAGGGCAGATGCACTCTGGATGAGGCAGTATATACGCTAAAGAGAGATACAAGGCATTTTGCCAAGAGACAGATCACATGGTTCAAGAGGGAAAAACATGTGACCTGGGTTGATAAAAGTGAGTACGACAGCGAGTCTGAAATATTGTCATTTATGCTGGACAGGCTTCGCGAAAAGGAGATTATACAGAGATGAAAGATATGTTAAAGGATTACTACAGATCACTGAATGTGGATGAAAAGGTGTTTGAATACTGCAACAGTGTGGAGGAGAAACTTAAGGATAGATTCGCAGCCATCGATGCTGTGAGTGAGATCAACCAGCTCAAGGTCCTGAAGGCCATGCAGGACAACAGATTGTCCGAGGCGCATTTTGCCGGCTCTTCAGGCTATGGCTATACAGATGACGGAAGAGATGCCCTTGAGAGGATATATGCAGACGTATTCCACACGGAAGATGCTCTTGTCAGGACACAGATAGTGTGCGGAACCCATGCACTCTGCACGGCCATGTTTGGTAATCTGCGCCCGGGAGATGAAATCCTTGCCATAGCGGGAAAACCGTATGACACACTGGATGAGATCATAGGCATCCGTGAGTCCAGGGGGTCACTTGCAGAGTATGGTGTCACATATGCCCAGGTAGATCTGCTACCGAATGGAAACTTTGACATTGACGGAATAAAGAATGCGATCAATAGCCGCACAAGACTTGTGGAGATACAGAGATCTAAGGGATATGCAGTCAGAAAGACGCTGTCTGTACAGCAGATCGGTGAGGCCATAAAGGCGGTCAAGAGTGTAAATCCTGATATCATATGTATGGTAGATAACTGTTACGGAGAATTTGTACAGGATATAGAGCCGTCGGATGTTGGGGCTGATCTGGTAGTCGGCTCTCTTATCAAGAATCCGGGAGGCGGACTTGCACCGATAGGAGGTTATATATGCGGTAAGAAGGAGTATGTGGAGAATGCTTCATACAGACTCACGACTCCGGGACTCGGCAAGGAGGTTGGAGCCTCACTTGGCAATACAAAGGCTCTCACTCAGGGACTTTTCATGGCACCTACAGTTACGGCAAGTGCGCTTAAGGGTGCGATATTTGCAGCAAATGTATACGAGGGACTGGGCTTTAAGGCTGTTCCTGACAGCACAGAGGACAGATACGATATTATTCAGGCTGTTGAGCTTCAGACTCCTGAGAGGGTCGTGGCATTCTGTGAAGGAATCCAGGCTGCAGCGCCGGTTGACAGTTATGTAAGACCTGAGCCTTGGGATATGCCGGGCTATGATTCACCGGTCATCATGGCCGCTGGAGCATTTGTGTCTGGTTCATCCATTGAGCTCTCAGCGGATGCACCTATGCGCCCACCTTATGCGGTATATTTTCAGGGGGGACTTACATATCCCCATGCCAAGTACGGCATAATAATGTCATTACAGAAAATGGTAGAAAAAAACCTTATAGTATGGTAGATTAATTAGTCGGCCATATAAAATTTTCTCTGGAGCTTGGAGAGGCGGAAGGAGGAAATATGGATAAAAATTATTGCAAAGAGAATTTTGCAGGAGGACTTTCGGTCTCCATGAAAGAAATGTCGGAGACTGAGAGACCGTATGAGAAGAGCTTTAAGTATGGAGTTGAGGTTCTCACAGATGCTGAACTTCTGGCAGTCATCCTCAGAACCGGAAGCAGGAAGGCAAATGCGCTGTCCACAGCCTACAGGATACTGGATGCCCATCCGGTCCACAAGGGTATAGTGGGGCTTAATTACCTGACTGTGAGTGAACTTGAAGAGATAAGCGGAGTTGGAAAGGTAAAAGCAATACAGATGAAATGTCTGGCTGAGATATCCAGGAGAATGGCCAGGGCTTCATTTAAGCCGTTTTTGTCGTTCCAGTCCCCACAGAGCATTGCGGATTATTTCATGGAGAACACAAGATATCTCGAAAAGGAATACGTGTATCTCCTCATGTTTGATGCGAAGCATAAGCTCATAAAGGATGTCCGCATTTCAGAGGGAACAGTGAACAGTTCGATGTTATCTCCGAGAGAGGTGTTTGTGGAGGCGCTCAGATACGATGCTGTCTATATCATACTTGTGCATAACCACCCATCCGGAGATCCGACTCCGAGCGGTCAGGATATAGATATCACCAGAGAGATGGACAGAGCCGGGGAACTGATAGGGATAGAGCTTTCAGATCATATTATTTTGGGAAATAACTGCTATGTCAGCTTAGCTGAGCGAGGTATTTTATAATGAAACGAAGACGAAATAGGAACAGAAAAAGAATAGAGATCACACCGAGATATTTTTTGCTTGGACTCACAGGCTTTTGCGTTGTGCTCATGCTTGTATCTCTTTTTGCGGGAGGCATATTTGCACCGGTGAGGAATTTTACCAACATATTTGTCCAACCCATGCAGAAAGGGGTAAATACCATAGGCAGATGGGTTCAGAGCAAAACTGAGGCATTCCAGAATTATGACGCACTGTTAAAGGAGAATGAAACACTCAAGGATCAGCTTGAACAGAGTCAGAAGCAGGTGGCACAGTACCAGCAGAATTCGTATGAGCTCGAACGTCTTCAGGCACTTTATGAGCTTGATCTCCAGTATTCCGATTATAAGAAGACTGCTGCCAGGGTCATATCAAAGGATACCGGCGGGTGGTTTCAGGTGTTCTATGTCGACAAGGGAACAGATGATGGTGTTGTCGAGGGCTGCAATGTCATGTATGGCAACGGCCTGTGTGGAATAGTCACAGAGGCCGGAAATGATTATGCCAAGGTAAGAGCCATCATAGACGATACATCAAATGTAAACGGAATGATATTACCGTCAGAGGCTATTTGTAATGTTGAGGGAAGTGTCAGCAATTATGAGAATGGCTATCTTATCGCTGAAAACATTGACAAGGACGCAGAGGTCGGAGTCGGTGATCAGGTCGTCACATCCTATGTGTCAAGCAAATATCTGTCGGGAATTAACATAGGGTATGTAACAAAAATAGAGGAAGATTCCAACAATCTTACAAAGACTGCATATATCACTCCGGCATGTGATTTTTCAAAGATACAGGAGGTACTCATAGTCCTCCAGACCAAGAAAACTGTTTCGGAGTAGAAGTAAAGAGGTTAAACAGACATTGAGAAGAGTTATCACACTTGGATTATTAATCATAATATGTTTTGTGCTTCAGTCAGCACTTTTTCCATATATTTCAGTTGCGGGTGCGACTCCCAATCTGATGCTCATCCTCACGGTGTCCTTTGGACTTATGAGAGGTCGAAAAGAGGGAATGCTGGTGGGATTTTTCTGTGGCTTTTTATATGATCTGTACTTTGGCTTTGCCATAGGCCCTTTTATGATCATATATATGCTCATTGGATACTGTAACGGATTTTTCCACAGACTGTACCTCGTGGAGGATGTACTGCTGCCTATCATCATCATAACACTTGATGATTTCATATTTAATTTCATAACATTTATAATATTCTTTGTAATGCGTAACAGACTCAGTTTTGGGCTGTACATGAAGGATATTATTTTGCCGGATATGATATACACAGCCATACTTACGATGATAGTATTCAAGCTGTTTGTCTTTATAAACAAGCGGCTGAAACGCGCTGAAAAAGGAAGTGAGACATAGTGATCAGAGATATATTAGAGATAATCAAAGATTTTATAGTAGAAAAGTTAAAGAGCCGTATTTTTTATGTCACTCTGTTTTTTTTGTGCCTGTCAGGCGTGCTTGTGTACAGATTGTTTAATCTTCAGATCATAAATGGAGAAAAATATCAGTCCAGCTTCCAGTACAAATCACTTAAGACGGTGTCGGTCAAGGCCACCAGAGGAAAGATTTACGACTGCAACGGAAAACTGCTTGCATCTAACGAATCTTCATACAATCTGAGTTTCACCAGCAATGCAGACCTCACTGAGGCGGCAGACAAGAAGAATATGTCGGTCAATGAGCTAAGAAATGAGATAGTTTATAAGACGATACTTATACTTGAGCAGAATGGAGACAGTCTGTCCGTGGAGCTTCCGATTAAGCTGGATGCAAATGGCAACATGAAATTCACGATAAGCGGCTCACAACTCAATACATTTTATATGAATGTTTATGGTGCAAGCTCAGTTGATGCCCTCACCGATGCACAGAAGAATGCTACAGCAAGGGAAGTATTTGACTATATGAGAAGTGATGAACTTTTCAATATCTCGGGTGATTATTCGGATGCCTATGTGCTCAAGATCCTTGCCGTGAGATATGAGGTATGGCTCAACAGATACCAGCAGTACATGACAGTGGATATCGCTAACAATATAAGTCAGCAGAGCTATGCTGCGATAACTGAGAATATGGATACACTGCTCGGAATGGATGTGAGTATTGAATCAAACAGAGTATACAATGATGCCATATATTTTTCGCATATAATCGGATATATCGGCAACATTTCAAATGAGGAGCTCGAGGAGTACAATGCGAAGCTTGACGAGGATCAGCAGTATGATTCCAATGATATGGTTGGAAAGCTTGGTTTGGAACAGTCGTACGAGGATCAGCTTCGTGGTGTTGACGGTTCCCAGAAGATGTACGTTGACAACATGGGAAAAGTTCTTGAGATTATAGAAAAAACTGATTCTGTTGCAGGAAACGATATTTACCTCACACTTGACTCTGATCTTCAGAAATACTGCTACAACGCACTTGAAAAGGAATTGTCGTATATTCTCCTTGCAAATCTCAAGAACGTGACGACATCCAAGGAGAAAGAGGATATACCTATAACGGATGTGTACTCGGCATTCTTTGACAACAACATTATAGACATAAAGGCCCTTAATGCTGCGAATGCAACTGACAATGAAAAGAATGTGTACAACACATTTGTATCAAGCAAGCAGTACACACTCAATGCGCTTTCGGACATTCTGAAGAGCAGTCACACGGAACTGTATAATCTTTCGGATCAGTACAAGGATTATATGGAGTTTATATGTGAGACGCTGAGCTCAAACGGCATATATGACAGCAGTGCAGTGGATAAGGACAGTGACACATATAACAACTATGTAAATGACAAGATATCATTATATGAGTATCTGAAATACTGCATAAGCCAGGGAGTAATAGACATAACCGGCATTCAGACAAGCAGTGATTATTATGATACGGATGAGATATACAATGTTATTGTCGATTATGTACTCAAAGAATTTGAGGATGACTCCGATTTCGACAAACGAGTCTTCAAATATATGATATTATCAGGTGAAATAACAGGTTCCCAGGTAATATACCTGTTATACGACCAGGGAATCCTTAATAGTACAACAGACGAAGATTACGAGGGATTTACGTCAGGAGTCCTCAGCAATTTTGAATTTATTTACAGAAAGATCAAAAAGCTTGAGATAACACCTGCCATGCTTGCTCTTGACCCATGCTCGGGATCCATTGTGGTGGTCGATCCGGCGACAGGAGCTGTAAGGGCTATGGTAAGCTACCCAAGCTACGACAACAACAAGCTCACAAATGTGATCGATCCTGACTATTATGCCAAGATAACAGAAGATAAGACGACCCCTATGTACAATCGTGCAACCATGCAGAGAACTGCACCGGGTTCCACATACAAGATGCTCATTGCTGCAGCGGGTCTGCAGGAGGGCGTTATAGACGTTGGATCAGTGATAACTGATTACGGTACATTCTCAAAGGTTGTTCCTTCACCGGCCTGCTGGCTCAGAAGCGGACACGGAACGCTTGGTCTCGCTGACGCCATAGAGGTATCGTGTAACGGTTTCTTCTATGAGGTTGGATACCGTCTTGCCACAGACAGCAAGGGAGTATATCAGGATGCACAGGGTATAGATAAGATACAGAAGTACGCTTCGTTATTTGGACTTGACCAGAAGTCAGGTGTGGAGATAGAAGAGATGGATCCGCATGTGTCAGATACTGATGCGGTACGTTCTTCTATCGGACAGGGTACAAATAACTATGCGCCTGTCCAGCTTGCCAGATATGTGACAACCATCGCCAATGAGGGCAACTGTTATGACCTGACACTGGTGAACGAGATAAAAAATATAGATGGAAGAACAGTGTATAAGAGTGACAACGTTCCTAAGAATACAGTTGATCTGACGGACAGCCAGTGGGCGGTCATAAAACGGGGAATGCGTCAGATGGTAAGTGACCACACAAGTCCATCGGCTCTTATAAATCAGATAAATGTCAATGTTGCCGGCAAGACGGGAACAGCAGAGGAGGATACCACAAGGCCGGATCACGCATTGTTTGTGTCATTTGCGCCTTATGAGAACCCTGAGGTCAGTGTAACATGTGTTATTCCACATGGATATACATCGGGTAACGCAGAGGAGCTTGCCGGAATGGTGTACGCATATATGTATGACCCTGACAAGCTTGATACGCTTGACATAACAGGAAACAACCAGATGTCAGATTAATTGAGATACCAAAGATATATCACAGAACCTGTGTGTAGGAAATAATATGACAGGAGCAGATGATATGGATGGTATGGACAGATTATCAATCAAGGCAGACAGATCAGGCATAGTTGTCTATGTACCGGCGGCTATGTCTGTAAATGATATCTGCTGCGATCTGTATTGCAGGATCCTCGATAATATAAGTGCCTTCCAGAAAAAAGGAACTGTATGTATATCTTTCAGGGGATGTACCCTGGAGCGTGGAGACACGGAGGAGATAATCAGTTTTTTAAACAGCATTGATAAGATTCATGTCAGATTTGCAGCTAAACCTGACATAGATCAATATACAGGTTCCGGTGTCCGGGATGATGGGGATCGTGAACCACAACAGGCAAAAGTCAGTATGGCTTTGCCGGGTATGACTAAAACGCACAGTGACAATGAAAGACCATATATCTTCCGCGGTGACATAGGGAGAAAGCAGACCCTTGAGATCAGGGGAAATGTCATTATCCTCGGAGATGTTGCCAGGGATGCCAGGGTTGTATCCGGTAAGAATATCGTGGTCGTTGGGGAACTGGCGGGAGCTGCCATAGCGGGTAAGCTGGCGGCTGGAAACAATTTCATAATAGCGATGAGAATGTGCCCACAGCTTTTGCAGATAGGAAAAGCGAAAAGTACAGGAATCAGACTTCCGGGTGCAAAAAGAATGCCAATGATAGCTACGAATGATGAAGGAATCATAAATATAACCTACATATGATAGTAAATTTAGGAGGATTTTTATTATGTGTGAAGTTATTGTTGTTACATCAGGAAAAGGCGGAGTTGGCAAGACGACCACATCGGCGAATATAGGAACCGGTCTTGCGTCCCTCGGGAACAGAGTGGTGATGATAGATACAGATATAGGTCTCAGAAACCTGGATGTTGTGCTTGGCCTGGAAAACCGCATAGTCTATAATCTGATAGATGTAATAGAGGGAAACTGCAGATATAAGCAGGCTCTTATAAAGGCGAGGAACTACAACAATCTGTACCTGCTGCCTTGCGCGCAGACCAGGGATAAGACAGCGGTCAGCCCGGAACAGATCATCAAGCTCATAGACGAGATAAGAGACGAGTATGACTACATAATCATTGACTGCCCGGCCGGTATAGAACAGGGCTTTAAGAACGCCATAGCTGCTGCTGACAGGGCTGTCATAGTGACAACTCCCGAGGTCTCGGCCATAAGGGATGCAGACAGGATAATCGGTCTACTCGAGGCGTATGGAATTGAAAAACAGCACCTCATAATCAACAGGATAAGATATGATATGGTCAAAAAGGGCAATATGATGTCCGTCGATGATGTGGTTGATATACTTGCAGTGGATCTGCTTGGAGTAATCGCCGATGATGAGGACATAGTCATATCGACAAACAAAGGAGAACCGGTCGTGTGCAGCAACACGAAATCGGGACATGCATATATGAATATATGCAGAAAGATAGTGGATGATTCCCTTGAAGTTGAAGATTATTATTCAGGGAAGAACCGCTCACTGCGTTCGCTTTTCAGACGTAAAAGAGCCTGAAGGGAGGAATATGGGGATGAATAAGATATATTTATATAACACAGGAAGTTATGCCAAAGAAAGGCTTATAAGCATGCTGGCTTCAGACAGGATAGGGTGTAATCCGGATTTCCTGGACGATATGAAGCATACCATAAAGCAGGAGATAGACAGATACATCAATGTAAAGGAATCAGATATCGATATCCAGGTCAAGGAGCGTATGCTAGTGGCATATATTCCATTGTTAAGCGTGGATACAGAGAAGAAGGATAACGAATATACATACAGAACAATAGGACGAGGATCAGTGAATTATGAACTTATTCAAGAAGGATCAACTGAACTTAAAACAATTCAGTCTTGATCAGGATCAAAAAAAATACAGTATACTGGATTACAATTTCAAATTGTTTTTCCTGATAATAGCAGCCATGGCCATGGGTACTGTGATCATAGTGAGCGTAGATGAGACAAAACTTACAAAGCAGTTGATCGGTGCCGGGGTGTGTATACTGGGAATGATAATAGTATCACTCATAGACTATAATTTCATATGCAAATACTACATGGTACTATACGCTGCAAATATAGTGCTGTTGGGACTTGTACTGGTGGCAGGATCAGGTGCGGATTCCCATGGAGCCAGCAGATGGTTCCAGATATCCGATTCATTTACCATACAGCCATCGGAGTTTGCCAAGATAATACTGATAATCTGCACGGCTGTTTTTCTTGAAAAACATGCGGATGATCTGAACACGGCAAAGACGCTGCTGAAGCTTGCAGCTTTCCTTGCAATACCGATCGGACTTATATTTGCCGAGCCGGATCTTTCAACCACGATATGTATATGTGCAACATTGTTTATAGTCATATTTATAGCGGGGCTCTCACTCAAGATAATAGGTATTGCGGTACTGATACTCATACCATTCTTTGGAGGCTTCTTCTGGTATATCCAGCAGGACAACCTGCCTCAGTTTCTGAACGGATATCAGAGACAGCGTATACTTGGACATATGTATGGAGGCGGATCCACCCAGGATCAGCAGAACAACTCGATCATGGCCATAGGATCGGGACAGTTGACCGGTAAGGGGATCAACAGCTCTGATGTGGCAACCGTAAAAGATACAAATCTCATATCTGAGCAGCAGACAGACTTTATATTCTCGGCAGTGGGAGAAGAATTAGGTTTCATCGGAAGTGTTATTATTATTGCAATTTTACTGCTCATAGTGTTACAATGTATTAGGGTTGCTAGGCGTTCCGGTGATAAAAAGGGAATGTATATAGCAACAGGTATGGCAGCACTGGTCAGCATCCAGTCATTTATCAATATTGGTGTTGCCACATCCATACTTCCGAACACGGGATTACCTTTGCCATTCATAAGTTACGGACTGAGTTCACTCGTCAGTTTGTGTGCCGGAATGGGCATGGTTCTCAATATAAATTTGCAAAAGAAAAAGTATTAGGAGGATTTTCATGAATATTGGTTTGATAGCACATGATGCTAAGAAAAAACTGATGCAGAACTTCTGTATAGCATATAGAGGAATTCTTAATAAGCATGAGCTTTACGCAACAGGAACTACCGGAAGACTTATTGAGGAGGTTACCAATCTTACAGTTCACAAATATATTGCAGGACATCTTGGCGGTGAGCAGCAGCTCGGATCACAGATAGAGAACAATGACATCGATATGGTCATCTTTCTGAGAGATCCGCTTCATCCAAAGAATCATGAACCTGATATAAACAACATATTTACATTGTGTGATACACATAATATTCCGCTTGCGACTAATCTGGCAACTGCCGAGCTTCTTATACTGGCACTTGACAGAGGAGATCTTGACTGGCGTGAATTCTACAAGTAAATATATTTCAGCACCGTTATCAGGCTGTTGAATATATTTCGGAGGTTATATTATGTTTAATCAAAGCAGAATAGGAAAATACATGCGAAGAAGTATCTCTTTGATACTTGTGTTGTCGATGGTCCTTCTGACCGGCTGCGGAAGCAAGACCTACAAAGCTGGAAAACAGCTCGACATAGGTGTGCTGCCTGATCTTCCGGTGTATGGGGAGCTCGGAATGGCATACGATAACGCTGTGATAGCACAGGGCGAGGAGATAGATGCCGCAAACTACAACGGATGTTATGCCGCTATGCTTGTCGATGAGACGACCAAGGATACCATAGTGGCTCATAATGTACATGGAAAGATATATCCGGCAAGTATGACCAAGATCATGACAGGTATACTCGTTATGGAGAGCATAGAAAAGGGAGATATATCCCTTGACGATGTGGTAACTCTCAACAGAAAGGTCACATTTGACGATTGGGATGCCATGGCCAGTGACCTGGTCGGAGGCTGTAGCCTGACGGTCAAGAACCTGCTGTACGGCCTCATGATAACATCATACAATGACTGTGGTGTTATACTTGCAGAGCTGATAGCCGGTAGCGAATCAGCATTTTGTGACATGATGAATGAAAAGGCGAAGGAGATCGGTGCGACAAATACCCACTTTGTCAACTGTCACGGACTTCACGACGATGACCATTACACTACAGCGTATGATCTGTATCTTATAATAAAGGAATTTTCAAAGCATGACCTTGCGTATGTGATAGATTCACTTGATACATATGATTTCACATACACGGATGCAGATGGCAATGAACAGGTGGTAACCATAGAGCCGACAAATGAATTCTTAACTGGTGAGGTAAATTTTCCAGATGGATACTCGATAGGTTCGTGGAAGACCGGAACCACAGAGGAGGCACTCAACTGTCTTATCATGGAGCTTAAGAACGATTCCACCGGTGAAGAGTATATTGCTCTTGTAGCCGGAGCAGATGGAAAAGAGGCACTGTACAGCGCCATGACTGAACTTATAAATAAGGCAAAGTGATGTGTGTATCTGACATATATGATACGGACATTATTTGTATAAATTTTACACCAAGATTCAGGAGGCATGAAAAATGATTCACATTATTGCAGGAGATAAGGGTAAGGGAAAGACAAAGGCACTGATAGATAAGGTCAACAATGAAGTAAAGGTTGTTTCCGGTACGGTAGTATTTCTTGATAATAACAACAAGCATCTCTATGAGCTCAGCAACAGAGTCAAGATGATCAACTGTACAAGCTATGGAATTAGCAAGCTGGATTCGTTCACCGGATTCGTGCGAGGAATAATCTCCCAGAACAGTGATATTGAGAAGATTTATATAGATAATTTTAAGACGGTTGCATACGTTGGAGAGTCACATATCGTTGAGGCATTGGACGAGATAAAGAACATATCCGATATGTTCAATGTTGATATAGTGATCTGTCTGGCAACAGATGTCAATGACGTACCAGAGGATTTCAAGGACTGCGTTATTGCGGCATTATAAGCTGGATGCCGCCTTATATTTCAGATAGAATGTGGTTGGCATATGTATGTTGCCAGCCATTTTCTGTGCCAGAGTAAATTACGGGAGACATATTATGGCGACAATAAAACGAAAAAAACAAAAGACAAAGATCGAACTTCCAAAGCTCAAAATGCCGGGCTTTGGAACATTCCTTTTTGCATTCGTATTCATATATATACTCATCAGGGTCGTTGCGTATGTTAATGATTCTGATCCGATAATATTCACGGTTGAGCAGAGTACGTACGATACTGATTTCACGGCTACAGGGCTTGCGGTAAGAAGTGAGACTGTCATAACCGCCTCGGCGACGGGAACACCATGCTACTATATAAGAGATGGCGAGAAGGTATCCAAGGGTGCAAATATATATGCCATTGACAGCTCGGGCTCCATGCAGGCAGCAATGAGCGACATGCAGGAGAATGGTTCAGCACTTCTCACGAGCGCAGATTACACAAGTCTGAACAATCAGATAAAGATGTTCAAAAATGGATTTTCGGCATCCAATTTTGGTAATGTATATAATTTCAAGACAAGCATCGACAACAAGCTTTTAGAGCTCTATGAGGAGCTTGCTCTTGAGCAGGTCAGCAATGGTTCTTCATCATTTTCACTTGATGCCCAGAAGGCACCATTCAGTGGACTTGTCACATACTATCAGGATGGATATGAGAGCGTCGATGTGAAGAATCTTACACCTGAGCTTTTTGATAAAACTGTGTATACAAAACAGTCACTCAAGTCAGATGGCCAGGTTTCTGTGGGCAGCGCTGTATGTAAGCTTATCAACGATGAGGAATGGAATATTGCCATATCGCTCAGCAAGGATGAATTTGATAAGGTTACACAGAATGAATACGCTTCATTTACCATCAATAATTCGAGCAGAAGGATCAGATCGACATACGATAAGATCGAAAAAGATGGTCATTATTATATAGTGGTATCATTCAACAAATATATCGCGCAGTATGTAAATGAAAGATTTCTGGACATCAACTTCATGTTTGAGGAATCCAGCGGTCTGAAGATACCGGCTTCATCCGTAATAACAAAGGATGTATATATGATACCTGTGGATTACCTGACAGGAGGCAGTGGTGATTCAGATCTGACTCATTTTAATCAGGTAACATATGGCAATTCGGGAAGCACTTCAATAAAACAGATATCACCGATAATATATTTTACCGACAAGAGATTCTGTTATGTTGATCCGTCAAGTATAGATTCAGATGCGGTACTGCAGAAGAATAATTCCAAGGATACATTTTCCGTTGCCACAGCCGCCAAGTATACGATGGATGGTGTTCTGTGTGTATCAAGAGGAACTGCGGAATTCAGAAGAATAGAGGTTATCGTATCGGGCGATGATTACTCGATCATCAAGCCGGATCTTTCATATGGAATATCCAGATATGACAGAATATTACTGGATGGACATTCCATGAAAGAGGGAGAGCTTATATATCAATAGTACAGACACAGGAGATGATAATATGCTTAAAGAAAATTACGAAAAAGTAAAAGAGAACATAGTCAGGGCATGTGAAAAGGCCGGCAGATCACCGGAGGATGTCACTCTGATCGCCGTTAGCAAGACAAAGCCTTTGTCAGATATAGAGAAATTGCTCAGTGATACGGATGCCGTTGATTTTGGTGAGAATAAGGTTCAGGAGCTTGTGGACAAATACGAGAATGTCTCAAGACCTGTAAACTGGCATATGATAGGTCACCTGCAGACGAACAAGGTAAAATACATTGTAGATAAGGTGTGTATGATACACTCCGTTGATTCGTTAAATCTTGCCAAAACCATTGAGAAGGAGGCTGCAAAGCATGATGTCACAGTCAATATTCTCATTGAGGTAAATGTTGCACAGGAAGAAACAAAGTTTGGACTGTCATGCGACGAGGTACTTCCGCTTATCCAGGAGATAAAAGATTTCCCTCATATCAGGGTTAAGGGTCTTATGACTATCGCTCCATTTGTGGATGATCCCGAGGACAACAGGGTCTATTTCCGCAAATTGAAAGATTTATCACTTGACATACAATCTAAAAGCATTGATAATATCGATATGAGCGTCTTGTCGATGGGTATGACAAACGACTATGAAGTTGCAGTTGAAGAAGGTGCAACGTTGGTTAGAGTTGGCACGGGAATATTCGGTGCCAGAAATTATAATATTTAAAGGAGAACAATCATGGCAAAGGGAAATACAAAGAAAAGTTTTCTTGATTATTTCAAATTAAGTGATTCAAGCGACGATGACTTTGATGATGATTTGTTTGATGAAGATGAAGATGACTATGAAGATGAAGACGATATGGACGATCGCTTAGATGATGATTACGATGATGAGGATGATTACGATGCGCCTCAGACAGAGTCCAGAGTGAAGGCTTCACCGCTCAAGTCCTTTAATAAGTACAAAGGTTCTGCATCATCTGACAATGGATCGGCCAGATCAAAAGCTGCAAGATCTTCTCATGGTCAGCAGTCAGGAGCAGGTAATGGAAAGCTCGTATCGATCAACAGCAGATCCAGAGCAATGGATGACAGTGAAGTATTTGTTATCAAGCCGGACGAGTTTGACGATGCGCAGATGATAATCGATCATCTCAATCGAGGACAGATAATCGTAATAAACATGGAGGATCTTGATCTTCCAACTGCACAGAGAATAGCGGATTTCATTGGAGGAGCAAGTTATGCTGTGGATGGCCTGTTTCAGGCTATTTCGGGCAACATATTCCTTGCCACACCTAATGGAACCTACGTATCTGGTGATTTAAGGGAGGAATTGGCTGGAGGATCTCTTCAGGGGGAAACTCTTTCAAGTAAGGCAACTTACTAATATATGTTTTTACGGGGGATTACATATGCTCACACCAGTTGATTTACAACAGAAGAAGTTCACGCATGGAATGGGATATGCGCGAAAAGATGTAGATGCATTTTTTGACATAGTTGTGCTCAGCTACACAGAACTGTATAAGTCCAATGCAGATCTTACCAATCAGGTAAAGACTCTGACTGACAGTTTAGTACATTACAGAACAACCGAGTCAAAGCTTCAGAAATCTCTCATGCTAGCAGAGAAGAATGCTGAGGAGTCTACAAAGAACGCCACTGATAAGGCGAGACTGATAGAGAATGATGCCAAGATCAAGGCTAATAATATAGTGCAGGAGGCCAGGGAGGAGCTTGAGCGAATAGAGGGAAGTATTGATGGAATAAAACAGCAGTACAAGGACTATGTATGTGCATTCAAGGCTCTCATGGAAGCCCATATGAATTACCTTGCCCAGAATCCTATCAATGAGGAGATGGGGCTTAATTTTGACGATGTATTAAGCGAGGGTAGTTCAAATGCTTCTTATTCACAGTCGACGCAGAGCGCAGCCATGAATTCGTTTATGAACTCCTATGACGGCGATCCACAGGGCCGTGAGGAATCAACTCTCGGATCAGGAGGCGGCTCAGCCATGGGTGATTCAACACTTGGCGGTGCCGGTGGCGGAAGTGTTACAAGTGATTCGTCTGTATACACAAAGAATCTTGGCGGTAAGTCATTTGTTAATCCATTTGGAAACTAACAATATATTTTATACTAAGGGAGAATGTTTATATGTGTAATGCACTCACAGTTCATCTGAATGATGAACCAATCTATGACATTTTCTTTGCAAACGATTTTAATTCCCTGCCTGAGCTTTTAGCCGGACAGGGAATTGCTGATAGAAGGGTATGTATCGTTACAGAGAGTAACGTTGCGCCTCTTTATCTCGATGAGATCAGGACTCAGCTTGATGGAAAATGCAAAGAATTGATATCTATCGTATTTGAGGCCGGTGAGTCTCAGAAGAATCTTGATACAGTAAAGATGATCTACGAGAAGCTTATTCTTGCAAAGTTTGACAGAAAAGATCTTCTGGTGGCTCTTGGAGGCGGCGTAACGGGCGATATAACCGGATTTACTGCTGCAACGTATCTCAGAGGCATAGACTTTGTACAGATACCTACAAGCCTTCTGGCACAGGTGGACAGCAGTATCGGTGGAAAGACAGGCGTTGACTTTGATTCATATAAGAACATGGTCGGAGCCTTTCACATGCCAAAGCTTGTGTATATCAATGTGTCAACACTCACCACGTTATCTGATGAGCAGTTTATTTCGGGAATGGGTGAGATCATAAAACATGGACTCATAAAGGATTCTGCATATTTTGACTGGCTTATAGAAAATCACGACAGAATACTTGCAAGGGATAAGGATGTCCTGATGGAGATGATCAGGGTGAGCTGCAACATCAAGAGAGTTGTTGTGGAAAACGATCCTACTGAGAAGGGCGACAGAGCTCTGCTCAATTTTGGACATACTCTTGGACATGCCATAGAGAGATACCTCGACCTTAAGCTGAGTCATGGGGCATGTGTCGGCATCGGATGCTGCCTTGCGTCTGTTATCTCATACAACAGGGGTGACATCACAGAGGACGAGCTTCATAAGATCATACACGCATTTGATATGTTTGGTTTCCCTACTCTTGAGGACTACCCTGTCGATGCAGATGCTGTCATAGAGTACACTAAGAACGATAAGAAGATGGTTGGGGGCAAGATCAAATTTATTCTTCTTTACACTATTGGCGATGCATATATCAATACCGATGTCGTTCCTGATGATATGAAAAAGGCATTTGAGTGGCATTGATGTTCAAAGGAGGAACGGATATTATGAAAAAGAGAATACCGATGGCTATACTTGCCATTATTATTCTTACAGCTTTAGATCAACTGGTGAAACATCTCATATCCACCAACTTTCAGGTTGGACAGACAAGGAAAATAATTGACGGAGTTTTCCAGCTCAACTATGTTCAGAACAGAGGTGCGGCCTGGGGAAGTTTCTCAGGTAAGATCGTTTTCCTGCTTGCGATAACATTTGTTATCCTGCTTGCGGCTATATATGTATACATCAGGCTTGCAGGCAATCAGGAAAAGAAATATACACCGCTCAGGATATCACTGGTATTTCTCATATCGGGAGCTGTCGGTAATATGATCGACAGAGTTGCCCGTGGATATGTGGTTGACATGTTTGACTTCTGCCTTATTAACTTCCCGGTATTCAATGTCGCAGATATATTTGTCACATGCAGTTTTATTGTTATAGTTATTCTGGTGCTGTTCAAGTATAAGGATGATGAGCTCTCAGAGATCATACACCAAAAACAGACAGATGGACAGGAATAGTATATGGAAGAATATAACATCGAAGCCAGCGGCGACTGGGCAGGGAAAAGAATAGACAAGGTTCTCAGCGGGTATTTCAGCGATTATTCGAGATCTTTCATAAAGAAGTTATTTGATGACGGATATATTCAGGTCAACGGTAAGGCTTCAAAGCCGAGCTACAGTGTACGTACCGGAGATATTTTTGATATATCAGTGCCGGATCCGGTCAGCATTGACATTGAGCCTGAGAATATACCGCTCGACATCATATATGAGGATGATGACGTGATACTTGTGAATAAACCAAAGGGAATGGTGGTCCATCCGGCACCGGGGCACTACAGTGGGACTCTGGTCAACGGACTGATGTACCATTTTAAGGATTCCCTTTCCGGTATAAATGGAGAATTCAGGCCGGGAATCGTTCACAGGATAGATATGGATACAACAGGTGTACTTGTGGTGTGTAAGAACGATAATGCCCATAGATCACTGTCTGAGCAGCTTCACGAGCATAGTATAACCAGAAAGTATTATGCCATAGTCCATGGAAATATCGCACAGGATGATGGTACTGTGGATGCGCCGATCGGAAGAAGTCCTAAGGATCGGAAGAAGATGGCGATCAATACCAGAAATGGCAGACATGCCGTCACACATTACAGGGTTCTGGAGCGTTTTGGAGGAAAGTATACCTTTATTGAGTGTCAGCTTGAGACCGGCAGGACACATCAGATCCGAGTTCATATGGCATCCATTGGACATCCCATACTTGGGGATGAAGTTTATGGACCGAAGAAATGTCCGTTTAAGCTGCAGGGACAGACGCTGCATGCTGGTATTCTCGGTTTTGAACATCCCTCAACCGGGGAATACGTTGAGTTCAAGGCTGATCTGCCGGAATATTTTGAAGATCTTATAAAGAAGCTAAAACTGTTAAATTAATATAATGTAACAAACGAGTATAGACAATTGTCACATATTACGTGCAATTGTCTATACTTTTTTATTTACAGTTTATTGTATAAATGTTATAATAACCCATATAGGAATTTAAGTATTTTGTACATAAGTAATATATTTTGATATTTCTTACATGGAGAATACGAGAAGATGGGAGTGGTTACTATGGCAGAGAAGAAGATTATTACTATAGGTAGACAGTTCGGAAGTGGAGGCAAGCAGATCGGAGAAGCTCTTGCAGAAAAGATGAACATACCATTTTACGACAAGGAGTTACTTAAAGAGGCAGCAAAGAACAGTGGAATATGTGAAGAGATTTTTGACAGCTTTGACGAAAAGCCTACGAATAGCTTTCTTTACTCACTGGTGATGGATCCATATTCACTGGGATTTGGCAATTCAACAGAGCTTCCTCTCAACCACAAAGTTTTCCTTGCGGCATTTGACACCATCAAGAATCTTGCAGAGAAAGATGGTTCATGTGTATTTGTCGGCAGATGTGCTGATTACGCACTCAGGGATCTGGACAACGTGGTGAATATATTCCTGTATGCAGACATGGATGACAGAACAGCCAGAATCGCCAAGAAGTACAACATAAGTGAATCGAAGGCCAAGGATATGATCAAGAAGGAAGACAAGGCCAGAGCTTCATATTACAACTATTATACATCCAAGAGATGGGGCGAGATGAAGGGATACGACATATGTATCAATACTTCGAAGTACGGCATAGATAAGACGATAGATCTGTTATATGACATTGTAAATAATTATTGATCTCAGTCATGATTATTATTGAAAATTGTAATATATCATCATAATAATGTTATTATAAAATCTTGTATATAAAAAATGACAGTAGGTTGTTGATATGTACCCAGAATCCTGGACACATATTTATGAACTAGGCTGAACACATG
>NZ_QTZF01000005.1:0-287218 GCF_003462545.1 Coprococcus sp. OM06-34AC
CATGTGTTCAGCCTAGTTCATAAATATGTGTCCAGGATTCTGGGTACATATCACTGTTCTCCAGCAACTACCGTTTTTTCCCGTTTCTTCTGACTTTCAATCTAAGCCAGCTTTATCCGCTCCGCCGCATCTCTTGTTATAGCAAGTCTTTTTCCCTTTGCCTTGATTATCACATTGCCAAAGTAAGACGATACGACTTGCACCTGATCTCCGGTCTCAAGCTGACATGCGCCGAACAGGGATCTGTCCGCGCAGTTCCAAGCTATCTCACCTGAGAAACCGTTTACTGCATCTGATAATGACATCATAGTAACCACCCCTTCAAAATAATTGATTTCATGAATCATCTTATGTATCAACGCACTATCCGATATACAATTTATCTTTCGTTTCTTCTATTGTCTATACAATTATAACTCTTCAGTGTCGGTGCAAGTCAATTCTAATTGTTAGTATATGGGGCTAATCTTTCTTACACCGAACTAACTTGGATACACAAAAACCCCACCGACATCCGACTTACCATCAGACATCTGTGGGGTATAATGTTCTCAATAATTAT
This sequence comes from Coprococcus sp. OM06-34AC, assembly GCF_003462545.1. Lineage (NCBI taxonomy): Bacteria > Bacillati > Bacillota > Clostridia > Lachnospirales > Lachnospiraceae > Coprococcus > Coprococcus sp. OM06-34AC. Next base: position 563 of record NZ_QTZF01000005.1, read on the forward strand.
TATCTCACACCGAATTACTCGATTACCTTAAGCCATCCCTCTGGGCCTTCGATTCTGCCCATCTGGATTCCTGTAAGAGTATCATACAGCTTCTGGATAACTGGTCCCATCTTCTCCATACCGCTTGGGAAACAGATCTCCTTGCCGTGATCGTTGATCTTGCCTACAGGTGAGATAACTGCTGCTGTACCGCACAGACCGCACTCTGCAAAATCCTTAACCTCATCGAAGTATACTTCTCTCTCCTCAGCCTCAAGTCCAAGGATATCCTTTGCAACTACCATCAGTGAACGTCTTGTGATCGATGGGAGGATACTGTTTGACTTAGGTGTAACTACCTTGCCGTCCTTTGTAACAAAGATGAAGTTTGCTCCACCTGTCTCCTCAACCTTTGTTCTTGTAGCTGCATCGAGATACATATTCTCATCGAATCCCTCTTTGTGTGCTGTAACTATTGCATGAAGGCTCATTGCATAGTTAAGACCAGCCTTGATGTGTCCTGTTCCGTGAGGTGCTGCTCTATCGAAATCTGAAACCTTGATTGTGATAGGCTTTGCACCGCCCTTGAAGTAAGGACCAACTGGTGTTGTGAGGATTCTGAACTGATACTCGTCTGCCGGCTTAACACCTATAACTGGATTTGAACCGAACATATATGGTCTGATATATAATGTAGCACCTGATCCGTAAGGTGGTACATAATCAATATTTGCCTTTACTGTATCTACTATTGCCTGTACAAATCTATCCTCTGGGAAAGGTGGCATCTCAAGTCTTCTTGCTGAGTCTGCCATTCTGCTTGCGTTGAGGTCAGGACGGAAACATACAACACGACCATCCTCTGTTCTGTAAGCCTTCATTCCCTCGAAAACTGTCTGAGCGTACTGAAGAACACCTGCGCACTCGTTTAATACTACGTTAGGATCCTCTGTGAGTGTACCCTCATCCCATGCTCCATCCTTATAATTTGCTACAAATCTCTTATCCGTCTGAACATAGCCAAATCCAAGGTTTGCCCAATCGATATTCTTCTTATCCATATCTACATCTTCCTTTCACTTTAGCTTGTGCTTTTTTGTATGTGTCTGTTATATCACATTATTTCGCCTTTTTCCATATGTATATTTAACATTTGCTTGAAAAATTAAGGTTTTTCTTCCAAAAACGGCTAATTTTTTCATGTTACAATGTACAATTTGATGATTTTCCCAAGTTACAAGCTTTCCTACTTCAACTTATTACCCTCTGAGAAAGCATCGCCAACCCTGTCGCCGAGTGCAAAATATCCATGTCCGATGGTGTCAAACACGATCGGATGGAACTCTTCATATGTGATCTCGCCGTCATCGCCCAGGATACGGTCGTCTGCAACAACATTTACAATCTCGCCGAGGAACTTGTCCCCGTCTATGATCTCCTTGAGCTTGCACTCCATTGTCAGTGAAAGCTCGTTGATGACTGGAGCATTTACAAACTCGCTCTTTCTGGTTGTAAAACCAGCCTTCTTCATCTTGTCTGGCTCGTCATTTGCCGACACGATTCCCACATAGTCACAGGCTGCCACATGCTCTGCATCAGCAATGGCAACTGTGAAAGCTTTGTTCAGCTTTATATTCTCGGTAGTCTTATGACTTCCAAGGTCAAATATGATCTCATTTGCTCCGACTATTCCGCCCCATGCCGCATTCATGACATTTGCATTGCCATCGGCATCGTATGTTCCGATCATCATGACCGGCTGTGGCACCAGCATAGGTTTTGCACCAAGATTCTTACTCATATTATCTGCCTCCTTAATTTGAAGAAACTTACCATTCTATTTTATGACTACTGCCATCTAAGGGCAATATTTTTCTGGCTAAAATATTATTCCCCACATGCATATAAGCACCGCCAGGAACAGCACATTTGCAAATGTGAAATACGCCAGATATCTTCCTCTGGCACCCTTGTCCTGTCTCGCCACATATTTGAATGAGATCAGACTCGCCATAGATGCTATCAAAGTTCCAAGTCCGCCGAGATTGGTACCGACTATCAGGTCTGTGTACCTGTCTGTAAATCCTGACAGCAATACTGCAGCCGGAACATTGCTTATGACCTGACTGGCAAGGACCGAAGTTATCACCTCATGCCCACCAAGCACCTTCTCTACAAATGTCCTAAATCCATCGATTCTTCCCATATTTCCGATAAACACGAAGAATCCCACAAATGTGAATATCAGCGAATAGTCTACCTTCAGCAGCAATCTTCTCTGGCATATAAGGACTACCACAAGCACTACCGCAAATGTCACCCAGTATGGGACGATCCGCGCCACGGTGAGCAGCGACAGCACAAATAGTATGCTATATATACCCACCAGCTTCCTGTTCACCTGTATATCACTGCCTGAAAGTCTGATCTCAAGCTGCCTGTTTTTTCCTTTCATGCATACTATGACACATATTACAAGAAGCGCTGCCGATGCCACTGTATATGGCAGCATAAGCAATACAAACCTGCCTGCGCTGATCCCTGCAAGTCCGTACAGATACAGGTTCTGCGGATTGCCTATGGGTGTCAGCATACTGCCAAGGTTCGCAGCTATGGTCTGGAGGGTTATCACCGGCACCATCCATCTGGTGAGTACTTCCTCCCCTGCCATACCAAGGACCGTGAGTGTCATCGGTACAAATGTTATGAGCGACACATCATTTGTGATAAACATGCTGAAAAAGAAACACATGAATATCAGGACAATTGTCACCGTCCGGAGCGAACCCATACGATTTATCATACTTTTCGCTATGATGCCAAACATCCCCTGCTGTGAAAATCCCGCGACCACTGTCATAAGACAGAAAAGTATCGCAAGTGTCCTGAAATCTATGTAGTCCACATACGCGCTGTCCGGAGGCACGATAAATGCCGATATCACCGCCAGCAGAAGTGCCACGGTGAGCACTGTCTCTTTGCGGACAAATTCTCCGATTTTCTTTATACCCCCGATCATGGTCTGAATGTCCTGAGTGCCTCTATAGTCTTGGTGATCAATTCATCAAGTGACCAACCAAGCATATCTGCACCTCTTTCGATGACCTCCCTGGAGCATCCCGCAGCAAATCCCTTGCTCTTGTATTTCTTCTTAACTGACTTGAGTTCCAGATCTTGAACACTCTTTGATGGTCTCATAAGTGTAACCGCTCCGATAAGTCCTGTAAGCTCGTCCACAGCATAGAGAACCTTCTCCATCTCATGTTCTGGTTTTATGTCAACCGTGATACCATAGCCATGGCTTGCCGTCGCATGTATGATCCTCTCGTCAACACCGTGCTCTCTCATGATCTCCTGGGACTTGATGCAATGCTGCTCAGGATACTGTTCAAAGTCCAGATCGTGAAGCAGTCCGACTATTCCCCAGAACTCTTCCTCATCGCCATAACCAAGTTCCCTTGCAAAATACCTCATGGTTCCCTCTACGATCTGTGCATGCTCCAGATGAAACTCATCCTTGTTGTACTCTGTGAGTAATTCCCACGCTTCTTCTCTTGTCATCTTTTTATTCTCCTCGTATTATATAGTAGTAAATTTATTTCCTTGCATATCTCTTCATTTTTTGCAGAAAAAATTCACACGCCTCTGATTCTGTTTCAAACAAATTCAATCCCATATCTATCTAAGCAGTGCAGGTCTGCACACACGTGCCGACATCTGTTCCTTAAGTTCTGTGATCTTTGCGGCACACGTCGTCAAATTCGCCGCAGCATTTTCAGGCTTCATCGCCGTTCTCACCTGCTCCGAATCACTGTCATCTATACCAAGCACATTGTTCACTGCGTAACACTCATTGAACAATCCTTCTTTGACGCAGTTCTCCGCACCATCCCCAAGACATCCTCCTATGGCGATCACATATTTGCCGTGTTTCTTTGCAAGCTTTGCGACTCCCAATGGGGTCTTGCCCATCATGGTCTGGGCATCTATCCTGCCCTCACCGGTTATGACAGTATCTGCCCACTCTACATCCGCCTCAAGCCCTATCTCTGACAGAACTATATCTATTCCCGGCATAAGTTTTCCACCTAGGAACATGAGAAACGCATATCCAAGTCCGCCCGCAGCGCCAGCACCCGGAGTGTTTCTGTCAGACTTTCCCTCAGCTGATCTTTCCACAACGTCAGCATAGTTTTTCATGTAGCCATCCATGATTTCCACCGTCTCCGCATCTGCACCCTTCTGCGGTGCAAATACACGGCTGCACCCTAGCTCCCCCACAAGGGGATTAGTCACGTCACAGGCGATACTAAATGTACAGCGTGATAGTCTGTATGCAAAGTCATCATCATCTACACATGACTCATCGACAGCACCTGCACCAGATATCGCAGCAGTGCCTACAATTGGCGTATCGACAGGATCTGCTACAGCCAGCTCTGATGAATTCTTACGGACAAGCATCTTCCCTGGAATAACAATCCTTTCAAGGACTCCAAGCCCCTCTGCCCCATATGGCACCTCATGACCATTCACGTCAAGACAGGAAAATCCAAGAGCCTGAAGCATTCCTATCCCGCCGTCATTCGTTGCACTACCACCTATCCCGATGATAAAACGCTCACATCCCTTTGAAACAGCATCATTTATCATCTCACCGACACCATATGTAGTCGTATGCATCGGATCTCTCCGGTTCTCCGGAACAAGTGGAAGCCCCGCCGCCGCTGCCATCTCCATGACAGCAGTTCGCCCGTCTGCGGCATTATATATTGTATATTCCGCAGTGATCCTATCACCAAGCGGTCCGGTCACATAACATCGCTCTCTGCTGACACCATCTCTTCCATATATAAGAGCATCAGTAGTGCCCTCTCCGCCATCAGCCACAGGACGTACCCTGACCTCTGTATCCGGCAATATTGACTTTATTCCTTTTTTTATGGCATTCCCCGCTTCAAGACTCGTCATGCTTCCCTTGAAAGAGTCAACCGCCACAAGTATCTTCTTCATAATAACTCCTGTCTGTATACTGAAGCACCAGCCATCCATCTTTGTACATGGCTGAAGCTTCACATCGCCTTTGTATATTATAATACCATCTGCAATTTTTGCACACCAAAAGTGGGGCGTATACAAAACTGTTGTTATGTTCTGTATACGCCCCGTTGTTCAAAAGGATGTAATTAAGCTATTTTACTTTAACTGATTTCGCCTTGCTCCACGCAGAGTAAAATGTCACTGACTTTCCATTTATCTTTACTGTCTTGTAGGTTCTCACACGTACATAGTATGTCTTTCTACTCGCAAGCTTCTTGACACTTGTTCTGATCGTCTTGTTCTTGCTTACAGTCTTTACCTTTGTGCCACTTCTGAAATTCTTATTTGCACAATACTGTAACTGGTAACCCGTTGTCTGTGTCATCTGCTTGTTCCATCTGACTGTCATGCTGCCCTTGCCGGACGCAGTCGCAGCAATGGTGGTTCCCTTCGGATTTATGGTGAAATACATTGTCTTCGAATCCTTATATTTATTTCCGCACAATGTGACCTTGACCGAATATTTTCCTACATTTTTTCTCCCCGCACTGTAGGTGGCCTTGTAATCCTTATTCTTTGTCAGAATATTCCCAGCGGCATCTTTTACTGTAACCGCCGGTGTTCTGACCTTTCCATTATATACATACGAAGCCGCATTAAGCTTAATTGTAGACACCTTGGATATTCTGGATGTCGAAAGCTTTTTGCCGCATGACCTACACGTTGTGGTGATGACGCCAGCCTTCGACATTGTTGCTTTTGTTGTCACAGTGTTCACCTTTGTGGCGTGCTTACATACGGTCGTCTTTGCTGTGAGGACGCCAGACGCGGCATTACTATACACCACGTAAGTGTTCTGTATATATTCAAGCTCACCGGATACCTTGTAACCCTGTGACAACATATACTCATTGCTGTAATACTGGTCTCTTGTAAATGAAACATTGTCTTCTGACTTCTCCACCATATAATATGATGACACATTTCCATACTTGTCTGTCACATCGCCAAGTACACCTGCTATGTCATATTTGAAATATGCATAATCTTTGTAGTTATTATCTATTGAATTATATAAAAATACACACTTATCGCCCGTCTTCTCCTCAATGTACACATATGCAGGTGAAGAGGATCTTAAAGAATATCCGGCAACAGATTCTTGTGTATCGGTGTATCCACACTCCTCAGCGTTGAATGTACCCTCTGTAGTCTTCAGCTCATGCATATAATACTTTCCATCGTTTCCTGGTATAGGCATGAGCTCATACTCTGTATATATACGCACATTCTCTGCCTTTATCGTTCCATCTGGATTATACTCGGTACGCACCCCCTCCGTCACAGTATACAATTTCTTATCATCAGCTTTTTTGTACACCTGACAAATGTCACCTTCACCGCTCAGATCAATCTCTATGCTCTGTATCTGCTCATAGTTCATTCTGGTTGCCTGTGTCTTCTGAAGACCTGTCAAACCATTTACAGCAAAACAATCTGCAACCGTTGTGTTCATGGCCAGAACAAGGTTGCCATCCGTCTTTCCCGCAAATGCGTGTACCTCAGCATTTCCGCTTATCTTGAAGTATGATCTTGTTCCCTCCGGCTGTAAAACTATTGCGTCAGTTGACTTCTGCTTCTCGTTGACATACAATTTACCGTCACCAACGATTTCCACAGAACCGCCATATCCATCTCCCCATGCATACAATGCACTTACATGACTCGTTCCCACGAGCTTGATCTTAAAATCATCGCCCATCATATTGGTAACGACCCTGTAATCCGGCAAATTACAATTGGTGAGTGTCAAAGTGTTCGTACTCTTGTCATACACCGCACCTTTGGCACTGGTAGTTGTTCCTGCCTGCGGAGTCCTGAAGCTGTACACATATATCGCTTCGTTATTATCCGGATTGTAGAACTCAACATATGCAAAGCTCCACTCCTCATCCTCACACGGGCCATTGTTTGCGGCCATCGCCGCGACACCGCCTACCGTCAGAATAAAAATAAACGACAGCAGAAATGTCAATCTCCTGAAATGCTTCATAGTCATTCCCCCTTCTATGATATTCTTCGTCTACAGGTAAGTAACTCACCTGTTGTTTTATGTCATAGATTATAGTCATCTGCTGTCGTTTTCATAACGTTACATATGTCTCAATATGTGCTATATATTCAATTTTACATTCATTCATCACTTTTATCTAATCCATATGTGTATTTTCAATCTGGCACACTTATACTTCCATAGCAATCAACTCTCACGCAATCATCATTCCTCATGCCATCCATAATAATACTGAATAAGGCCTACTCTGGTCTTCGTTCCAGTCTTCTCATTCATGGAAGATATATGCCTATATAGGGATGCCCTTGATATGTACAGCTCATCCGCTATATCCTGTACACTGCCATCAGATACAAGCAGCTTCTGCAACACCTCCCGCTCACGTCCAGTGAGGTGATGAGCATCTGCAAAGCATTCAAAATCAACCTCAACTCTTGCGTTAGAATTCTCCGCCGATTTCGTCACTTTTTCTTCATCATATCGTCTATATTGTTCCTTCTGTAGATTTTCAAGCACAAATACCGCAATGCTTATAAGTACGAGCAACAATATGACCACTACACTCATAACCATGATTCCGGGGAAATCTATCAGCATATATGATATTATTCCCACAATACCCGCACCAATGTTGTTGACTGCCCTTCCGGCACCAGACCAAAGCGCTGACCAACGCATTCCATAGGATACATTTATGAATCCTGTCGTGAAATACACTACGAAGAATCCGGCTGCAAGATAGAATACAATCAGACCTATGATAAATGCCCCTCCAAACTCTATGATAAGCATGGCTATAACGGACAACACTGTAACGCAGTACATCATCTGATTCATAAAGCGCTGATCTTTTATATCAAACAAGAAGCCTGCTGCAACTCCGCTTAATGCGAGAAACAACCTTGGCCATTGCCCCACATCTGCCCCGCCCTCAGCGTGGACAACGGTCACAACATTATCCAGTGCGGAAAATATAAACGTCATAAGAAGAACAACCATCACAAGCGCCACAGCCACCGATCCGCTATCAGGAGTTGTTTCGTCACATTTTTCTTTGCAATCCGTTTTGTTCCGCTCATCTACCATGTATGTGTCCACTTCCGCTTCTGCGTATTCATCTCTGGCCAGAAAAAGTATCACTGCAAGTGCCACTATGGCCAGCGAGAACATAACCATACGCAGGATCACATTGTCTATAAGATTATAATTGATATACTGCAGAAGCAGTCCAAGTGCATATGAAATTCCCACAATTACCGTAAGATGCTTTCTATCCGTATAATCGCGGCTCACATCGTGATACACGCGTCCTCCCATAACACCACACACAATAAAGAATATAATTCCATATAACAGTATCAATTTGCCGGAACACAGTATTATCGCTGCGAGCGCGGCAACCTCCACTATATTCAAAGTAATAATTATTATCTGTTTGATTTTGCTGCCGACATATCTCTCAATCAGTGCATATATGAATAGTCCCACCGCACTGGCCAGCAGTATCACACTCTGATACAACAGAACACTTCTGGCATCCACAAACTCCGCAGCTCTGCTGTCGAAGAAGAATTCCATACCCAGAAATACAAAGCTGAACAGAGCCAGCGAGATCACACTTCTGATATGCGCCGGTTCAAAGCCTTTTTCATTATTATTTATTTTTTCAACATCCACTGATCTTTCCCCTGACATATATGGACATCTCCTGTTTATTCTGTATTAAAGATAATATAGCGCTGAATTTTTGTCAAAATATAAAGTATGCTAATTCATAACACCTATGCCCCTTGGAGTATCAATGTGATTGAATCGAAGAAGGACGCCCCCCAAAAGGCGTCCTTGCTATATTAATTATTATCTATGCATTTTCCGTACCGTCATCTTCTCTCTGACACTTTCTTATATACACAGAAAATCTCACAGATGCGGTGAGTGCTATCACAATCCATGTAAATATATTCGTATACCACACTCCCCAGAATCCCATCTTTAACACATACATCAGTATCAGTGCAAATACTATCCTTCCTCCCACCTCAAGAGCACCATTCAGCATGGAGAACACCACATCCCCCATTCCATTTAATGCGCCTCTCATGGTATATATCGTTCCAAGTGCAATATACATACTTCCGGATATCACAAGTCCCTTTGCGCCAAGCCTTATGACATTCTCCTCCGTCACGAAAAATCCCACAACATTTTCCCTGAAAACTGCTACCAGACAGAACAATGCTGCACCAAGAGCCAGCGTGATGAGCTCTGTCTGCCATACCGCTCTGCGCACCCTTTCGTACTTGCGTGCACCACAGTTCTGTCCTGCAAATGTAGACAATGCAAGTCCCAGAGAACTAAACGGCTGGAATATGATTCCCTCAACCTTTCCTGTTGCAGTATATGCAGCCATGACCTCCGGACCATATCCATTTATAAGGGTCTGCAGTATTGAGCAGGATATTGATATCATGGAAGTCTGAACCGCCATTGGTATACCGATACTGAAATCTTCCTTCATTATATCTCTGTCAAACTTGAAATGGCCTCTCTTCAGTCTGAAATAGGGATTGGTTTTCACCGCATAACATATAGAGCCAACGCTAGACAGGATCTGACTGAGAACCGTTGCATATGCGGCACCGGCAACGCCCATATCCATGTATATGACAAACACTATATCAAGCACAACATTTATGGCAGAAGCAATCATGAGAAATATAAGAGGGGTCTTTGAATCCCCAAGTGCCCTTAGCACAGCAGAAATTCCGTTATAAATAGCCACCGCTATCGTAAATCCACAGGTGATCCTCATGTATGTATATGCGTAGTCAAATGTCTCTGCAGGGGTCTTCATGAGCCTTATAATAGGCCCCGCAAAACAATATCCCAGTATACTCATGAGTGCACCAACCGCCAATATGACAAACAATGCATTTGCTATGGCTTTTTTTACCTGCTCTTCTTTCTTCGCTCCAAAATATCTTGATATGACAACACCTATTCCAGATGCCATTCCATTGCACAAAGAAAAAAACAGGAAACTGATCATTCCAACTGATCCCACACCGCCAAGCGCATTTGCCCCTAGATGACGACCAACCACTATCGAATCAACCAGGCTGTATACCTGCTGAAATAGATTGCCTATAAGTAGCGGAACTGAGAACTTCATGATCAGTTTCATACTGCTTCCCTCTGTCATATCCATAACATATTCTTTTTTGTTCAATACCTTTTCCACTATGTTTGCTCCTTGTATATATTTAGATTATCCATGATATACAAACTCATGAATCACCTTGCAGATTTTCATAGCAGCACCATCCGTATTGTAATCCCTGTGTATTAACCCATATGCCTCATCATAACATAAGTTATGCTAAGGTCAAGAAGCTAAATGGCTAATCTTCTATATACTCAACATAATCTCTTTCATCAGCGAAAAGCTGGTACTCTCCGTCCACATATCCCATATACCCTTCCGAAACAAAATATCCTTTTATCATGATCACGCCTCCTGTACACTTTATCTTCCAAGCTTCAAGCCTCTATCAAGCTCCTTAATATGGCTCTATCTTATCTTGTCAAGTGTCCAAAAAAGCGTACACCAATTCTCTTTTATATTCCACAAGTACCGACGCAAATCCGGGCTTGAAGATAAGTGACACGGCATATATAATGTATATAATTTTGAAAAATTTCTGCCATATAAACATGGCACCAAGGAGGAAATATGTACTACGGCGCACTTGAAGCCGGTGGCACCAAGATGGTTTGTGCCATAGGCGATGCAGACAAGAATATAATAGACAGAATATCCATACCGACGGGCACACCTGACCAGTCCGTGCCTGCCATGATAGATTACTTTAAGAAATATGACATATCCGCTCTCGGAATCGGTACATTTGGCCCGGCCGACATCAATCCTAATTCCCCTACCTACGGCTCCATCATGAGGAGTCCCAAGAAAGATTGGGAGGGATTCAGCCTTTACAAAGCATTTACGGATGCGCTTGGCTGCCTGGTTGTGGTGGACACAGACGTAAACGCAGCAGCCTGGGGTGAATACCTGTATGGAGCACTGAAAGGACTCAACTCGGGAATGTACCTCACTGTTGGAACCGGCATCGGCGGCGGTATAATATCCGATGGCAGACTCATTCACGGCATGGAACACCCGGAGACAGGCCACATCCTCATCCCTAGACGAACCGGAGATGATATACCATGTACCTGCCGATTCCACCAGAGCTGTGTAGAGGGTCTTGCATCCGGCCCTATGCTTGAGCGCAGAACCGGAATGAAAGGCAAAGACATCCCAGCCGACTCACCGGTATGGGATCTTGAAGCATTTTATATAGCTGAGGCACTGGTCAACTACACCATGTGCTACTCAGTTGAGAGGATCGTCCTTGGCGGCGGAGTCATGGACAACAAATTCCTGTTCCCTATGATCCGCAATTACTACACTGAACTGCTGTCGGGTTACATTGACATGCCACAGGTCAAGGACACCGACACATACATTGTTCCCGCAGGGCTCGAGGGAAATCAGGGCATCATAGGTGCTATGAACCTGTTCTGATACACACATTTGTCCACAAAAAAACAGTTTCACCGATCGACTGGTGAAACTGTTTTTTCTTTTCTATGCTGTTGCCTTCTCGTACTCCTCAAAGGTCTTATCCATTATAACCTTGTACTTGCCATACTCGGTCTTGTTGTAGAAGCACTCCTCTGAAAGACTCTTGATACCAAACTCCTCGAACCACTCTTCCTTAAGCTTGTTGAACAGAACCTCCTTCTTTGGTCCTGTGATGGTCTCCAGATGCCACAGACTGAAATGCAGTGCATAGTTGATGTAATCCTGCTCATACTCCCAGAAATTGCCGTGTGCTTCAAGCGCCGCCTTGAGTGCCACAAGAGCCTCGTGGAAGCACTGCCATGACTTCTCTCTGGTGTTGGACAATGACTTTGGATTGTTTCTTCTCTGGTGTGCAAGCACCTCGTCCACTATCTCTATATTTGTTGCAAATGCTATCGCTGAAAATACGAACAGCATATCATTCGAAGTTCTGAGCTGCTGGAATCGGAAATGGTTCTCCTCAACATATTCCCTGCTGAAGAGCTTATCCCAAGCCCATCCCACAAATACCTTGAATATATTTCCCGTGAAATTACGAAAATACATTGGTCTGTACGGTGGAAGCTCCTTCTCGTGAAGTGTCCATCTGACCTGAACAAATTCCTGAAGATCCTCTCTATACTGATCTGATCTGAACACAACTACCTGAGCTCTGGTCTCGTGAGCCTTGCTCCATGCCTTTTCCAGCATGTCCGGCTCAAAGAAATCATCGGAATCCAGAAATGAAAGATACTCTCCGGTCGCGATCTCAAGACCTTTGTTTCTCGCTGCCCCGGCTCCGGCATTTGCCTGCTGTATAACCTTTACACGCTGATCCTTCGCCTCATATTCCTTCAATATCGCCAGAGAATCATCTGTGGAGCCATCATCCACGCAAATGATCTCTATATCCTTAAGTGTCTGACCCACTATGCTGTCCATGCACTGGCGCAGATAATCAGACACATTGTAAACAGGAAGAATAACTGATACCTTTGTACCCATAGCTTTACCTCTATTTGTTTCGACTAAATAAACTCTTGATCTTTCTAGGTATGAACATAATGACCGCACCGATCCTGAATGTAGGTGTCTTCTTCACTCTGTCCAGATCTGCACGGGTCTGATGAACCAGACCACGGAGTCTCTTGACTTCTCTCTCAAGCTTGCGCTCACGATCTGTACATCCGATTCTTGTATAATAGTAATCGTCAGGGGACTTGATGATAAACTGGATGTTCGCCCACTCAAGCTTTGTAAATATAGTCTGATCAATCTCCTGCATCTCCATTGCTCTCTTGAACTCGGAGCTGTATCTTCTTATATAATCCTTCTTGAATTCAGGTCCGATTCTCCTGATCGTCTCGTTGTAATTGTGGTATTTCTTGAGCCAGTATACGCCTCTGAAACGCTCCCAGATCTCAGGATCCTTTACAAGTATATCTCTGATGTGATCATACTCAACATTGACACAGTATACCTTCTCTCTGCTGTGAACAGATGAATTCGGGTTATCTCTGCGGTTCATATAATATGGCTTGTTCACTATCATAGCTCTCTTGGCATATATAAATGTCTGGAACCAGAAACCATTGTCCTGGAATGATGCTCCCGGAGTCTCGTTGTGTCTGATATGATACTCCTCTATGAAGCTTCTCTTGTAAATTCCACTCCATGTGTTCATAATGAAACGGATCGCACTTGGTGTCTCGCTTGGATTGAACACAACATTATAATCCTCTGCATTCGGTGACAAGTGGTTGTACACCAAAGTCATGTTGCCATTGTCATCGTTGCGCTTAAATCTATAGAAATCTGCCTTTACAAGGTCAAGGTCGTTCTCAACCGCCTTGTTGTACAGTTCCTCATACATATTAAGTGGCACAAAATCATCAGGCTCAACTATACCAATATACTCACCTGTAGCCTTATCAAGACCGATATTCATGCCTATTCCATAACCGCCATTTTCCTTGTCAACAATAATGATACGGTCGTCTTTCTCCGCATATCCCTTTAATATTTCAAGTGAACTATCTGTAGATCCGTCATTGATACATATGATCTCGATATCCTTCAATGTCTGATTTACAACACTATCCATACACTCCACCAGATACATCTCTACGTTATATGTTGGAATGATGATTGAAACCTTTGCCATCTTTCTTCTCCCATAAAATTTTATCACAATGTTAGTATGTGCTATAATGCACAATTCATGGGCATTATAGCACATACTATATATATTATGCAATTTTTGATTTTATTTATTTATAAGCTATGCAAATAAGGCAAAATATGCAAGAACTATAACTCCGAGCACGATCCTGTACCAGCCAAATATCTTGAAGTCATGCTTCTTGATGTAGCTCATCAGGAACTTGATGACAACAATGGATACAAGGTATGCAACGACACAACCTATAATAAGTATAGCGAACTCAGCACTTGTAAATGACAGTCCAAATTTGATCATCTTCAGAGCACTGAGTCCGAACATAACCGGAACCGCAAGGAAGAATGTGAACTCCGCTGCTGCCACTCTTGATACACCGATGAGCAGGGCGCCTATGATGGTGGCACCTGAACGGGATGTACCCGGTATGATGGAGAGCACCTGAAACATACCTATAAGAAATGCTGTCTTGTATGTTATGTCGTTCAGCGTCTCAACCTTCGGTGTTCTGGTCTTGTTCCAGTTCTCAATCACAATAAATGCTATTCCATAGAAAATAAGGGCAATCGCTATGACAACCGCTGTGTGCAAATGCGCCTCTATGTAATTATCAAACAGTATCGTAACTATCGCTCCAGGTATACATGCAACAACTGTCTTGAACCACATACTCCAGGTATCTTTCTTCATGACAGGCTGTGTCTTGTCTTTGAGCTGGAAAGGCCACATCTTATTCCAGAATATGGTCACGACAGCAAGTATCGCTCCAAGCTGTATCACCACGAAAAACATTTCCTTGAAATCAGTGCTCGCATTCAGTGAGATAAATTCATCCACAAGAAGCATATGTCCTGTGCTACTGATCGGGAGCCACTCTGTGACTCCTTCCACGATACCAAGGAATACTACCTTAAGTATCTCGATAAAACTTAATGCCATCTCTTCTCTCTCCTTTTAACTTCATTATGAGTATTCTATATTCACAGCGGATATCTGACTCCATCCGGCTGCGGTCTCTATGATAACATATTCTCACTCGTTGTACATCATTCTACAGAAAGCTTTTGAAAATGTTATGTATGAGTTTATCTTCTGTCTATAATTTGCATATATCCGGTATCTCAGCACCCCAGATGTCAACCAGCTTATCCACCGAAAACGCAGCATTTGCCGGGCTTGTGGACGGAAGTACAACAGGTTCTATGCCAAGTATCTTCTGCTGATATTTTGCATAATACTTTCCTGAGGTCTTGCCGTTGCATATCACTTTTGTGACCTTGGAAGCTTCCACTATCTTCGACAGATCCGTGGGCGTAACATTCTTTATACTGCTGTCGCTTGAACCTATGATGTCACAACTGTAGATCGCATCCCACAGGGCTATGTGGTGTGCATGCAGCATGGCTTTCTTCTCATCTATGGTCACCGGAAGTTTCTCGCCAAGCACTCTGCTGATGACCTTCCAGAATCTGTTCTGCGGATGTCCGTAGAAGAACATCTGCTCCCTGGACTTCACCGATGGCAGGCTTCCCAGTATGAGTATCCTTGATTTCTCGTCGTATAGTGGGGGAAATGGATGTACTATATGTTCATATCTGTCCTCTGTCAATCTTCTCACCTCTCAGATAATATTCAAATAACTTTTTCCATTTTTCTGGTACATTGTACGCCACCTGCCGGTTATTTTTCAATTAAATTCTTGCTTTTGCAGCTATGTTTTAAGTCATGTCCACATTATTTAATTTACTTCCAAATGATATTCATGTATATTAATTAAGTTAACGTAATTTACGGACTATGAGCGAGATCCGCCAATGCGGTAACGAACACATTTGGGAGGAATTATACATGAAAAAGAGAGAATCTTTTAACAACAAATGGGGCTTCATCCTGGCCTGCATCGGCTCTGCCGTGGGCATGGGCAACATCTGGATGTTCCCTACAAGAGTCTCCATATACGGCGGCGGATCCTATCTCATACCATATTTTATATTTGTGGTACTCATCGGATTCACCGGAGTTATCGGAGAGATGAGCTTCGGACGAGCTACAAGATCCGGTCCAATCGATGCATTTGGAATCGCCATGGAGAAAAAGGGCAAGCGAAAGCTCGGTGAACTGCTGGGCGGCATACCTGTGCTCGGCGCACTGGCAATGGCCATCGGATACACGGTCGTCATGGGCTGGATACTGAAATACATGATCGGAGCTTTCACCGGAAGCACACTGTCACCGGAGGATATAGACGGCTTTGCTTCAAGCTTCGGCGGAATGGCATCTTCATTTGGCAACAATGCATGGCAGATCATTGCACTTGCCATCGGAATCACCATCCTTATGTTCGGCGTGGGCAACGGTATTGAGAAGGCCAACAAGGTCCTGATGCCGGCGTTCTTCGTATTGTTCATCATCCTGGCCATATATGCGGCATGCCAGCCGGGAGCCATAGAGGGATACAAATACATCTTCCGAATAGAGCCAAAGGTACTTGCAGATCCAAAGACATGGATATTTGCGCTGGGACAGGCATTCTTCTCACTCTCAGTTGCGGGAAACGGAACTCTGATATACGGCTCATATCTGCCAGACGATGAGGATATACCGGAGGCTGCCGGACGTGTTGCACTTTTCGATACGATTGCTGCCATGCTTGCCGCACTGGTAATCATACCTGCCATGGCAACTGCCGGAGCACAGCTCAACCAGGGCGGCCCGGGATTGCTGTTCATCTATCTGCCATGCCTGTTCAAGTCCATGCCTGGCGGTTATATTGTTGCCATACTCTTCTTTGTGGCTGTGTTCATGGCGGGACTGTCATCACTAATCAACCTGTACGAAGCACCAATCGCAACGGTGCAGGAGAAGCTTGGAGTTGGCAGAAAACCTGCATGTGCCATCATCGGTGTCATAGCAGTTGTGGTATCCATCTGTATACAGGGTATCGTATCTGACTGGATGGATGTACTGTCCATCTACATCTGCCCACTTGGCGCAGGACTTGCCGGAATCATGTTCTTCTGGGTATGTGGCAAGAAATATGTTGAGACACAGGTCAACACCGGAAGGGAAAAGAAGTTCACAGAGAAGTTCGTGCCTATATGCAAATACATCTACTGTCCTGTATGTCTCCTTGTATTGATACTTGGTATCCTTCTCGGAGGCATCGGCTAGACAGACATTTCAATATAATTAATAAAAAGCAGTCTGACGGATCATCACCATGTATAACACTGGCGATGTCCGCAGACTGCTTTTTACTTACTGTATCATTATCTCTTTAATCGTGTATCTTATTGTGTTTAATGTCTGTATCCCGCAATTATATGTAATGCCTTATCCTCATCAAGTGGCTTTGCTATGTGCTCATTCATGCCCGCCGCCTTGCACTTCTTCACATCCTCTGCGAATACATTTGCAGTCATGGCAATGATCGGAATGGTTCCGGCATCCTCAAGGTCTGAGCTTCTTATCTGCCTGGTGGCCTCAAGGCCATCCATCTCCGGCATCATCACATCCATGAGTATCACATCGAAGCTTCCAGCCGGATGTGATCTGTATATCTCAACAGCCTCACGGCCATTTGCCGCAGTTGTGGCAACAGCACCAGCCGTCTCCACCATAAATGTTGCTATCTCCATGTTGAGCGAATTGTCCTCAACCAGCAGTATCTTCATTCCATCAAGTCTGACTGCCTCGTGATCCTCTGGCTTCTCCGGCTCAACGACATCTGTACAGATCTCAAATGGTATCTTCATGGTAAATGTAGAACCCACACCCGGCTTACTATCAACCTCTATGCTTCCACCCATGAGGTCGAGAAGCTCCTTGGTAATAGCCATGCCAAGACCTGTTCCCTGATACTTTGTTCCCGCATCAGTGTGCTCCCTTGAAAATGGCTCAAACAGGTGGCTGATGAACTCCTGGCTCATTCCAACTCCTGTGTCAGCTATCCTGAACACATAATTGGAATGCCTGCCGTCTACAGGTATCTCGTCCATCCACGCCTCTACCGTTCCGCCCGGCTTGTTGTACTTGATGGCATTTGTCAGTATATTGAGAGAGATCCGCTGAAGATGAAGCGGACTGCCTATAACCATGTTGTGCTTTATATTGAAATGAGCACCCGTAAGCTTCACATCGTTCTCCTGTGCCATGACCAGGATTGGATCATATCCACTTCTCAAAACCTTTATTATGTCAAACGGTTCACTGGTGAGCTCCGTTCTTCCGCTCTCAAGTCTGCTCATATCAAGCACATCGTTGATGAGCAGTTCAAGCTGTTTTCCAGCATCATCTATCTTGGACAGCGCATCCATCACTCTGTCCCTGTCATCTATGCACTGTTCGGCAATTCGTGACATTCCAAGGATTCCGTTGATAGGTGTTCTTATGTCGTGTGACATGCGTGAAAGAAATTCCGTCTTCGCTGTATTTGCACGCTTGGCCTCTTCGTAAGCTTCGGCAAGCAGCTTCTGGGCACGGATCTCCTCCTTCTTCTCCTCGTCGATCTCCTGAACACCTATGAGTATACGGGTGAGTTCACTCTCCTCATCCGTCCTGACTGGAATCGCCGTTATACGGCACCAGCCATATAAAGTGTCCCGGAAATCCTTACTGACGCTCTTCTCCGTCCTGAGTTTCTCCGCCAGCCTGTCCAGATTGTAGAATCTGCGCATCTGCTCACGATCCTCTTCAACCACACAGTCATTTATCACATTTTCTATTGTCTTTCCTGCTTCGTAATCCGCATTCTGTGCCGGCTTTCTGAAGGTATCACCTTCCTTGATAACCCGCACCTTACCGGTCTGAAGATCGAATATACACACAATAAAATATATGCTGCTAACAGCCTTGATAACCGAATCCTGCTCCCGGAGTTTCTCCTTGTGAGCCTGTTCCGCATTGCGCACAGCGGTTATATCCTGATGGTAGCCTCTGACTTTTATGCCATCGGTAAAACTCCTGTCCCGAACACCGCCACATCTTATGTGCAACAGTCCTCTGGTTGGATGCATCCAGGTATATATAACCTCAGCCTTGCCGTCGCGTCTTATGGTCTCCATGTATTCAGCGGTGGCCTGCTGTGACTCCTCAGTAATGCCTGCTATCCACTTTACATATCTATCTTCAGGCGACAGATCATCAGTCGTTCCAAGAAGAGCGTTCATCTTCTTGTTCGCATACAGCATGGATCTGCCGTCGTTCATGAGCACCATGGTCCACATACCAATACCGGCCCCGGCCAAGGTCTCTTCTATCTCACTCTGTACCTTTTTCTCCTGTTCCTCAGCGCTCTGATTAGCTTCATTTTCCGTCATTATATCAATCCTTTTTCCATATACTTTTCTATAAATATTTGTACCATATAACGACAGATTTTACCAGTTAAGAAACTCAACTATTATAAAGATTATTCATCATCTTCATCCAGTCCGAAGCCTTCCTCCAGAAAACGGTTCCACTCGGCATTGTTGCTCTCAAGCTGCTTCTTCTGCATGATACGGTTCCGGTCTGCGAGAATGGACAACATCTCATCCACAATCTCCTCAAGAGGCAGCTCCTGATAATGCGACAGATAGCCCATCATCCTGCCCGCCGTAAAATCCGTATTCAGATTCTTTGATATGAGATCACAGAACTCCTCGGGATATCCCCGGTCAAGCATCATCTCATAGAGCTCCATGCTCATCTCTGATCTTGGTTTCATTCAGATCTCCTTCCTATCACAAAGCTTGCCACCACTGTAAATATTGCACTGATTATCAGCTCAGTATAGTATCCCAGTCCTCTGCTGAGTATCATGCCCGGCAGGAGCAATGTGCTGCCAAATATCGGCAAGAACATCTCCATAAAGAGTTTTTCACTGATTCCCATACCACCCGGAAGGGGAAGCATATCCACCGCAACTGCTATGGCTCCCTGCATGAGAATGATAAGCCATGATGATGATCCTGAAAGTCCAAACGCCTTGTACACAAACCATGTAGCTGCAAATAGTGAGAATCTTTGCACAACTGTTATAATGAACACTACCACCAGCATCCCGAAATGTCCTACCATGTAATCCGCAGTCTGGTTGTACTTTTCCATTGATGCCGCGAGCTTTTCCTCACGGGACTTCTTGTGTCTTAAAAACTTCATCCGCTCAAGAAGTCTACTGCCATTCACCACAAATGCCTTTGCAAGCGACGGGTGAAATGCGAACAGCACCATTCCTGCCACACACACAACGTTCAGCACAAGTCCAAGATAAAATACCCACTGCACATCATCTATATATGTATGTATAAAACTCTGTCCAAATATAGCTATTCCAAGTCCCAGAAGTACCAGCACCAGCTTGTACATGATCGTCACTATGAGCAGTACCTGAGTTGACACCGGAATAGGGATCTTCTTTTTCTTCATATAATATATCTGAGCCGGCTGTCCACCTGATGCAGATGGCGTGATACAGCTGAAAAAGAATCCAACCGACGAGAACAGGAAACAGGTTCCCCTGCCTACATTCACTCCAAGATTTCGCATCATATAATGAATGATAATTGATTCTCCCCATATAAATACCACAACACATACCACTCCCGGTATGAGCCACCAAGGATTCACCGTCTGAAGTATATCAGATATCTGTCCTATATCCTCGCCGTGAAACACTCCGTATATCGTTCCGGCAAATATGAGAACCAGGAACAATACGTTGAACACCATCTTTTTCTTATTTCCCATTTAGCTTACTATCCTTTTCATAACTGGGGCAATACCCCTTTAAATACAGCGTGAACGTCATGCACAATGCTAGTATATCATGGATCATTCAATTAAATGGCAAAAAAGGGTGGTTTTTACTTTAATTATTTGTAATGTGAGTTTTATGTGGCATACACATTCTATTTTTCACTGTTCAGGATCGGCAGATTCTGGCTCTCCTCCCAGAGAGTCGCAACCACGGTTCCATCCTTGTGACAATACACAATCTTATTTATAACTCTTGGCTCCTCATCGCCATAGTATATATCTGAACTGTCTGTATCCTTATGTTCTGTCTGAGGGACAGCCGCGCCCTCTCTATATCCTCCAAAGCTCTGATACGCCTCACTTGACATCCACGACCTTGCATTTCCAAATATATCAAGTGATGTCAGCCCCTGCTCCCCGAGATAAAATTTGAATACACCGCTATCCTCAACCGACTCAGATATGAGATCATACTCCGCAGCCCCCATAAGTGCAGCCTGTGACTCTGACCGGTTATTTACCGCGTCAACGTCCACCTGCTCCCGGTTCTGTTTGCCCGCATATGTAAAGTATGTATTCTTGGCTATCTGACAGAGCCAGACCTTTATATCACAGTCTCCTTTGAACCGATCCACAGCTTTTATCGCTTTAACAAATGTCTCCTGTGTTATGTCTTCGGCTATGTGGGGATTCTTAGACAGTGCCAGCACAAAACGATATACGTCTTTGTAGTACTTTTCGTATATTTCTTCTATTTCATTTTTTTCTTTTCCTGACGCCAAGTTTTTACCTCCCTTCACATATAAGACCAGTATAATTGAAAAACGTTACAAAAGGAGCAGACGCATGTAAGGCGCTTCGCGCGGCGTCTGCGTACTTCACAAGGAATCCTCCCACTTACGTGGGGCCCTCCTTATGAAAATAAAATGCTGTGAATTTCGAAAATTCTTCACAGCATTTTTCATCGTTTATATTTTGTCTGATCTTTTTCTCTTTGACTAGAAGCTGTGGCCTCCACCGCCGCCACCGATGCCTCCGCCTCCGAATCCACCGCCGCCGATTCCGCCATGACCGCCGGATCCGGATCTTGTACTTCTCGTTTCAGTGAGCATATCATATTTCTGATTCATATTATATGAAACCTTTGTACCGATAAGCAGATTTTTTGAACCCATATCATGTACTTTTGATGTTTTCTTCAGCAGAAGATAATTAAGCAATATAGAAAATATTATTGCAAGAAGTATATTGCTGATATGCTTCATAGGACGGCTTATCTCTTCTCCAGCCAGCAGCGTATTTATCTGCTTGAATGCCTCATTTGCGCACTCAAAATATTTCTCTTCACTTGCATATTCATAGACATTGTCTGTTATCGTATACGCATTTGTCTTGGTGATGATCTTATACGGTTCGCCATAAGAATAGATGTATATCTGTCTATTATACAAATCAATGAGGAACATAACACCATCCAGGGTTCCCAATTCCCTTTTGTAGGATGACTCAGCATGGTACGCTGAAGAATGGAATGCAAATTCCGATATCTCGCATAACACATTACAATAACGGGCTGTCTCCTGCAAAGTCTCCATCAGTTGTTCTTCCTGACTTTTAGTCAACACATCTGCATAGTCCTTGATTATCACTTTATTGTGGTAGCTATACGAATCATCCTGATCCTTCTCAGATGCGTGAACATGTACTGCACAATCAGACCCCACAACCAGAAACGACAGCATGATCATCACAGTGATCATCACTCTGGCAATTACCGCTCTACGCACGATGATCACCTCCCTTGTACTCAAACTGTGGAAGTGGTCTTGTGGACATCCGGTTGTGGCTGATCACCAGATCTATAAGCGTCAGAATGGTTGCAGCACACACCAGGAGCACGCATCCATAATAATACTTGTCCATAACAGGTTTTATCAACACGACCGCTACAGAAAGAATGGTGGCAAATGCAATAAATAATCCCATGACGCCACTTTTTCTTTTTACTCTTCTCACGTTTGCTATGCCTTTTACTGCTCCATAAATGGCAACCAGACACGAGATGACCGCCACAACATAACTGGCCTTTCCCATAATATCCCAGTTAAAAAGTAAAGGATTTATTCCAAACTTCAGGCAGAAAAATAATATCATGCATGCTATCAGCTGTATGACTTCAAGAAAACAAGAAAACTTTATAAATGAAGTTATCTTATTTTTTAATTTTCTTTTTGTATTTTTTTGTGGTTTTTTTGTTTGTAGCTTTTTTATTTGTAGTTTTTTCTTCCTGCCTCCACTTTTCTTTACATTGAGTGTATGCCTTGCGAAGAATCCCACATCATTTTCATGTGTCTCTACATCCGCTATCTTCTCCATCTCATCGCAATATATCATGGTCACAAGCGCACCTATCGCAGATACAAATGCCAGCAGAACTCCAGGTCTCACCGTAAGAAATAAGTTCAGCAAAAAGTATAATGGAGCCACTCCTATCAGGCATCCCAGCAGGAACTTGCCGATATCAAGCGGTATGTCCGCAGCCACTTTTCCTGTGCTGCCATTTACCGCTGCATATGCAATACGCTTACCGTTCTTGTATGACAAAAGCCACACAGGAAACAACCCGGTCTTTGCTCCAGTGATCTTTATATCCATCGTTTCTGACAATGGCTCCTCCGGTTCACAGATAGCATCGTATGTACATAGATGATGCTTTATCTTACTCATCATCACATCATACGCCATATCACCTGTCACCTGCGCTATCTTATCCCTGTACACACCATAATCCACATCCGGCAGATCCGCGTAGAACCCGCTCAGATATCCCATGGAAAATGGTTTCATATCCGCCGAGTCAAATGGTGCCACCTTACTGCTGAGATCATCCGGAAACAGCGATGATGCATCCATGGTTATATTCTCATAATGATTATCCGCAAAGCATCTTACATTATATGTATGACTGACTGTATCAACCCCTGAGCTATAGCTGTCCGTCGCCCTGACAGCTGTTTTACCTTTCTGGTCAACATCACACAGCCAATACGGCATGTATATTCCACGGAACTCCTGCACATTTCGTCTGTGTTTCAGCCTGTTCGGAGCGTATATCGCCCTCTTCATGACTGTGGCATATGATGCCTTGCACATGTCCTTCGTCACCGCAAACGGTATCACATAATCCGGTCTTCTCTCGCTTTTCAGCCGGCTGGAAAGCATAGTTGCTGCCCCGCAGTAACTGCAGAATCCCGTCGCTGATTCATCTGTACTGTATATCTCCCCACCACACTGCGGACAAATGAATACAGTAAGCTCCATAAGTTTGCGTTCCTCGCTGTCCTCATCCTTGTCGACACTCTCCGGCTCGTATTCATTTCCACATGCTTTGCAGTACATTTTCTTTCTTGCTATATCATATACCAGATTGCTGCCACATCCTGCACATTGTATCATATGTATTTCCCCCTGTAATATAAATTGTGAAAGATTATTGACGAAATAACCTAACTCATTATACTACCTCTTTTTATATATAACCAGTTCCGGATTTGTCCCTTCCGCCTCATATGTCGATATCAAAATAAAATCCATATCCGCCAGAACTCCAAAGTATCTGTCTCCGCCGAATTCGCATTCCAGCTGATTTCCCAGATATGTCTTCTCGTCATCAAGGAATCTGACATTCATGCCATTTGGCAGACGATACTCGAGATTCACATATTTGCCAACAAGCGCATTGAGTCTTTCAAGACGGGGCATCCCCTCTATCTGAAGGGCATTTATCTCATCTATAAGCTGCCTCTTAAATGCCTCAAACTGTCCGCCATCGCTGAGTGACTCATATCGTTTCCAGTAATCGAGTTTTGGCAGAAGTTCTTTCATGTATGCTCTCGCCTGCTCCTCAGTGAAATTCTCCCCCACCATATTCTTCACACACACTTCTATCAGGTCATCCATGTTGCTGTAGGTATAAGTACCGTCAGCATAACACCATTTGCAGTAGTCCTCATTCAGTGAACCATCGCTGTCACGCCCCATAATGTTATCGTCCTCAATGGGCATTCCGCAGCACTGACAAATGAGTTTTCTCGGTGTCCCCAGCAGTGTATTTATTGATACGTCCAGCTCCTTTGAAAGGAGCTTAAGCGTATCTGTGTTCGGCACCGTCTCGCCATTCTCCCAGCGCGATACCGCCTGCCTTGTGACCATGACTTTCTCTGCCAGGTCATCCTGGGATAATCCCCGTTTGGTTCGAAGTTCTAATATAACATCCTTTGTCTCCATTGTACTCACCTCCGTTATGGATATCATAACAGATTGCGGGGATTGGGGAAAGCAACGGGGTGTTGCTCTGTTCCTATACCGACTGCGTAAACCGGCATTTCGGAAAGCCAGAGCAACCTATAAATTTGCCAAATTTCCCCGATCTTTCAACCAACTTTTTCCCGCATTCCGGGCATATCATAGACATCTTTGCAGGTGCAGACTTAATATCTCCACTTGAGTCCTGCGGCATTTTATTGCCGTTCTTCTTTAAATGATCGGAGGTCTTAGTGCCTTTTTTTTGCGTACCGTCAGATATAGCTTCGATCTCTTGGGGCTTACCACCAAATACATCCTCGACTTCTTTAGCTGTTAGTATCTCTGCTGTGCACTCTCTCGCAACCCTCACCGGCCTGCAAGTCCATACCGACTTATCTCCTATCATGTAGAATCTGAATTTTGCCCTTGTCGCTGCGACATTTACAATATTATTGTTCACCCAGTTGACGGCTCCCATAGATTTGCTGTCGCATCCGAGTAGGAATATAACCTCATCCGTTCCCTGGCCCTGGAAAGTGTGCACTGTTCCAATGTTATTGGCATTAAGCCATTTTCTGACTCTTGGCTCCTTTCCATATAACTCCGATTTCTTTATCATCTCCAGCATCCCCTCTTTCACCGATGTAAATGGTGTGATGATAAACAGCCTCGGGATATCGATAGGATCCCGTTCAAATTTTCTCGCCAGAAGTTTCAGCACAAGCTCCCCCTGTGCCTTGACAAAATGATCCTTCTTGCCCGAATTCTCAGCACCGGCTACATCTATCCAGCAGCTCTTGTCCAGGATAAATGTTCTTGCCCTGTCCTCCTTAGGAGCTGCCGTCTGCTGCTTCATAGTTCCATCATATGAAAGCACATTTGAGATTGTGTACATCGGGTCAATGCAGCGCCTATGGACTACCAACGGGCAGCCTACCCACTCTTTCTCCTCATCTTTTCCAAGATAAGTTCCATACGGATTTATATAGTCAGCAAATGCCTGCACAGAGATTTTCTTATCCTTGTAACCTGCCAATATCTCTGCGGTAAGCAGCTGTTTTATCATGTCAGTCTCTGCGGTAACCACAGGCTCGATCTGCTTTGGATCTCCGACTATGATCGCCTTTCTACATCTGAACATCGCACCAACCGCCATCTGCGGCTGTGCCTGTCCCGCCTCATCGATGATAAGAGTTCCAAGCACTCCGCTTTTCTTCACATCGCCCAGAAATGTCTGCGCTGATGCAAATGTTGTGGATATTACAGGGGTGAGCAGGAAAATGCTCTGAAGCATGTATGGCATGGCTTCTTCTCTGTCTGCAAGCTTCATCCTCTCACCACAATCATCAAACACATTCCACGCAATCATCAGGTTGATGATATTATGCCGCATGCATTTTGAAGAAATGACGAATTCCTTGTGCAGCTTACATGCATACAGGAATAACTTTTCACGCTCTCTATTGTACTGGGCGGTAAACCATGGATTGGTTATCTGTGCTTTTGTTGACAGCTGATCATCCTCGGATACATAACGTTCCATAAATACAGCGTCCACCGGGGTCATCTTCATCTGCCCATGCGAGTATTTTGAAATACGCCGCTGGTATTCCTGAAGATTCTGCAGGCCTGATATCCTGTTGTTCAAAGAAGTTATCTCTCCATTAAGTTTTGATATTGTCGCTTTCTTCTCCTGAATGAATATATCTCTTGCGGATGTATCCTTACGCCTTGCGAACAATCCCTTCGGTCTGCTTTCCTCAAGCTCGATCAGCTCTTTTTGTTCAGCAAATAACTGACGCTCAAGCATCTGCCGCTTTCTTTCCACATTACCTATTTCACATGACAAATCCTCTGGTGCATTTTCCTGCAGCTCCACAGGAACCGAACTTGCCAGAGCACAGATCTGTTCCAACTCATTTCGCAGGCTTTCCACTAGTTTATATTGAGATAAAAACTTTTTTCTTACCTCCAGATATTTTGCCTTATGCTGCTCTCTGACATCATTTGATCTGTAGTCCTCCACAAATGGCTTCAGGACCGAATTGCAATACTTACGGATATTTGCCTTCCTGCCAAACGGAGCGGATATCAATCCCCAGCAGTCAACTCCACCTAAAAGCTTATCCGCATAACGCGTAAAATAAATGTCCTTCTCTTCATGGCTCTTACCATATCTGGTTATAGTCTCCACATCACCTGACTTGTTGATATCAAACAAATCATGAACCTCATCCAGACCGCAGCGGATCTCCTCTTCGTCATCCCCAGACGACTCCAGACTGTCAAGTATATCCCTCGACTTCGGAAGATCTATCGTGATATTTTCCACCGCCGCATTGTTACATGACGCGACCAGCATACTATAATTGTTGATCTCATCAACATTTATCGAATAATAATGAGGCGCATACTGATAATAGGCATTCGCATTTGCCTCTAGCGGTCCATGCGAAAATGAATGCATCTCAAATAAAGAGTCTGGATCTTCTGCATTCTCAGCGAGGAGTCTGGCACGCTCAACAATATTGCTTGCCACGATCTCCTTGAGCAATGTAGTCTTTCCCGTTCCGGGAGGTCCATTTACAGAAAAAACTGGAGCATCCCCGTCCTGTCTGATCGCTATATTGACCGCAACCTGCTGCATCAACGCCGGCATATATTTGGCCGGCCATTTACCCCTTGGCGAATTTGTAACGTTAAGAATTCTGTCAAAGAACAACTTCATCTCACTTTTTCCCGCATCCGGCGAGATGATCGTTCTCGGTAAATCGTCTGAGCCTTTCGACTTTTCGTACCCTGCTAGAATGTACTCGATCACTTTCTTCTCATATTCATTCCCATCGCCAAAGTTCCCGTTCTGAACCAGCTCTGACAACTGGATAATGTCATTCAAAAAGAAGCTTTTACCCTGAGCCGCATAATCAACTACGTCTTCGTCCGCATCTCTGGCCTGTTCGCTCGCATACCTGTTGTATTCGGCAATTCCCATCGATTCCTGAGGATCATCTAAGAATCTGTGTTTCACATACTCGTTAAAAATCTTTTCATATATGGTTGAAATGAACTCATCGACATTCTGGTTCTGCAGTTCCTCATCGATCTCTCCAACAAGTTCTTCATACTCGCTAGTATCGAGAGAAAAGTCATGACTATTATGCGCTCTTGCCTCATCCCACTTGGCAACTGCCCACAGTATCGATGACAGCTGGAAACTGTTCTGAAGATACACACCTTTCGTATCTGTCTTGAATGAGCACCATGCGATCGCGCTCTTTTTCGGATAAGCTATCTCAGGATTATCGGATTTATCCTCTATAAACTTCTCAAGATAATCAACTACTGTATTCCTCTCTACCTTACCCAGACAAAAATGGATCTCATCACCAACCGAAGGAAACTTCGCATAGCCGTCCCTGTCATTTTCCAGGATCATTTCCAGATCAATATCAGGAGATGACAAAACTGGCAAATCAAAGAAGACCTCGATCTTCTCTGCCTTAACCTCTTTGCCATTCTTAATATTCTTAATTAGCTTTTTGTTCTCTGTACTTTCCTGTGGAATGTCGGTCTGACCTAGGAATTCCGTGATTTTCCAGTAGTTTAAGATTTCCAGGACTGCTGCCTTTTGCTTGTTTTCCATTTGGTGTGCTCCTTGTGGTGTAACCCCTAATCTTCTTTCTTGAAATATCTTCCGATCTTTCTTATAACCTCACTTTTGACTCTGTTTTTACATTTGCTTACCCTTTATCTTATCCACTAGTGTCACATCCGCCGGCAGCCAATCGACCGAATCAAGTTCCTCTATAGTGAGCCATTTCGCATCCTCATGCTCTTTTAACTCCAGATGATCTGCCGCTAACTCACACAAGAAACAATCCATCGACAAATGAAAAGCTGGATAATCATATTCGATAGTATCAAGCAACTCTCCAACATTTATCCTTGCATCCAGTTCCTCGTTTATCTCCCTGACCAGCGCGTCTTGAGGAGTTTCACCAGCTTCTATTTTACCTCCAGGGAATTCCCATCCCCCTTTAAGTTCTCCGTATCCTCTCTGGGTTGCAAATATCTGCTTTTGGTTGTTTTTTTCTCTTACAATTACTGCAGCAACTACTCTTATTGTCTTCATAACATCCTCCAATTAAGAATTTACAATGTACTCGTAAATATCTTCACGCACTGGAACATCAAGTATCCATTCAATTTCCACTGCTGTTTTCTCTGTGTTCGCCATTTTGAATTCTTTAGTTTTTCCACTTGCTGTCATATGTCCAAGATAATAAAACTCCTTAGAAATCTTATCATCTTTATTCTTTCTTACAAAAAGCTCTACATGAATCCCTCTTTCCTTCGCTTTAAGGAAATTCTGTACATCCTCTGATTGTAAACTTCTGCCAGACTTCGAAATAGCTATCAATCGATCCCTGAAGCCCGGGACAAAATGATCTTCATATTTCGTGGTGTCACTAATATCCTCTGCCTTATCATAATTGATGAACACAGGAAATGTCTTCGTCTTTCTGTCATATTTATATCCACCAATATTTAACGGAACTTCATTCTGCTCCCAATTGAGAAGACGACATACATCCTCATAAGTGTATTTCTGGTACAAAACAAAGTCCGTCTGATCATATGTATTACTATAATCACGCTCGTATCTGCTAATACCAAATTCAACAAGTTCTTGAAGGATATCATAAAATTCGCCATTTGACAGCATTTGTATAAATGACTTTGTTGGGCAATAATCGTTTTCGTTTTTCTCAATAAATACGCACTGCGCGTAAGTTTTCTTGCTCGCTCCAGCCGGGAATTCATTAGTCATAACATTTACAATGTTTTCCTTCTGATCCTGACTGACATCTTTCCCATACTTCCTCATGTCCTCTGAAAGGCCGGCAAACAAACCAAATTTAGCTAGGCCCCGGGCATATGTAAGTATTCTTTTCAACATCTGAAGTTCTTGAATTCTTTTTCCATTTGCCAATTTCTTAGAAACAAATTCGATTACTTTTTCTTCATCCTCTGGCAAGCGAGTCTTGTATTCTTTCTCATATTTCACTAAAAACTTATAATACGATCCGAGACTGTTGTTATCAAAGATTCGAATAACATCCATCTCGCCGTATTCATCAAAATCTCTCAATCTGGGAATACGTCCAAGTTTATTCTTGAGGTTCGTATAATTCTCTTTGATAAGCCTTATATCACTAAAGTTTGCGTTATCAACCGACGCAAAAATTCTTTTTTTACTTATTTCGTCAAAATGAATCGTGGAGGCACCAGGAATCATCCGTTCACCTTCCATGACATATCTACGGATATTATCTTTGTTATATGTTCGATCTCCTGATAAGGCAATCGGTATCATGAAATTGTTGTTATAGTTTCCAATAAAATCAAGGATTACAACGTATTCTTTCCCCTCTGCTTTTCGAAGGCCTCTTCCCAATTGCTGTATAAAAACAATTGGAGACTGAGTCGGTCTCAACATGATGACCTGATTTACCTCGACAATATCAACACCTTCATTTAAGACATCCACAGAGAAAATATAATCTATAGGAGTCTTATCTACCGCTGCGTCTCTCTCATCCATAGCAAGTCTCTCAAACGCATCCTGCCTAACCATCTCTGAGTCCTCACCACTGAGTGCAACTGTCCTATATCCTAATTCGTTGAACTTCTTTGAAAGTTCCTTACACTCCCGGTTACGGCTGCAAAATATCAGGCCCTTTACGCGTTCTCCGCTGTAACCATAGTAATTCGACTGCTCTATAACAAGCTTTACACGCTCGTCACATACCAATTTATTAAAATCTTCTTCTGATAGATTCTTTGACTTGGTATCCTGTACAACGGATAAATCAGTAATTCCAAAATAGTGAAATGGACACAGCAAGTCCTCTTCCATTGCCTGCTGCAGACGAATCTCATAGGCTATCTGATGATTAAATATCTCATAAATATTTTCCCCAGAATCATTGTCATTCCTCTTGTCAGGCGTAGCTGTCATGCCAAGGAATAGACGTGGAGTAAAATAATTCATAACCTTCTGATATGTATTTGCCGAGCTATGGTGGGCCTCGTCCAGAATAATACAATCAAACTCGGCCGGATCATACATTTGCAAATGCACATCCCTATTTAACGTCTCCACAGTGGCAAATATATAATCTCTATCGTATTCATGATAGCCAGCACCTACCAACCCTACAGAAATCGTACTGCCGAAAACTCTCTGATACGATTTCTTTGCCTGTACAGCAAGTGACGCTCGATGGACAAGAAATAACACTCTCTTAAATCCAAGTTCACGCATTGCAAATGCCGACGCATAAGTCTTTCCCGTACCCCTTCGTGTCAAGGGTGTGATGGGAAGTTTTTGAGAAAATTTCGTTTTCTCAAATGGCATCTTTACCAATAGCAATATTTAATTGTAAAGGCGAGGTGCAGGAGTCGAACCTGCGTCCTTTACCAAAACTGGTACTGCGCCTCTCCGCTGCGCTATCCTCGCTTAAAGCGGTGGCGGGTTATGACTCCCGCTTTACAATCACCTGAGTTACACCGCTATACTATTTTAAATGAACTTATCAATATACGATATCAACATATTCCAATCAGCAACATTAACGTCCAAATCTGATATATCTGTTATTACTTTTGAATTATTATCATCCAAATTGCCTACTCTATCTACTACCATTTTTCCTTCATTTCTCACTAAATCAATTGGATCACAACTTTCGCTTTCACAAAGAAACTCTCTAATAGACTCAAAATAATAATTATCTGCATCCTTTTGTATGTTTCTAAAAGCATTTATAGACACATCGGAATCCAAAGCATTATGTATCATTTCATGCATTTCTCTATTTTTTATAATAGCATTATATAACTGATCTCTATGATTATTCAATGCCTCAGCAGTTGGAACATAACTTGGATTTCCTTTCTTACCTGCATTTTTGTTATAACATTCGTCAATATTATCAAACCCACATAGCTCTTGTATTAAAATATACTCTTTGATTTCATTCCTCAACTCATCATATTTCTTATCTTTCATGCCGGCTATATCAAAGAAATGCCATCTTCTTAAATTTGTCAATATAGACCTGCCATTTTTCCAAAGAGATGGAACTATTTCTAAATACAATGAATTTTTATAGTATTTTCCACAATCGCCTTTTAGACTACCATTTAACATTTCATTGCTATTCGGTTCTTTAATTTCGAAAGTCAATCTTACTTGTAGCAACTCTTGTATTTTCGGATTTCTATTTTTATAAAAAAAATCCTTTGCGATTAACATATCTGGTACTGCCTTTGTAAGAACAGAATATTTCCTTCTATCATGTTCTATTGTATTAAATTGACGAAAATTTTTACTATCTACAATATCATATTCATTCATTATTTTATTAGCAAGAATGCTATCTATTAATGGATATACTATTAAGTCTTGAAAAGAATCTTCTCGAGGACTCATTTCAAGCAAATCAATGTATTTTTCTTCAAACCATGTCAAAGAATAATTTCTATTTAATAAATTTTCATTCAAATTATTTATCACCCTTTTCTCTCTGTATATTTCAACAATTATTTTTATCTGTTTGCTACATTTCTTACCCAAAAGTGATTATCAACCTTTCCCTTGGAAATAATATATTCTATCTGCTTACCTTTTTTATTTGACACTCTGCTTACTATTGCAACTTTATTTTTATACACTTCATTATCCATAGCCTCTGACAGTCGTTTTAAAATCAATTTTTCACATTCCTCATTTATATTAATTAGCTTGATTAACGATATATATGCATAAAATCTTACCTCACTGTTCTCATTCCGGCTGAATTCCAAAAGGGACTGTAACATATATTTACTATTTTTAATTGATAATCCTAACTTTTCACATTCTGTTAACAAGCTATATAAATAACCAAGTATTGTGATTATTTTTGCATCATCGTTCTTCGCAATATTAGAAAAAGCCTCTATTACCTCTAGCTCACAATTTTGATTAGTGAACATTTTCCAAAACTGAAATGCTATCTGCAAACTACTCTCATTGTATCCAGCTACCAACAAAACATCCTTTCCTTGCAAAAATACATCTATATTTTGATTAATATCCTCATTAGCTACTTTTACACATTTTGCATTTGGATATCTCATAAATATTATTGTTATTAATTTCCAAGCATCCATCTTGCTTGACAAAGTTTGCCTTTCCGCCATAAGTGTTCCTATTGCAGCCCTCAGGATTTTTTCTATCTCATTTACACGCACTTTTACTTTTCCCATAGTAAGAATATTTTCTATTGTTCTATATGGATTGGTAACATATTCACTATAACACCCACCCTTACCTTGCGTTTCATTCTGTGATTCGATACATTCAATTAGTCTATCAATGTGTATATTTGTTTCTTCCAAATCATGCTCAAAAACATTTAAGCTGTATTCTTTGTTGTAAAAGTGCTCATACTTTTCTTTAACCACTTCATCTAATAGCGAAACGTCCTCTCTTTGCAATCTTACATTCTGAACAGCTGCAGGAAGTTTATGACATTGTTTTCTAATTTCATCATCATTGATACATCCTATAAGCCACGACATATATCTATTTATTTCTGTAGTACCAATCTTGTCTAATCTAATTCTACTTAACAATCCAAAAATGTTGTCATACCATCTCCTCAATTTTTTCTCCTTAAAACAATATGCCACTTCCAAGACATCACTTTGCGAAATTCTATACTGATTTCTTTCCAATGCTGATAAATACACTTTTGATATTAAATCACCCGCATATTGCTCGTCTGCCCATGTTAATATCTCAGACTTCAAATTTGTTGCCATATCTTCAAACTGTTTATCACTAAAATATGAACCCCAAAAACCAAACAACAAACACAACGAATTAATCCTTCTATATTTGATTTTTATCCTTGACACAGCCTCTATCCAATCGCTTACATCTTCTGAGGTCACATTATCAGTACAGATACCATATGCTTCTATAAACTTTGATAATTTCTTTTCATCTCCCACTATCAA
Source organism: Coprococcus sp. OM06-34AC (assembly GCF_003462545.1). Classification (NCBI taxonomy): domain Bacteria; kingdom Bacillati; phylum Bacillota; class Clostridia; order Lachnospirales; family Lachnospiraceae; genus Coprococcus; species Coprococcus sp. OM06-34AC. Next base: position 34,577 of record NZ_QTZF01000005.1, read on the forward strand.
TAATAATTTAATTGTCGTAACTAAAATCTTATGGTCCCTATATTGTAAACAAAGTCCTTGAAGATAAGATACGGTTTTTTCTCTAATCATACTAGTATGCACTATCGAACCATATAATAAGGCTGCAACATAAATATCTACAATTTGATCTAATATATAATCAACACCACCAAATCTAATTGTAAATGGTGACTCGATTGCATTCTCCAACATTCCTTTTGCCACATTTTCATAAAAATTGGAAGAAAATCTGTCTACTACAGGAAAGAAAACTGGTTCGTCACTTTCATTTATAACATCTTGCCCCTGTGGAGAATACTCTATAACATTACGCTCTTGATTGATAATAACATTCATATTTCTTAAATCAATTGCAATGTCATTTATAAACCATCGTGGGATTTTTTTTGTTCCCAAAGCAATATTCAGTGCTTTAACTAAATAAGATATTGCTTTGTTTATTTCACCGTTCCAATACGATTCCATTGCGTCCAATCTATATATTATTGCTTTTTGCAAATTCCCCGGTTCATGCATATCCTTGACATATTTTTTTATTCCATCAAAGTCAATATCTTCTACGGCTTTGTTTCCCAGAATAACCTCTAACAACTCACCGCAAAGTCTATCAAAAGTATCTATTTTTTTAGGATAATCTCGTCCAATAATGACTTCACTATTTAACAACCATTTAGTATAATTACAGCCCTTAAAAGCATCTTTATTCAATATTGTTCGAATATCGCCCACTGTGTTCTCAACAGGATTAGCACTATCTGTTTCAGCTTCAATACGTGCAACCTTTGCATTGCAATAACTCAGATATGTGTCAATAATATCGTTTATCACACTTTCATATGCAATTTCAGGAAACTTAGCAAACTGGGAAATCACTTTGAATTTTTCTCCATTCGGCATGCCTATTATTTCTTTCTGTAGTTCCGTTGCTTCCTTTTCATTCTCATCGCAAAATAAAAATAAGCTTTTCTTTTTTAATTCCCTTCCTCTCTTTACCTCTTTCATTGTACCTTCGCCAATTCCGTCTTTATTATCGATGAGAAAGACAATAATGTCGGATCGTTCAAGTCTTCTCATATATGATGAGACAACATCACTTGTTGTTGCCCCTTCTTCCTCAAACATATAAACTTCACACATTCCTGTTTCCAAAAGCAACAATCTTAATGCTTCCCTAACTAATGTGTACCTTCCACCACAATTAGAACTAATAAATATATTCACTTTTTCTTTTAATCTTGTTCCTTGCATATTTTACCCTCCAAAACGAAACCATACATAAGCAAAAATACTATACCAATGTTAATTATACCACCCCACTTCCATCTGCTCCACCAAATATTCTATCTTTTTCGACCTTTCCCACCTCCCCAAACTCATCCTTAAACTTCCACTTTATCTCCACCCTATCCTTAGCATACACGACAATCTCCTCCACAAAAGCATCCACCATTTCCCTGTTAAGTCCCGTCAATTTCAACTTTCCTTCCAGCATCTCCAGGCCTGCCACTTCTGGCACATCCACATCTGCCATTTTGGTAACTGCTGCCCTCTGCTTTTCGATATTCTCCTGCAAGCTCGCCAGCATCTGCTCATATGTCTTACGTTGTTCCAAATATGTTTCCTTATCCGTCATGCCAAGCTTGTAACTTTCATAAGCTTCACGCAGGTCCTTTTCGATCAGTTCACGGCTATGCTCCATATCTGAAAGATGCTTCTCTGCCTGCTTTAATCGTTCTGCCTGTTTCTCCCGTTGCATATCCACAACATTTCTGGAATCTACCAGGACATCAATCATCATCTGAAGTGCTTTCTTCACAACGCTCTCCATATCCACATCCAGCACACTGATATTGCATTTTTCATCAGTCTTGTCCAGATAATGATTTGCACAATAATACTTCGGTCGTCCGGCATAAGTATGGGACAGGCGATGCCCACAGTTACCACAGATCATTTTACCAGTCAGGCAATGTGTTTCATGCTTTCTTTTGGCACTGGCACATGTATTTTCTTTTCGCATGGCAGCTACTTTTTCAAAATTCTCCTTGCTTATAATTGCTTCGTGACAATTTTCCACACGCTTCCATTCATCCTCTGGAAGTGCTTTTGCATGTTTATCGCCAACATTCTCAATCTTGAAGCGGCTGTAAATCATCGTGCCGGTATATTGCTCATTTCCGAGGATTCTTCCTATTGCAACATTATTCCAGAGAGGCTTTTTCTCACGATATCTGGCAAGTTGCTTTTCACTTCCTACTTGCATGGCAATATACACGCCCGGCGTATCTATTCCATCCCGGTTCAGTCCTTCTGAAATTTTGTACATAGATTTTCCAGACAGAAACTCTTTGAAAATGCGCTTTACAATCTGACTGGCAAACTCATCCACAACCAACTTATGCTTGTCCTCCGGACTTTTCACATAGCCATAAGGAGCATAAGTAGCTATATACTTACCATTGCCACGCTTTGTATCAAGTGTCAATGATACTTTGGAAGACTGCTCCTCGCTGAAGAAATCATACAGGATTCCCTTAAATGCAACATCAATCTCACCGATACCACCCACGTAATCTGCGCTGTCATAATTATCATTTATGGCAATAAATCGCACACCCATAAAAGGAAATATTTGTTCAATATACTTTCCCTGCTCGATATGATCTCTGGAAAATCTGGAAAAATCCTTTACAATAACGCATGAAATCTGCTTTCTTTTCACCAGTTCCAGCATTCTCTGCATATCCGGGCGGTCCATATTTTTACCCGAATAGCCATCATCCACAAACTCAACCACACTCATTTTGCGAAGTTCCTTATTTTTATTAATAAATCCACGGATAAAAGCACGCTGATTGATAATACTGTTGCTCTCATCTTTTACAAATTCATCTTCCTTTGATAATCTCAAATATATTGCTATCTGCTCCATTTTAAATCTCCTCTCCGTCTGCCATCCTGGCATACTCATCTTTAAAATTCAGGTTAATTACCAGCCTCTTACCCGGATACAGGTAAATACTGTCGACCAGTATTTTAATCATATTTTTATCCAGTGTGACCTCACTTTGAAAACGATAAATTGCTTTCAGCCATTGTATCTTCTTCTCACAAAATCTCTTCACACGCCTGCGGCTTGCCTCTTCATCCGATATCTGTCCCCGAAGTCTCATTATGGCATCAGCGTTTTTCTCCTGCCTGCACTTGAAATCAGCCTTAGTAATCTCTCCCGTAACATAAGACTGATACTCTTTGCTTTCTTCGTAATTTTTCCTGTCAATCTGCTTCTGAATCTTCTGAATCCGCATGTCATGATTTTTCAGTTCCCTGTCCATCACGCCTCGCATGGAAGCCTCCGTCCTGGCACTGTCGGTCAGTACTGCAATTTGAGTTGTAAGCAGGTTATGCACCACCTTTATAAGATCCTGCTCCATGATGGTACAGCCACACTGTTTCCCACCAAAATCATAATTGTATCTGCAGGAATAAAAATACTGACGCTCCAACACTCCATCCTTTTCCAGGATTCTGGAAGCTAAAGGAATTCTTCTGCCACAATTTCCACAGAATAAAATTCCTGCAAAAATATCCTCTTTTATCGGCAGATTCTTTCCCCTGTCAGAGGTAAAAATGCTTTCTTCCACCTTCTTATCCATAACAGCTCTTACCTTGTTAAACAGTTCCTTATCCACAATCGCTTCATGGGTATTTTCAACCACAATCCAATCGTTTTCATCCGTAGCATGCCTTGCCTCATTATCATACAGACTGGTACGTCTTTTCCCCTGTACCATGTTTCCAATATAAGCCTGATTTTTCAGGATGTTGGAAATCGTACCGGGATACCATGCCTTTGCCTCTGCACCTTCCTCCACATAGAGATTCCCTGTTTTCAGATAATCTCCCGGTAATGCAATGCGATACTCCTGAAGTGCTTTCGCAATCTCCCTAAGTGTCACTCCATCTGCTGCCAGTTCAAAAATTTGGCGGACAACTGCCGCCGCAGCCCTGTCTATCACATACTTACGAAGTGCATCCCCACTATCCACCTTATAACCATATGGTGCATTGCTTCCGGTAAATTTGCCCCTTTCCATATCAAGCCTGCGACTAACTGAAACACGCTTTGAAATATCCTTGGCATACATATCATTCACCAGATTTTTCAATGCAATTTCCAGTGCCTTATTTTGGTTAAATTCTGCCTCTGTGTCAAAATGATCACTTACCGATATAAAACGTACCCCAAGAAACGGAAATATCGTTTCAATATAATTGCTGGCTTCGATATAATCCCTGCCAAAACGGGACATATCCTTTACAATAATGCAACTGATTTTCCCCTCCCTGACATCATCCATCATCTGCCCGAATGCAGGTCTGTCAAAACTGGTTCCCGACACTGCACTGTCAACATACTCTTGATATTCTATAAATTCAGCCTTATCCCTGATAAATTCTCTTAAAATACTCAGCTGGTTGGCTATGGACTCCGACGGTCTTGATTTCAGTTCCACCGACAATCTGGCATAAAGTGCAACGCGAAAGGATTTTCTTTGCTTTGCAGGTATATCAGCTGTTGCCGGTTCTGGTATCTGAACTGCATTAAATCTATTCTTCGTTCTCGCCATTTACACCGCCTCCTTAAGCTCCAACACTGGCAAACCATCTACCATGGTGTACACAGGCTCCGCATTCTTCTCATTTGCGACATCAAACAATCTGGCAACCTTTTCCATCTCCTGACGATACTTGAACACAATTTCCACCCTGAAATCATCATAAATCAGAATCCTGTCAATAAATGAAACCAGTGCCACACGATCCAGATTTCCAATCACCAGACCTTCACGAAACTGCTCCAGGTCCTTTGCCACAGCAATTCCATTTTCATATATATCGCGGATGATTGTCTCCTGCTCTCTGATTGCCTGTTCAAGTTCCCTCTCTTTTGCCGAAAACTCCTCGCGGTACCTTGTAAACTGCTCCTTGCTGATAATCTCATCACGCAAATCCTGATAGAGGGAAGCCTTAAATGCAGAGCATTTTGTAAGCTCCTGCTTCAGGGCAACAATCTCTTTATCATGGGCAACGGCCTCATCATAATTCACATTCAGCTCATCCAGATGCGCCAGTACCTTTTCACAGTCACACATACTGTTGATATATCCCTGCAATTCTCCCAGCACAATCTGATTCAGGTCCTCCTCACGAATGCAGTGACGACTGCAGGCATCTTTACCGTTCCGGTTATAATTAGAACAGATATAGTTGATATATTCCCTGCCCTTGTATGACTCCTTGCGATGAACCATACTGCTGCCACAATCACCACAATATAAAATTCCCGCATACATATATGATTCGTTTTTTCCAGCAACTGCTATGGTATCCCGACTCATCAGAACCTGTACTGCATCAAAATCCATCCTGCTGATAATTGCTTCATGTGCATTCTCCACTACCACCCAGTCACATTCCGGTACTGCTATTTCCTTCTTAACCTTGTGACTGACGGTTGTCCGCTTTCCCTGTGCCAATGTTCCGATATACACCACATTCTTAAGAATCCTTGATACTGTCTGGGCAGACCATTTTGACTGTCCTGCGCCTTTAAAACTGGTGCTGTATTTTTCTCCACATTTTGCCTTATATTCCGATGGTGCAAGCACGCAATTCTTGTTAAGAATCTTTGCAATTCCTGATGCACTCATTCCCGAAAGCTTCTTTGCAAATATCCCCTGAACCACACCGGCTGCATAAGGATCCGGCACCAGATGATTCTTATTATCCTCTGCCTTTTGATAACCATATGGTGCAAATGCGCCGATAAACAGCCCATTTCTTCTCAAAATGCCCTGACTGGTACGAACCTTCATGGACGTATCACCGTTATACTGCTCATTCAGCAGGTTCTTGAAAGGAATGATCGTATGCGTCTCACTGCTACTGGCAGTCAGGCTATCATACCCTTCCGATATTGCAATAAAACGCACATTATATTTCTTAAAAGTTTTCTGTATCAGCTCATCCGCACCAATACGCTCCCTTGCAAGTCGGGACAAATCTTTTACAATAATGCAGTCAAGATTCCCCGCCTTCATGGATGTCATCATCCTATGAAACTCCGGTCTTTCAAAATTACTTCCGCTGTAACCGTCATCAATAAAAATATCCACCAGTTTCAAATCATCATGGGCATCTATAAATCCCTCCAGTAAAAGTTTCTGGTTGGAAATACTGTTGCTTTCCTTCTTCTCCAGTCCATCAATATCTTCATCTCCCTGAGACAATCTCAGATAAATTCCTGTTCTGTATATATCAATCTGTTTCTTACTCATTACAATTCCTCCTGTCGTTCTTCAACTGCTGTAAAAATAGCTTCTATTGATATCTAAGTGACGCTTTCCGTTCTATATAGCAATTCATAACATCCGTAATGCTACAGCTTCCTGCAAAGGTGGACTGAACAGTATATTTTCCATACCGTTTCGCCTTTCCCTGCTGTTTTGCATCATGTTGTGAACCCTCCGTCACATTCAGCTCTTTCGTATCTGTTTCCTGCAAAATACACTCTTCTCCTTCCCTTCAAAAATGAAAAACAGCCTGAAAATGTCCTCCTTGTGGCTAAATCATGAGACACAAAAACCGCTCTCCATAGTTAACAAAGTCTCTTGTTACATCTGCTGTAACAACCGCGCTACATATCACATTTACACACGAAAGCCGAAAAGCACAAACCATACAGAAAAGCTAAATAACTTACATCTTTTCTTCATTTTGGTTCGATATTCATTTCAACTTAAACTGTTTTGACGTCATATATTCTTATAATCTCTGACGCCATACTCTGCATCCATACGATGTTTCCGTATGTAAATATGTATGTAAGCTTGCGCTTACTTTGTTGACCATGGACAGCGGTTATTATTTCATGGTGTCTCATCTGCACCGACATTTTCAAGCTGTCTTACTGTCAACTATTCAATTAGAAAAACTTAACATTGGTCATCACGTTGGCTGGACGTTCGCAATGTTTTACAGGTATTGTGGCTATTTTTTAATCTAATTTCCTACCACATGCTTATATTACATTCCAAGCAAATATTTGTCTACCACTTTTTTCCACATTTTCTGACAAAATATGATTTTCAGCATTTTTACCAGTCACAACCATAACACGAGCCCTTATAAATCATCAGGCAGCTACTATTATGCTGCACTTCCACCTGCTATTTTCTGCCCCAGATATGCTATCAACAACTCTTCCAGAGTTGATTGTTCACCGTATGACATGGTTACTTTTATGGTATTTCCTTTACCCGTATCCACCTTAATTGTCTTTGCTTTAATATCTATTTTTTCTTCCATCTGCGTTACCTCCATTAAAAAAATCGCTACCCATAGCTCATTTGAAAATGCATAAACTATGGATAACGATTCTGGTTATCACTTATTCTGTTTTGGACTTCTCTTAACGTCCTATGAAGGTATACGCCGGTCTTTCTGACCCCTCATCGCCCCGTATACGTAAAGGTGTACTCATCTCCGGGAATTACAGACGAGCCACTATCTGTGTTCACGACGCCCTTCTCCATTCCGGAGAAGCACTATCTCCCCTACCTGCATTGCGGGGATCGGGACGAACTTCTCGCCCCTCATGGGTTATTATCCTTACGCAACATACCTGATCCCGCATTGCCCGAACTTCCGTCCAGCCTCTCAGCCTTCATCTCTCAATCCATCAGCCTACTAATATGATAACTGTGACTTTCATCCTGCGGGTATATGATCCGTAATTTTACTCAAATCTGTAACTGCTATTCAGTTGTCAATTTTCATTTTCTTATTGGCTTGTCTAAAGCCTGAATATAGTATAAACCAATCCAGTGTCGTCCACAAGGGACTATCATGGTCTATTTTTGCGAAAAAGGTGTCAGTTTGTGACCTTTTTCTGATTTATGCAAAAATATCATACTGCCTTCTGTCGTGATTGTACACTTCGGCAAAGTATGAAATTTGCAAATCGTGTATTCATTATACGATGGGTTTTTGTGTTTGTCTATGGACAGGGTTGCTGTTTTTTAAGGAAAACGCACCAGATTTTGGTTGAAATAAGCACAATACTTCTTATTCTTTAAAATGCCCTTCCAAACTAGTCCATCGTTCTATTCACCCACCATTAATTACTTCACGGTTACATACTTTTGATTCTTACTTTGAGGCTTATCCGGAATCGTCATCGCCAAACGTCCTTGTTCAACCAATGGTTTGACATATTTCTTCGTTGGCTTTCTTCCGGAATATCCTAACATTTCTGTGATTTCTAATATACCTTTCGGGGTTTGACAAAATTCCAAAATACGCTTAATTTTCTCATCCTCCGAACTACCCTTACTATCTTCTTGAGTTCCATCTTGGGTCCTATCTTGGGTCCTATCTTGGGTCCATCTTGGGTCCTCATCCTCTGTTGATACCCTGGTAAACGGAATGGACACGACAATAGAATTTTCCCTGAACTCATATGTTCCTTTTCCATAAACCTCTGTTATCTTTGGGACTCCACGACCTGTACGCTCACTTATGTGCAGTTGCAATAACATATCTGATAATTTTTGATTTACCGGTACAGATTCACCCGCGAAAAATCCTTCCATTGTCTGTCCCGGAGGAATTGTTCCTCTGGATAAAATCTCTATTCTGTCAGAAAACGCTGTTATCATTGGCGCATTCCCCGTTGTCCACTGATTATGCACAAATGCATTTATCATTGCTTCTCGGAATGCCTCTTCATCAAATAGAGGAATCTCTTTTCTCTCCACTATTCTTTCTCGTTCATCTGCCTGTGGAACATTCAGTACACCACCATACTCAAGAACTTTATCTAACGACATCAGCAAGCAGGTATTTCCGAATTCACGAACAGAATACATCGTGGATGTTTTATCTTTACCTTTAAAAATTGCAAAACGTATCGGAATGCCGCTATTATCTGACATTAACTGCGCCAACATATTATATTTCCCATTGTCCAGCAAAAAGCCAAGATTCTTCTTAAAAGTTCTTTTATTTAGTGTAATTCCCTTTGATGCATAATATACAAACAATTTATCAAATGTTAATTCTTGATTCTCCGATTCTGTATTACAAATCGTAGGTAGCCCAACACGCAATACATGAAATAGGTTCGACTCACGCTCTGGGTATTTATTCAGATTTACTTTACTGGATCCAATGCGTAAATATCTGTTATTATCAAAACTGGTCGGTACTTTAGTTGCTGCAGGTATATCTAAAATGACAACCCTTTTTCCTTCTACTGTAATTTCGTGAAATGAAAAATTGTTATCCGGAAAAACCTGTCTTGCCAAATAATGCTCTAGTGGCTCATTCTTTACATCAACCGTATAATCAAAAGTTGTTCCAATAATTTCATGAGTATCATTGTCTACTCCCCATACCAAATATCCGGCTTCGCGCCCTTCCAATGCGGCAGCATTTGACAACGAAGAAACATATTCACCAATTCCTGCTGGCTCATACCAGTTGGTCTTGAATTCATACCAATTCGCTTCTCTAGGATATTCAATTAGCTCTTTCACTTTGCTTTTATAATCCATGCAAATATCCACCTTTCCTAAAATAGAACTGCTATCTATTAGTCTCATTTTTTCTATTTAAATTATAACTCAGACTTTATTCTTAATTAAAGTCTTCACTTTCATCAAAATTCAAATCAAATATTGCCTCCTCGACAACCTTCACACACTCATCCGTATGCTTCTTAATATCATCACCCCAAAATCGGATAACAGTCCACCCTTCAAACAACAATCTTTTGTTTACCTCATCATCCCTCTCTCTGTTTCTAGATATCTTACTTATCCAAAATTCACTGTTATTGCTCTTCTCCAGCCTGGGTTTTAATACTTCCCAGTCCTTTCCATGGAAAAATTCTCCGTCACAGAAAATTGCTATCTTATATTTTGTCAACACAATATCCGGATTTCCCGGTAACTTTTTATAATTCTTCCGGTACCGATAACCTTTTGCCCATAAAGCTTTTCTAAGGATAATTTCAATTTTAGTATCCTTTCCATGAATATTTTTCATGTTTTTATGCCGTTGTTCTTTAGTCAAAACATCCGCCATATATATCACCTTCTTATACTGTGTCTCCATCATCCAACACAAAACTTCTTTCAAAAGTAACTCCCGCGGCTTCTGCTATATCCTCAAGCTCTGCCACAGTAAAACTTTCTCTTTTCAGTTTTGCATTAAAATTTTGAGGTGTTGTTCCCAATCTCCTTGCCAACTCTGCCAGACTTATTTTCTGTCTGACACATAATACTTTTATTTGCTCAGATATTGTCATTTTTATTCTTCCTCCTTACCATGAGTCAGATGCAAATCCAATATAATTTTATCAGTCTTTCCGTCTGGATAAATATACTGTAATTCATCATAATCAAATTTTGGATTTAATACATGAATCAGACTATGATGATTTGGACACAATATAAGAAGATTATCTGATGAATTATCAACACTCTTTGAAAAATACTTAATATGATGAGCTTCCGCAATATTAACGCCATGTTCTTCACCGACATTTTGACCACATATCTGACATCTATACGCATATAGACGCTTTAACATATTTACTTTCTTTTTAGAATAGGTACGTTCTATCACAGATTTTACCGTCTTATTTAATGCTGCTGTATTATCATCAAAGTTTAAATACTGTTCAACATCATATTCTGAAACTTTTTCTCCATCAACATCTAAATTTATCACCTGAGTTTCTTCCATTGTTCCATCCAAAACTGATTTCACAATTTCTGTTATTTCTTTAAACTCCATTACATCCCATTGCTCATAAAGTTCTGTTACAGTCGCTGTTGGTTTTCTGTTATGTTGTCCAGCTCTTCCATTATCAAAAAACACATCAAATTCATCCCGTCTTCGTCTTAAATAAGCATTAGGTTCAACACCCGGACCGGTAATTCGTACTGATAAGTCATCCATCGCTTTTGACACCGGTCCACTATATCCCAATTCACGAAATGCATCATCATTAAACTTTGAAATGTAAAATGCCACTAAAGACTTTTTCTGATTTATTGTCATTTTCTTTCACCTAAAATCTTCCCATTAATATCCATTATCTGTCGGAAAATAGCTTCCAAAACATCAACCACGATACTATTACCTGCCAGTTTAATAAGCTTCTCTGTTGAATACAAATATCTGTTCTTTGTTACCATAGGATTATCACTAATTATCCTGTCAAAATCCGATTCATCAAATCCCATCAACTTAAAGCACTCTCTTGGAGTCAGATATCTCCATTTTGTCTTTCCTCTTGCCCGATTCTTATAAATAATCAAGCCGGAATTAGGATTACGGTCCTGCTTTGTCGTTACTGTATTAACAACGATGTCCCTAATCTCTTTTCCATCATACAACAATTCATTATCTTCCCATATTTTTCTTCTGGAAGGCGTATCATTAGGTTTACTTGCATCAGCTTCTTCCTTATATCGGGGAACATCATCGTAATCTAAACAAAGAATGTCTTTTAACCTTAAATTTCTTTGCTTTAAACGCGTTGCTTCATCCTTTTCCAAATTATGTTCTTCAAAGTACTTTTCTACTTGGGCTATCGTTTCTGCATTATTTTTGCACAATATACTGATCATATACGCTCTTTCTCTTTTTTGAGGAATACCAAAATTTTGAGCATTAAGCCTATATATTTTATTATAATATCCCAGATTTTCTAAAGTTTCCTTCCAATCACCAAAATCTGCAGCATGTGGTTTTGACAGAATATTAGTCACGTTTTCCATAAGCAGAAAGCGAGGTAATTCTTTTCCCATTTCATTCATTTCAAGCAATATACGTTCAACTTCCCAAAGCATACCAGAACGATTATGTGCATCCCTTGCTATTCCACTTTTATTCCCATGCCAGCATCCACATAATGATAAATCCTGACAAGGAAATGAATATGTGAACAAATCAATATTGTCGGGTATATCACTTCCCATAACATCCGTAATACTTACCATATTTCTTGTTTCTTTTATTGCTGCATACAATCTTCGTTTCAAATGCATTGGCATTCGCCTAAACGCCTCATCACTCATAGGTTTCTTTCCATCGGAACTCAGCGATAAACCTTTTAAAAAATTTGTAACATCTTCATCTGAAATATCTGCATATTTATTAATATCAATTTTGCCTTTATGTATCAGACAATATGCCAGTATTGCGTTAATATCCCAATCTGCAGTATTTACAATTTCAAAAGGTTTTCCAATTCTTGTTAATGCTTTTGCCTGACTGCCAATTCCACTAAAAGTTTCAATTACTCTAAACATTTCTTTTCTCCCGGGATCACCATACAGTATATTCCAAGCCATCCAAATCAATGGTATATGTAATTTGCGTTATTGACTCCGGTATATGATCATCCTTAAATGAGGCTTTTGTTATCTTCGGAAATGTATCATCGACCTCATATTTTCTTTTTTCTAATACTTTGTATTTTTCTTCCCTTATACTTGCACCCCGCTCATATCCCAACTGATATAACTGCTGTTCAATCTTATCTTTATCATATCCATCTGCAACTAGTCTATCCTTCATATCATTTATAGATATTCCTGTTCTTGACTGTTCTAATCTACAGAAATATAGCTGTAATCTTTTTAAACTTTGGAGCTGATGCTGTCCAGATATAGTAATAGTAGCACCATAACGTTTTACTGTTGACTTAACTTCATAGCTGCTCTCGTTTCCCTCTATATCGTGGCTCCCAGAATTAACAGCTGTCCATTCCACAGTATTATCCTGAGTGTATAAATCATCTAAAACCATCATTTCTGCAATTACACTGTAGGCTTCCTTATTAGAAATGGTATTTCCCATTAACTCACGCCACTTTTTCCACCATTCCAATGGTTCAGACATAAGATTTTTTCTATCCATTCCGTCAATTCCTGGCTCTACAAACTGCGCACAGACCGTAGCAAATTCATATCGTAAACTATCCAACATACAACTTAGAATAAGATACTTTTTTTCTATCCCACCAATCGCAAGAGTTCTGGAAAACAATCTGCTATTGGCAAATTTTTCTGAAATATCTCTGATATCATCAAATTCAATAGCAACACCATATCCTTCATTATCACGGATAACCATTGCTGAGTATTCTTTTGGTAACGTTTTAATTTCTCTTGCACCATTTTGCGTCGATGCGAAATACTCTCTAATTTCCTCCAGTATTCCCATAGCCTATTCCTCCTCAAAAGTATTCAACACTGTTTTTGCAACTCCATACGCCAATAGCGGAGGTACAGCATTTCCAATTTGCTTAAATGCATCGCCCATAGAACAATCAAAGAAAAAATCATCTGGAAAAGATTGTAACCTTGCAGCCTCCCTTACGGTAATTCCTCTTGGTTCAATTGGATGAATATGACTATATGTATCCTTTCCCAAATGTGCTACTAATGTATGAGATGGTTTTGTTACATCAAGTTTTTTCCATTTATTCTCAAATTTTTCTTTATCATATTGCGGAACCATTTTATTATAGAGACTAATGTATTCCTCACTATCCTTCTCATACCCAAAAAGTTTTGCCTCTTCATAGAATAGCTCTTCTGCTATCTTTGTCGCCGCAATATAATTATCTCCTTGTTGCATTCTCTCAAAGATCGGGAAATCTCTGGTATTCCTTCTGAATGCATTTGCCGAAACACCAAATCCCTCTTTACCATACCAGGTTCTCATTATTTTTTGATATTCATTCTGTGCTTCCGTTTTATATGGATACTCAATATTTAATGACACCAATTTGTATTTTGAGTCTGCTGTCGGAAATACTTCTGGTAAATCTGAAAAAGCATCTCCTACAGTAACCCATGGTTTTAATTCATCTGTTGTTCCATTGGGTTCCACAAAAAATTGACATTGCTTATATCCCTCAAATCGTTTTTGATGCTGAGTCAATACATCAACCTCATTTCGATGTGTTGGATTTGGTAGTTTTATCTCTTTTCCTTCATCCCCCTTGATTGCTACAACAAAAACTCTCTCTCTTACCTGTGGAACACCATAGTCGGCAGAATTAAGTATTGTCCAATATGCCTTATAACCTTTTTTAGTTAACTCAGTACATACTATTTCTGGTATATTTTTACCGCCAAAATTTGTTGATTCCGGAACATTCTCCATCACAACAGCTCTTGCTTCCAATTCGAATACAAATCTCAAAAAATCCTGATACAGATATCCTCTTGCATCTTTTATATTTACTCTATCTTCACCGAGTGATCTAAGTTTCCCGCGACCCGCCATAGAATACGCCTGGCATGGCGGTCCTCCTATAACAATACACCCTTCATCTCCAAAACTATTTTTAAACACACTTGCTTCTATTTCTGTTATATCTCCGCATATATGTGTTTCTTTTTTTCCATAGCGCCAGGAAAGATTGTAAGAAATGGTTTTACATGCTTCTGGCATCAATTCAATTCCTGCCACAATATCAAAACCCGCTTTTTCAAATCCGAGTGCCAATCCACCACACCCTGAAAACAGATCAATAATTTTAGGTAACATTACACACGCACCCCCGAATCCATAAATAAAGAGCGTACATATTCTTTTTCGCCACCCAAATATAATGCCGGATCCACAACCATCACTTTAGCAGTATTCAATTTCATTACAATTCTGAATAAATCATCCTGCTGCGTTTCTGTGTTCTTATTGTATTCATCAAGAACCTGTTGCGGTATATGACTATAGTAATACATAATGTATCTATATACATTTATAAACGTTCCCTTACGTCCTGTTCTTTCCTCTAAATTCAATATACTGTCGGTTGTAAAACATGGAGTCTCCAATACTTTGGCAGTTGTCTGCATATCTCCCTGCCACGACAAATGTACGTACCACCAAATTGATCTAAGCCATATTCTTGCAGGTTTGCTCCAATAATGACTCTCATTATCATATCCCCATCTTTCAGCAACGACATCTGGTATAACCTTTATCGAAAGATATCTCCAAAAATCGTCATTAGCTGCAGCTCTAAGGTTAAATCCCGGCACACGCCACAAATAATCGTACAACAAAATTCCAATGTGAGCATCTATGTAGTAATCTTTTTTTGCTATACTATCCGGGCACTCACTTCTCACCTTTTGATTAAACTCTTGTATATCTTTACGTATCTTCAAATAATCTCCCTCGACTTCCGGCAATGAAGGATAATTCAAAACCCATTCTTTCATTGCATTCTGAGCCTCCGAACGATTTAATGTTTTAATAATCATACTTTCTATATCCTTTGATCAAAAAATTTTCTTATAGACAATGACATTGCCTCCGGTCCAGAAACATCCCACTCCAATGTATCAATGAAATAGTGGATAGCTTCTGACACACTACCATTTTGCAAATCCTCACCAGAAGTAGTTGCATCCCAATAATCTTCCTGTTCTTTTAATTTTGTAACAATAACACCTAGTGCACTTGCCATTATTTCCTTTAAAAGTTGCTCATCAAATGTTCTTTTCGTTTTATCTAAATACTTGTAATTTTTGTGTGCAGTATTTATGTATATAGAAACACTGTCTGAAAACAGGTCATATGTTGGATCTATCCAATCACATTTTACATACCACAATGGCTGACCCGGTTCATGTATTTCATACATAGGAAATACTGAGCCATTTCCATCTAGCCTTATTACAAATTTATTATCTAACTCTCCTAAAATACATCCATATTGATTAGCCAGATGTTCCTCTCCCCAAAGCGGAGTGCCTGCTTCTTTCAAATAAATAATTGTCGAAAATTCCACACTTCCTCTTAATTGAGCTTCTGAGAATTCATAATTTAACTCAAATTCCAAATCTCTTTGGGAATTTTCTATCTCTCCAATCGGAATAACACCTCTTTGCTTTGAATCAGGGGATGTCCATATTAATGCTATTCCCAGTTTTGCATTATTACATGCTATTCCGTTTGGTCCAAACAAACACTGATATGTACGAATTGAATACTTTCTTCCAATACATAACTGATAATCATCCGGAGACCATATTCCCTCATCATCGATCACTTTATGAACTATAGTACTGCTATCAACTTCTTCCGTACGCAATACATATTCCTGATCATCTCTTACATAATAAAGCTGATATGGTGATGCCTGGAATCTAGTTTTACCTAACAAATCATCCGTTATTACCGGAAAAAGTGAAATATTCGCTGCCATTATTTATCACCTTCATTCTTTTCAACATTAAACAATGGTTTAATATCTTTTCTATTCAACTGCAAAGTAATATCAAGTTCCATTTCTATCAAATGCTCAGCATCTGACCTTACATGTATACCATAACCAGCACCATTTTTCGTTTTAAGTAATTCACAAGAAATGTCACTTATTCCAGAACTTTCATTACTGCTATCTACTGCCATTTTTAAATTTGTTTTAAGTTTATCTACTTTTGTAACAACAATATCTGCAGAAACTATCTCAAACGGCATGGATAATCCCATTTTTTCTTCCCAGTCTTTAGGTTTAATTGCACCTGTCTCAGAATCTATTGCCAAATTAATCCCTGTAGCCAAAATCTTTCTTCGCGATTTGATTGTTAACTTAACCGTCATCCCATTCGCAAAATATTTTGTTTTTGATGATTCATAACCAAAAACAACATTTTTATGTGTTTCGGTGTGTCCACTTCCGCCTTGTCCACCACTTGTTCCGCCACTTGGCTTTTTACCAAAATTTTCAGGTGGTAATAACAAATCTCCAAACATTTTTCCAAGACCAGAGTTTAATCTGCTAGTTGTATCTTCTTCCTCTACAAAAAATTCCTTAGAAATTTTACTATTAATCTGCGCTTGTACCTTTGACACAATTCTCGGGTTATTATTACCCATACTAAAGTCTCCCCAAGAAGTATGATCGGCCATCTCACTTTTTCTTACATATTCCTCAAGACTATATGGCTCTCTTGTATTAGTAAGTTTATTTTCTGAGTTTAGCACAAAAATAGCAAAAATAAATTCATCTTTACTAGAAGCACTTATTCCATCAACCCAGTTTCCCACATCCTCATATGATACAATCATCCCTGGTTTACGAGTAAAAAATAAAACAGGTTTATTCTTTTCTTTATCCTTTATTTCACAATTAAAATACATGTACGGCTCTGGTTTGTTATCTGGATATCCTGTTTTCAATATTTTACGTGGAACTTTCGTATACGCAATCGTACCAGCCTTTGTTGTTTCCAATACCTTACGCAAAAGAATGTCTTCTGATTTACACTCCACGCCGTCTTGTGCCAAAATATCATTCCCAGCCTCTTCTGACACAGCCCTATTGTAAAGTGCTTGTACAATCTGAAATGCAGGTTCCATATTGTCTAAACCAATTCCTTTTTTATTGATTCGTGCGCGTAGAAATTTCCCATATGGATATTTTTCATTGTTTAATCTCGGAGCATACCATCTTTGTATAGAGATTCGAAGATAATCTTCAATACTGCATCTCCAAAAAGGACGTATTCTATTATCTTCACTATCTTTATATTCTATCTGATTATTTTCAAGTAACATCTGTTCATCAATATAAGGAATGATTATTGTGGTTCCTGTTAAATCACCTTCATATGGTTCGATTCTAAATATATTTAAAATTTTTTCAATATACTTTTCATCTGTAATAGGTTTTGTTTTGTTGCTGCCGATTTCCTGTCCCCACCATGCTATACCTCGCTTTGATTTTCCCGGCAAAGCAGGAATAAGTGAGTCAGCATTCATTTCATTTTCCACCAGTGAAGCTGCTAATCGCGACTCATATATTCCTTCTTCATTCAGTATTCTGCTATAATAAACAACCAGTCCTATTCCAACTCTGAAATATACAGTTTTACCAAGTCCCCATGAACCACCTGCACCTTCTGCTTCCTGTGGTTTACTTATTTCATAAATCAACTTTAATAAATTTCCATACTGGTTATCTGTTACTTCATCATAATGCAGCTTGCCTGTCAGTCCAACAGTATTTGAATCACGTACTGCTATGAATTTGTACGTGTCTTTCCAATATTTTCTATTTAAAGTTTCTGTTATGCCCTCTAATTCCTTATTTAAAGATATTTTATTAAATTCTCCTGTAAAAAAATCTACAGTCACATATGGGTCTGTATCATTTTTTGCATCTAGACTATTCTGTATGGATTCTCGAACCAACAAATCTAAAATAGGCATATTATTATTTTGTATCAATTTTAGTAATGAACTCCCCGACTGGGTCATTCTACCAGGTTCAGCAATTTCAATTTTCATTTGTTCCCTCCAAGTCACCTTCGTCGTCAAATGGATTATTTTGCATATGTATAGATACAGTCGCTGTATAATCTGTTCCGCGTTTTCCACCCGGAATATTCATACAAATACCTACAATATCCTCAACCGAATTTAGATCTTCTCTCGTATCAGAGCCTTTTACCGCTTTTGAATCTTTATCTATTATATAAACAATCATCTGTGGAGTTGAATCTAAACCAGCTAAACTTCTAATCTCTTTTGCATATTTTGATTTAAAATCCTTAACCTTGCTCACAATCTCTTGCGGCTGTCCTTCCAAATCTATATCAGCTATAATATCTTTTGGATCCCTTAAAACACCAATATTTATTACCGTATCCGATTCATTCTTCAATTTCTTCCTTGTACGGCTTACTTTTTTTACCGGACCTACTGGTGAATTCCAAACAGAACCACTACCTTTTCCAGCCAAAATAATATTCCAATTTTCAAGTTTCCCTTCTGCTGAAATTTTTTCAATCCAAGCAATAACAGAAGCTATATCATTGAAAACTCCTAATCTCGAATTAAATTTGTACTCTTCAAGATATTTTTTCACCAAATAGAATTCAACATTCCTCCAAATAAAAGTATTTTCCGCATGTTGATTGCATTCTTTTCGTTCTTCCGGTTGTCCTAATGAAGCAATAAACTTTTCAGTCTCAACAATGTTATGTTTCAGCGCTGCTACATCATTATCAAACAAATATGTCTGATTAAAAGAGCCACTGAAATCCATATCTGTTGCTTGTGCGCTCTGCATCCTATTTTTTGCAGTTATACGTATAAAACTTGCTTTAGGAGTATTTTTCACTCTTGGTCCATAATTTGCAGGACTCTTTCCTAAGGTGTCCATTTCATGTATTTCATCACGTAACTCCTGATCCAGCGCTGCAAGAAATTTAAATTGATCATTTGTCTTAGATGTAATCCATAATCTCGGCAACAACTCATACCCTTTTCTGTATCCAAACCATCTCCCCATTTGCATAAGTGTATCCGCCTGACTAACAGAACGAAGGAAAAATGTGCTGATAAGTCCTTCAATCGTTAAACCTCTGGACAAAGTTGCTCCACCCACAACAATAAACGCCGGTGCTGGTGTTGGCATGTTATCAGCCGTAGGATATGCCAATCTGACATACATTCCATCGTCGGTAATTCCATTATTCTTGCAATTATCAATACACATATGAATTCCTTCGTGATATGCGAACTCATCGTCCTCATCCAATGGAATATTAGTTGGTTCTTTACTCAACAAAATTGTAATTTCCTTACGTATGTCCTCAAATGAAGGATATCTGTTTATTTCTTCATCCTTCCTATCGTATTGTGGATATTGTTCTCTAAACTTTTCAAATGTAAATTGACTGGTTTCAGTATTCCATACTTTTTCACATCTTCTAATCATCTCATCTACATCTTTGCTCACAATCCAATCTCTGACCGCTTCTGCAATATTCTGATGATGATCAGTTTTCTGACTTGTATGTATCAGCATACTAATCGGCTTTCCGTATCCCCATATTCTCATACAGGCTACGCCACACAGAAACCAGCATATAGCATCCTGTAACGCGAGCGGAACATACGGGGATCCTTCTTCATGAATTTCTTTGATTGCCTGAAGATCATCCTCATCAATAATTCTCACGATATCTAAACCATCATAATCATAATCCCCGCCCTCAAATCCAAATATCTGTTGTGGTCCAAAATATTCCTTTGATACACTTAATGTTGATATAAAATTTCTAGGATATAACGAATCTTCTCCAGCCTCATTTAATATATTTGCATATGGCGTGGCTGTATATCCAATATAATTCATCGCCTTATATTTATTACTGATTTCCTGCGATTTCTCATTTTTTCCATTTACCAGATCTCTTATCAATCTATTAATTGTTTTAATCGTTGAACTATTAACATTTGCTGTGTTAATACCAGCCTGGTCAGCCTCATCATCTATAACCAGTATCTTCATCTGTTTTTGTTTATTACCATCAGATTGCAGCCATTGTATAAGCCCCCTAAGTCTTCCCGGATTTTTCAGACAAACTGTAAAATATCTCTGTTTTGACGTTTTATCAAAGTGCAAATCCTGTGTCCTTTGTCCTAGCATTGGTTTTTTAGATAAATGCTCTAAACCATTCCAATTGAGATTGCCCTGACAATTTAAATCATTTAATAACCGGTTTTGTGTTTGTTGTCTAAGATTTTCGATGGTTCCAGATAAAACTATAAACATATTCCATCCCCAGTCAGCCGCCATAGCCATTAAAGCTGCCATATTTGCAGTTTTTCCAGACTGAACATTACCAATAACCAATCCCTTAACTGGTTTCATTTCGGTTGTGTCACTGCTCAGTCTCTTCAAAATCTTTAATGTAGTTCTCTCCATCTCATCAACGATTTCTTCTTTAAAACCACCCTTAATCAATTTTTTTCTATATAACTGCCATGCGGATTGTGGATCTGCTGGTACCGTAACATCATTATCTTCGCCTTCACCCATAATCATAGCCTGACCACTAAGATAATCTATAACCTGTGTCTGTTCTTCTGCCTCTTTTTGTAAGTGAACGAGTTCTTTCCATTCACTGCAACTAACTTCTTTCCAAAAATTCAATAAGGACTGTTGGGTTAGGAATTCTGATAATCCTTCATCATTACCACGCCCCGCATAATCAATCTCTTCCCACTTCATGTTACGATTTCTCGCATTACGAATCCATTCTCTGTGTTGATCATATTCAGGCAAACCAAAATTAGACATATGCATTCCTCCATTGGTATATTTGAAATTTTATCGACAATTTTTTACCTTTTCCATAACCCTATTATAAAACCAGAGTTTTATATCGTCAACTTTGTTTTTTACTTTTCAAGGAGTTGTCTCCAATCAAAATTGCTGGTAAATTAAAATTTAAAAACTGCTCTCACTAACTTTTCAAAAGCAGAAAGCTATTTTAATTTTAACCTTAATTTATTAAATCTTTTTCAATATATACAGGAATTACCATATCTGATAAATGCTCTTCTTTGGTTAATTCCTTAATAACTTCAAAATATATTTTCTGAAGTTCATATTCAGAAAGTTTAACCATTTGTTCTATATGACATTTTTGAGCATAATCTTCATCTCGTGCATCTTTCAGTATCCTAATTGCCTCTAACAATTCTTCTGTAGGTTCTACACTATTTTCCTCAAAATCATCTATTCTTCCATATTTATCATCTGATATGCATTGATAATCCATACACTTAACAGCCAAATCAAATAAATCTTTTCTCATTTTTGCAGAAACTATATCCATATATTTTATCGGATGCTTCAATCTGTAGACATTTTCTGCATATTCTCTAACCTCTTTAATAAAAACAGGAAAACTACTTGCTGTTAAAATATAACGAAATGCTGATTTATATTCGCCGCACATACTGTTTGCTCCAATGCCCATATTTTCACCAGAAGTTATTCCTTTTATAGCTTTTACGGTTTCTTCCTCCAGTCCTAAAAACTTACACACTTTTTCCATTTCAAATGATTCATAATCTGTTTCACCAATAAGATAACCTACTGATACTCCAAAAAAATCTGCCAAATTTGACATTGTTTCATATGAAGGAAACCCTATTGTTTTTCCATTTTCAATTTTACTTCCTACACGCAGCCATCTGCTTATATTTGCCTGCGTTCCGCCTCCGTATTTTTCCTTATATTCTTTTAAGAAGCTTTTTTGAGTATAATTCTTTTCTTTCATCAATTTATACAGGCGATTGCACCAGCATTGCGCCTTATTTATATCATTCATAATATATTTTATCCTCCTAATTTTATTATTTACATCATTTGTATATCATTATTAGTATTTACATTTGTAAGAATAAATCTTAAAATATATCTTGTCAATTCAAAGATTTTTAATCAGGAGGCATCACATGAATGAAAATAATTATATCCAAACAATAGACGAAAACAGCACCCTACAGGACAGCATCATTGAAAATATGTGCCTAAAAGCATTTGAATCCATCTCTGATGCAGAAAATACATCTAAAGAAAAATACATAACGAAAACTATGCTAATTAAATCATCCAACGACATGAGCACCCAAGAAAAGCTAACATCATTGGATAAGAATTACGAACAACGTAATCATGAACGCTGGCAAAATTTACTATATTTTGCCATCATTCCATTTAGCGTATTAGGAGTAGCAGTTGCCAGTCCCATGGCTATGAAAAATGTTCGTAAACTTTTCACAACATAATTCCAAACTTGTATTATGTTTCCATTTTACCATATATTATATAGTCATTTGCTAAAACAATACTTTTCTACACGATGTTATGACAGAGGAATCACCTTCCTCTGCCATTGTTCCAAATCTTATCTCCAGTCTTTTCCTTATCAGCATCTCTATCGACACTCTTATCATAAATCCTCTGAAACTCTTCATAAAGCTCATCCCCATCCAGCTTTATCCCCAGCCTTTTCATTACATCCGAGAACAACCTTATGCTTCCACTTACATCAGCAATATCAAATCCAAATATATCAGCCTTAACAGAATCACTGACATTCTCATAACCATCAAGCTCTGATATCTTCCTGACAATCCAACTAACTTTGTCCACTGGCTCATTTTCTTTAGTTTCCACATATTCACCTTTATCTGTTACGTCAGTAATACTCTCGCCAACTCTTGCAACATTCACATCAGACGAATTATGAATCTCTGGTATTCCTATGCTATCTAAATCAGTCTGTTGTTTTCTCGCACTATCAGTCTGTTCTTTCTGTCTGCCTATTTCATTCTGATTATTGTCTGGATTCACTACCTCAACATTTCTATCAGGCTCAACGACTGTTGCCGTTGCTTTCTCAACCTCAGCCTCCTTTTCCATCCCCGGTATCTCAACATCCCTGTCTGCAACGATTTCTTCTTTCCCAGACACCGCATAATAAGCCGTATACAAATCTTCTTTTATAATGCCATCAGCAAGCTGCAACTGCTTCTTAATCTCCTTTTTCTCCTGCTTCAGTTCATCCAGTTCTTCCTGCACTTCCACATGCCATATCTGATATTCCCGGTACTGCTCTTCATTCTTAATACTGCGTTTCCGACTTGAGCTTTCTCTGTATATCTCATGCTGTCTGTCCTCAATCTGCTGAATCTTTTCTTTCTGCTCACCTATGAAATCCACAAGCTCCACAACACTTTTGATGTCATTATTTACAAGCAGCAGATATTCGTCCTGTAACTGATGAAACCTTTTCAAATCCTCTGTATACTTTGCTCCACCAACTACAAAACGCTTCTGCTCTACAATCCTTAATCTGTATAGCTTTGCATAAAATTTTTTCTGAAATGGGGACAGTTTCACCCTGTGCAATCCCCTGATATCTGACGAATAAAAGTAAGGCTTTGCCATCCAAGGCATATCCACATGATGCCTTAACGTCTCCTCTGAAAACATCTCGTCCAGCTTTGCCAGTTTATGATAATACCGAAATCCCGGTGCCTGCACTTCCATCCACGCATCTTTCTTAAATACATATCCAAGTCTTTTCATCAGATATTTAAAATGCTCCACATTCCCGGCTGCATATGCACACATCTTGGCATCCCTGAGAATTATCTCTTTCATGGACATTTCCTTTTCCCATTTGTCCCTGCTGATATTCTTAGGGTTCCTACTGTACTCTGCTGGCATAATAGTAAGTCCAAGCTCGTCACAATATTTATTTGTGATAGGCTGGAGATGATTCTTCCAGTTGCCTTTCGGTGAATTGTATTTCTTGCCCGTCGTCATGCTGACGCTATTCCAGATAAGATGTCCATGCATATGCTCCCTGTCAGTATGAACCGCATACACAGCCTCATAATCATCACCAAGCACATCCTTCGCAAAGTGCTCCAGCACATACATTGCCTGCTCTGCCGTCACTTTTTCTTCCGGTGAAAACGATATGATCACATGATACCCCTGCCTTTTACCCGTCTTATTAAAAATGTTCTTTGTCTCCTCCATCTGCTCAAATGCCGTATCCGGCAGGCAGTTAATACCGCCCACCAGTACACATTCTTCTGTCTTATCCGGATTCTGGATATATTCCAAAGCATTCTTCAGGTGTGTTGTCGGATTTCTGCCTTCCGATTCCATGATATTTAGGATCTTTGTAATCGCCATACTTCCAGCACCTCCCCGAATGTTTTCTTTACATCATCCAGACTGTTCTGCAGCTTGTCAATGTCGCTGTAATACAACTTCCCCTGTGAATTGCCAAGCTTTACCGCCTGATTAATATTATTTGCAATACCGGCAATAACACGGATTGCTCTTGCCCTGTCCTCAGGATAACTTGTATCTATATTGCCTCCTGTCCGGATTAATTCTCTTATATAGGCACTTGCTGTCATTCCCGTCCGCTTAAGTGCCGCTTTCAGAATATCCATATCTTTCTCTGACAGCTTTACCGATATCTTATAATCTTTCCTGTCAGACTTGTATCTTCTCTTTCCATCTGCCATGCGTTTCTCCCCTTTCGTAATTTTTCAATGCTGTATCAAACCAATCTCTTTTTATCTGTACCATTTCTTTTTCATCCTTTCTGAAAGTTCTGCTTATAGGTTTTGCAAGATGCGGAAAAGGTCGGACCTTTCCCCCAAAAAAATATAATTGCTAACCGCAATTACCATTTTTTGTCTTGGCAGGAGCTCCTGCACCCGATATATGGCACAAAATATGTGCCAAAATACCGACAGCAAACCGTCCGCCAACTGGCGTCAGTTTGCAGTCAGATATATTTATTTTATACATGAATGACGTCAATCTGCCGTCATTTAGGATTCCATTGTCGTCAATTCGACGTCGTTTGCACATCTTCCTAATCATCATTCAGTCCTTTTAGAAAATTGAATGTCTGACTTGGAATAATGACTTCATCATCAGTTACAGGTACTGTATTATCCTGTGGAACATCATGCGTTGATGCCAAAGCCAGCTCGGGTAATGCTAGTGTTTCCGCCGTGGCAACTCTCGCCTCACACTCTGCCATCAACTTCTCCATTTCCGGCTTCAATGCCCTGGCAACTTCTTCCGCAAACTTCTTTACATCAATCTCTTGCCTATGGGACGCCTTAACCTCTTCCGCCTCTCCATACACTTCTTCATAGGCCAGTTCAATACCTCTCTTGATAAGCTCCGTCTGGTTAGGAAAGCTACCATCCACAAGCATCCTATCCAGCTTTTTAAGGATATTTGCATCCGACTGGCGGTCCATATAGAGACGGCAGCCAAGCCGCCTCTCTCTAAATCCCATTGCCATGTGTACCACCTGCCTTTATGCCATTTGTTTTGCAAGAAACTCATAGCCCTTTGCATTGGCTCTGACATCCGTCACATAAGAAATGTTATCCCCATGTTTTCCAAATCTCTCCATTGCCTTTGCTCCGCCACCCACATAAATAATGTTGGTAAATTCCGTATCGTGCCCGTTCTCTTTCAGAACTCCTTCCACTCTTGCAACAAACTTTTCAAGCGCCTCGTCCATAATCCTTGCATACTTTTCCGGATAATTGCCGCCAAAATTGCTGATATAATCTGTAATCACATTCTCCGAAATCTCCTTGCCAAAAACCTCACTGCTTCTGCTCTTGATTTCCTGAATAACAGAAATCATGGACTCCGTGAAAGTCTCACATTTACTTTCCACTGGAACACCATCCTTCACATGCATGATATCAATTGTCCAGGAACCAACATCCACAATCAGATATTCCCCCTTCATACTGCCAAGCCTGTCTGCCACTGCTGCATAACACTGCGGAAATGCCAGTACATTTTCAATGGTAAAATCATATGCCACATCCTCAAATTTAAAATGCACCGGCTGATTTCCACGTTTCAGATATTTCACGAACTGCTTTCTTACCGTTGCAAACTGTTTTAAAGGAAGTCCGACTCCAAGCACCACTCCGGCACCATTTGGAATATTCCCTGACTGACATTCCTTTGCCAGTGCCGCAAGTGTCAACAGATAATAATCATCATCTGCAAGCTTACTGTCCTTCACACTGTTACGCTTTTCTCCAATCTTATAAAATGCTCCATCATAAACCAGTGTATTAGCCTGAAAGGTAGGCTTTACAGCCTGCCTTTCCACACCATTCTCAAACACATGGTTTGATGTTTTCATTAAATGATTTCCGTGGTCAATTCCCACATAATAAATTCTTTTCTCTTCCATAAACTCATGCCTCCATTCTCTGTGTCTCCGCATGTTCAAACGCGATATTTTCCTTTGCATGTTCCAGACGTACACGCTTGTTGTAATCAATTGTTGCAAACAAATCCTCTGTTACAATCTCATCTGCTGTCATTGCCGCCTGCATGTTTTCCTGAAATGTTACCTAAAATCCTTTTTCTTCCAAAGTATCCAAACCAATTCCTCTTACCTTGCTTATTCCCTGTAAAACAGTGTCATACAGTTGCCATGCATAATTCTCATATTCCGCTGCCTTATCAAAAAGTACCCCTTGCATAAAATACTTGTTATACAGATAACGGTCATTCTCCATCAAAGCTCTGAGATAACGGTGTCCATACTTTCCAAGACTTGCATAACTCTCTGGCTCCGACTCTCCCAAAATCGGATAAAACAATCCATCCACCTCTTTGTACTTAATACCACACTGTTCTGTAATTGTAGGTGCTGCAGTCACCTTTGCTTTTTCTTCCATAAAAAATCCTTTCTGCGCATTGCGCCTTAAAAATATCGTTATTTGCCTTAACGCCAGCCCGCGGAGAGTTACTGCTCTCAAATGTTCTGCCATGCAGAAAATCCTCCTTTCTCATTGCCTCTTGCGAAGCTATGTATAAATGCTGTTCACACCTGACAGTTAAATTATCTGTAACGCCAGAATACACAAAAATCACCATTCCATCCTAATCAACTGCTGCCCTGGCAAACACAAGAAATACTCTTGCAACCAGCCCAAACACCAATAATGTCAGTTTCGCCAGTTCCAGTACACACCGAAGCAGGAACAACACAAGCCATACCATAGCCTTTAAAACATTCAGTAAAACTCTGCCAATAAATTCTAAAATCATAAATTCAACTCTCCTTTCCATCCATCGGGAGCCACCCGCATTGGATATACCTCGTAACCAAATCACTTGTTGATGCGCATTCGCCGAATGTGCTTTCATGCAAGCATGAAGCCCGCCCGGCTCATTTTTGTGCACAAAAAATAGAACTACCTGACTGTAGCTTTCCATCAAATCTTCCGATTCAATTTCAACTCATCATTTAGTCCTATCAGTAAAAATACCTGTTAAGTTTTCCCTTCCGGAGCCAATCCGGACAATTATCACACGGAAACGTCTAGGACCAGGCTTCCGAAGCCCTTGTAAATCCTGGGTTTCTTCCACCTGTCACAAATATACCACGTTCCCCAGTGGCACTTATAAGAAGTGCTCTCTTCTCATCATTCTCCAATATAGCTTTAAGGTTAGCAATAAATCTTACCTGCATGCTGTTTGGTTTTAATTTATATCTCTCCAATGAGGTAATATTTCCCTCTGAAGCGATTTTCCTTTGAGCTTTGATTATATCGTATCTCTGCTTATATTCCTCATAAAACACATCATAGTCCAGAGCATATTCTGAGTTCCATAACTCGTCAAATTCTCTTAATATATCCTCTGACATCTCTCCCTGTGCTGTGGAGACAATCTTCGTATTCCATTCTCTATTGGTCGTGAGTGCAGCACTAGTAATATTCGAGCTGCCAATTATGATCCTGTATATTTCTTCCTCTCTGAATATATATCCCTTTGTATGAAAGCCATTGTTAGCAGATCTTGTGTCATACATTCTAATCTTTATATTCTTCAGAGAATGCAATTTCTCCAAAGCCAAAGGCTCACTAAAATCCAAATAGTTTGAGGTCAATATCTCCCCTGGAACACCTTTTCTCTCAAGCTCTTTCAACGTCTGAAGAAGCGGTGTTACACCGCCCAAAGTAATAAATGCCACACTTATCTGAAACTTATCACATTTTAGAAGTTCACTCTCTATGACTGAAATAACTTTCTTGCCTTCCCTATGATTATTTGAAACAAAGCCCGGCTTATATGATATCTCAGATGCAATATTGCCATCGATATATGCAGTTTCCAATCCGTCACGTACTAACTGCGTTTTGTCCTGAATCATAGTTGTCCTCCATTTCAAATAGTATGATTTATTTTATCATAAAAGATGGGGAATGGGGAGATTTGAAAAAATTATGGAGGGGTTATAAAAGGGATTTTTATTGACTTACATTGTTTAGCTTTTTATTGTTATAACATTTCCCACATGCTATACTCTTTTTTAACAAGCGATATTTCTACAAGAAAAAGTTTTATGGTACTAATCGTTAGTACCACGATTGTTTTCTATTAATGTAATCAGTTCATTTTCCTTTATACTATTTCTGACATTGACCAACGCCTCCCTTTCTGTTTCCAATTGCCCTGCCATATCCGTCTGCACCATTGGAAATAAATGTGCATAATGATAAGTGATATCTACCGCCTCATGTCCGACTCTTTCCCCTATTGCCAATGCTGAAAATCCTAAATTGATTAACAGGGAAATATGCGAGTGTCGTAATCCATGGATTCGGATTCTTTTCACTCCTGCAAGCTTTGCTCCCCTATCCATTTCGTGATGCAGATAGCTTTTTGAAATGGTAAAAATTCTGTCATCTATCTTGATTCCGCATATGCTTTTTATAAAATCCTCCATCTCAATAGTAAGGAAATCCGGCATAACGATTGTCCTGTTACTCTTTGGTGTCTTCGGATCCGTTATCACATCTTCGCCCTCCAGCCTCTGATATGACTTATTTATCCGAAGCGTTTTCTTTTCAAAATTGAAATCTGCAGGTGTCAGGGCAAGTAATTTCCCCTCTCGTATTCCCGTCCAGTAAAGCATTTCAAATGCATAATATGAAATCGGCTTATCTGCCACACACTCCAAAAATTTCTGAAATTCCTCCTGTGTCCAGAACTCCATTTCCTTATTTTCTTCCTTCCCCATAGTTCCTGCTTTTCGTGCCACATTATCCTTTAGGCCATACATATTTACTGCATGATTTAAAATGGCACTAAGCTGGTTGTGAATCGTTTTCAGATAAGTTTGGGAGAACAACTCCCCATTATCCTTTTTCAGTTTCATAATCTCATTTTGCCACTGGATGGCATCCGAAGTACGAATATCATCCAGCTTCCTTTTCCCGAAATATGGCAGAATCTTAGTCTCAATAATGTGCTTCTTTGTCAGAAACGTATTGCGTTTTATTCTCGGCTCTAAATCCGTTAAATAAATATCCACGAAACTTTGAAAGCTCATACTGATACTCTAATTCTCTTTCAGTTTGAAGTTCCGTTCCCATTCGAGGGCTTCGCTTTTCTTAGCAAAGCCCCTCTTTGTCTTCTGCTTCCTTTCTCCGGTCAAATCCTTATAATAGGTCCTAACCTCCCACATTCCGGTCTTTTTGTTCTTGATAACCGCCATCTATCCCACCTCATTGTCTGTGGACAGTCCGTAGATTCGTTCCATAAAAAATACTGCGTGCTGACACGCCCTTTTATTGTCACAAATCCTTCAGCCTCAAGTTCTGCATTCAGCCGCCGTATCAGCTTATAAGCATAGGATAGTGATACGTCCAGCATTTCCATGACATCCTGTGCTGTTAAAAATCGTTTGTTCTCCATAAGCAAATGCCTCATCTCTTTCGTATTATTATCCAGTTCATTTCCGAACGGTTTTGATGCGTTTTATATTAACAGTTCGTTTTTGTACTGTCAATACTTTTCACCAAAAAAACATTTCATTTTTGTACTGTTGATGTTATAATCTCTGTATATGTATAATTTGTGCCTCGTGTTTTCATACAAGCTACAACACTCATTACACTTATAAGGAACAGTTAAAATGGGCGAAAAATTCACCAGCCGGGTAGGCTTTTTAATTAGAAATTTCAGAATTGCAGCAAAAATGACACAAAAGGAATTGGCAGATAAATGCGGACTAAACGAATCCACAATCCGAAATTACGAGCTCGGAAACCGATATCCAGACGAAGCGACTTTACTCAATATCGCCAACAATCTGGGTGTCAGTTTCTATGCATTATCAGACCCGGATGTTGCCAATATCTTCAGTGCGCTCCATGTGCTGTTTGACATCGAATGGGCATACGGACTGCACCCCACAATCAAAGATGGCGAAGTATGCTTCAAATTTGAAGAACGGCTTCCAAGTGCCGGACCACGCCCACAGGAAGACCTTGATAACTTCAAGAAGATGGTGGAATATTGGGCACGCCTACGAGATAAACTGGAGGATGGTGAAATAACCGAAACAGAATATTATTTCAAAGAGATAAAGTTTCCGATGAATCCGATAGATTCGGATAAGGAATATACTGTTTCGTTGAATCTTGATGATGACGACCAACTACTGGTTCAGAATCTGAATGAGGATGAAAAGGCAGCAGAAACTGCTGAGTTGTTAAAAGACTTGTTTCCGAATTTCTCGTATGTGAGGAGGAAGAGGAAACCGAAGAAGGAGTAAATAGTTACATCAAATATTAGCACCGAACTATAAATATACAAAGGAGTACTTATCGAATGAAAAAGTTTAAAATTCAAATTTGTTTACTTGGTTATCAGCGTTATCTCGACAAAATAGAAAAACTACAAAATTATTCAAGCAAATTATTTGAAGTTACAAACTGTATAGTAATTAAACAACTTCCCCCCTGCGACCTTGAATGGGGTTATTCCGATAATTGCATAAATCAACTTCTTACATCAAGCAATATTGATAATAGCAATGTCGACCTCTGCTTATGCTTTATCGATAATCCTATTGAATACAATTATTTCACCAGAGATTTATCAGAATTTGATTCAAAAACGGTTTTATGTTCTTTCTACCAAGTAGAAACAATATTTGATGAACAAAATATTGATATCTTCAACTATATACATGGCATCATTTTAAATGAAATAGTTCAAATTGCTACTTTGCATAAAGTTAATGAAGATTATTTTCTACATGATGATACAAGAAACTGTCTATTTGATATGTGTGGATTAAAAAAAGATATCGCTATAAAATATGGTGTACCTAGTTTATGTCCTTCTTGTATTGCTAAAATCGAATCAACTGCAGTAGATAAAGAATTCGTCCCACTTCTAAACAAGGAATTTAAATCATTTAAAAAAGCACTTTTTTACAGAATTATTGACTTTGTAAAAGAAAGACCTATCTTATCTATTATAATCACTTTCATTAGTACAATTATAATAAATATATTATCATCATTTTTGTATGAATTATTGAATTTTATTTTATAATTTGATAAACATACCAAGTAAGGAAGGGCTATACAAACATATGAGATTTTGTGATTTATTTATCAGCTATAAAATTGGATTGAAGAATATCAAAAGTACAATTCCATTCACCAAACTACCGCTTTACCGCAAGATTTTTGTAATCATTCTTTTTGCCAGTGCCATTACTAGTGGTATACTTTTAATCATTCGACAAACATGGGCTTCATATATTCCAATAGGATTAGGAGTTCTATCATTTATAATCTTTTTTATAATTGATTCTACAAAAAGAAATCTTGAAGTAATGCTTCAACAACATTATGCCCCCTATTCCGAAAAAAGAATAAATATGACCATTAATGTATTAAAAGACTACAGAATAGACATTCAAAATCCTGACTCACTTGATATGCTAATTGAAGAAGCAAAACTTGCACAAATCCAATGCGATTATATAGATCCCTTAAAAATGCCCCTTAAAACTTTAGGTGCAATAATTGTTCCTATAATCGCCTTTGTCGCGCAAAAAATTGGCAATGCTGCCACCACAGATGAGATGATTACCCTGGCAGTTCAAGTTATAATTCTTGTATTATTAACTTTTTCACTTATCTTTTCATTAACACCAATTATAAAAGATATTCTATACAGGGATTATAATAAATATGATGATTTAATATATGATCTACGACAAATAAAACTTTTTTATGCAAAAGAAAATGATACATATACAAATTGAAAAACATACGGAGAATTTTACAAAATTATTGTCATTTAATTGTCACACAACATAAAGCAAGCCAAGAAACGCCGTAAATTGGGAGCATCCCAAAGTTTGTGTAAACCTTCAAACTGATGTAAGATAAAATTACTCAGTTTGGAGGTTATTTTTATGGCAAGAAGAAAAGACAGCCCACAAAAAGCAGCAATGAGAGAAATGATGCGTGACTATCCGAAAAATAATGATATCAGCATCAAAGATGGAACCGATGTAAACAGTATCATGCGCGACATGATGTCTGTCCTTTTGGAAGGTGCCTTGGATGAAGAACTGGATGAGGAGTTAGGATATTCCAAGTATGACTACTGAAACAAAGAAACGGACAATAGTAGGAATGGACATTCCCGTAAAACTATGCATACCAGTTATGGAGATATGGATGTAGTCATTCCAAGGGATCGTAATGGTGATTATGAACCACAGCTGATTAAGAAGTATCAAAATACAGTAACTCAGGACATGGAAGAAAAATACTTTCTATGTATGCCAAAGGAATGACAACCGGCAATATTGAATCTCACATGTGCAAATTATACGATATTGATATTTCTGATAGTACAATCAGCAGGATCACAGACAAAATTCTGCCAATTGTAAAGGAATGGCAGGAGCGTCCTCTGGAAGAAGTGTATGCAGTTGTATTTATGGATGCAATCCACTATCATGTTCGCAACGAATGTCGTATTGTAAAACGTGCGGTTTATATCGCTCTTGGTATCGACATGAATGGGAAAAAGGATGTCCTTGGAATGTACGTAGGCGAAAACGAAAGTGCAAAGTTTTGGCTTTCAATCATGAATGGATTAAAAAACCGCGGAGTTGAAGATATACTTATTGCATGTGTTGATAGTTTGAATGGATTTCCACAGGCAATTGAGGCTGTTTATCCTAAAACAGAGATCCAGCAGTGCATCATCCATCAGATCCGTAATTCAACAAAATTTGTTTCATATAAAGACATCAAAAAACTGATGGCTGATTTGAAACTCGTATATGCTGCACCAACGGAAAAAACAGCATTAAATGAGCTAGAGCTGTTTAGAGATAAATGGGATTCCAAGTATCCTAAGATTTACAAATCTTGGTATGATAACTGGGCAACTCTGTCGACTTATTTCAAGTATCCAGAAGCAGTAAGGCGCCTGATTTACACAACAAACGCCATCGAAGGTTTTAACCGCCAGCTCCGAAAGGTAACAAAAAGCAAGACTGTTTTTCCGTCATATGACAGCCTTTTAAAAATGCTATATTGGGCAACTATGGATATCACGAAAAAATGGACAGATCATAGGCACGACTGGGGTCAGATTCACTCCCAGCTGGAAATCTATTTTGAAGAACGCCTGGCAGGACGGAACCTGTAAAACAGATAGTTTTAGGCAGGTCTTATTGACATACCTAAAAACTCCTGTATAATGCAGATATGAGCAGAACCCGCGAAGTCGGCTCTGCCCATTTGTAACTATTCACAAATCTTATATCGGTTTTTAACGTTTACACAAAACTTGAAACGGTCTCTAAATTCGGCATTTCTTGGCTCATGTACATTATTCAAACTCTTGGGCGGAGAGATTTATCTGGCTGTTTCTCGGTACACATTTGTGCGTTTTATTCTTCATATTCATCTTATTTCGCATTTTTGTGTACCTCATCTAAAATTTTTAGAGCCAAAATGGAGCCAACTATCCTTTGCTCTAATCGTATCAATCAAAGCTATTTTTCTAGTGAATATACTGAACTTGCACATCTTTTTTCCTTTGTAGCAACTGTTGTATAAAATCGCTGTTCTATTCCATATAATAAATTTTTTAAATCTTCCTCACTACTAACTTCAAATGATGTTCCATTAAAATCTAAATTAGGAAAATATTCATTTGTATAGCTAAATATCGTATTCTTTTGTTCATCTGTATATTCACTTAAAGATTTTATAGCCAATGCAATACGTTTCCGATTTGCTTTTTTTACTTTTTCAGTCGAATAATCATTTTTTAGTTGAATAAATTTAGCCCCTAAAAAATCCTCTACTTCATCATCTGTAGCTTCGCAATACAATTCTTCAATTCCTCTAAAAATAGGTGTTATCACTTCAAACTTTTTAAAATACAAACGATCATCATTTTTTACATATATTGCATCAGGAACATTATTTATAATAATTGAATTATTCGTATTTTCTATTTTAACGTCATCACCTATATGAATAAATTTTTTATTTTTTAACACACGACTTTGGAAGACTCTCTGAAAGTAAAAAATATTTTCGTCTTGATAAGATATTAAATATAGAATTTTTTCCGGATCAGCTCTATTCATCTCTAAATAGTCAATAGAATTTATTACTTCTTTCTTTAACAAGTCAATACAATATGATTTTTTTGAAAACTCATTAATATAATACCATTGCTCTTCATCTAATGAATGTGACGGCTGATATTCTATAATATCATTGAATTCAATGCTGTCATAAACAACAACATCTGACAATAAAATTCTATACTTATTTTTTCTATCATTTACCTTTGCAAACAAATGATTCATTTTCATCTCTCCTCATCTATAAATGTAAAATCATTAATTTTTCTCATCTTCTTAAATGTTACATTTTTGCAACCTCTAATATCATTTTTTCTACTTATAACAAATATTTTCATCCCCTCTTTATCATGAACATAATAAAAATTAAATCCTAATAATAAAAACAATGGGTTATAAAATAAGGATTGCGACTTATATGTAAAAACAAAAATAACTATATATGCAACTATAAATATCATCCAATCATTTGGGATTCCTAATGCTACAAAAAAATAGCCCAAATAATTAGCCATATAGCTATCATTGGCTAGCGATATTTCCGTAATATCTCCATCTATACTTCCCTTTTTTAATACAAATTTGCTCCATATACAAAAAACGGTAAAAACTAATATGCACCCAATATAAATAACAATGCTTATTTCCCCTATAGATGGAATCCAAATCTTATTTGTAACCAAATATAAAAAAACAAACATAATCGTAGCATTTATTGTAAGTAAAACTTTATATATAAATTTTATTCGACCCACCTCCCATTCTTTATTCCATACTCCCTATATGTTTAATATAAATGTTAAGTATATTCCAATTTTTATTATCTATGACTACCGTTTTTATTTACTTTTCACGTTATATTTTTATTTTCATGGGCAATAGGTATCATACGGGTATCACGCTTGTATCACCACAACGAAATCTTCTTGATTCCTTCCCATCACCCAAGGGCAGCTCTGAAAATTTGTTTTTTCGCTATTTTTATATTATATTGTAGCGAAATGGTTTGAGGATTCAGCAGTAATACTTACTTCCACCTCATCTATAAGGCTAAACTGGTATCCATTTTTTCGTCGCTTTTTTCAACGCTTTTTTCGACGCTTTTTAGGTGTCAAAAGCGTTGAATTATTTTATCTTGTACATTTTTCCTTTCGTTTTTCCATTGTCAATAGTTTTATCAATTGCACATAACTCTCTCATTATTTCCCTTGCTCTTGTACCTTTGAGCCCCAGTTCATCAGCGATTTCCGAGGTTTTATGCCACTCGCCATCAGCTAACAGCTTTAGGATTATGTCATACTGCTCTTTCTTTTTCTTAGACAATTTTTTCGTCGTTTTTTCATAACTATCTACCGCTGAATCCTCATCATTATTTTCCAAGAATGCCGGATGAATGGGAATCCTAATTCTCATAGCTCGTCTATCATCATCAGTAAAAAACTCAGCTCTCGGCGAACCGTTCTTTTCAAGCTCTTCCTGTATCGTTGGGATACCCGAAGAATGCCCCTCTGACAAGTCCAGTTCTTTTAAGAACTCTCCAAGACGTCTATTTCTATAATATCTGGAAACAAACCGCTTACCTTCTGCTATCGTCTTTTCTGAAATTGACCTGTCTATTCCCGGAAAATTCATGATATTTATGCAATCCGGCTCAATTTCTATTGTCACAGGCTCAAATGACATATAATCTCTGTGATAGAAAGCATTTACCACTGCCTCTTCTATAGCCTGATATGGATAATTGAATATTCGCAATGCCTCCATCTGATTTGGCACCTTGATCACCTTTTCACGAATAATAAGATTACGGAATCTTTCCATAGTTGCCTGTATCATCTGTGGCACTGAACCCGTGATGTTTGGGTAATCTTCACTAATGCTTGGATTTTCAACACTTCCCTTTGGAAAAGATGTCATCTGCACATAAGTATATCCAAAGAATTTCTCTGGATGCTCACAGAACATCATAATGGCTACATTCTGAATATACCTAAGTTCTGGTGGTCCTACAAGGAGCTGCATATCCCCCAGTATCTCCTCAACTCCACGCTCCCTTACCTGTTTCGCAAGTTTGCTTCCTGTTTTTCTCAGATGATCTTCTAACAACACAGGAGAAATATCTTCAAATGTCGCCTTATGATTCGCCCGGCAATCAAATGGAGTTAGATCTGACATATTAATCAGCTCTCTCTCCTGTTCGCTGTTTGCCTTTACAGAACTTGTCTGATAACGAATATAATAATTATACTTTTTATCTTTCTTACTAGTCACATGCTCCGGCGATTTATACGGTCGCTGCTGTCCTGTTCTGGCAACAATTACAAAAATCCATTTCCCATCTACTTCAACAGGTATTCCCTGCGGAAAGTACGGTGGTGAAATCATGTTGTTGTAACCCAGCATATCTTTCTGAATGGAATCCAGCATATACTCCGGCACTCCTTTTACCGGTCGCTTTGCAATGCCATTTTCTTCCTCAACACCTACAACAATATAGCCACCGCCATCATTGTTATAATCATTTGCAAATGCACAGACACTATGGTAGATTTCGTCAGGATTCCATCCTGCCTTAAACTCTATTCGGTCTGATTCCAATTTTCTTTTGTTTAATAAGTCCTCAATACCCATTTCAAGTTCCATCGTGTCATCTCCAATCATTTCAGCAAAATCATAATTTATGTATATTCAATTCCAAGCATATTGCACTTGCCTTTTTCACTTTGTGCAGTACCAAATACTTATGTCCCATATACTAATTTTTTAGTTTATTTCTATTTTATCTTTTCTAGTTTGTCTCATTGATTCATATATCAAACTTTGAATTAACTCAGTACAGAAATCTGTATTTATAATCGTTTCAAACATTATTTTTAATTCCTCCATAGAACCAACATTATAAACATATTGTTTTTTTCCATTATATGCCTCAGCTATATCCTCATTTAACACAACTTCAACAGGATATGAAATAGCACCATACCTTAAAAACATAATACGGTATTTATAATATTCCAACCCTTTAACTGATAAAAATACTTCATATTTCTTATCGACTCCACTTTGTTCTCCCAAAGAATCTTGAATATTTATTGTTTTTTCGGTTTGTTGCATCGCTTCAGCCATGGCTAAAATGTTATTTTTTCTAACATACGATGTTGTTTCTCCTTCATATGAATTAACATTACAACTCACCATATCTCTTGTGCATTCCGCTATTTTTTTTGCGTCTTCAATAATCACTTCTTCAGGTGACATTGTGTCTTTTAAATCAAAATTAAACGTTTCTTTGTTCATAGCTGGTCTCCTTCTATCATATTTTAAACTCACACATAATTGGAAAATGATCACTTATATGGCTATTTGGATATTTATTGCCTGTATATAGCGTATTTTTTCCACATTTCGTAATTATTTTTAATTGTTCTCTAACCATTAATGGTATCATAGACTGGCTCATAATCACTTGATCGAGCATATACCAACACGGATTGTATAATTTAGATTCGGCTCTATAATATGTCCCTGGTGGGTATTTAAAATCTCCAAATAAATTCCACATAGGATTATACATTTTTTCATACTCTTTTCCAAAAACTGATCTAGAACTTTTATCCTCGATTTTTAATGCTGGTAAAGCATGAAATCCATTTGCAGTTAGACATGTCTTTTCATAAGGTGACTCGTTCATATCTCCTATAACAATAACATACTCAGATTGCAAGTCTTGCTTTATCTGTCTTATCGAATTCATAAGTTCTCCCGCCAATACCAGTCTCTCATCATAACGTTCTCTGTTAAGATTTGAATGCATATGCACTCCGCATACAATATATTTATTATTTATAATTTGAACTGAAAAATATTTATTCTGCTCTCCTGGTGTAGCATCAATATAATTACCCCAAATATGTATTCTCTCACATCCAGTAGTGTTCCACTTAAATAACCTTTTTTTACTTTGTTCTAAATTACAATTTAATTCATTAGTATCGGCCTTATACTCAGCTAATACTAATACATCAATTTCGTTTTCATTAA
This sequence comes from Coprococcus sp. OM06-34AC, assembly GCF_003462545.1. NCBI lineage: Bacteria > Bacillati > Bacillota > Clostridia > Lachnospirales > Lachnospiraceae > Coprococcus > Coprococcus sp. OM06-34AC. Next base: position 73,570 of record NZ_QTZF01000005.1, read on the forward strand.
CTAAATCCAAAATATAAGAATTTATATTAACATTTCTATGTGTATTCCAAAACAACATTCTCATACATATTCACCCAATTTATCTAGATGTATATAATTCACCTATGTCCATCTCCACTAATGCATCCACAAATAAAAAGTTCCGATAATTCTTTTTATCCCCTATATGGAATTTTACTGTATCTAAATCCAATATTATTATATTTGTATTTTCCACACAGCAGCTGAAAATCGTTCTGTAAAATACGATTGTTTGGTCCAGTTATAAGTTCTTTTATCGGTTCATGCGATATATCCAATAAATCCACTGGGTAATATGGAATTATATCATCGTCTAAAATATTAAAATCAATTTTGCCTCTCATAATCTCCAGCATTTCCTCAACCAAGACAACGTCTTTTCTCTTTTCACCATATATCAATTCCGAATTTTTCAATATAGGATAATTAAAAAACATTCTCCATTCATTTTCCTCTTCAAATGACTTATTTTTATATTTCAAAGATTTCATAAACACGCAACTGAGTATTTGTGAAAATATTAAAAGCATATATTTTTCTGGGCTAATTTTATCAAATCTAAAATTACCTTCAATCCAAGAACGTAGATTCTTCAACTCTGCTAGTAGGGAATCAGCTCTATTTATAATTATGCTATTAATTTCCTCTGCAGTTTTATATTCTACCTTCTCCATTGTCATAATATCTTTATATCTTTCGCTATAACACCTTAATTCCTGTGCAGAGAACCCGATAGATACCCCCTTCCCATTGTCAGCGTATCCTCTCCATTGGCTAAGTTTGTCACCGTCTTCGCAAAAACACACAACAAAATTAGTTACACCACCTTTGTCAAATCGAGTACGAAAATACCCATAAATAAGATGCAGAAATGCCGATATTGCATTCTCACCATACTCACACGCAAATTTGAATTGAAATGGATCTTTTCGATATCTTTCTCGCATAGCGTCTATTATCCCGGGAAAGAACATGAAAACCTCATCATAGTCATTGCTCTTTGTTATATCGCTCATCCTAAGTTGTTTACTTGATAAAATTCCGTACATTTTTTTCGTACTACAATAATGATATAAAAATTTGTCCATTTGTCCCCCGTTTCTATGCATTTACAATTCCATCGGCCTCATCGTTGTTTCAATCATATTTATCTCATCCTCAGACAAATCAAAATATTTATACAAGTCTTCATCCGTCCAGTGTTTTGTAAAATCCATAACAGGTACAAATATAAAATTGCTCTGAGATACATTTACACCTGAATACGTAGTCCTTAACATATACCTTGTAAACTTGCACGTAAGGTAATCTCTTAAATTCTCTGCTTCTGATCTTGTATCAAAAAATCCAACATTCAGATATGAAAATGTATCAACCTCATTTTTGTTTAAAATCTCAGGGGTAGAAATAGATCGATATCCATTTTCTGGTTTTATTCCCACCTCACCACCTTGTGGTATCATTCTTGATATTTTTACCTTATATTTATCAATGAGATCTACATTCTTTTTTATCTTATCCCTTTCTATGTAACTTCTCCCCTGTGAATTAAATGTTGCACTATGAATAAGTACTAAATCATCCTTAATATCCCAATGAAAATCGAAATGATCTCATAAGCCGTCATCGACGCCACCTCTACGCTCCGCTCCGGTCGGCGCTAAGCAAGCACCCCCAGACACTTAACGCCCTGTCATGGGTACTTTCCTTAAAGAGTACCCTAACATAAGAGCTAATGCTTCTGCAAGGATAAATAAAAATTATTGATTATCCCTCTACGTCGCAAAATACTATTTAGCATCGGTTACAATCGGAAAGTTCATTTCAACAATAAACTCTTTTTTTTCTATTTTTGCTTCAATCTCTCCATCCATCTGACTAACCAACTCCTTTGCAATAGATAGTCCCAATCCAGTAGATGTTTTACTTCTGGCAACATCTGCTTTATAAAATCGCTCAAATACCTGATCTATATTAATCTGTTCTGGATGTGTAACCTGATTGCTGATTCTAAGCACCGCCTGATTTTGATCACGTTCCAACACAATACTAATCTTCTTTTCTCCATGATCCAGCCCATTTTTTATCACATTCTGGATAACACGGCAGAGTCCCTGCCTGTTTCCATGTATATACAACTGTTCTTCCGTAATCTGAATATCCGGCTGAATTTCCATTCTTACCCATTCATCATAGTATGAAAAAACTGTTTCTTTCAAAATCCGGTTCATACAGCACAATGTCAATTCCAAACTATAAGATTCGTTTTTTAACTTTGTAAACATAAAAAGTTCTTCCAACATTTCATTAAGACTATGAATTCTTTCGTGGATAATGCTTAAATAACGTTTCTGATCCTCTATATTTTCACATTCTTCCATTAGCTGGAAATATCCGTCCAAAGATGTCAGTGGTGTGCGGATATCATGAGAAAGATTTGTATAAGTGTCCGCAATCAGAGCTTCTTTCTCCTGATAATGCTGCTTCTCTTTTCTTCGCAGTTCCAGAAGCTCATTCAACTTGTCAGAAAGCTTTCCTATTCCACCCACATCAAATTCATGGTTAATCAACATGTTACTGTCATGTTTCATCATAAACGCCAATTGGCGGCAGATGTCTTTCACCTGCCGCTGGTATTTCCACATAATAATAAATTGTAAGATAATAATTCCTGCTAATATCCCAATTACGATATACATCCGTTAAATATCCCTCTTTTGAAAAACAACGCTGCTTACTGATATCATCATAACGATGAACACTATTGCCACACCAAATGCCGCCAAACATTCATTTCCACTCGGATTCATAGGAAGCAGTGATAATTTTCCTGTTATCGTATACTTATAAATCTGGAAATTCTGAATTCCTATTTTTTGAATGGCACTATTGATCACCCCATACACAATGGTCATTACATTCATGCTAAGACAGACAGCAATGACCATGCTGATTACATTATTTTTCAAAATAATTGCAATCGCCATACAAATCAGCACAAGTGCATAATGAAGAGCCAGTTCAGTCACAAAATAAGATAAAATTGCCTTTGTATTTCCCCATTCCAATTCCCCGAAAACAATACCATTCGCCGCTGCCTGAAATAAGAATGCACCTGCCATTGTCAGTACCGTAAAGACAGCCAAGGCAATTGCTCTGGAAAAAATCAGAGTTCCTCTATTTCTAACCTGACCTCCTATATTCTTAATATATCCGCTACTGATATCCGCTGTTGAAAACAGAACAGTAAAAATCACCAAAAGCAGTGCATACAATTTTCCTTGGGAATTGGCAAAAAAGATATCATATACCGTCACCTTTTCTCCCGGCTCCGTAGGCAGCGTTACCATCATTCCCACATTAATATTATCCACAGTAGGTTCAGTAACCTGCTCCTGTTTCATGGCATCCTTTTCAGTCAAAAGCTCATAATCTGTCTTGCATAAAGATGTTGTAATCAATAATATTGCTACCAGTACGATCCAGATTACATACATACTTTTGGTTTTAAGCATCCGGTATAAATCCATTTTTATTATATTAAGCATGATCCGCACCTCCCGTCAGATTCAGAAAATAAGTTTCCAGTTCTTCACTGGTTATGGAAATCCCTTTTACCGGAATTCCTGACTTTGCAAGTTCCATATTCAACGCTGCACTTTCATTCAATCGTTCAAAAATATGAATATGCTCTTTATCTGTTACCTGATAGTTGGTAAATCCCATAGAATCCAGCACCGGAATCGCCTGTTTCGGATGATCCAATGTCAACTCTATCCGTTCACTGCATCTTCTTATTAATTCTTCTCTTGTAATTTCCTGTAATAAACTTCCATTATGAATAATTCCATAATCAGTAGCAATCTTCGATAATTCCTCAAGAATATGACTGGAAATGCATATTGTCATATTCTTCTCTTTCTGAAGTCTCTGAATCGTATCCCGGATCTCTGCAATACCCTGTGGATCCAATCCATTGATTGGCTCATCAAGAACTAATAAATCTGGTTCTCCAACCAAAGCAAGACCAATTCCCAAACGCTGTTTCATTCCAAGTGAAAAATGTTTTGTTTTTTTCTTTCCCACATCCTCCAGACCGATAATTCTCAATATTTCTTCAATATAACTTTTTTTCTTTATTCCAAACAGCTTGCATTTGATATTCAGATTTTCATATGCAGTCATATTTCCATAAAGTCCCGGTGCCTCAATCAGACATCCTATCCGTGATCGAACTTTTTGCAAATCCTTTCCCTTGTATCCGAACATCTCGATTTCTCCACAAGTTGGCTTGGAAAGTCCACTGATAATCTTCAGACAAGTTGTCTTCCCAGCTCCGTTCCGACCGATAAAACCATAAATAGCACCTTTTTTAATATGCATATTGACACTGTCCACAGCTTTATGGTGTCCATATTGCTTAGTCAAATTTCTTGTTTCCAATAACATTTCGCTCAAGTTTTTCATCTCCTTTTTCTTATCTGCATTTATCATAAAGGAATAATCCTAATCAAGCGCAAATAAATAGTAAAAAAAGAGTAAAGATTATAGATGAAGACGATAACCGATTCCCCAGACTGTTTCAATATATTCCTCAGATGTAACTGTTTTTATCTTTTTACGAATATTGCTTATATGTACATCCAGAGTTTTTGTTTCACCCATATATGGTTCGTCCCACGCATATTCAAAAATGTCCTCTTTACTGAAAACCTGCTTCGGATTTCTGAGCAGTAATTCTAAAATCGCAAACTCCTGTCTTGTTATCTTAGGAAGTATTTTTCCACCAATGCTGACCTGAAAAGTAGCTTTGTTCAATACCATCTCTCTGAACGAAAGGTTAGATTCTTTTATTTCCTTTTCTTCTGTATGACGAAGCTGTACCTGAATTCTTGCCAGTACCTCTCTGATTTCAAAAGGTTTCGTTATATAATCGTCAGCCCCACTAGTTAAAACCTTTACCTTTTCATCCAAGCTATCTTTCGCAGTCAAAACAATAACCGGAAGATTTCCCTTTTTCCGTATTTCCTCCAGAACTGCTTCTCCTGTAATTCCCGGCAACATCAAATCCAGCAACACCAGTGCATAGCTATGCTCCTGCATATTCAAAAGCAGCTTTGCCTCAGTTCCGGAAAACGCCTGCTCACAGGAATAGCCTGCTTTGGATAATGCTTCCTGAAGCAGATTATTGATATTTGTATCATCTTCTACAATCAGTATTTTCTGCATGATAGTTCTCTCCTCTATTTTACACTGTGAAAACATTATTTTCTTGCATTATACGCTTTTCCCTTTTTTCCCGCAATTACTCCCCACAGATTCCCAGAATTCTCCAGTACATAACATACTTTTTGTTCCAGCTGAACTTATAATTTTCAGTATTCCTGTACTTTCAAGATGCATATATCACTTTTTCCTTACCATTATGCCTTTATTCCTCCATCAGTGCTTTCGCAACCCTTATCCCACCCACAAATAGAGCCAAACTAGAGCCATTTGATAAAACAAATGCCGGAAGCCCGCATAAATACAGGCTTTCGGCATTTTAGTCCGTTATTCAAACTCGATTTCTGCAACTATATATTGTGTCTAATCATGTTTTACATTGCTATATTTTGTATAATTATTCTTGATATTCTATGCATTCTTTATCGTTTCGGGACTTTTTGCAAGCATTTTGCAATCACGAAATATCTATAACTTAACTCTATCTTTTAATACACTATCATGCACTTTCAAATTTGGATTATATTTATCTATCAAGGCTTCAAGTAAAATCCTATTTCCCATTGTAAATTGTGGTGACAACGTTATTTCCATTGAAACAAATGCATCATCTCTTATCTCCAAATCATAATAATCTATAAATGATTTTTTATTCATAAATGCATCATACACCATCTGTGCAGCATTACTTTCTGAAGTGATTTTTCTCACATCTAAAGGTAAAAATCGCAATACATATCGCTCCTCATTTTGAAACTCCCAATATGTATTTTTATATTTGCCCAATTGAGCAGATTTCATTTCAATTCCTTGTTGACTTATATTAAAAATTTGAGGTGATAATAACTCAACATTATCAGTGTATTCAACTTTTTCTAAACACATATCATACAAAAAATTCATTACAAAATAGTTTCCGTTGAAACACTCTTCAATTGGAACAATCAAATCCATGCTATCGCCTTTCAAGCTAGCAGAAGGATATACTCTTTCAACATCTTGTTTATTAACTGTGTATTTTACAAAAGGGTTCTCCTTTAATCCTATTCTTACCCCACTATACATATTAGAGTACAATTTCCACATTGCAATACTTTCTAATGGTTGATCCATCCAAGATGAAATAAACACGTATTTGCCATATTCTATTTCATCAGATGATTGTGCCTCTTGAAGATCATCCATCACCGTTAAGGGATTAAGCCTTATCTTTTTACTCCTTAATATCAACGCAAGAGATTCCAGAGTAGTATACTTATACAAAATCTTATCCATCTTTTAATCTCTCCTCTGTAATTAAATTCATACTATTGGAGTTACATTACTTTCAACAATTGAACCAATTTATGAATCTCATCATTATCACTACACTTTGTTTCACGAACATCGAACTGCTTAAATCCGTTTTCATCTTCATAAAAATGCATTAGTTTTTCTTTGTCTTCTGCCTCAAGAAAAATTACCATTCCACCTGCCATATATTGCAGTTCTTTTATGGTATCTATAGCAGCCTGTAGCAACTGCTCCCCAGTAATTTTCTCATTAGCTCCATCCTTAAAGTTCTTTCCCAATTGTGCAATAAGGTATGCCGAAAGAGTATATGTACCATTTTCTTCATCCAATTCACTTACCCTAGCTATTTTACGCTTCATAGTATTACTGAAATTTTCTGTATTTACAGTAATTGGTTTGATTGTGATTGTAAAATATCCAACTAATGAAGCATCTTCATTAGAAAATACCAGATATGTAACGGACTGATTTTTCTTTGTAAATTCTATTGATTGTTCTTTCAAAAATCTCTCTACATCCGGATTCTTATCACAAAAAAACTCGGAAAGGAGTTGTCGTAACTCATCCTCTCCGAGATCTTTATCGCCTTTGGCAGACAAGTATTCACGAATGTTAAAGACTGTTACATCATTAAGCATTTGTTTTCTTCCTTTTTGCCATAAATTTTCTAACTTCTTCTGCGCCATGCAAATGTGTAATCCTTAAGTCTGGTGTTTGTGCTCTATGAAGAGACTCCTGATAGGATTCCTCGATAGCATTAGCAAACTTTTCTACTTGTCTTTGACCAGAAACGACAAAGTTCTTAGTAATACTTGAAGTTGCCATATCTAACACCTCCTTCTATAGTATGGCTCATACACAATTATTGTATCCCTCACTTATATTATATGGTCGAAAAAAACTTTTTCAACTATTATTTTTTATTCAGCTTATAAAATTAGTTAATCGATTGATTTCTGGAAATTTTCCTTCTTCAATGTTTCTCGAAGCTAAAATTCTCCCTTTCAAACTATTCAGCTTTCTGATTTCAATATCTGACAGTTCTTTTCCGCCAAGATATTTCAATTCTTGAAAGTCATCATACACTCTCTTTTGTAATCTATTTGGAACTTTCAATTCATGCTGTCCTGTAACAATCGTACCTGTTATCGGAACACTCTTGCCTTTTGAATAATACTTTACTTTTTTATATTTAGGTTTATGTCCATACTTTCTCAAAATACAATCCACTTCATTTTTCATTCGATTTATATCAAATGGCTCTTTTGCTGAAAAAGTCATATCATCAACATATACCGTATATTCGCATCCATACTTACATGCTACACTATATATCTCGTTAAACATACTTTCATATGCATAATATGCAATGATCTGACTGGTAGGACATCCCGTCGGAATTCCTCCATCATAAGTAACTATATCAGTACATAATCCTGCCAAATCACCTGCCATCATCAATCGGTTCTTAAAGAAAAGAAAAACATATTCTCTAGAACAATTATCATAAAACTTCTTGATATCCATCGTCAAAAAATAATTTGAATTTAAATGACTTTTTCCATTATCTATATAGCATTTCCCTTTTTCTCCGGAAATTAGCCATATAGGTCTCTCCACATTCTGTAATAGCTTTAATATTCTGGTTTGTATTTCCTTAATTCTTTTATCTGGAGCTGTAATATTTCTCTTCTCTGTACTATCCTTTTTGTCAATTTGAAAACTATGATAATGTACAATAGATAATATATCTTTATATTCTTCTTCAGTTATACAAAGAACTTTTTTCAATTGTTTGGAACCTTTTATCTTATATAATGCACACTGTGTAATATCATACTTATGGCTTTTTTCCCTCATTACTCCTCCATATCAGGTGTCATTTTTTCAATAAGCTTAATCATCATATTTCTAATAAATTTATCACCTTTATTGCTTTTGCTTGCCTCTTCATAATTTTCCGACAACAATATTAAAGATGATAATTTCATATCATATATCTTTGAATACTTCTCAAGTAATTCCAAAGAAGGTTGTTTTTTATTATTTTCTATTTCGGAAAGATAGCTTTTTGAAATACCAAGCAATTCACTTAATTCAGATGCTTTATAACCATATATTGTTCTTGTGCGCTTTAAAATATCTCCGATCAAGCCGGTTCCTCCTTCCGAAAATAATTTATATAATATAAAGTCTTACGACGAATAATCAAAATTAGATAGGTTTTCCATAGCCACCTCTTTACTTAAAAATCTGAAGAACATACTGTATTATCTGTACCAGCATCCATATTGCTTCGATTCCTTGAAACAGAAATTTAAAAATTTTGCTTCTTAGTTTCTTACGCTTTTTCTCAGATTTTTTGTTAGGTTTCTGAGGTGTCATTCGGACATTCTGCACGAGCAGCATTTTTTTCATATAATTCACTCCTTTAGAAGTTGGTAATATAGTGTACAACTTCCACCCCGAAAGAAGTGTGGTGCATACAGAACAACCTATCTAACCCTTTGAGCTCTGCCGAGCTCCCCGAGCGAGGCAGAGCGTGCGGTGCTTGCAGCGTGCTACGGGTCTTTGCGTAACATGCCGGCCCCTAACAGTAGAACATCCACATTTAAGAATGTTCCTCAAGCGCTAAGCGCTCCAATTTATGGGATTTGACCTCGATACAAATAGTATCGTTATGCTGTACTTATATAATAGCGAATGATAATTTAATTGTCAATATCTTTTTTCGCTAACAGCGAATTGATTTTACCGTTCACACATACACAACCTCCATCACCACAACCTCCTCCGCACAAGCAATAATATTATTCATCTTCCCCACCCACATCATCTGATTCTCCGCTTTTAACTGCTCTGTCACACCTTGTTTTTCCTTCATCTTTTCCACGAGCCTGTCCCGCATCTCATAACATGCCTCGTCAATCCCATGCAGATATTCATTTAGTCTTCCATCAAGTAACAGCTCCATATAATATCCATGTTTGAACTCTTTCAGATACTCACATCTCATATGTCCAAACTTTCCGATATTATAATTTGTTTCCTCCGGTAACTGTAAATCCGGATAATAAATATCATCATCACCTAATACATAAGTAATACCATTCTCTACAATAACTTTTTCCAATTTTCCCATAACTTTTATCCACCTTTCTACGATTTTTCTCAAACCTCAACATCAATAATAGCCTCTGGCTCTTTTACAACCTTTCACATACACTCTGATTCCGACATATACTGCCTGAACTAATAACAATAAAGCAACAAGATTCAACTTTACTAAAGCCTTTATCCAATCTCCAAAATACACAGCCACAGCTAAACTTATCACTGCCATTCCAACACTAATCACATCCCAGCAATTCTCTCTATATGCCTTCGTAACTTTCTTTTCTACATTTACTATAAGTACACCTATAACTCCAGCAACTCCAGCAATTACTATAATAACCAATAACCAATGCACTATAATCGCTATCATCTCATTCGGTATCCTATCTCCCACCTGTGCCAACGCCTTTGCAACACCGACAATCCATTTGCAAGACTGACGAATACCATTCCATAGTACCTCGAAAAATGCTGTAAAATCGCCTAAAAATATCCCAGATCTTATTGCAGCAAATACTGTCGTCACGATTGCATACCACAATAAAACTATAAGCATTGCATCAAATCCAACAGTCTTTGACCTATACTTCTTTTCCAGTCCATTTCTTTGATGCTCATACCGCTCTTTCGCCTGCTGATATGCCTTGCGGTCACAGTTTCGGCACCTTTCGTAGAGTACCGGCTTTTCAACCGGTATCTCCACTTTCTTTTGATGTGTTAATGCATATTCCTTTTCCTGCTCAGCTTGTCGTAGTTTATCTTGACATTCCTCTATTATGCTGTCGGCTCTTTTCTTTTTCCCTTTCTCGTTCTGCAACAATTCTTTTGTTTGCTTCAATTCGTTCTTTAAGACTTGTACGTTCTCGGCTTTGTTCTCACTGTTCAGCTTCTCACATAAGTTCAGCGATTCGTTCAGTTGCCCCTGCAGTGTTCGTATTTCGCTGTCCCTCTGCTGGATGATGGAATCTTTCTGTGCCAGTTCCTTCTCCATGCTCTCCAACATTTCCAGCATTTCCTCCATCCGCTCGTCTCGCTTTGAGCTTCTTAAATCGTTCATCTACATCCCTCGCTTTCTCTAGTTGGTTCTGCAGTTCAGCAATTCCTCGTTCTGTCTCTGCAATAACCGGTTCTCGTCGTTCAACTTCTCCGTTAATTCTTTCCATTGCTGATTTTCGTCTTTCAGCATCCGATTTTCCTCTTTCAATATCTGATTTTCTCCATCCTTCTTCTCCAATAGTTCCAACAGTTCCTCTATACTTGGCAAGATTTGAAGCTGCTCTTGCAACTCGTTGTTTAATTCCTGCAATCTTTGATTCTGCTCCTGAAACAAAATGAGTTGTCCATCCCTCTGCTCCATCTCCTGGTACATCTCTGCCATAAGTTCCTGTTGATCCTCGATCTGGTTTATCATATTCTCCATCAGGGGAATAACTTCTCTGCTTTCTTCTAATGTCATTCAATCGCTCCTTCCATTGCTTTAATAAAATTCCAACCTGTCCAAACACTTCCTGCAACTTTTTCAATATTGCATTCTGCTTCTTTATAATCCGATTTTCCTCTACTTTCCAAGAAGCAGATACAGTCTGTCCGGACTGATATTTTTCTTCAATCTTTCTTGCTTCTGCTCCCTCATGAATGGTTGGTATTTCAATCTTTCCCTGCCGCTCATAAGAGCGATGATCAATCTGCTGTTCCTGTTTCAAATGCAGATTACATTCCTTCGCCCACTCACTTCGCCACAACTCGCAGTTTTTCGGATTGTTCCAACCTGTTGCATCGGTAACCTCACGTTTCCATTGTTTTCGTTTACGAGAATCTAATTTCTGGTTTCCATCTGCATCCAATACCGGAATACGGATACCATGTCTCTCCGGATTCTTTTTATCCTGCCACCAATCCGGATGCGTTTCATCAATCACAATATTTCCATCCTTATCCCTAACAAATGCCCAGTCTTTAACCTCTTTATTTCCCCAGGTATGATCTTTCTTAAATGGACGCATGGTAACCAATAAATGAACGTGGGGATTGCCATCTCCTTTATCGTGGATACACCAATCAGCACACATTCCCTTTGCCACAAAATTTCTCTGTATAAAATCTGTTGCATATTCAATCTGTTCCGTTCTACTCCATTCCTTCGGGAGTGAAAATTCAAACAACCTGCCAAGCTGTGCATTTGCATCTTTTTCCACTTTCAAAACTTCATTCCATAAACGCTGTTTTCGGAACGTAATTTTGAACTTTTCCAGAGCCGTTTCTTTATCCTCGGCTCTCTGATAGCGGATGGATTTTTGAAACCGCTTGATATTTTCATCTGGCACATTCATCCATTCCGGTGGTGCATTTTCACACATCATAAGTGAGGTATACACAACTTCCTTTTTCGAAGTGTAATAACTTACCTTGCCGGTTTCCTCATTCTTCATCACATCGCCATTCAAATATGCAGATGCAGCTATGATGGATTTTCCTTTGCTCCGTCCAACAATCTTTACTGTAAAATGAAATATCGCCAAATCACCTTTCCCCTTTCTGCCATATCCGGCATTGATTTCCTGCAAATGCAAATATCAATATGATAAAACATGCATTGCAGCGATTGCTTGCATGAACCTCTATAATGCAATAAACACACGGAACTGCAATTGATGTGCTAATACAGCATTTGCAGGAACGCCCTCTGCGTAAGAGTGCCTCCTGCGGCATGAGCAGGTCTGCACGAAGTGCCCCTCGGAGAGTGCGCCCAGCCGCACAGGCTGGTTTCCATGAAGTGGTCCGGCTGAAAGCCCCGCCGACGGAACGAGCCCGGCAAGCGAAGCGCAGACCGGTTGCCGCTTGCGGCAAACTTATTAGACGACCTCTGGTTGTCTATAAGTGCGCCTTTCATAAAGAGCAATGAAGGGATTAGAAAATCTAACCCCTCTGCCATTACACTTCCTCCGTTTCCGGTATCTGCTCCTTCTGCATTGCCTTAGAAAAATATCTTCCATTTGCTTCCTGTCGTTTTAGAAAACCTATCAGCTTCGGAATATCTTCTTCCTCAATCGGATAGCCCAGCACCGATTCCACCGCACCACCAATCACGCAAAGTCTGTGTGTACGCTTTCTACTCTCTTCGGCTTTCTGTCGTTTCTGTAATTCCCGTTTTTGTGCTGCATACTTCTTTGCTTTTTCAAGACTTTTCTGCTCTCGTCGTTCCATTTCAAGCAAACGCTCTTCATAACTTTTTGTTGATCTACTCATTAACTTCACCCTTTCTTTCTAATCCTGCAAACATTTCCAATATCATCCGAAGGGATTCTAATATTTTCAAATCCAACTCCTCCGATTTTTCTACTGCCTGCAAATGTTCATCAATCACTAACAGTTTCTTTTTTATCCCGTCAAAAGTTTTCACATTTCCAAATGTTATTACTTTCTGACACATACAACTCTGGATGAAAAATTCTGCCCTCGGAAGTCCAGATAAGGCAATTCTTTCATCAATAAGTTGCTTTTCCTCTGGTGTCACCCGGAAATTCACAATCACGCTCCTTTTCCGGTTCTTTTCATTCTTTTTCTTTGGTGTCACACCCGATACAAGGTTATCCCGTCTGTATATCTTCGCCATAATATTTACTACGCCTCCTTTTTCTCCGTTGCATCTACATCTCCCCTGTCCTCATTCAGCTTATCTGCAAGTGCTTTCTGTTTGGACGGATAAAGATGAGCATAATTAAATGTGATATTGATTCCCTCATGTCCCATCCTCTCTGCAATAGCTACCGGAGAAAATCCAAGCTCAATACAATGTGCTACATGCGAATGTCTTAGATCATGAATTCTGATTCTCTTCACACCTGCCGCCTTTGCTCCTCTGTCCATCTCGTGGTGCAGATAGCTTTTGGAAAATGTGAATAACCTTGTATGCTCATCACATTTATAGAGCATTCCGAAATAATCTTCCATCTCCCGGCAGAGAAACTCCGGCAACTCGATTACACGATTGCTCTTTTCCGTTTTGGGACTGGTAATATAATCCTTACCCTGCAAATGCTGGTAAGATTTATTAATGGTCAATTTCCTGTCCGGGATGTTGAAATCGCCCCTTTCCAATGCAAGAAGTTCACCTTCACGAATTCCTGTCCAGTAAAGAACTTCAAACGCATAATAGGAAACTGGCTTATCTTTCATCACCTCTGAAAATTGCAAATATTCCTCTTTCGTCCAGAAAAGCATTTCCTTTCCTTTTGCCTTTCCCATCTTTCCCGCCTGCTTCGATGGATTAGCGGTCAATCCATAAAAACGGCAGGCGTGGTTGAAAATCGCACTAAGCTGGTTCTGAATGGTGCGAAGATAAGTCTGTGCATATGGCATTCCATTTTCATCTCTCATGCTAAGCAACTGATTCTGCCACTGAATAACATCCGTTGCCGTAATCCCCGCAAGACTCTTCTTCTCAAAATAGGGAATAATCTTCGTTTCCATAATGTGCTTCTTGGTTAAAAATGTGTTCAATTTCAACCTCGGCTTCATATCCTCCATATAGACCTCCACGAACTGTGGAAATCCCATGTTGACATCTTTTGATTTCTTTAGCAGGAATTCACGTTCATACTCAAGTGCCTCTCTCTTAGTGGCAAAGCCTCGTTTCGTATGAACCTGACCGACGCCCTGCCAGTCTTTATATCTGATATAAACTTTCCAAGTACCTCTTTTCGTATCTTTACTTGCTGACATAACCAGCACCTCCTTATTGTATATTCTGATATGGATTCCCACGCAGGTGTCGCAGATAATCATCATACAAATCTGCCTGCTCCTTTAATGTGCCTGACAGACTCTCCGCATATAGCGTCGATATCAGGTAAGATTCCATATTTTTGATTTCCAAACTGTTATCCACCAATCGCTCCAACAGATTCGCAATATGAACCGGTTTCAACTTCAGTAACTGGCTTTTTACAACCTGCCATGGATAACTTGTCCCCTTAATCGTTATCTGCTTTCTTGGAAAGCACACAACATCGCAGATGGTATCGTATATCTCCCGGATCATCTCCTGTTCGCTGGCATTTCCTTCTGCCACCTCATAAAACTGTTTCAACTTGATATTCTCAGCTACAAACTTTCTAAGTTGTTCTGTGTCCTTCTCTCCTTCGCTCTCATCTGAATGATTGATAGATGGATGATTCTTCACTTGGTTATTATTTAATTGATTATTAATATATTGTGTGCGCTTTTCGGATGCCGGCTTTCCCGCCACCGGGTTATCGGCTTTCGGCTTCTCCGTTTTCCGAAAATCAGACAACGGCGCAATTGGCGTTTCGTGAATCTCTATCGCTATCTTTCCAAATTTGCCACACTCTGCTCTCTCCTGAGTTCTTGAAATATATCCAAGTTCCTCTAAATGTGTCAGACTGGCTCGTATTGAACTTTTTCCATCAGGAATAATCTTACTCAATCCCGATATGGTAAATTCCCAATTATCCGGCAGGGAAAGCAGTGTAACAACCATTCCCCTGTCACGCAGGCTCAATGAATGATTTTTCAATATATCCTTGTAAACATTCACATACTGACCCTGCGTCTTGTTTTTAAATACTGGCATAATCAATCGCCTCCTCTCTTTTGTTGTGTACGTTAGGAAGCTGTGCTATAGTAAATGTGTAAGCGATACATCACAGCTTCTGATGTGTTGTTGACCTTTCTCTTGCCGGAGAAAGGTCTTTTTTATGCTTCTTTTGCCATGCCATAACAATTCTCCTCGTAAAACTTTCTATTTGCCTTGCCGGACAAAACAATAAGATTCGGATTGATAGCAAGCATGCGATCATTGAGCTGCTTAATAATCTTATAGCCTTGTGCTCGGCTGACGCCCCAATCATCACAGACTTCTGTAACGTCTACATACATCTTTTTATTCATAGGCTGATTCCCCCTTTCTTCACTTCAATGTCTTATGAAAACATTTGCGATTATTCAATGCGTACATTTTTGTACTTGTGTGATTATGGTACAATATCTTTTTTGTTTCGTCAAGTACTTTTTTGTACTTTTATTCTATTTAATATTAACTTTTCTGTTCACTTTTTTATTTGTTCGTGGTACAATAATGCTATTAAGCAATAAATCACTTATCGTAAAGGAGATTTTTATATGACTCTTGGAGATAAAATAAGAAAATATCGAACACTAAAAGGTCTAACACAGGCACAACTTGGCTCCATGGTCAAATTGACCGGAGACCGCATACGTCAATATGAAAATGATGTAAGAAAACCAAAGGATGGAAAACTGTTTGAGATTGCAGATGCACTGGACATAAATCCTTCTACGCTTGCTGAACCGGATTTCGATGATCCCACAAGTGTAATGCATGTACTTTTTGAATTAGAAGATATCTATGGATTGCATTTTGAAAAAGTTGGTGAGAATTATCAATTAGCCTTTTCAAAGGGAGAATATTCGAGTGCTAACTGGATTATTGAGGGACTTTCAGCATGGGTTAAAAAAAGAGACGAATTACAACCGGATATCAATGACTCAAATAGTACCATTGCGGATAAGAAAAACGATTATATCCGTTGGAAGGCAAGATATCCATATAATTTTGCCGAAGAGATTACCAACAATTTTGCACTGGTGCAAAAGTTTAATGAAGATGCCTCTTCTCTGCTATCTTCTGACAGGCACCCGATTACTCGTTTTTCAGAATTTTATCGCAGCTTGCTTGCGTTGGAAGATGCCGAAGTCAAATTCACTATATCCGTAGATGAAATCATGAGCAAACGAAGTGCCACTTTTTATATTGAATTAGATTACATTATGAACAGTTCAAATGAAATTAAGAAACTATATATGGAATTTAGACAATGCTGGTATGATATGAAAGAAATTGGAATTGAAATACACGAATCACCAGTTCCTGTAAATGGCAATATGAATATAGCACTATATTCCGATAACATGCAGCTTATAACATTGTTCCATGCACATATGCGCCACTTAGAAGAAAAGAATTCACCTATGTATGACGAGGAAATGTACAAGGCTGAAATTGAGGATACGCTGCGGATATTTAATGTTCCAATAGAAGAATATGTTTAAAACCGGAGGCAACTATGTGGAAAACAATATATTCTATTGATTTTAATCTACTAATTGGTATCATTGGCGGAATTGTTTCTGGTATTTTTGTTTCTTATGTATTCCTGATTGAAGCAGAATTCAGAAATCAGTTTAACCATGTAAAAGCAATGTTCACTTCCATATATGGAATTACTGCTACATACTCCGCCTATGAACACTTCCAAAAAACAAAAGGCAAAAAACGTGCTAACAAAGTTAAAGCGATTGATAATGCCGGTAACATCGCTGGTGAAAGCAACTTGGTCGATATTCTCAACAATTATTGGAGTGAGCTTTCTTCCTTTTTCATCACCTACGAACCTTGGCAATATAAATTCAGACTTAACAAAATACTAATAGAAATAAACGATATTGTTACTGACGGCAAATACATGATCAGAAATTCTCCTAAAGACTTCGCAGAAATATCCCAAAGGCTAGAAGCATGTATTGTCCTATTTGAAGATTGTGAACGAAATTATAAAAAGGAGATTCTTCTACGTGTTGAAACAAACAAGGCAGTTCAAATCTTTCTTCTGCTGTTTGTTGCATTGA
The DNA here is from genome assembly GCF_003462545.1 of Coprococcus sp. OM06-34AC. NCBI lineage: Bacteria > Bacillati > Bacillota > Clostridia > Lachnospirales > Lachnospiraceae > Coprococcus > Coprococcus sp. OM06-34AC. The sequence goes on from NZ_QTZF01000005.1 coordinate 90,895, forward strand.
TAATAGTGTTAATAATCGCAGCATAGGAGATACCTTCCCTTTTCACATGTTTGTTTCATTCAAGGCATTCCTGCTATCAATACATCTTTTTAAAAATTTTTATCACTTACACTCACGCCAGTTGCGTTTCTAAGACACCAAATGTCCTGACTTCTTAGAAACGCATATATAGCGTTATCAAAAGGGAAATCTATTTAAAGCTTAAACATTTCAAATATTAAACATAAATTGCTATTGGAATAATCATAATTACAGGGGCTTCTATTGTTGTTGTAATTCCACCATTTCCAACAAAATCAGCTAAAGCTGGATCATTAAATACATCTCGAAATTCTTTCATCTTATCTAACTGTAGCTTAGAAAAAACCGTATTCCTTAGTAAACTTATCTCTCCTGAATCCTTGCATATCTGCACTACTTTTCCAAGAATCTTATAATTTCCATCAGTTATCTCACTCATATTATTATTCAAAAAATAATTTTCATCAGTAGGAAGAACCACCTTTAATCCAGACGCCTCACAAATAATATCTTTCTTTCCTCCAGCTTGTAATCCATTGATAAGTCCCTCTATCTGAGCATTGAACTTAGCATCCGACATTAATTTATCCTTTTTGCTCTGATTATTTTTGGGCTTATCGGAAAACAAATTCGCTAAGGCCATCAATTCCTTTAATGCAGACAGCATTTCAATTAACGGATTTGTTTTTAAATTTCCTTGTATTTCAACAAAATCTCCTATTTCATACGTATCAATGTTCCTATTTATTAACTTGGCTGTGTCCAAATCTGCCTTCAATTTCTGAAATAATGATACTGTTGTATGTGTTTTCTCTTCCATTATCGTTTGGTCGCTGCTATTCCCAGATTTCAAATTTCCTTTTAATCCAACACTAAATAATGCAAACAAATTACTCATTCCTATATTAGCTTCAGTATCTTCTTCTCTATTTTTACTCTTTGAGGTCTGTATGTTTTTTACTTCAGAAAAACCATCCTCTATTGTAGCCAGCATATCAAAAACAATTTTAGTATTAAGATATATAGGGATCGTTAGTTTGCTTTTGTCAATCTTTTCATTCATTTTGATTCCTCCTCAATTAATTTTTTAAGTACTTCAATCGAATTTTTCTCTTTCGAAATATTAGTACCAAGTTCACCACGAAACGCTTTAGCAAGAATTGATTTTTTCATCAAATCAATTTCTTCAATAACCGCTTCAGCTTTATTTAAAATAGCCTCATCTTTATTAGATATAGATGTAATTATTTTAACAATTTCGTTTTGCTCTTCCAATGATGGTAATGCAATTTTTACCATCTTTACATCCTGCTGATTAATACTCGCTTGGTTGACTGCCTGCTTGGCATTTTTACGAAGTTCCTGTAGTCCAATAGAACTATTCAAATATCTTATAACGTACTCTGGATTTGCTTTTCGAATATTAATTTTAATACGCATCATGTTACTTTCAAATACACATTGCTCTGGTAATTTACGAATAAGTGCTGACTTTCCTAAGTACGGCATACTATTAACTCTATTCACAACAATATCATTAACAGAAAGCAAATAGGTATGTTTCTCTTCGTCAGTTATTTCTAATCGTTTTAGTTTCTCCCAAGGCTCCAATTTGCCATCATAAAAACAGTCTATTCTTAGTATCTTCGTTCCGCTTCCATAAGAAGTTTTGGGTTTATACATTCCATTTTGAGGCCCTTCCACAATTATTTTTTCAAAATTTATGTATTCCCATGTCTCAAATTTTATATTATTATTTTCTCTCCATTTTGCTGTTAATTTTCCTGTAAAGGCTTTGTTTAGCACTGAATTACATCTTACTTTTTTGCTATCCAATAAACATTCAATCTTTTCTTTTACTTCATCAAGCTTAGAAAACAAGCCCTCAATTTGCTCAACAATACGTCTCTGCTCGGCTAATGGAGGCAATGGAAATGGTATATTGTTCATATCATCACGATTAAATCCAGCTTGTGCACTTCTTCCTTTACTTGCTTTAACGCAAAAATCTTGATAAAACTGAGTAAAATAATACTTATATAAATACTCGTCATCAATTAAATCAGGATATAATTTTATGACTTTTGCTAACGCAACATTATATGCACCTTCATGAGCTCTAAACACTTTACCTAACGACCCACCATAGCGAGCCAAAAGGATATCGCCTTCAAGCGTGGTCTTTGTCGCATATTTTTCTGGTATATATACAGGAACAGGATTATCTCCATAATCTCTTGTCTGATACAGCTTAATATATCCTTCTGTTGGTTCAGAGATAAAATAAGATTTTGCTGGTTGTGAACCTCCAGAAATGTCTAATACACCATTATGCTTAACCCAACACCAGTTTTGTGGTATTTCATATGGATGTTCATCTATTGGCAACAGTACATCTTCTATTGCTATCTTAGCTTTCTTTGCCTTCGCCATATCACTCAGCTCCTTCCAGAGCCTTAAGCTCTTTTACTACACTCATAAGCAAATCAACTGCTTCCTCAAGCTGAGCAATACATTCTTCCCCCGATTCAATAGGGTCTGGCAAATCATCATAATCCAGTACAGAATCATCCTTAATCAATCCGAGATCAAGGCTATGATTCTTCCCTTCCTCTGATATCTGATCATATGTGTAGCAACTCCATCTCTCATCCGATATACTTTTCCTGTCCTCTGCTGTATATGCATCCTTAAATCCATCGAAATGCTCTGCCTTTAATGGATTGGTTCTGCCAAATGAAGGCATATTTGTTCTTAAGTCATAAAACCAAACTTTCTTCGTATTACCTTTATCGGTTGTTCCCCTAGTAAAGAAAAGAACATTTGTCTTTACACCCTGTGCATAAAATATGCCAGTTGGAAGTCTAAGTACTGTATGGAGACTACACTTATTCATAAGGTCTTCACGAATTCTTTCACCTTCACCATCAGCAAACAATACATTATCAGGCAGTACCACAGCAGCTCTTGCCTTACCATCTGCTTTAAGTGAACGATAGATATGCTGCAAGAAATTAAGCTGCTTATTGCTTGTCTGAAATGTAAAATCGTCTCTGTTTGCACGCTCTCCGCCCTTTTTTGTTCCAAAAGGGGGATTTGTAAGAACAACATCAAATCCGTTCATCTGTTTCCCCTGATTTGATAAGGTATCACACAGATATATCTTACCATCAATATCGTGAAGCATTGCATTCATCAGAGCCAGCCTATGAGTCTCATGTACAAGTTCTGCCCCTGTAAATGCCTCATTCTTCTGAAATGCCTGCTGTTCTGAAGTTAAAGAAAATAGGTCATCTGTATGTGCCTTTACATATGCATCCGCCGCTATCATAAACCCAAATGTACCACATGCAGGATCGTTACATCTTTCTCCCGGCTGAGGTGCTATTAATTCTGTCATTATATCAATCAGTACTCTCGGAGTAAAATACTGACCTGCTCCTGACTTTTTCTCATTTGCATTTTTCTCTAATAATCCCTCGTAAAGATTTCCAAGTCCTTCTTCTTTTGCAGAATACCAGTCAAGGTCATTGATGTTTGTAATGATTTTCTTTAAGTTTGCTGGCTCTTCAATATTACTTCTTGCCCCTGAATAAATTTCCTGAATACGACCTGTACCTTTTTCGCCCAGCTCACGAAGCAAGTCCTCGTAGAAATTTTTCAACGCAAGTCCATCTTTTTCTGCTAATCTATCCCAGCGGTATTTCTCTGGAATCTTATCCTCGGTTCCTGTTTCCTTTGCCATCTTCAAAAACAAGATGTAAGTAAGTTCTGTAACATACTGGTGATATGTAATACCATCATCTCTAAGAACATTACAGAGATTCCACAACTTTGCTACTATTTCCTGATTTGTCATCTATCATTCTCTCCTTGTAATTTATGCTGAATACATATATCCATTGATTTCATCAATAAACTCATCTAATTTCTGCCCAAATGCCTTGTTTACCGCATTATAACCACCTTTGTTCTTAAATGCATCCGAATCAAAAGTCTCTCTGTTGAGCACTACCTCCTTAAGAAGCTGGGCTTCAATCCTATCCAACCATCCTAACTGAATTTTGCTAAGCTCCGGATGATTAGCCTTTGTCTTTACAATGGCGTTATGTATACGGTCATCTTTACTAATCAAAGCATCTCCAATGCTTCGCTGACGAATAAAGCTTATGATATCCGCTGCAATATCTTCATTTGTCATTTCTTTCCATGCTGTCTGCAGCATAGTCTCGTTGAAATGCTTGCCATCAAGGATAATCTTCAAATCCTTTAGTGACTGTCTTGTTAATTCCTTTGGACGTGTAGCAACTATATTCAAAGCTGCTATCTCATTGATATTATTATCTATAAAATCTCTAAATTCTTTTAGATAGTCCTCTGGCCTTGTAGCATCACCATATCCTCTGGTATGACTACGAAGCTCGTCCGGCTCATCACTTATGAACTTTTCTCTTTCCTTTGGCATCCTCTTGACATATTCAAACGCCTGCCTGTTATTCTTTACAGTTTCAATTGCCTTATCGACCGGCATACTATGAATTTTCTCTATAAATTTCTCTGGCGTCAAACCTCCAGTTATCTGCTCAAATCGTGCTCTGTACTTATCACTCATCTGTGATTTATTCCTACGCATTTTGGCAACGATAAGGTCAATCTGGTTTTTCCTTGCCCTGTCGGTATCTAATGAATCAATACCATCAATTAAATCATCAAATGTAGTTGCTGGATTGGCTACTACTGGTTTCATTGTGGAAACAGGTTCTAACGCATTATAGACACCTACTGCATCATATATCTCAAAATGTGTCTTTCCTATTTCAGGACATAATCTGGTAGCTCTACCAAGCATCTGTTCAAACAAGATTCTTGAACGGATACTTCTCATGAATACAAGATTCTCTATCTCCTCTACATCAATACCTGTTGTCAATAAATCTACTGTAACAACGATATTAGGATATGTTTCATTCTTAAATCTCCGAATGGCTTCCTTTATCTTTACAGGATTACCATTTTCAATTGATCCGGTAATCTTCATTACCGCTTCCTCAGAGATTCCAAGATTCGTGTAGTAATCTTTTAATATCTGAGTAATCATATCTGCATGAGCATCATCTACTGCAAAGATAAGAGTTTTCCCTTTTTCGTTAGGATCAATATCCTTTGCAATTTCCTGTAAGACTGTCTCATTAAAGCTTTTGTCAACCACTCGCCTATTGAAATCTTCAACTTCAAATTTCAGGTCATCTTCCAATTCTGAACTGTTTGTAATTTCATTTGTAACAGGATCATATATCGGTACTGTTGAACCTTTCTCAAAGCTGATTCCCTCTTCTGATAACTTTGTTTTGATAATATGCGGTGCATCATGGTCAACCAGAAATCCATCGATGACTGCTGTACGATAATCATATGAATATACAGGCTTTCCAAATATCTCTGTTGTATGAAGAGCTGGCGTTGCTGTAAGTGCAATTTTTACTGCATCAAAATAATCAATTACCGCCCTGTACTTACTTCGGAAGTCATTCTGGTCACGATACAGTACCTCATCATCTCCCATTTCTTTGTCCAGAATATAGCCCCTGTGCGCTTCATCTACGATGACCAGGTCATAATCTGATACTCCAAGACTCTTATCTGACTCATTGTACATAATACGTTTCACAAGGCTCTGAACAGTAGCAATATGCACTCTGGTGTCCTTCTCAAATTCTTTATCTTCTAAAGACTTCACATCATACATCTGATTCAAAGTAAGTAATTCTTTAAGCTTAACCTCTTTGAATGTATCCATAGTCTGATCACCGAGTGATGTTCTATCGACAAGATACAGGATTCTCTTAAATCTCCCAGCATCAAGGAATCTATAAATCATTCCAAGCACAGTCCTTGTCTTACCTGTTCCCGTAGCCATTGCAAGAAGTGCTGTCTGCTTATGTTCTGCTATTGCTTTTTCGGCAGCCTGAATCGCCTCAATCTGGTAATAACGAAGATTCAGACCATCAGGGTCCTGCAATACCTCATATCCTGTAGCAGCTAACTTCTTATCAGCCTCTACAATATCTTTTTCGAGTGCCTGCTCAATACCTTCTGGTGTTGACCATCCAGATAACGCTTTTGGTGCGTTAAATGGTTCTCTGACATCCAAGCACCATATTCCTGACATCTGTTCATACTGCTTAATATATGGTCTGCCATTGGTGGCATAAAGAAACGGAACCATATATGCACCAAATCTATTGATTACATACTTCTGATGTTCTGACTTAATCATCTTTGCATAATCCTTGCACTGACCATCTAACACTGATGAAATATTTGTATGCTTCTTCTTTGCTTCCACTATACCTACAAGCTTTTCCCCTATAAATAAAGCATAGTCTGCATAGCCATTATTTCCTGTATTGGAATCGGTAGGCCATTCTGCAATAGCAAGATTCTTTCCCTTAGTTGGTCTTGTACCCTTAGAATATCGAAGTTCCGTTGTATTAGCTTCCCATCCGACCTTTCGGAGCTGCTCATCAATAAGTTCTCTTGTCTGTGCTTCTGACAAATGCACATTAAGTGCCTTCTGGTACGCTACAGTTCTACGTTTACTGTCCGCCCCACCATTTTTCTGTATTTGCTCAATTTCAATCAATAATTGTTGGTTGCGTTCTTCCAGTTCTGCATTTTCTTTTTCAAGGTCAGCTAAACATACAGTCATATCAACTGGCTGTACATACCCTGTCGGCTCATAATTATAATCACCATATGTCTGCATATACCATACGCATAATTCATACATTAACTGCAAATTATTAAGAGCTTTTTCACCTTCAGCCGCAGCATTATGAGCGGCATCATTTCTGGCTTTTCTAAGAATATACAAAGTGTTATCAATCTCTCTTGGTAACAAATCATTATTCTTAAGTATTCTGATTCTGTTGGCATGTGTATTATCATATGCCGGCTCTGCTATGCCGTCATATGCAAGCATATACTTTACCATTACTTCTGATAACATTCCCTGCTTGATAATGGATGTATTAGGATCAGAATGTACATACTTTTCTGATAAATCGCCAAGTTTGGCAAGGTCTGTCCAATGTGATTCCAAGAATTGAAAATTACTCATAATCAAGCCTCCTTTACAAATCGACTACGTACTTCATCAAGCTCCTTATCAATATTTCTCAGTTTCTGTAGTAGTTCCTCATAGTTTTCAATAAACTTTCTGTTATCTTCTACAACAATTCCTTCACTTGCTTTAAGTGTAACATACTGCGTTGTACATAAGTTATATCCATTTTCTGCTGCGATTTCTTTCGTGATAGTATTTGATACTCCCTCAATAACTTCACGATTTCGATATATTTCAGTAATGCGTTGAACATTTTCGTCTGTTATGGTAAAACCCTTTATTATCTTCATAAAAAAATCTTTGGAATTTATCATTATAATATCGTCATTCACTTTATTTTTCTTCAATATAACCAAAGCTGTTGCAACAGATGCGTATGGGAACAGCATATTTTTAGGAAATTCAATAATAGCTTCAATATAATTATCATCTACCAGTTTTTGTCTGATACTACCTGTGCTGCCTGAACTAAATAATGCTCCCATTGGAACAAGTATAGCAGCAATTCCATCATCCTTTAATGAAGCTAATGCATGTCTGATAAAAAGGTATCGTGAATCGCTAGTATGTTCATACATGCAATTATCAGATGGTATATTCATTATATACTCTTTACTATATCTTCCACCAAAAGGGGGCTCAAGTATAATTCTATCATACTTTTCATTATGCTCTATCGGATTATATAAGGAATCCGCACATTTAACGGCTCCAATTTTATTACCACTTAGAATTGTCATAATAGCAGCAATTCCTATAATTGAAACATTAATATCTTGAGCAAAAACCCTTCCTTTACCATTTGCTACAGAATTTACTAAAATACCCGTTCCGCAGCATGCATCATATACTGACATATCATCTTCTACTTCAATAAGTGTTTCTGCAATCTTGGGTAATGATTCAGCTCTACAATACTCTCCGCTTCCTCGTCCTCCACCACTTGCAATCATTCTATCCAATATTATTTTTGCAATATTATAGATTTCTGTCTCATCTTCAAAATTCAAATTATTAACTTCTTCAAAAATAATTCTCACATTTTCAGCATCCGCCTTCTCAATAGCTGAATCAAAAGATTCTCTCAACACACCTTCTTCTATTCTAAACTCTTTTTCAACCGCACTTACATATTCTAATAAGCCTTTAGAGTCTATAAGTTTTCCATAAGTCAGTGATAAATATCCAAGAGAAAACTTTTCATCATAAGAACTGAATTTTTCCTTCTTCAACTCAAGATATTTAAATAATAATCCATAAAGCATCACTTTATGTAATTCTGTTATCTCAAATGCTCCACGTAATTTATTTGCAGCAACCCATAGATTTTCTATCTTTTTAATCTTCATTGCCAATACCCTCCTTTATGCTTGCTAATACAACATTTTCCATCAATTTTGTTTCATTATCTATCATTTCCTGAAGAGTAGCTTTCTTTAATCCACTAAGTACAAATGCTTTTCCTATATCCTGCATATCCTTCATATTAGGTTCAGGTACTTCCAATGCCCTAATATCAGTAATCTTAATCATTGGTCTTGCTGAGCCTACAACCTTTGCTGTAAGCTCATCTCTTACATAAGATGAGTTAAGAAAAGCTGTTAAATACCTAGCATCCATCTTATCTGTATCCGTAATCCTAATTGCTGCACAAAATGATGGAATGACAATCCCTGCATTTTCTTTATTAACATATGCTGCATCGTATGGTGTTGAAAGCTTTATTACCACATCCCCTTCATGCGTATATTTTTCTTCATCAATCTGCTTACCAAGTTCTGCATTGCCTAAATCCGCTTTTACAATTACACCCGATACAATCGCTTTAGGAACTAATACTTTCACATTTTCTACAACCTGATTGCCAGCATCTTTATCAGCTGTCACCCTTGTCATAATCTGTCCTACTGTTACACTTGCTATATTTTCTAATATCATACCTGTTTCCTCCAAGTCATACTAAATATCTATCCTTTAATAGTTTCAAATCACACAAATTAATCTTTTATCATTATACCTCCTTTACATCATCTTGTACAGTTCATTTCATCATTAGTATTGAAATATATATGACGTTCTGTCTTTGTGGTTATAAAATATCACGTCATACCTATTATGTCAAGTATTAATTTGAAATATTTTTTACGTTCATTTATTTCTAATAATAAAAAAGTCTCGAAAATGATTTTTCATTCACCTTCAAGACCTTATTTCTATAGATATATTCCTTATTCTACTATTTAATTATATCAAGAAACTGCAAGCATTTTGCAAGCACAGAAAACGGGAAGCCGCATAAATACTGGCTTCCCGCTGTTTTCACATCACTCAAACTCTACAAAGACTAACGCTTTTTGTTTAGGAATTATTCTCTGTAATGTTTCTCGTTCTTTTGATTATTTGATATATCCATATTATCCTGCCTATACGAGCTAATGTTATCATTTTGTTATCGGCATTGATAACACCTACTCGATAACTGTGGATAATAACTATATGTAGCATGTCAAATTATAAGCTATTTTGCTTAGAGATTCAACACAAAACTGAAATTTTACTTTTCCTTATATTCATCTGGTATTGCTATTTGAAATGTTTCACACAACAGCATCACATCATGCACATCATTTTTATCGTGTTCATATCCCAAATGAAGCATTACCTGACTCAATGGTTCAATACAAGAAACAGTTATATCTCCAACTTTTCCAATACCGGAAAAAGTTTTTGATGGAAATATATCTCCCTCATAAACAATTCCGTCATCTGTAAATTCAAAACAATGTAAATCAATGATTCTTTGTTTATCATCTTTCCAGACAGTATGACCATCCGTTGTATAATCAGTATTTACTTCCTCAAATCCATGCTGCTTAATCACATAAATATAATCATGATAATGTTTCAGTTCAACAAACAAATCAATATCATTGTGTATTCTTGATTCTCTTTTAAGAAGTGCATCAACACCCCATCCGCCATCTAAATATACTTTAATTTCGTTTTGCAAAGCATATTTTATAATTTCACATGCATCTTCTGTACGTACCATAATCTATCCTCCAAATTCAAATCTTTGTATGCTTTCCAACTCACTAAAAGCCTGAAATTTGTCAGTCTTTCATCCTTTTTGTTATCAATCACCAATTAGCTGTAATCCATTAGGATTTAGCTGATATATTTTATCGCACACCTCTTCAATATACTTTCTATCGTGAGAAATGCTAATGACAGCCCCCGGAAATTCTCGGAGCATTTTTCTTATTACCGGACCGGACAATGGTGAAAAATTTCTTGTCGGTTCATCCAGAATAAGAACATTTGCACCACTTAAGCTCATCCTCAAGAGAAGCACTTTCGCCTTTTGTCCGCCTGATAACTCCCGAATCGGATGCTCCATTTCATCTGGTGTGTATTTAAGTGAACCAAGGTATGTTCTAATTCTTGTACGCTCTTCTTTATCTCCTGTTTTATCAAGGTAATCAACCGGTGTAACATCCAAATCCAGCAGGTCTTCATAAGTTTGAGGCATATATTCTGCTTTAATGTCATTCCGATTTAGGAGTTCTTCCGCTATCTTTTTTAGAAGAGTCGTTTTTCCTGCCCCGTTGGCTCCTATCATACAGATTTTTTCTGAACCTTTTATTTTTAAATGAATTCCTTCTGCTAAAATTCTTTTGCCATCCGGAGTCACAAGCTTTGAAAGTTCATATTCTATGACCGTTTTTCCTGCGGGAATGTGTGAGTTTTCATCCCCTAATTTGACAAAGATTGCTTCTTCCTGTTCCGGCATCTGAGTCATATTTTCATCTTCTTTTTCAAATCTTCGTTCCATTGCCTTAACCGTATGCATTTTGTCCTTTAAGTTTTTGGCAACAGACGGTGCTTGTCTGGTACAACTTCTTAATGCACCTTGTACACTCTGCATAACTCTTTGATATTTTTCATCGCGAATCTTTTTCTCCCTACGGTCACTCAGTGCCCGCTGTTTTTGGATTTCAAATTTATGAAGCCGTTCTTCCACATAGCGTCTATAGGGAAGCTTTGCCACGGTATATCTCGCCTTTGTTTTTCGTATAATCTGCTCGATATGTATCACCATGTTGGCAGTACGCTCTATCAGCGTTTCATCGTGTGAAATAAAAAGCACAATGTGCTTCCAGTCATTTATGATTTTTTCCAGTAATGTAAGCGTCGCAATGTCGATGTCATTGGAAGGTTCGTCCAACAACAGCACAGAAACATCGCGAATGAAAAGCCTCATAAGTTGTGTCTTGACTTTTTCGCCTCCTGAAAGACTACCCATTGTCTGGTTACTGTAGAAAAAATCATTTTTCATTCCAAATTTTCCCGCAATAACAGACAATTCTTTAGGCGTTTTCTCCCAGAATATTTCCTCTTCAGAAAAATATTCGTATATTGTTTTTTCCTTATCTTCATCGAGCATCTCCTGCGGAAGATAACCAAGACGTTCGTGTCCCATTATCCTTTCCCCATCTGCTTCTATATAGTTTTCTACAAGCGACGGATTGTATATCCACTTCATTAATGTCGATTTCCCATTTCCCTCTTCTCCAATAATAACTGCCTTATCTCCATCATTTAGCACAAGGTTGAAATCATTAAGAATTATTCTCAGGTCTTTTTTATGTGTTAAATTTAATTTTTTTATCTGCAACATTAAAGTTTCTCCTTTTCGAAGTCTGAGCCAATTATTATTTTGAACACACAAAAACGAGTCTTTTTTGCATACGCAAAAATAGACTCGCTAAATAGCCCCTTATTTCTTTTCCAAAAGGAAAACAAAGGAAATGCCTCTTGCGATAATCCAACTTAAGCGTACACAAAACAAACCTATTCTCTACAGGCTCAATAACTATATGTGTCTTACTTAAATCAAATTATCTATTAATCATTTCCTCACCTTACACAAAATGTGCCTTTCTTTCTTCTAATGGCAATACTATCATACTGTATTTTTTGTGTCAATACATTTCACCTTATGGAAGTGCAAATTAAAATTTTCACTTCCTAATTATACATCCAACCATTACGAAATTCAATCTTTCACAACCTCTTTACAACCACAACCACAGCACTCCAGCAAACGCAGGAGCACCATACCGTAAAACGCTTATGTGTAAATCAACTCCGTTCCTACAACTTCCCTCACACAAGCCTGAATATTATTCATTCTTCCAATCCATTCGTAGGGATTATCTTTCTTTAATTGTTCCGTCACATCTTGTCTGTCGGCATATTCCTTTACCAGTCGAAGAAACATATCCTCTGCTTGCTTATCGACTTCTGCAAGATAACTATGCAGCTTTCCGCTTGTCAGCAGGTTCATATATAACACTTTATAGTGTTCCTTTAAATGCCTTGCATGTCGTTTCCCCCATAAACCAATCGGCTCTATTTCTTCTTCGGCTGGTACTGTGATGTTCGGCAATAAATAATCACCCACCTGTCTATAAGTTCCGCCCATTTCTTCAAAAATTGTCTTTGTCATTTTCCTTTTCCTCCTGTGATTTTTGTCTATCGTGATCGTGTATTATCACGCTTGCGACCTTTAACTGTTCTTGCCTGCTCCAACAAATCATCTATCTGTTTGCGACCAAAAACCTTACGGAGCAGGCTGTAATCTTTATTTTCTGCTTTTAGGATTTTGTTTTCTTCGGTCAATCTTTCATTGACTTTCTCCAAACGCTGATTGGTGCGGTATAACTGTGCATTCGCTGTATTCAGCCTATGATAGTTGTCCCACCCCTCAAAGCAGCGGGCAAGCACCGTTTTGACAAGTTGCTTCAATTTCCTTACAACCGGCTCTGCCATTTTGGTTTTATATGCCTTTGCAGTCATAAATTTCTCTGGTTCTGGCAACTGATATTTCGGTGCAGTATCAAGCTCTATTTCAAGATTTGACAGCTCGTCTTTTGCCTTATCATAGTTCAATACTCGTTCCGACAACACATCAAATTCAATCTGTTTCTGCTCGATTTTCGCACCTAATGCCGCCACTTCTTTTTCTCTTTCCTGCTTTTTATAATCCAAAACAGAAAGATGTTTTTCGTGTGTGCCTAAATGTTCCCACTCAATCCCATAACGTTCCATCACCGCCGCAAGCTGTTCTTTTTCGGACTGTATCCATTGCGACCACTCCGTATCGCCACGACTGCCGCCCTTAAAACCTTGCGTTGCAAGAGCCTGCTTTAGTGACACTCTTGTATCAAGTCCACGCTTGCTGCCTGTGGTAAAAGGTACAAAATCTATGTGCAGATGTGGTGTAGCTTCATCCATATGCAGATGAGCCGAGAACACCCGAAGCTGTGGATTTCGCTCCTGAAAACCCTGATAGTATTCATCTAAAATCTGCTTTGCCAGTTCTCCGTTTTCCGTATCGGCGTTCATATTTCCCTTACCGCCCACCTGTAAAATGATTTCGTGGAACGGTTTTTCCTGCTTGGAACTTCGGATTTTTTCATAATAATCTTTTATCTTTCGGTCTGACCTTATCTGCTTGGCATTGTATCTTTCCAATGCTTCATCAAACAATTCGTGATAAACTGTCTTTATATTTTCATTGCAGTAGTCGATATTGAGATGAGTACGAGTTCCGTCTACATTTTCTGCTCGGAACTTTCGGCTATTGTGATTGACCGAGCCTTTACCGACCATTGCACTTATCGTTCTCTGCATTTTTTCATCTCCCATCTGTAAATTTCAACATTCTCAGGTTTTGTTACTTTTGTCAAAAGTAACGCAAAAGCACTTTTGACGGGTACACCCATCAAAAATGCGACCTGTAAACAGGTTTTGCGTTCTCCGAAGGCTCTCCGAGGGGTGAGCGTGTGCCGGTGGCACACACGCCTGCGAACCGACCGAGCCAGCAGGCGAGACCAAAGAGCCGCCTTTGAAAAGGCACTCTCTGCACACTCCCCTAAACTTTATCCGGTGTCAAAGTGTGACGATGGTGACAATGTTTTTCACAGCGTGCTGCTCTCAAAAACATTGACACCTTTGACACCGTTTGTCACGCCGTCTGCTCGGTTTCTTTCCAAAGTGAAACCTTTCTTCCGTCGTGTGTGCGGCTGTTCTGATAACGGATACCGTAATCACGAAACAGCCTGCTTGCGTTGATACTGAGCCTTAAAGAAAGTACATTCGGCTTTATATCCACCGCAAGCCTTTCGCAAAGTTCCGAAGCAGTTCCTTCCCATCTGTCACTTTCCGAAAAGAGCGTATCCGCTATCTTCTCAAGCAGAGGTTCGGGCGGTTCTTTCCACATCTCCGTTTCCGATTTTGCAAAGTTCCACACCAATCGCTCGCTGTCCCTTACAAGATGGATTTTCATATCCTGCTGGTCTCTGCCAGCAACATCAAGTGTGGCATTGTTGGAAGTACGCTTGTCCTTACTGAGAACAAATGCACCGTCTGCCGCACCCATCAGACCATTCGTGCCTGAAATCATATCGAATATATCTTCCGATTTTTGTTTGCGTGTATGATGAACAATAAGCATTGAAACCTTGTAACTGTCTGCCAACGCTTTCAGCCTTGCCACAACATCATAATCACTTGCGTAGCTGTAATCTGCTCCGCCTGCTTCACGCACACGCTTTAAGGTGTCTATGATAATCAAGCCTGTGTCTGGGTGTTCCCTCATAAACCCTCTTATCTGTTCTTCCAGTCCGCCATTGACCGTTTTACATTCCGTTGCGAAATACAGATTGCCTGTCTCCTTTGCACCGAACATCTGAAACAATCGCTTCTGCAAACGTGGGTAATCATCTTCAAGGGCAAAATAAAGCACCGTTGCCTTACGCACCTTATACTCCCAAAGCGGTGTGCCTGTGCTGATATGATAGGCAAGCTGTGCCATCATAAAGCTCTTTCCCACTTTCGGGGAACCTACGAAAAGGTAAGTTCCCCTTTGGAGCAGACCGTCGATAAGTGGTGTCTGAACCTCAAACACCGTATCATACAGCGTTGTCATTGATACTGTTTTCAGATAGGAAGGGTCTAACTGTCTGAGTATTTCCCTTTGCATTTCTTCAAAAGATTGCTCGTACCCCTTGAAATCCGTATCCTGATTGACTATACTATTGTCAGTACATTTGGAAAGTGACTGTTCCGCATCTGTTGCCGCAGATACATTTGGAATAGTCATTTCTTTTTTATTCTCCATTCGCATCCTCTCCTTTCAAACCGCCGAGAATAATGGAAATCAGTTCTATTACACTCAGCAGTTCATCATCCACACCTTTTCCTGCTTCAATCCTTTTCAGTTCCGCAAGGACTGTGGCAAATTCCGTTTTCAACGCCTTATACACTCTCGGATTGCCCTGTACCACCACATCCTGATTTAAGCAACGGCGGTAACAATACTCCTGTTTTGGCAATCCTGATAGAGCTACAGCTCTGTTAATGAGTTCGTTTTCTTCGGGCGATACTCGAAACCCTACTGTGATATTCCTCCAACGATTTTTGTTATCTCTGTTCTTAGCTGACATTTTCAAAATCTCCTTTCCCTAAATCATCTAATTTTTCTGCCATCTCAATCTGCTTTGACGGAAAGAGGTGTGCGTACTGATAAGTAATATCAATACTTTCGTGACCAACTCGGTCAGCAATCGCCACCGCAGAAAAGCCCATATCAATCAAGAGTGAAATGTGGCTGTGACGGAGATCGTGAATGCGGATACGCTTCACGCCTGCCGCCTTTGCCCCTCTGTCCATCTCGTGATGAAGATAGCTTTTCGTCACCGTAAAGATACGGTCTTTCTTCTTCAATCCGTAAAGCATACCGAGATATTCTTTCATTTCCTCACACAGAAACTTCGGCATTTTAATCGTGCGGTTGCTCTTTTTCGTTTTCGGAGAAGTAATCACATCCTGCCCTTTCAAACGCTGATAGGATTTATTGATTGTGACTGTTTCCTTATCAAAGTTGAAATCTGCCGGAGTCAAAGCTAACAGCTCGCCCTCTCGGATACCGCACCAGTAAAGCATTTCAAACGCATAAAAGGAAACAGGCTTGTCCATCATCTCAAAAGAGAATTTCTTGTATTCTTCCTTTGTCCAGAACAGCATTTCCTTGTGTTCCTCACGTCCCATATTTCCCACCTTTGCCGCAGGATTGGAACGCAGTTCATAGTAGCGGACAGCGTGATTGAAAATGGCGGACAACTGATTGTGCAGCGTTTTCAGATACGTCTGTGAATAAGGCTTTTTCTTCTCATCACGATAGGCAAGCATTTCATTCTGCCAAGTAATAATCTCCTTTGTGGAAATCTCGCTGATTTTCAGTTTCCCGAAATACGGAAGTATCTTTGTGCGTATGATATGCTCTTTGGTAAGCCACGTGTTTTCCTTCAAACGGTTCTTCACATCATTGATATAAAGCTCCGTAAAGGCTTCAAAACTCATATCAAGGTCTGAAGAAGTCTGCAATTTGAACATTCTTTCCCATTCCTGTGCTTCTCGTTTGGTAGCAAAGCCACGCTTGCATTTCTGCTTGCGTTCCCCTTTCCAGTTCACATACCTTGCCATCACATACCAAGTACCGTTATCTTCATTCTTAAATACCGGCATTTACATTTCCCCCTTTCCTGCTCCGTAGAGCCTTTCGTAAAAATACTGGCGATTTACACGCCCTGCAATCGTAATAAAGCCCTTTGCTTTCAATTCCTCATTTAATTGTCTGATGAGTTTATATGCATAAGGTTTTGATACGTTTAGTTCCTGAGCCACATCTTCGGCTCGGATAAATCTGTTTTCCATATCCTTTTTCTTCCTTTCTTAAAATAATTTTTTGCTTGCCGCTTTCTCCGTGTTAAAGTTCCAACAGGCACTCCTGCTTGTCGGCAGGCGCTGTGCTGTCCCAATGCACCGCAGTACATCAGGCGCTCGCTCGTATAGGGGTTCCCGAAAAGTCGGAGACTTTTGGGGAAGAGGAGGAGCAGTGCAGCGAATGAGCTTTTGTGCTTGCACACAAGCGAACGATACGGAACTTGCTCCGACGAGGTCTTGGCGGTTTGGCTTTTCGGACGGTCATTCAGTTGTCGCATTAAGCATATTTGTTTAATTCGTAATTTATTTTACTAAACATATTTGCTATTGTCAAGTGGTTGCAAAGAAAATATTAAACATTTTTGTTTCGGTTTTTCTTGACTTCCACTAAACATTTCTGCTATACTTATTTCACTAAATATAAAAGGAGCGTATCATTATGGCTATCAGCGAAAGAATACATTTTTTCAGACTAATGCGTGGTATGACACAAAAGTATCTCGGTACAGCAATCGGTTTTCCAGAAAAGAGTGCTGATGTGCGTTTGGCACAGTACGAAACTGGTACACGCAAACCGAAAGCAGACCTTACAAATGCATTGGCACAGGTGCTTGATGTTTCTCCACAGGCTCTTGATGTTCCTGACATAGACAGCTATAT
Organism: Coprococcus sp. OM06-34AC; assembly: GCF_003462545.1. Lineage (NCBI taxonomy): Bacteria > Bacillati > Bacillota > Clostridia > Lachnospirales > Lachnospiraceae > Coprococcus > Coprococcus sp. OM06-34AC. The sequence goes on from NZ_QTZF01000005.1 coordinate 108,494, forward strand.
CGGTCTTATGCACACTCTGTTTACCCTTGAAGATATTTACGGTCTTACTGTCAGTGAAGCAGACGGAGAGGTATGCTTAAAGGTCAACAAGGACAAAGGCAGAGAAGCATATGAACTCCTCAAAATGCTGTATGCTTGGAAAGAACAGGCAGACAAGCTATCTTCCGAAGAAATCAACAGAGAAGAATACGATAACTGGCGTTACCATTATCCAGAGTTCGACACCACACAGCGTTGGGCAAAAGTTCCATCACAGGAATTAAGTGACGCTCTCGTGGAAGCATTCAAAGACCACTTGAAAGATAAATAAGCACCTACAGGACCTGCCACTGGCAGCTCCCTACAGATGCTTTGGCAACGACAAAAAAGCCCTTAACTATGGTTATTAACCACAGCTAAGGGCTTAGTTTATAATATGGAATTTGTTCAGAGCCAAGCTCCGAACTTTAGTCTGCAAGCCACCTGTTAATTGTTCCGTTACCCATAAACCACTGGATAACAAGAATAATGGCACTTGCTATGACTGTTATCAATTTGTTATCAAAAGACTAATCGAAATCGCTGAAACCCGCATAAACACTGGCTTTTTTAAGCAACTCGATTTATTCAAACTCAATCGTTCCAGGCGGCTTACTAGTCAGATCATACATTACTCTATTAACACCCTTGACCTCATTAATAATCCTGTTCATAACCTTCTGAAGGACCTCAAATGGTATCTCTGAACAATCAGCTGTCATGAAGTCTGTTGTGTTTACAGCACGGAGTGCTACAGCGTAATCGTAGGTTCTGAAATCTCCCATACAGCCAACTGAACGCATGTTGGTCAGGGCTGCGAAGTACTGACCGAGGCTTCTGTCGAGGCCTGCCTTTGCGATCTCCTCGCGGTAGATGGCGTCGGCGTCCTGAACGATCTTGACCTTCTCGGCTGTGACCTCTCCGATGATTCTTATTCCAAGGCCTGGGCCTGGGAATGGCTGGCGGAATACCAGGTACTCTGGGATTCCAAGCTCAAGGCCGGCCTTGCGGACCTCGTCCTTGAAGAGGAGACGGAGTGGCTCCACGATCTCCTTGAAATCTACATAGTCAGGAAGTCCGCCTACGTTGTGGTGGGACTTGATTACCGCTGACTTGTCAAGACCTGACTCGATGACGTCAGGATATATGGTTCCCTGTACGAGGAAGTCCACGGCACCGATCTTCTTGGCCTCCTCCTCGAATACACGGATGAATTCCTCGCCTATTATCTTTCTCTTTACCTCAGGTTCGGTTACTCCGGCAAGCTTGCTGTAGAATCTGTCCTGAGCATTTACTCTGATGAAGTTTAGGTCATATGGGCCGTCCGGTCCAAATACCGCCTCAACCTCGTCGCCCTCGCTCTTACGGAGAAGGCCGTGGTCTACGAACACACATGTGAGCTGCTTGCCTATCGCCTTGGACAGGAGAACTGCAGCTACTGATGAGTCCACACCACCTGACAGGGCGCACAGCACCTTGCCATCGCCTATCTTGGCACGGAGACTCTCTATTGTATCTTTTACAAATGAATCCATCTTCCAGTCGCCTGCACACTGGCATACATCCATGACAAATGCTCTGAGCATCTTCATACCTTCCTCGGTGTGCATAACCTCTGGGTGGAACTGAGTCGCATACAGCTTCTTCTCAGCATTCTCCATGGCTGCCACTGGGCATACAGGAGTGTAAGCTGTCTTCTTGAAGCCCTCTGGTACCTCTGCAATATAATCTGTGTGACTCATCCAGCAGATGGTCTTGTCATTCACATCTGCAAACAGCTTGGATGTCTTGTCAACCTCAACCTCTGTTCTTCCATACTCGCTGACAGGGGCCGTGCTGACCTTGCCGCCCAGCAGATGAGCCATGAGCTGTGAACCGTAACATATTCCGAGAATAGGAATACCCAGTTCGAATATCTCCTTGCTGCAGCTAGGTGAATCGTCTTTGTATACGCTGTTTGGTCCGCCTGTAAAGATGATTCCCTTTGGATTCATCTCCTTGATCTTCTCCAGCGGCAATGTGTACGGATGTACTTCGGCATATACATTACACTCTCTTACACGTCTGGCGATCAGTTGGTTGTACTGTCCGCCAAAGTCCAATACGATAATCAGTTCCTTATCCATGTATATCTCCTTTGTTGCCTTTTATTACTTATAACAGATTTCTGAACATTTCCTAGTATAACACAATATGCAGCACTTTTGTGCTGCATATTATCTAAAAATTATGTTGTTTTAATTATTTATGCATTTTACATATACGATAGCATTCGAACAGATACTTCACTGACAAATTTATATAACGCAGTAACGTCATCTGCCCTGCCCACTCAGTATTGAAATCTATTATATAACTATATTTATACCAATCTCTATCTTAATCCCTACTTCAGCTTCTCCTTCAGAACCTCAATACCCTTCTGGTACTGGCTGTCATTCTTGCCCTGGAAATCCTCATAGGTATAATCATCTGGAAGATCCACTTCAATATCAGGCGCAACACCCTTCTTGTGGATATCGTTGTCGTCGTGTGTGAAATACTTCTGTGTCGTGAGCTTGATCGCTGTGCCATCACCAAGTGGTATAACGCTCTGCACGATTCCCTTACCGTAGGTATTCTTTCCTACAACAGTTGCAGCCCCGAATTCCTTGAGTGCCGATGTAAGTATCTCTGACGCACTGGCACTGTACTCATTTGTCAGGACTACCATAGGCATATCGAGGTATTCATCATCTGTCGATTTATACTCGTCCACAACCTTGCCGGTCTTGTCCTTGATGGACACTATGGTTCCCTCTGGGAGCAGATAGTCGCAAATGTTTACGACCGTGGTGAGCATTCCACCCGGATCACTTCTGACATCGATCATCAGTGCCTGCATGCCCTCATTCTTGAGCTCCTCAACTGCCTTCTGGAAAAGCTCGTCTGTGTTGTCTATGAACTGCGTGATCCTCACATATCCAATCTTGTCGTCTATCATAAATGATGATACCGTGCTGTACTCAACGATCTCCCTGGTGATGGTGACATCGTGGTAAGCCTTATCACGCTCCCTGTATATCTTCAGCGTAACATCAGTTCCAGCATCGCCTCTTATGAGTGATACGAGGTAGTCAAGATCATCGTCTGTAGTGATCTCGTGATCATCTATCTGTACAATAATGTCATCAGGCTGTATATCCACCTTCTCAGCCGGTGCACCCTCAAGGATATTTACCGCACGGACATATCCCGTATCCTCATCCTTGCTGACCGTAACTCCGATTCCGGCATACTCACCCGAATCATCCTCCTGCAGCTTGGCATACTCTTCCTTGGTGTAATACTGTGCATACGGATCGTCAAGGGATTCCATTATACCCTTGTATATGCCCTCCCTGATCGTATCATCGTCAATATCATTGTAATAATAATTGTCTATGATACTCTCGATCTTCGCTGTCTTGTCAAGTACGTCCGCATCCAACAAATTGCCATCATAGGTTATCTTGGTGGAACTGCCGGTTTTGCCGCTGAGTGTGCCACTGAACACACCTGATGTACCGCAGCCCGTCAGACCGATCACCGTACTTGCCAGCACCGCTGTCACTACTGTCTTCTTCAACATTTTCCTCATATCATTATCTCCTAACCTTGTATTGCCATCAAATACCTGAATCTCTCCATATCCCCTGCCCGGTCTACTGTCCAAGGAAGTCATGCGGATTGACATACGTTCCGTCTATCGACACGCCAAAATGGCAATGCGGACCTGTCGACACACCCGTACTTCCTGCCTTTGCTATGACCTGACCTTTCACAACCTTGTCGCCAACATTTACACATAGCTGTGAGTTGTGCATATATACCGTACATATTCCGCCGCCGTGGCTGATCATGACCATGTTGCCACCGCCGCCATTGTAGCAGGACATCACGACTGTGCCGGCCTCCGCCGCAACAATATCTGTTCCATAATCACAGCCTATATCAAGTCCCTGATGATATGTACTTGCTCCCGCTGTAGGAGCATCTCGGTAACCAAATTCATCCGTGATAACACCTCCGGTCGATACCGGCCACATGAATTTGCCCTTATATTTGGAGGTGTCGTATACCTTTCCATCTTTCGTATACGCACCCGTACCATTTGCATTTGCCTTGCCCATCTCCTGTCTGGATATCTCCGCGATACGTCTCTCGGCTTCCTCACGGGCCACAGTGAACTTGTTCATCAACGACTTCTGGGCTTCTATATCACCATCATATCTAGTGATCTCTTCCTGCTTCTGATCTATAAGGGTCTGCAGTTCAGCCTCGTTACCCTCCAGATCCGTCTTGACCGACTCCACCTGTCTGAGGTCAGATTCAAGCTGCGCCTCATAATTGGCTATATCTGTCTTGGTCTTGATCAGCTTTGCAAGCTGCCTCTGATCGTATTCCGATATCTGGTCTATATACTCTGATTTGTTCAGGAGATCGCTGAATGATATGGATTTGAGCAGGGCATCGACATATTCCGTCTCCCCCTCCTCATACAGATACTGTATTCTCTGCTTCATCGCCTCATACTGCTCATCCTCTGCCTTCTGAGCTTCATCCAGACTTTTCTGAGTTGTGTCTATCTCCGTCTGGAGCTCGTCTGTCTGCTCCTGCAGGCTCGTTATCTGAGTCTGGACGGATGTCATCTTGGCATCCAGATCCGCAACATCCTGAACGATCTTGTTCTGCTGTTCCTCCAGAGAATCCAGAACGTCCTTGGCATTCTTCTCGTTTTCACTGGCATCATCCTTCTGACGCTCTGCCTCTTCCTTCGTCATGGCATATGCCATATTTCCCCCGGTCTGAGACGCAGCCATGCCCCCCATGACTACACATCCCGCAACAAGCAATGCCATCCTTCTGATATTCCCTTTTACATTGACTTTCTTTTTCATAATCTACTACTCCTTGTTATCCCCATCTAACAATTAACTAGTATATCTTATGTCGTCGTGCGTGAGCGCGATGACCTGCGCACGCATCAGCGTGCTTCATTATATTATATCGCCTGCCGGCTCAATGAGGGCATTCGCATTATGACGTCTTGCGCAAGCGCATCCGTCACAATGCTCATTATATCATACTCTCAAATGCTTCCTCGTGGTAAGGATACTTCCTACCAGTCCAACACCGATACCAAGCACAAGTCCAACCGGTATCATGGTCTTGAACAGGTCATGCTGGCTCACAAATGCAAACAGCGTTGTGACAACCTTAAATCTTCCGGCAACATATGTCAGTATCTTATCATACATGTAGTACAGAAGGACCAGAGGTATAGCCGAACCGACCGCACCTATGATCACACCCTCTATGATGAACGGCGCCCGTACAAATACATTTGTCGCACCGATCAGCTTCATGATCCCTATCTCTTCCTTTCGCACCGTGATACCTATGGTTATAGTATTGCTTATAAGGAAGATAGATACCAGCATCAGTATCACAACTATTCCTATGGATGCATATCCGACAAGGGATGACAGTGTCGTGATGCTGTCCGCAGTCACGTCAGAGCTCTTGACCTTTCTGACTCCTGAAAGCCCCTGGGCAAATGCCACGAACTCCGGCTGTCTGGCCACATCCTTGAGCGTAACCTCATATGAGGCCGAATTCTTAAGTGGATTGTCCTCGCCAAATGCATTCTTTGCCGCCTGTGGATCATCGTAGTTCTGCTCAACAAATTTATTCCATGCGTCATCCGCCGACACGTAATCCATCGTGTTTACATAATCCAGAGTTCTTATCTGTGATCCGATAAGCTGTATCGTGTCGTCCGACACATCCTCGTCAAAGAACACTGATATTGTAACTGTATTCTCAAGCTCCTGCATACCGGACTGGAAGTTTACAACCACCGCATATATGATTCCAAAGAGGAACAGACATGATATGATGGTTCCAAGTGATGCAAGTGAGAACAGTATGTTTCTTCTTATATTCGCAAAGCCCTGTCTGAGGATATAGAAAAATGTACTAATCTTCATCTATATATCCTCCTTCCTTCTCGTCGCTGATAATTACACCCTTCTTCAGGGTGATAACTCTCTTCTTCATCTCATTAACGATATCCTTGTTGTGGGTTACCACGACAACTGTGGTTCCTCTCTTGTTGATATCCTCAAGGAGGTTCATGATATCCAATGAGTTCTTAGGATCGAGATTTCCTGTAGGCTCATCCGCCAGTATGATGTCAGGATTGTTGACCAGTGCTCTCGCCATGGCAACTCTCTGCTGCTCACCACCTGAGAGCTCTTTTGGATATGATTTGTACTTGTCTGCAAGTCCAACCAGCGTCAGCATGGCCGGAACACGTCTTCTGATGTATCTCGCCGGAGTCTGGATAACTCTCTGTGCAAATGCAACATTCTCGTATATAGTCCTGTCCTTCAGAAGCCTGAAGTTCTGGAATACGACTCCAATCCTTCTTCTGACCTTCGGTATATCTTTTCTCTTTATCTTGCCATAGTCGTATCCGGCAACAGTGATATTTCCCTCCGTAGGATCGAGCTCCTTGAGCAGAAGCCTAAACAGAGTGGTCTTGCCTGATCCACTGCTTCCAACTATAAATACGAACTCGCCTTTTTCTATATTGATGTTCACATTCTTGAGCGCCTGATTGCCCCCAGGGTATGTCATACTCACGTTCTCTAACTCTATCATCTCATGTCTCCTATATTGCCTCTTTACGGCATAAACTGTACATTATCTTACATTTGTCCATAGTCGGATGATTCTGATTCATTTCATCCTCGCTTCATTATACTACATATTGATTGTTTTGTTGTGTATAGTTTGTGAATTAAAATTAATACACGATGCGGCAGTCTTCATATATCCATATGTAAGGCTGCCGCTTCTATGCAATCTATATTCCAGATAACTGTCCACCGGACATTTTAATAATCCAGTGACTCCATGTACTTCATGTACTTTACAACCATAAGAGCGATCTTGAATGTGATGGCATCCTCGAATACTCTCAGATCAAGGCCTGTGCTCTTCTGCAACTTATCAAGTCTGTATACCAGAGTATTTCTGTGGATGTACAACTGTCTTGATGTCTCTGATACGTTCAGGCTGTTCTCAAAGAACTTGTTGATAGTTGACAAAGTCTCCTCGTCAAACTCATCAGGGCTCTTGCCGTCAAATATCTCTCTGATGAACATCTTGCACAGAGGAAGTGGAAGCTGGTAAATAAGTCGTCCTATTCCAAGATTGCTGTATGCTATGATATCTGTGTTCTCATAGAATATCTTTCCAACATCCAGAGCCATCTTAGCCTCTTTGTATGAACGTGAAACTTCCTTTATCTCATTGACAATTGTTCCGAATGATACATGTACAGATGACATCGCCTCGGTATTGAGCATGTCAACGATGACCTTGGCAATCTTGTTCATGTCGTCATATGTCTCGTTGGACTTGACTTCCTTGACAAGAATGATGTTCTTCTCGTCCACAGCAGTGATGAAATCCTTTGTCTTGGCTGAGAAGATATTACGTACTGTCTCAAGTGCATTGGTATCCTTCTCATTCTTTGTCTCTATGATAAATACGATTCTTCTCACATCAGTATCTATGTGGAGCTTCTTTGCTCTGTTGTAGATATCAACCAGAAGGAGATTGTCTAAAAGAAGGTTCTTGATAAAGTTGTCCTTGTCAAATCTCTCCTTGTATGCGACCAGAAGGTTCTGGATCTGAAATGCTGCAATCTTGCCGACCATATATGTATCATCGGTCTCGCCCTTTGCCATGAGAATATGCTCTAACTGGTTATCGTCAAACACCTTGAAGAACTGATAACCTCTTACAACCTGGCTCTCTGCCGGTGAATCAACAAATGCACGAACTGAATCCTCGCAGTCATCTATATCCTTAAGTGTTGACGCAAGCACTTTTCCCTCTGTGTCCAACACGCACAGGTCAGTTCTTGTTATACCTTTTAATCCGTCTATTGTATCCTGAAGAATCTGGTTTGATATCATTCTTTTCACTCCTTATACTCATTATACGTTTTATCCCGTAATCCATTACTCTTATTTTAAAGCAAAAATGCAGAAAAAAAAAGAGAAAATGCAGATTTTTTATATGTATTTTCTGCATTTTCTCAATTTTCCAAGAATTAAACTACTGTTTCCAGTTATCTGGAGTGTAATTGTAAGTTCTATGTGTTATCTAAGACTAGTTAACAAGGATCTCCTCTGTCTCCTTATCGAAGATATGAATCTTGCTTAAGTCAAATGCGAACTGAACTGTGTCGCCAGGTCTAGCTGTTGTACGAGCATTTACTCTTGCTGTGATATCGAACTGGTCGATTGTGAAGTATAAGTAAACCTCGGCACCAAGCATCTCGTAGATGTTGATTCTTGCATCGATTACGCTCTCTGGTGATGACTCGATGAAGAGCTGCTCATCATGAATATCCTCTGGACGGATACCAAGAACAACTTCCTTATCGATAGCATCAAGTGCGATAAGTCTCTCAGCCTTGCTGTCTGGAACCTTGATTGAATGTGAACCGAACATAAGGAGAACGTCAGCACCTGACTTAACAACCTTACAATCGATGAAGTTCATAGGTGGCATACCCATGAATCCGGCAACGAACAGGTTACATGGCTTGTCGTAGAGGTTCTGAGGTGTATCTACCTGCTGGATGATACCATCCTTCATAACTACGATTCTTGTACCAAGTGTCATAGCCTCTGTCTGGTCATGTGTTACGTAGATGATAGTTGTCTGGAGTCTCTGATGAAGCTTTGAGATCTCAACACGCATCTGTACACGAAGCTTAGCGTCAAGGTTTGAAAGAGGCTCGTCCATAAGGAATACCTTTGGCTCACGGACAATTGCACGTCCCATAGCAACTCGCTGTCTCTGTCCACCTGATAAAGCCTTTGGCTTTCTGTCAAGAAGATGCTCGATATCAAGAATCTTAGCTGCCTCATGTACAGCCTTGTCGATCTTCTCCTTTGGAACCTTTCTTAACTTAAGTCCAAATGCCATGTTATCATATACTGACATATGTGGGTACAGAGCGTAGTTCTGGAATACCATCGCAATATCTCTGTCCTTTGGCTCTACATCGTTTACGAGCTTGTCGCCGATCCATAACTCACCTGAGCTGATATCCTCAAGTCCTGCTATCATTCTAAGAGTTGTTGACTTTCCACATCCTGATGGTCCAACAAAGATGATGAACTCCTTGTCTTCGATCTCAAGGTTGAAGTCCTTAACTGCGTTGAATCCGTTAGGATATACCTTGTAAATGTTCTTAAGTGATAAACTTGCCATTTGAAATTACCTCCGTAGTGTATATAATCTTGTTTTTGTTCACCCTAAAAACTATTGTTATTCTACATCATTGGCATTTTTCATTCTATGTGATTATTGCTCAAAAAAATTTTTAAACTTTTGTCTAAATTGTATACATGCACAAATTTTGCAACATTTTGACGGTTTTCGAACCGTTTTCCCTTGGTTTAAACTTCCTTTTTTGTGAAACCTTCACCATACCCATTTATGTCAATAGAGTTTTTCGTCACGTTTTCGGTATATTTTATTACTTTTGCCTATTGTTTTTACTCATATATATACTTGACAAACCAGAAAAATGTAGAACAGCCGGCAAAATCTGTAACATTTTGTACTACAGTAAAAAAACTCTGCTGATATCGGTGTTTTCTATTCCGATATCAGCAGAGTTTTCTATATATTTTCTACATATTCTTCTATATCTAGTTGTTGGCTGCGTTGTCCACACCTATTACTACGACAATGTCTGCACCTGAAATGTCGACATCTGAAGCAACAGATGAGTCAATATCTGATCTGTCAGCCGTTGCCGCTCCACCCAGAAGGCTTACAAGTCCGCTCACATCATATGAATCTGATGTGTAGATAACTGTTGTTGACTGATCTCCGTTGTCATATGTTCCTATATCTACTGATGTGTATCCATCCGCTGTGAGTGTTGTCTGCCATGTAGCTGCCACACCTGACACGCCTGATGCGTTGAGCACTACTACTTTTGCATTCTTGCCATTTCCTGCATTTGCATCCTCTGTTGAAGCGTCCTGTGAGCTGTCATCCGCTGATGTGTCTGAGCTGTCTGCAGCATCGCCTGAACCTCCAAATGTAGGATCTGACGGATCTGACTCCTCAGTCACGATGCTTGTCTTATTGCCCGTGTCCGATGCGTCTGATTTCTTGCTCTTGCTGACGGTTCGTGCAAGCAGTACGAGCATGACAACTATAGCCACTGCAAGTATGATAACCGCTGCTCTGAGCATTGTATCTAAGAATAATTTCATTACTTTCTTACCCATTATATAGCCTCCATCTCAATATAAATGTATATTCTCATTTGTTAACAAAAACAACTAGAGTATACCAAAGTGCTTTTTTATTTTCAACATTTAATTCGCATGATATACTAGAATTAAATTTTTGTTCACAAATAGCGGAGGTACAGATTTGAAAACAGCGATAATAATTGGCGCCTCGACAGGCATCGGAAGGGCGACAGCACTGGCGCTTTCAGGCAAATATAACAGCATATCTATCACTTCATTCAAACACAAAGAAGAGCTTCTCTCTCTGAGAGACGAACTTACGGCAAAAGGCTGCATCTGTTACTGTGAGACCGGAGACGCCGGGGATATGGAATTTATGGAGAAGTTTATACAAAATACCATAGATCATCTCGGCAGCGACATCGATCTCCTCATCAACAATGCCGGCATATCTTATGTGGGGCTTATAAACGATATGACCGCACAGGATTTTGACAGAACCATGAAGTCAAATGTGTACTCGGTTTTCAATAGCTGCCGACTCGTGGTTCCTCACATGATCCAGCACCACAAAGGACACATAATCAATATCTCGTCCGTGTGGGGAAATGTCGGTGCGTCGTGTGAGGTCGCATATTCAGCCTCCAAGGGTGCTGTAAATTCCTTCTCAAAGGCTCTTGGAAAGGAGCTTGCTCCAAGCGGTATAACCGTCAACGCCATAGCATTTGGCGCAATTGACACCTCCATGAACGGTCATCTGTCACCGGAGGAACGCCAGATGCTGGAGGATGAAATACCTGCAGGAAGAATGGCCAAACCTTCTGAAGCGGCAGATTTCATTGTGCACATTGCCGAGTGTGGAGAATACCTGAATGGTCAGGTGATCACATTTGATGGCGCATGGCAATAGGTGCTTTTCATCAAATTTTACAACAGTATAGGCAATTTCGTCCAAATTTCTATTGCTTAATTGTATATATTGCATTAGAATATTTTATATATGTTATAGAATCGGGGTTATAAAATGGGATTTGGATTTGGGAAAAAGAAGAAAAATATTTCATCGGACACAACTCCCGCCGCCGCAGATATCAAGACTACTCTTGACGAGGACGGCAATGTGGAGATTGTTTCCAAAAACTTCAAGATGAAGCCGACACAAAAGCTGGCGGAGCAACCATCCAGTGAAGGGAACACTTGGATCTGCTGGGGATGCGGACAGCCTACGGATCAGGATATCTGTCCTGTCTGCGGTAAGAAACGCACAAAGTAACAACACACACACACAAGGGGCTGTGAAAAAACTCGATTGAGTTTTTTCGCAGCCCTTTTTTACTTTATTGCAATGCGGTCACTGCGCATCGCTTACATTTATTTTCTCTACACTCTGCTAAAATGTGATTCCAAGAGCATTTATTATGAGTCCCCACGCAAGTCCTGCAGCATACAGCACCACTGCTATCCTTATATTCTCCACAGGTCTATGTCTGTTCATCCTAAAGAGCACCACAAGGCCTACTCCTGCACTCACCAGAAGTCCTGACATCATAGCACCCGCGCTGAGTATTCCCTGAAGATACAGCTCGGTTATTATGACTGATGCCGCACAGTTAGGAATAAGACCCACCAACGCTGCTGCCGCCTCTCCAAGCACAGGCACATCATTGAATATGCGGGCTATGGATTCCTCTCCTACAGCCTCTATGATCACATTTATCACAAGTGAGAATATAAATATAAATATCGCAATCTTTGCAGTGTGCACCAGAGCAGATCTGAATATTCCACCCTCGCAGTCGCAGTGTTCCTGTTCGCACACCTCATGGATATTCTTCTCTCCCAAATGTCCGTGGTCGTGACTGTGCTCATGGACATAGTCATGCACATGTCCCTTTCCTTTCTTCTCAGCAGCATCCTTATACACTATATTCTGTGTATGTATGGAGCTTTCTGCCGCTTTTGCAGTGTCACTGTGCACATGTCCGCCATGGTGTTCGTGTTCATCATGTCCGCCATGTCTGTGGACTGGATCTATCTTCTTTACCTGGACCGGCTTTCTCAGTCTGTCCAGCACAAATCCTACTATATAGCCTGTTATTACGGCTATGACCGCCTTTGTCGCAAGGATCTTCACTATTGTCCCCGCGCTTATCGCGTCATTTGACAGCATGATCGGCAGCATCTCGTCCGAGGTTGACATGAACACGGCTATGAGCACGCCCGCCCCTATCACGCCTCCGCTGTACAGGTTGGATGCCATAAGTGAAAATCCGCACTGTGGCACTATTCCCAGCACTCCGCCAATCAATGGCCCAAGCTTCTCTGCCTTTCCAAGCACATGTGCCTGTCGGCCTGCAGTTTTTCTCTCAAGCCACTCCATGACCACATAGGTGATGAGCAGAAACGGGATGAGCTTCACCGTATCAAACAGTGCATCCTTAAATGAATCTATAAGCAATTCCTTCATATTATAAAACACTCCTTCTCAGATCAGCACTCGTAGATATTGTACCCACAATTGTCCTGACTGAATCCAAAATACTCCTCGTTGGTCATATCCATGAAATAGCTGCATATCACCCTGCATATTCCGTTATGGCAAACAAACAGTACCGACGAATCCGGATAGGTCTCGCGGGTTTCAATTATCAGATCGTACGTTCTCCTGGCAATATCCATCATGGATTCTCCACCAGGATATCTGTATGCGAACATTCTTTTATTGTTCAGGAAATCCCTGTCGTCCCTCTGGACACCCTCATACACACCGTAATCCTGTTCTATAAGCCTTTCATCCGTAAGTACCGGCAAATGCTTTCTCTCCGCCACCGCTCGTGCTGTCTCCTGTGCCCTGGAGAGCGGCGATGCTATTATCACGTCAATAGAGCAGCTATCCAATCTCTCTGCAAGGAGCTGTGCCTGCTGAAGTCCTTTATCTGTAAGATGGGAATCTGTCCTGCCACAGACCTTATTAAGTCTGTTCCATTCCGTCTCTCCATGTCTTGCAACATATAACTTCATATGTTTTCTCCTTCCAGTCATATTGGGTATCTGCTCTTTTTACCAACTGTGTATTAACTACAAAAATCTCATGTCTTTATAATATTAAGCATTTTTGCAAATTAATCAACTGTTTTCGGCTATTAAAGCGTCTGGAATTATCTTCTATATGCTCATGCTGTCTGAGCTCGAACTATTGTCTTTGTTCTGTGAACTGCCATTTGCGCTGTCATTCTGCCCATTATCTGAATCGCCATCCGGTCTCTGCATATTTCCATCATCTGAATTGCCACCTGGTCTCTGCATATTTCCATCATCTGAGTTGCCGCCTGGTCTCTGCATATTTCCATCATCTGAATTGCCACCTGGTCTCTGCATATTTCCATCATCTGAGTTGCCGCCCGGTCTCTGCATTCCGCCATTATCTAAATTGCCACCCGGTCTCTGCATTCCGCCTGAGCCCTCGCTGTATGTAATATCATCCAGTGTAAATGTACTGCCCTGGTCTCCAACAGTCAGAGTGTAGATCCCACCCTGTTTCATATCTGATGTACTGATGACAACCGAGTTAAATTTCTTGTCTGCCTTGTAGCTGAGCACTTCTTTGCCATCGGAATTGGTGAGTGTGATCGTCTCTCCGGCGTCTATCCACTCGTCAAAGTTGACCAGAGCCGAGCACTGTGTGGACTCATCTCCAAATCCCTGTGCCATACCAGAACCACCTACAGCCACGATCTCGCCGCCTGTTATCGCAGCACAGATTCCGTAGTCCATCGCGCCATTGCCATTGTCAGAAGGGCCGAGTACATACACGCTGCCTCCTGTAATTCCAATGCAGCCGTTGGAGTCTATTCCATCACCATCAGCATTTATGTTTATCGTTCCTCCTGTTATAAAAATATATGCATCACTGTCGGCATCCATGTACACTCCGCCCATGCCTGGGCCGCCTCCAAAACCATCATGGTTGTATCCCGAGCCTGAGCTTCCTCCGGCCGCATTAAATCCGTCATCGCTTGACACCACGTCTATATCACCGCCAGTCACAAGGATCTTATACCCCTCTACCCCCTCACAACTCTTAGATACATCTATATCTCCACCAGTTATTATCAGAAGTCCCTCCGCATGGAGCGCGTCATCCCCAACCGATATGTTGATGTCTCCGCCTTCTATATATACATATCCATCCTGCTGGTCGTCATTTCCCGCATGTATACCATCCTCATCACAGCTCAGGTTAAATGTTCCATCCGCAATTCTCACGCTATCCTTGCCATTCAGGCAGTGATCCTGACTGTATATGGTATAAGTACCGCCTGTAACCACCAGGTCATCCTTGGACACGATTCCATGTCCCATGTTATCCTTGACCGTCAGGCTTCCAGTGCCATTAAGTGTGAGATCACATTTGGCAAATATCACAGCGTCCACATTATTGTCATCCGTCTGGACGTAGTCTCCGGATACCGTAAGACTGTTCCCTGCCCCTTCCGCCAACGTAACAAACACCTTGTCAGCGTTCTTTGCATATATAGCCGCATAGTCCGCAGCCATGATCGATACTCCGTCAAGTACAAGTTGAACCTTATCATCATCGCCCGCATCCACCACGATGGTGCCGTCTGTGAGTGTCCCTGACAGAACGTATACACCTGCCGCTTTGATAGTCACCACTCCATCCTCGATTTGAACATTTGAACTATTACATGCGGCTGTCTTTCCCGATAATGTTATCTTTACAGCCTCGCTCTCATCATAGGTTCCCGCCAGATCCCGCTTCGTGAACATATCTGTTATATCTATAGCCGCATCGCTCATGGCTTCATCTATAGCCGCCTGCATTTCCTCCACAGTCATCTCTGTCTTTACACTGGTATTCTCTGCATCCGCACTGCCATTTGGGCTTTCTTTATCAGCGTCAGTCTCTGTGCTCACATCACTTGTCACCTCAGTATCTGAAGTCGAGCTTGTGCTCTGGCTGGTTGAACATCCGGCAAGCATTGCCATGCACATGGCCGCTGTCAACCCTATAGCCAGACATTTGCGGATTCCCGCTATATGTCTCATATATTTATTCTTCCTCATACGATCATCTCCTTACTAAGTATCTGCCTTATCAACTGACTTCTACAATGTCATGTCCCCCGAATCCACCTGTGCCAGCATGATCTCAAGGTTGCCATTTCTCACTCTGAGCTTATCTATCATATCCTTCTGATTTGTGTCCTTCTTAAGCTTCACCACATATGTAAGCTTGAACAGCTTCCCATGTTGGTCGTCTTCACATTTATCAGTCTGTAGCTGTCTGTACAGTCGGCAAGTATCTCATCAAATGCCTCTGTATAGTCGAGATTTTCAGGCACGGTGATCTTCAGGGCTCTCTCTCCATCCCTTCCACCGCCAAATCCAGTAAGGCTGCAAATGAACATCGCTCCGCCAAGTATGACGGCAAATAATACTGCATATCCTATAAATCCCATTCCGGTCACAAGCCCAGCTCCCATCGCAAGGAATATGGCGCATATCTCCTTTGCCGAACCTGGAACCGATCTGAACCTTACAAGGCTGAATGCTCCTGCCACCGCAACGCCCGCGCCAACGTTTCCATTTACCATCATGATCACCACGCACACAACCGCTGGGATGAGTGCCAGTGTCACCAAAAAGCTCTGTGTATATCTGCTCCTAAACGCGTACACCCCAGCAAGGAATACGCCTATCACAAAAGATACCGCTATGCAGATCAGAAACTCCTGCACCGTTATCGTTGTCGCCGTTCCAAATATACTGTCAAATAATCCTGTCATCTTCTATCTCCTCCTGCTCATGTTTGTCACTTTATGATTTACATAATTCGTCTTTTTATAATTTTAGGTTTTAATTTAATATGATCGATATATATTTTTACTGATTGTTCTACTGATTTTGTACAGTCACTCTTTTGTATCCATTTTTTGTCAATATTATTTATTCTTGACTTATGTCAGCCTACCATCTGTTTATACGCCTCTCCATACTTTGAAAATGACGTCTTGTATGCTCCATACTTTGTGAGCAGATGTGACAGCCACAGCGGGAACCCACCTGCCATCTTGATCTCCATCAACACCTTATATTCTGGTATGACCTTGTACCCATATGGTTCTTTCTGAAGTGCCAGATCATCATTCTGCCACAGTATATTGTAATCAAACGTGATCCTGAGCTCCGGATCATCTATCCCTTTGTAGGAATCTCTCTCATACGAGAGAACCACCGCAGGCTCCAGATCTTTGTATACCTACATGAAATAATCGATCTCTCTGCCGATCTGACAATCCTTGTGTAGCGGCTGGCCGCCCACCAGATAATCCATAGCCTCCTGTTCAGGCACCTCCAGCCTCCTTTTGTACACAACAGATTTGTATTTCTTCTTGAGCTCGATAAAAACCTCTGAATCGTCATCCGGGACTCCATAGCTTCTGAGCCTGAGCTTCTCTTTGTAAACCGGCTTTTCTATGGAGTCTCTGATGAGCCTGTGGGAAGGAGTGTCAAAATATATGTTAATGATCTGGCTATGCGCAAACCTGTCCGGCTGCATATACCTTATCATTTCGCTCATTATCTGCTCGTACTGTTCTCTATCTAACATGTACTTAAGTTCATATCTTTTAAACGTGTTGTCTGCCATAAGCATCATCCTTTCTTTACCTTATCTCCTCTTGATGATGCTATAATAGCCTGTAAAACTTAAACGAACTTTAAATATAAAAAATTGTCTTCGGTGACTCCTGTTGGTGTGTATTCTCTACGTTGTATATCCAATCGGTAGTGCCGGCGACCGAACTTTGACGCTTCTGTGCCGCCGCAGAGAGCTAGGCGCCCTTATCGTGCTTGGCGCGGCGTGCACGATGGAAGCAAAATCAAAGTGAGGGTAGACAAACGTGATTGGATATACAACATAGAGATTACACCAACAGGAGTCACCGAAGACAACCGCAACGCAAAAACGCCCATCTGCGGATCACTCCACAGATGGACGTCTATAGTCTTATATTATAATCTTATGTCTAGTTGATTTGAAGATATGGCTCTCGCCTATTACCTAGGATTAGCAAACGCCCTGAGCAAGCATAGCGTCAACAACCTTCTCGAAACCGGCGATGTTAGCACCTGCAACATAGTCTGCGTTTCCGCCAACTGTCATGTTGTATCTCTTTGCTGCATCTGAGATGTTAGCGTAGATTGTCTCCATGATTCCCTTGAGCTTGCCATCAACTTCCTCGAATGTCCATGAAAGTCTCTCGCTGTTCTGGCTCATCTCAAGAGCTGATGTAGCAACACCACCTGCATTTGCAGCCTTACCACCAACGAAGAGAACACCATTCTCCTGAAGGTACTTAGTAGCCTCAAGAGTTGTAGGCATGTTAGCGCCCTCTGTTACTGAGATAACGCCGTTTGCAACAAGCATCTTAGCATCGTCAAGGTTAAGCTCGTTCTGTGTAGCACATGGAAGAGCAAGGTCACACTTGATTGACCATACGCCGTGATCATTTGCATCCTTCTTTACATGGTACTCAGCTGATGGTCTAGCAGCAGCATAAGCATCAAGACGTGCTCTCTTAACTTCCTTAACTTCCTTAAGAAGTGCAACATCGATTCCTTCTGGATCGTAGATCCAACCTGTAGAATCTGAACATGTAACACACTTAGCACCTAACTGATGTGCCTTCTGGATTGCGTAGATTGCAACATTACCAGCACCTGATACTGCACAAGTCTTGCCTGCGATATCAATGTCATGATCCTTTAACAGTGCGTTTGTAAGGTAAAGCAGTCCGTAACCAGTAGCCTCTGTACGAGCAAGTGATCCACCATATGTAAGTCCCTTACCTGTGAGAACTCCCTCGTATGATCCACGGATTCTCTTGAACTGACCGAACATGAAACCGATCTCTCTAGCGCCTGTTCCGATATCTCCAGCTGGAACATCGACATCAGCACCGATATACTTGCAAAGCTCTGTCATGAAGCTCTGGCAGAATGCCATGATCTCTCTGTCTGACTTACCCTTAGGGTCGAAGTCTGAACCACCCTTACCACCACCGATTGGAAGTGTTGTAAGTGAGTTCTTGAAAACCTGCTCGAAACCAAGGAACTTGATGATACCAAGGTTTACTGATGGGTGAAGTCTGAGACCTCCCTTGTATGGTCCAATGGCATTGTTGAACTGTACACGGAAACCTCTGTTGACCTGTACCTGTCCGTTGTCATCTACCCATGGTACTCTGAACATGAGCTGTCTATCTGGCTCTGTGATTCTCTCGAGGATAGCATTCTTTCTGTAAAGCTCCTCATTTGCCTCGATACAAGGTCTGAGTGAATCAAGAACCTCTGTTACTGCCTGTAAGAACTCAGGCTGATCTGCATTCTTCTTCTGTACTATCTCGAGTACTTCATCAACATATGACATAGTAAAAATCCTCCTAAACTGATTATATATCGTGACCTGTTAATTATTTCCTGACCACGCTCCCTATTATAGTATAGGAAATTAAGATTGTAAAGAAAAAACTTGTGAAATCTAAGTATTTTTTTGTTTTTACTTTATTTTATCCTGTTTTTACGAATTACACATACTGTTTGTAAACATTCAGTACCCTGTACGTTCGGATTTTGTATGCAGTTTTCTGTCTTTTGCAAAATATTTCAGATGCCCCTGCAGCAAATGATCAGTAATGCGATACAGAAATCACACACATCTTTCAACATAAAAATATAGCAGGACAAATCTTATTATTGTCCCGCCATATTCTGTCACACTTCTCATATTTTTGACTATTCTACTTCTTCTCCTCATCGTGGTGAAGATCATTCTTCCAGTATCTGCATCTGTGCTTTACATTTGTGGAGAATACAATCTGAGTCTTTGTCTTGCCAAATCTCTGAAGCTCTCCGACAAAATGATCGAGATCCGCTGTTGTCTTGAAACGTACCTCTATGAGCATTGAGTAATCTCCTGTCACGCAGTTGCACTCCACAACATTTAACACGCTGTCTATATATGGATAGAACTCTGCCTTCTGCTCCGGCGAAACCTCCAGATTGATAAATGCTTTGATATAATGGCCCATGGCCTCTGGGTTGAGCTTGGTGGTAAATCCCTCAAGCACGCCCTCGGCAAGCATCCTGTCTATTCTGGTGCCAACCGCTGTAGGTGACATGGACACCTCAGCGCCTATATCCTTGAGTGATACGCGTGCATTGTCCTGAAGCATGGCAAGTATCTTCTCATCCACCTCATCCAGTCTGTAGTATATCAGTTCTTTCTTTTCCATAAGATGTCTTCTCCTTCTCACTTTCTAAGGCAATTACAATATTATCCTACATAACCGCAATTGTCCTTTTCCCTATTCAAGCACCTTATCTCGTGGTGCAACTTGTGTTTCACAATCATATTAGCATATTTACTTAAGATTATAAATGTGTAGTGTCATTATATACCCTGCTCTGCGCAAATTACAACCTGATTTTTATGTATATTTACCGTTATACTCAACCTGGATTTTTACCCATAAGTTTTCGTCATTTTACGATATAATTATCCTCAAGCCAGTGCGCCACCCCATCCTCATCATTTGATGATATAACCGATGTGGCATACCTTTTTAGCTGTTCATCAGCATTTTGCACTGCGTAGCTTTCGTCAGCAAGTTCAAACATATCTATATCATTCCTGCCATCTCCAAAGGCAACCACCCTGTCGCATTCCAGAAGTTCCTGCAACTGTTTTATTGCATTTGCCTTAGATGCTGCAAACGGCATGATCTCCAGCCATTGTTCATCTGTATAAATGTCTTTCTGATATACACAGTGAAATGTTTCTTTATATTTATTGTACATTGGCTTTAATTTTTCCGGACTGTCAATGCAGGTTATGTAGAAAATATCTCCCACTTTCAAGTTCTCCGCAGACTTTACGACATTTGTCCTGACATCCCCCTGCCTGCTGAGCAGGAATTTCTTCATACCATCTGTGCACAGCTCCGGAACATACGAAAATTTCTCCCTGCCATCTATCCGCGCATACACTATCGGAAATATCTGATTACCGAATAGATCGTCGAGCACTGATCCTACCGATTCATCAAAGTAATTTGCAGCAAGGACTTCACCGGTAACATTGTCTACGATAAACGCCCCATTGTATACGATCAGTGGAATTTCTGCCCGCAGTCCGCTTGTCACCTTCTTCGCTGTAACAAGTGAACGCGCCGTGGCATAAGAGAATATCATTCCTCTATCTGTCAGATTATTGATTACACTGTTTGTATACTCGGATGTGGTCTCATCGCTGCGAAGAAGCGTACCGTCCAGATCTGATACATATAAAGTTTTCATGTTGTCACCCACCTATCACAATTTTTCTGCAATACATACTATATTTCTACAACTCACACATTTTCATACAACGTGCATTATTTCTTATAATGCTTTCGTTTTCCCACAATTCACTCGATTTCCTACTACCCACTAGATTTTCAATTTTCTACTACATACTAGTTTCCATAACACTCTATCTTCTGTACAGGATTTCCACATCGCCGTCCACAAATCCAGCGGCAACAGCCTCGTACTTCTTAAGTTTCTCAGCATATTTTCCTTCTGTGAGATACTTTCTGATCATCTCACAGGAAATATCAAGTATCTTCTCCCAGCCTACACCCTGCTGCCATTCGTACAGATCTTCCCCTGTCGTGAACTCCTCGTAACAATTCCAGTCCTCGTCCTCCTCGTCAAAATAAGTTGAACTTATCAACTGGATCGACCAATGCAAGTCCACCTCTTCATATATATTGAAGTTGATCGCCACCCCCGGCAGCGGCATATTCTCATCTAAAATTCTGTCTAACCATTTTGCAAATTCATCATACATAACTAATCCCCCGTATATAAAACAAAGGCTGATGTGAAGTATTCCCTATACACATCAGCCCTGTTTTTATGACTCTATATAATTATTACTTGTTGTTCTTGATGTACTCATCAATTCCCCTTGCACCAGCTCTACCAGCTTCCATTGCAAGGATAACTGTTGCAGCACCTGTTACGGCATCGCCACCGGCATATACGCCTTCCTTGGTTGTCTGTCCGTTTGCCTCTTCTGCAACGATACACTTCCACTTGTTTGTCTCAAGTCCCTCTGTTGTAGATGAGATAAGTGGGTTTGGTGAAGTTCCAAGTGACATGATTACTGTGTCAACGTCCATTGTGAACTCTGAATCTGGAATCACAACAGGTCTTCTTCTGCCTGATGCGTCTGGCTCACCGAGCTCCATCTTCACACACTTCATACCACATACCCAGCCGTTCTCATCCTCAAGGATCTCTGTTGGGTTTGTGAGGAGATCAAATATGATTCCCTCTTCCTTAGCGTGATGAACCTCCTCAACTCTGGCTGGGAGCTCCTCCTCTGAACGTCTGTATACGATATGTGTCTCAGCGCCAAGTCTGAGTGCTGTTCTTGCTGCATCCATAGCAACATTTCCGCCGCCGACAACGGCAACCTTCTTACCTCTCATGATAGGTGTATTTGAATTCTCGTCAAATGCCTTCATGAGGTTGCTTCTTGTGAGGTACTCATTTGCTGAGAATACGCCGTTGGCATTCTCGCCTGGGATACCCATGAACTTAGGAAGTCCTGCACCTGATCCGATGAACACTGCGTCAAATCCCTCATCCTCAAGGAGTGAATCGATGGTAACTGACTTTCCTACTACTACATTTGTCTCTATCTTAACACCAAGTGACTTGATGTTCTCGATCTCCTTGGCAACTACCTTCTCCTTTGGAAGACGGAACTCTGGAATTCCGTATACGAGAACTCCGCCCGGCTGGTGAAGTGCCTCGAATATAGTTACATCGTAACCCATCTTTGCAAGATCTCCGGCTGCTGTCACACCTGAAGGGCCTGATCCGATGACTGCCACCTTGTGACCATTCATCTCCTTTGCAGGCTCTGGCTTGATTCCGTTCTCACGGGCCCAGTCAGCAACAAATCTCTCAAGCTTACCGATGGATATCGCCTCGCCCTTGATTCCTCTGATACACTTCTGCTCACACTGTGTCTCCTGTGGACATACACGGCCACATACAGCAGGAAGTGCTGATGACTCGCTGATGATCTTGAATGCCTCAGCGAAGTTGCCTTCCTTGACCTGAGCTATAAATCCAGGAATATTGATAGATACAGGACAGCCATTCATACATGGGGCGTTCTTACATCCTATACATCTTGAAGCCTCAGCCATAGCCTCCTCTTCATTATATCCGTAACAAACCTCTTCAAAATTCTTTGCACGTACCTGTGGCTCCTGCTCGCGAACCGGCACTCTCTTCCAAACATCTACTTCTATAGCCATTACTTGTCACCTCCACAGTTTCCACATCCGCCATGATGTGTATCGCCCTCTTTTGCTGCAAGGAATGCTCTGCCCTCTGCAGTCTTGTAGAGCTGCTGACGCTGCATAGCCTCCTCAAAGTTCACCTTGTGTCCGTCGAACTCCGGTCCGTCAACACATGCAAACTTAACCTCTCCTCCTACTGTTACACGGCAGGCACCACACATACCTGTTCCGTCTACCATGATAGGGTTAAGGCTGACAACTGTAGGAATCTCCAGCTCCTTTGTGAGCTTACATACGAACTTCATCATGATCATAGGTCCGATGGCAACACACACATCGTACTTATTGCCAGCGTCTACAAGCTTCTGGATCTCATTTGTAACGACACCCTTGCTTCCATATGAACCGTCATCTGTTGTGATGTACAGGTTGCCGGCTACCTTCTTCATCTTGTCCTCAAGAATGATGAGTGACTTGTTTCTTCCTCCGACGATAACATCAGCATCGATGCCCTGCTCGTGGAGCCACTTAACCTGTGGATATACAGGTGCTGTACCAACACCACCTGCTACGAAAAGTATCTTCTTTTTCTTAAGCTCTTCTATATCTTCCTTGCAGAACTCTGATGGACATCCAAGTGGTCCAACGAAATCTGCAAATGAATCTCCTGCCTTCAAATTCTTCATCATCTCTGTAGCAGCTCCAACTACCTGGAATACTATAGTGATGGTTCCGTCCTCTCTTGAGTAATCACAGATAGTGAGAGGGATTCTCTCTCCATCCTCTGAACCTCTGACAATTACAAACTGTCCCGGAAGACATTTATTTGCAACTCGTGGTGCAACCACGTCCATGAGGTATATGGTCTCTGTCAACTGTTCAACCTTAGTAATCTTATACACTCTGTGCTCCGTCCTTTCCGACAGCCAAATTCTGACTGTTATGATCATTTTATTCTGTAAATGGGTGCAAACGCCCCTATTTATACACGTACGTACTTAATTTAGCAAAAAATATCAACAAAATCAAGGTATATGTAAAAATATCACTGTTCTAAAAATGATCCTCAGGTGCAAAAAATCCCGCCAAAAGAGAAAATTTTCTCTCTGGCAGGGACTATTATATCTTACTTTATATTACTGTCTCTTCCTCTTCGCCTTGGCCTTGAGTGCTTCCTCTTTCCTTCTCTCGTTCTCCTGAATTATAAGCTTCTTCATTCCCTCCAGCTTTTTCTGGTTCAGCCTTATCTGCTCAAGCTCACTCTCAGCCATCTGCTGTGCCTCTTCACTCTGGAAGCTGACAAACTTGTCAAATGCTCCCGGATAGGCAAATGTCTTTTCTACATTATTATAAGAAAATACAATTCTTATATGGCTTCCATCACATTCCATCACACTGCCTTCACCAAACTTCACATGGTTTACTTTTTCATTCTCAAACATTATTACATCCTCCTATCCATATTATTTCCATCTACAATACTGTTAAAACAAACTCACTAAAATTACGATATGATGCACCTGTCTGTTTCGATTCACAATGCTGACTCTGTTCACTATGTGTTCTTCCTGCTACTAATTATACTGTAACAAAAAAATCGGCACTTTTTCCAGTTAAAAATGCCGACTTTTTTATTTTCGTGAAAATAGTCACTGCGAGTCATTGTTTTTGTTCATTATTGATTTCTCAAACTCATGAACCACACAAAATGTGCTTGTATTTTTACCAAGCCATATTGTGCACTTTTTATCTATCTTGCATTTGCTTTGAGAAGTTCCGCAACCTCCGTCTCTGTTGCAAGTGAGAGTGCCTTTGCTGCCAACTCATCTGCTTCAGCCTTCGACCACTTGGCTATCGTTCCTCTTGTCGCAAGGACTGAAGTGGCACTGACTGAAAACTCTCCCAGTCCAAATGATATGAGGAGAGGTATGAGCAACGGATCTGCTGCCGCCTCACCGCACATGCCTACCATGATGCCCGCTGCATTTGCCGCCTCGATGATATTCTTCATGGAGCGGAGGACTGCAGGATTGTAGGACGAATACAGATACGCAACCTTTGCATTGCCTCTGTCGACCGCCATGGTATACTGTGTCAGGTCATTTGTGCCTATACTGAAGAAGTCTGCCTCCTTTGCGAGCAGGTCTGCTATGAGACTTGCCGCAGGCGTTTCTATCATTGCACCGACCTGGATATCCTTATTGTATGCTATATTCTCTGCATCAAGCTCAGCCATGAGCTCCTTAACAAGAGCCTTCACGCTTCTGATCTCATCAACACATGTGACAAGCGGTACCATAATCTTGATATCGCCAAATGCACTTGCGCGGAGAAGTGCCCTCAGCTGTACTCTGTATGAATCTTTATTCTGCAGACAATATCTCACTGCTCTAAAACCTAAGAACGGATTGTCCTCTTTCTCAAGTCCAAGGTATGGGATATCCTTGTCACCACCCACATCAAGGGTTCTGATGATGACTTCTCTGCCCTCCATGGTCTCGGCAGCCGCCTTGTACGCCTGGAACTGCTCTTCCTCAGATGGGAGCTCCGATGCGCCCATGAACAGGAACTCTGTTCTGAAAAGGCCAACACCCTCTCCGTCGCATGCAGCAACCTGCTTTGCATCCTCCGGATTACCAATATTGCCATACAAATGTACCTTTACACCGTCAGCTGTAACTGTGTCTTTGCCTCTATATACCTCAAGAAGTGCCTTGTCACTAAGATACTTCTCTCTCTTTGCCTGATATTCGTCTATCTCTTCCTGGGACGGATCAAGTATGCAAATTCCTTCACATCCGTCAACTACTGCTGTCATACCATCCGAAACCTTGTCAACTATTCCGTCCACACTGAGTACCGCAGGTATCTCAAGCGCCCTCGCAAGAATAGCCGAGTGGGATGTCTTACCGCCAACTGCGGTGATGATTCCTGCCACATTCTCCTTGACGATTCCTGCTGTCATGGATGGGGTGAGATCCTCAGCCACAAGGATAGTTCCAGCCGGGACCTCAGATATGTTCACATCTGGTGTGCCTGTAAGTATCTTGAGCATTCTCACCTTGATGTCGCCGATATCAGTTGCTCTCTGTCTTGTGAGCTCATCATCTGCCATCTGGAACATTCCGGCAAACATATCGCATGTACTCTCAAATGCAGCCTCTGCACAGGTTCCGCTCATAATCGCGCCCTTTGTGATCTCATCCATCCCCGGATCTGTGAGGAGCAGTATGTGTCCCTCAAGGATCTCCGCATTGTGCTCTCCGACACTCTCCTTCATGGCCTCTGCCATGGCATGTGTCTTCTCTGTAAATGCTGCAACTGCATCGTCATATCTCTTAATCTCTGCATCTGTATCTGTGATTGTTCTGTTCTCATATTCCGGCTTTGCGTCAGATATGATCACAACCTTTCCAACGCCGTAGCCGGCTGAACCCGCGATTCCTTTATTCATAAGAAAACCTCCAATTATTCTCTATACAACAAATGGTACTCAATCTGAGTACCATTTGTCCGTAACATTTACTGAAGTCTGATATCAGATTTCACTTATCATTTCCCTGCTGCAACGTCAGAACATCTACATGTCCTACTCGCCGAATCCTGACTCGATGAGCTCAACTGCCTTTGCAAGAGCCTCCTTCTCGTCTGCACCGTCACACTCTACTGTAACCTCAGCACCACACTTGATGCATGCTGCGATGATGAGCATTACGCTCTTGGCATTGATCTTCTTGCCTGCCACATCAAGAGTTACTGCGCATGAGAACTTTGTCATCTCCTTTGCAAACACTCCTGCTGGTCTCATGTGAAGTCCCTGTTCATTTACTACTTTTACTGTCTGTGCTACCATAATTTCTTCTCCTCCTTTTACGGACGGACCACCGGTATTCATTATGAAGCTTTGGGCTAATGACACATCCAGTATCCAGCAGCCAATCTATTCTGTGCGTGGTCCTGTCTCTTAATAAAATCTTATATTTGTGGAATTTCGTGAAATAATCCTGTTTCATTCTAACCATATGGTATCACAGCCAGATGACCTGCCATCTTTACTTGATCCATATTTTTATCAGATTTCTTTCGCAAACCCCAATTGTATAAATTATAACATTCTGTCGTTTTTTGTGCATTACTTTTGTGCAATTTTTAATCCTGAGCATTTTTCTTGATAAGACCGAGCATGATACATGTGATCACTGATCCTACAAGCCATGAGATGATGTATGGTAACCAGTTGCCTACTGTTGCGAATACAAAGATTCCGCCGTGAGGTGCCATCAGTGTACATTTGAATGCTGCTGACATTCCACCTGCAACTGCTGCGCCTACGAGCGTACATGGTATTACGTGGAGTGGATCTGCTGCTGCAAATGGTATTGCACCCTCTGTGATGAATCCACATGACATTACAATATTTGATACTGTTGAGTTTCTCTCTGCCTTTGTGAACTTCTTAGGGAAGAAGATACATGCAAGAGCAATTCCAAGTGGAGGTACCATACCACCTACCATAACTGATGCCATTGAGATATAGCATGCCTGAACTGCTGGATCTGAGAGCTGTGCGCCGCCTGCGACAAGCTCTGACGCTGTTGCGAGAACCATTGTTCCGTATACATAAGCTGCCTTGTTTATAGGGCCGCCCATGTCTATCGCCATCATACCGCCGAGGATAATTCCAAGTGGGATGAGAAGATTTTTATTTGCAAGGGCTGTCAGCATATCTGAAAGTCCTGTATTGATCAATCCAATAATTGGATTGAGTATAAATATCATAAGTACTGCAACTATAAACATACCAACAAGTGGATATATAAGTGTTGGCTTAATTCCCTCCAGTGACTTAGGGAATTTGGAGCAGATCTTTCTAAGAAGAAGAACTACATATCCTGCAAGGAAACCTGCTGCGATACCGCCGAGGAAACCTGATACTGTATTTCCGCCGCCCTCTGCTACAAATCCAAACTTTGATATAAATGACTGGAATCCGCCAAGGTTATCTCCTGCCCATACATAACCAGACAAGGCTGCATTTCCGGAAGATGCCAGGATACCACCGAGGAATCCGACTGCAAGTCCAGGTCTGTCCGCTATGGACTCTGCTATAAATCCTGCAAGTACCGGAACCATCACGCCCATCGCCAGGCCACCGGCATACTTGAAGAATGCTGAGAGCGGTGTCATGGAACCGAAGTTGGATCCACCTGTTGCACCGAATCCACAAAGTGTATCTATAAGGAATGCAAGAGCTGTGAGGATACCACCGCCGATTACGAATGGGAGCATGTGTGATACTCCGTTCATAAGATGCTTGTAGATCCTACTTCCCACACTGCCATTTGCACTGCTTGACTCTTTTCTGCCGCCCTCCTCGTGGTGAACAGGAACCTGACCATCCACGATCTTCTGTATGAGTTCCTCAGGCTTGTGTATTCCATCTGCTACTCTTGTGAAAAGAACTGGCTTTCCATCAAATCTTGCTGTTTCAACATTCTTGTCAGCTGCAACTATGATACCATCACAGTTTGCGATCTCTTCATCAGTAAGTATATTTTTTGCTCCGCCTGAACCATTTGTCTCAGCCTTTAAGGCATATCCCATCTTGGCGCCGGCCTTCTCAAGTGCCTCGGCTGCCATATATGTGTGAGCTATTCCTGTAGGACACGCTGTAACGGCAAGCACTCTAAAGCCTTTCTTCTCAGGAGCCTTCTCAACTGCCTTTTCCTCAGGCTTCTCTGCTGTCTCCTCTGGGAACTTTGCGTTCTCATATTTGTCAACGACTGCAAGGAATGCATCCTTGTCTGCTGCCTTCAGAAGCTCTGCTCTGAAGTCCTCATCCATGAGGAGCATAGACAGTCTTGAAAGCACCTCAAGATGTACATCTGATCCGCTCTCCGGTGCTGCGATCATGAAGAACAGGTTTGATGGCTGTCCGTCAAGTGAGTCGTAATCAACTCCATCTGGAACTGTCATAGCTGCAAGTCCAGGTCTCTTGACTGCCTTGTTCTTGGAGTGAGGGATTGCTATTCCTTCTCCTATAGCTGTTGAGCCCTCTTCCTCTCTCTTAAGTATTCCTTCTTTGTATGTTTTCTTGTCTGAGATGTTGCCTGCTGCATCATGCAGGTTTACAAGGTAGTCGATCGCTGCATCCTTTGAATCTACCTTTACACCCAGAGCAATGCTTTCCTTTGATAAAAGCTCTGTAATTCTCATAAGCGTAACCTCCTCTTAAATAATCAGCCGCATCCACATATGCTACTGTGCGATATCTGAATCTCCTAAGTATTCCCTCTCATGACGGAACACGTACAATTTACTATAACTGCTTATAGAGTTCTTCTACTTTGTCCGCTGTGGCGAGGCCTTCTGAAAATGCTGTGGCACTTCCGGTTGCTGTTCCTCTCTTCAATGCTTCCATGTAATCGTGATCCTTCAGGTAGCTTGCTGTGAATCCTGCCACCATAGAATCACCTGCCCCTACTGAGTTCACAACTGTTCCCTTTGGAACTCCGATCTTGTGAACCTCTCCTGTCTCTGTGATGAGTATTGCGCCATCTCCCGCCATGGATATGAGTACATTTCTTGCACCCATGACCTGAAGCTTCTTCGCATACTCAACGATCTCGTCATCGCTCTTTAAGACTACTCCGAACATCTCGCCAAGCTCATGGTTATTAGGCTTGATGAGGAATGGATGGAACTTCAATACATTGAGCAGAAGATCCTTTGTCGCATCCACCACGATATCGATGTTCCTGTTCATAAGCCTCTCCATGATCTGCTCATATATGTCAGCTGGAAGTGATGCTGGTATGGTTCCTGCAAGTACCAGGCAATCTCCGGACTGAAGCTTGTCCAGCTTATCAAACATCTGCTGAAGCTCATCTTTCTTAATGTCGGGTCCCTGGCCGTTGATCTCCGTCTCCTGTTCTGCCTTGATCTTGACATTTATCCTGCTGAGACCATCCTTCAGCTGGATAAAATCTGTCTTAACTCCCATGGCCTTGACTCCGTCCTCAATCTCCTTACCGGTAAATCCGGCAACAAAACCGAGAGCTACGGAATCAACTCCTATGTTCTTAAGTACGGTTGAGACATTGATACCTTTGCCGCCATAGAATATGGCTTCTGACTTACTTCTGTTCACCATTCCAAGCTCAAGGCTGTCCATCTTGACAACATAATCGAGCGCCGGATTGAATGTCACCGTATAAATCATTATCTGAGTACCTCCTTTACAACTGTGGCATCTATGTACTTATCATTTACAAGTCTGTCAGTGATAATACAGGCTTTTTCGATTGCCGCAAATGTCACCGCTGTCACCTTGTCGAACTTGCTGCTGTCAGCAAGGACTATGCTCGCATAAGATCTGTTCACCGCTTCCATCTTCACCATAGCCTCTTCCACATCAACCGTTGTGAATCCGTAATCCATATGGATTCCATTCGTTCCAAGAAAGCACTTTGTGAAATTGAACTTTTTCATGGAATTGACTGCCTCGGCTCCGATGATCGCCTCTGTGATCGGCTTAACAAGTCCGCCTATCATGTATGTTCTGAGGTTCTTCTTCAGAAGTCTCTTGGCATGTGCTATTCCATTGGTGACAAATGTAGCATTTGTTTCGCCGATATAGTCGATCATGAGCTCCGTGCTGGTTCCTGCATCTATAAATATGAAATCTTCATCATTGATCATCGTTGCCGCATATTTTGCAATGGCACTTTTCTCTTCGACGTTGAGCTGTGCCTTGGCTGAAACCGGTGCCTCATTGGTGATATATTCATGCTCGATCGCCTTGGCACCACCATGGAATCTCTTGATCTTACCCATATCGTCCAGAGCTATCAAATCTCTTCTTATAGTAGATTCGGACGCTCCCGTGATCTCCGTGAACTCTGCAACTGTCATAGACTTTTTCTCTTTCAGTGCATCTAAAATCGTTGTGTATCTATCCTCGGTCATCATAATAATTGCCTCCTGCCTTTTAAGTATGTCTCCTGTATATGTGTTTTTCGTGTTTGTGTATTTTCTTTTTTCGTGGCTTTTCAGAATGCATATATCTGCATCCGGTGCTTTTAACTTTTCTTTAGGATAACATATTTTTTGACTGTTTTCAATTATTTGTGATTGTTTCAAGGTGGTTTTCACTTGATTTCAGTCACTTTCAATCAATCTATATGCATAATATCATCGCAAATGAAGATTGTCAATCATTATTCTGCATATTTTTGAAGATTTTTGAATTATTTTGATTGTTTTTGACTATTTGCAGGTTTGGTACTCGTTTTGCAGCTTCCAGCACACAAAATAAGACACCGACCAAATCTGATCCGTGCCTTACTCTGCGTTATCAATCTATGATTATTCTGCCACATCCGCAGGATTTACATGCACCATCACATGCTTTACCTTTGGAAAATTCTTCTCTATGCCCTCATGGACCTCTTCCGCTATCTCATGCGCATGTCGCAATGTATATGAACCGTTTACACCTATCTCCACATCTACGTATATCTTGTTGCCAAATATCCTTGTGTGGAGAAGATCAACACTGAGAACTTCTTTCTGGGCGAGCACAAAATCCCTCATCTCTTTCTCTGTCTCATCATCACAGGAGTGATCCACCATCTTGTCCATGGCATCCTTGAAGATATCGTATGCCGCCTTAGCTATGAATATAAAGATAACAATACTTGCAATGGAATCCATAACCGGGAATCCCATCATCGCACCACCGATACCGACAAGCGCGCCGACCGATGACAGCGCATCTGATCGGTGATGCCATGCATCTGCCATAAGTGCACTTGAATCTATCTTCTTCGCATAGTGTCTTGTGTACCAGTACATTATCTCCTTTGTGACAATGGATACAACAGCCGCCACCAGTGCCAGCACCCCCGGTTTCTGCAGGCTTTGGTAATTGCCACCGATTATGTCCTTAACCGCCTGCGAGCCGATCTTGATACCGGTATACAACAGCACTATAGACAACACGATCGCTGCCACACACTCAAGCCTCTCATGGCCGTAAGGATGTTCCTTGTCGGATTCCTTCGACGCCAGCTTCACCCCGATTATGACTATTATGGTGCTGAACACGTCTGATGCTGAATGTACCGCATCACTTATCATTGCATTTGAATGTGCAAATATTCCCGCAAATAATTTGAATACTGACAACAGTACGTTCTGTACTATCGTTATAAACGATACTTTATTTGCAACCTTTTTAAACTCATCCTCTGATACGGCAGATGCCGCCATCGTGTTTATTTTGTTTGCGCTTTCCATATAATCAGCCATCCTTTCTTAAATGAACACCAGTCTATTGATAATCACCTTAATCAAAAGACCGATACTGTGCGATCAATAAATTTCAGAAAGCTCTTATCACTAAATATATGTGGGAGATTTTATAGAATGTCTAAAAGAGTATAAAAAAACACCCACGACTCAGTATTAGTAACTACTGTCCCGTGGATGTAAAGATTCCACTGCCATGATGGCCCGACTCCTTGGCTTTCGCCAATGGTCTGCTCAGTTTGTACTGTAGATTTATATGCAGTGCAAAGAGTTAATTTAGGTTACCATCTATGGCAGTCTATGTCAATATTTATTTTCAGATCAAAATTCTTTTTCAAAACTGAACTTAATATCCTTGAGATCAAGTCCATTCGATTTCACATACAGTCGGAGCACATTGAATCTGCCGTAAAATTTGACCTCTTTCCTGATCACAACATCCTTGCCGTCAGTTCCGTTAAATGTGAAGTTGCTCACAGGGAATCCGTTGAAAAACAGGGTACACGGCAGCTGGGCAAGCTTTTCGAGTGTCGAGCTTCCCCTCAGGCTCACCTCATACTCTCCCGGATGTTCAACATCAAGGGCTATGACATAATTCGTGTCGGCGGTGCTGGCCTTCTCTGTCAGATCTATAAGTATGTCTCTGTCGACATTGATGTATTCCACATCATCAATTGAAAAATCGTCCGCCTGCTTTGGACGGTTTATTATCTCTACCTCTACAGGCTCTCCCACAAGACGCTTAAATGCATTCGTATTCATGGCAAAGTTACACACATTCTTTGCAATTCTCTGGAGCTCAGCTCTCAATATACGTCCGTCCTGAAGTGCCTCTATGACATTATCTCCGCCCATGTTCTTCGAGCCGTCCGGGCAGCACATATACATGTCATTCTGTGCCTGTATCATAGTCGCAAAGTCATTTGCATCCGGCTCCATACCCCTGCGGTTGATGGATGCCCACCAATCTGTCATGACCACGCCTGTAAATCCCCACTCATTTCTGAGTATCGTGGTATTCAGATCATAACTTCCTGCGGTGTAGAGACCATTTACCAGACCATATGTTGTCATAACAGAGTCGGCATATCCCGACTTGACAGCTATCTCAAATCCCTTCAGGTATATCTCCCTGAGTGCCCTCTGGGAGATGACCGAGTCCGTCGTATGGCGGTGATACTCCTGATTATTTCCGCAGAAATGCTTGATCGTTCCGGACACGCCGCTGGACTTAAGTCCCTCTAACTGTGCAGTTGCAATGGAACCCGTAAGGTATGGATCCTCGGAGAAATACTCAAAGTTTCGTCCATTAAGCGGGTGACGGTGGATATTCATTCCCGGTCCGAGAAGAACCTCAACCTTATTTGCTGTCATCTCAAGTCCGAGAAGTGCGTAAAGTCTGGTGTTCAATTCTTTGTTAAATGAACATCCGCACAGAGTGCCATTTGGAAGTGAGAATGCCTTCATACCTGAGTCGAGTCTCATTCCCGATGGTCCGTCATCACAGCACACCGACGGAATCTTATGTGCGATCAAATTTGGCGATACCCCGGCAAATGCTGACGCTGTTCCCGCCGTCACAAGAGAACTTCCCATTCCCTCGCCGCGAACAAAGCATGCCAGATCCTCATCATCAAACTGCGCTATGAACTCATCCATGGAAGCCTTGCCTTCCCTTACATCAAGAAGCGTAATTCCCTTGTCACCAGTAACCGGTATCTCCTCCGGCAGTTCCTGCTCTCTCCTGTCATACATATCAACAGTGACTAGAGGTGCCTCCTCATACTCTATAAGCATCCTGCCGTTCTCATCACAGAATGGTTTCATGCGGTCAAACTTCTCATATGGTGCAAGTGCCTCCTGAAGTTTCTGAAGCTCCACTGTCTCAGCGAGCTCAAAGAACAGACACTCTGTTGTATTTCTTATGCTGTTTCCTACATGGATAGTGTAGTCTCCAGCTTCAAGCACATAACAGTTTCTATGGCCTGTCGCCCCTGAATCGTCAAATGATGCCATACGGTCAAGCGGAATCTCAAACTTCAGCTCATCGCTGAGTCCCGGAACAAGCTCCTTTGTCTTCGCAAAATCAATGAGTACTCTGGATGGCTTGCCAAGCCTGCCCTGTGGCATCTCACCGTACACCTGGACAACCTCCTTGCCAAGTCTCTTTCCTGTATTTGTGACTTTGACACAGATATTCGCCACACCTTTTTCAAAATCCATGCTTGCATGCTTTACACCGATTTTGAAGTCTGTGTATGACAATCCATATCCAAACGGATATCTGACCTTATCCTTTGCAAATGTCTCAAAATAACGGTATCCAACATAGATATCCTCGGCGTAGAAATTTCTCTCTTCGCCGCCGAAATTGTCATACGCAGGATAATCCTTGATATCGTAGGCTATCGTGTCTGTGAGTTTTCCTGAAGGGCTGACATCTCCTACGAGGACATCAGCCACTCCGTATCCTCCGACCATTCCACCCTGCCATACATACATGCAGGCATCCGGGGAAATCGTGTCGAGAAATGACATATCTATAAGACCGCCGACATTCAAGAGAACGATCATCTTCTGGAAATTCTCCCTGACAAGTCTAAGCATATCAGTCTCTATATCAGTGAGCATAAATGCTCCTTTTTCAAGTGTATTGTCCTTGTCCTCGCCAGCTGTTCTTGCGATTATCACTATGGCTGAATCCGACTCGCCGGCAGCCTCCTGCACAAGCTCCTCTGTAACCGGCATCTCCGCCTGTGACCACGGCTCCTGTCCCCAGCCAAGTCCCAGCTCCACAGGATGTTCCTTATCCCATGCGGCATAAGTCTCTGCCAGTTTCTGATTGACATTTACATCCTTGCACTCATTAAGTGCATCAATGATTCCTACCACTTTGGCAACATTCACCATGCCACCCGAACCGGTTCCACTCTTATAATAATGGTTCTGCATACGTCCAAATACAGAAACCGTCTCTCCCTGCTTAAGCGGCAGAGCCTTGTTGTCATTCTTTAACAGAACCAGGCCCTCTGCAGCCATCTCACGAGCTGTCTTCTCATAGACCGCCCAGTCAAGTACTCTATCTTCCATCTGCCTACCTCCCAATATATCTTTGCTCAATTCCATATGGTGATATTGTACATCATACAAGTAAACTTTGATATGGAAAACTTTAACTTTTTGCTGTGCAAAACGCAAGCGAGTCAGACAGTTTACTCCCCATTCATACTGCCGGAAACGGAAGATATAGTTGTTTGTCATATGCCACGCTTTATATAATCCTCATCAAGCTTTGTACTCCATTCCCTGTCATCGAGGGCGGCAGCCCCCGCCATCGGCTCGGATGAGCGCATCGCATGCACCGCATTCCCTACAGCTCCATACACATTCTCTGTTCCAGCCTCGTCGCACACATAATTCACCGCCCGCTCCGGTCTTATTCCAAAGCGTCCTGCCTCCATGACAGCATCGATATTTGCTCCGATGAAGATGAATTCCCAGCCATACTTTTTCTGCTGGCGCTTAACCATCTTCTGTATCATCTCATAGCTGTAATTCCGGCTGGCGTTCTCCATTCCGTCTGTGATTATCACGAACAATGTCTTCTCAGGCACATCCTCTTTTCTTGCATACTTGTGGATATTGCCGATATGGTGAATCGCACCTCCAAGCGCATCAAGCAGTGCTGTGCAGCCACCCACGTAATAGTCATTGTCCGTCATCTCTGGTACATTCTCAATAGGAATCCTGTCGTGCAGTACTCTGCTGAAGTCGTCAAAGAGCACAGTCGAAACGTACGCCTCTCCATCATCACCGCTATTTTTCTTCTGCTTTTCCATCATTGAATTGAATCCACCTATCGTGTCAGCCTCAAGTCCGTGCATTGAACCACTTCTGTCCAGAATAAATACTATCTCCGTAAGTCCTTTTTTCATAATCATCAACCTCACATTCTTTTATCTTATTGTTTTTATGTGTCAGGAAATGCAAATGTGTAAACAATCTGCATGCACGTGCGTTTTAGAAATTAACCTTGGCATGTCCACTCTGCTTTCCCTTAATATGAGTTAATAATAACCTGTATAACAAACAAAAAGGTCACCCCGCAGGCGACCTTCTCATTTTACTTTGTTTTATTCTGACAGCGAGGCAAGTCCATAGTCGAACAGAACTATATTGATCTTTATGACGCTGTATTCTTTATGTACTATATGATACTCCACGATCTTGTCCGTCTGAGAGATCGGTGAGAGTGCGTATCCGGCAAGCCCCAGGAAGTCAACAGTCTCATCAAGATTTAGGCGAAGCCCGACTGCCAGTGACAGAACTTTTTCCTTCGACGGCTTTATCCTGCCCTTCAGGAGCTTTGAGAAATACTGCTTGCTTATATTTGCCGCAGTGTAAACCTCTGAATTCTTAAGTCCCCTTTTGTTGATTAACTGCTGTAGATGTTTTTCAAAGCTGTCTGTGTAAATGCCCTTCAGCATTTCGTCCAGAGAACCATTTGAGGTGTTTTCATGTATTCCCGAACTCTTAGCTGACTGTGCCGGTGCTCCATATCCCATAAACTGAGGTCTCTGCTGACCGCAAAGATATTCTTCAGCGAACCTTGCAGTGTCTTGGCATTCATCACACGCTGACAAGGTGCGATATTCACTCAGATTTTTTTCAGCAACATATTCGTCATCTATGAAGCTCTTCACATCATCATACCATTTTCCTGATACATGATATGAATGATCATCAAACACCACAAGCGTGATGTCCATCTCATGCTCCTGCAGAAATGATGTAAATGCATCAATTGCGATCTGAATTCCAAGCTCTTTAGGAAAGCCGTAAGAGCCCGTAGCCATCAGTGGAAATGCAATCGACTTACATCTGTGTGCATATGCCATAACTAATGCTTTGTCATAACACCTTCTGAGAAGCTCCGGCTCCTGATGTCTTCCATCCACCCAGGCAGGTCCGCTTGAATGAATGATGTATCTCGCAGGAAGATCAAATGCTTTCGTTATCCCTACCTCTCCCGCAGCCATAGTTCCAACCTTTGCCCTTGCCTTCAGAAGCCTGTCACGCCCCGCAGCCGCATATATTGCAGAGTCCACTCCAGCTCCCACGGCAACGTGCGGATTTGCCGTATTTACTATCGCATCTGCATGAACTTTTGTTATATCGCTTCTAATAATCTTAAATGGCATTCGGCTGTCTCCCTGATTTGTTTGATATATTAAGAACGATAATCCCCATTGATCTTCACGTAATCATATGTCAGGTCACAGCCCCATGCCTTGGCTGTTACATCGCCGATTCCGAGATCTATGTTGATGTGTATCTCATCTGAGCTCAATACCTTGGCTGCCTTCTCCTCTGAGAATGGTACACCTGCGCCGTTGCGGCATACAGGAACCACGCCAAATTCTGACTCAAGATCAACTGCAACCTTGTCTATATCAAAGTCAGCCTCCGCATATCCGATGGCACAGAGAATACGTCCCCAGTTGGCGTCCTCGCCGAACATAGCGCACTTTGTAAGTGGGGAACGGATAACGCTCTTTGCCACGATGATGGCTGTGTCAAGGTCAGGTGCTCCTGCGACTGTACACTCTATCATCTTGGTTGCGCCCTCGCCGTCTGAGGCAAGCATCATGGTCATACACTCCATAACTATGTAGAGTGCTTTCTTGAACTTCTCATAAGCTTCGTTCTCCGTGTCGATGAGTTTGTTGCCCGCAATGCCATTTGCCATGACTGTCAGGGTATCATTTGTGGACTGGTCCCCGTCTACGGAGAGACAGTTATAAGTCACCTTTACGATCTCTGAGAGCGCCTTCTGGATCAGCTCTGATGTGATGGCTATATCTGATGTGATGAAGTTAAGCGTTGTAGCCATGTTTGGATGGATCATTCCGCTTCCCTTTGCCATACCGCCGAGAGTACATGTCACTCCGTCTATATCAAACCGGACCGCAACCTGCTTGTCCACTGTGTCAGTGGTCATGATAGCATTTGCAGCTTTGTCGTTGCCGTCTGCTGAGAGACCGTCTGCAAGCTCTTTCATATGCTCCTCAAATGGCTCGATAGGGATGATCTGTCCGATGACGCCTGTTGAAGCATTGATGACAAGGTTCACATCTATACCCAGGGCATCCGCTGCAAGCTGGGATATCTTCTCAGCCTTCTCTATTCCATCTGCGTTGCATGTGTTGGCATTCTTGGAGTTCACAATGACTGCCTGTGCCTTGTTGCCAGATTTCTTCAGGTGCTCCTTGGTAACTGTAACCGGCGCGCCCTTCACCTTGTTCTGTGTATACACGCCTGCTGCCACACATGGCACCTCTGAAAATACCATTCCAAGATCATTCTTGTTCTTGTCAGGGTTCAGTCCACAGTTAAGTCCATTTGCCGTGAAACCCTTGGCCGCGCACACGCCACCGTCTACATATGTATAACCGTCATATATCTTCTTGTTCATAGTAATCCAATCCCTTCTAAAATGTATTTTAACCAATCTTCATCAATTGGATGCCAACTTAATGTTCGCAGCCAATTGATACATCCTATCTATTCACCCACGCAAGGAACTTGTCCAGTCTGCCCATGGTCTTGTCTTTTCCTATCACG
Source organism: Coprococcus sp. OM06-34AC (assembly GCF_003462545.1). NCBI lineage: Bacteria > Bacillati > Bacillota > Clostridia > Lachnospirales > Lachnospiraceae > Coprococcus > Coprococcus sp. OM06-34AC. Next base: position 147,159 of record NZ_QTZF01000005.1, read on the forward strand.
TTCATGATTGTGAACAGGTCAGGTGAGTTCTGCTTGCCTGTGATGGCAACTCTGACTATAGTACATACATCTGTGATGCTTCCCTTGTATCCGTCAGGATTCTGCTTGTACTCCTTGACATTTGGACAGTAGCCGATCTTCTCACCCATGACCTTCATGCTTGAGAACCAGTCTTCTGAGTCAAGGAAGAGATCCTTCTTGTACTCCTCGATAACCTCTGTGATCATCTCCGGTGTGTACTTCTCGTCTATCTCATACTGGAGATCCAGCTCGTCCTCAGGTGTGTACAGATAACCGAACATCGCGCGCAGATCTGACCATTTGCCGACGTCCTTGCGGACCTTCTTGCCTGACATCTTCCACAGGTTGATGGTCTTCATGAAGCCGTCCTTATCCTGTGTGCCAAATGTGTATATATTCTCGTCATGCTCCTTTGCCCACTCCATGATGAGGTCGTAACACTCCTCGGCTGTGAGCTTTGAGATCATCTCCTTGCTGACATCATTGAGCTTCACCATGTCAAAAAGTGCACCGCTGACAGGCATCTTCTTGAGTGATAATGTAAAGTCGTCTATTGTCTTGTCTGCATGTGCTGCATGCCACTCTTCGTAGTTGGAGTTTGCTATTGTCATAAGGTACTCAAGCACGCTGACTGATGGGAATCCCTGCTCTGCATAGAAGCCAACCGCAGCCTCCGGGTCCTTTCTCTTGCTGAGCTTTCTCTTTCTCTGGTGCTCGCCCTCCTCGTCCACTGTAACCTCAAGCTTCATGATAGGTGCGATGTGCGCATACTTTGGAAGCGCAAATCCACACAGATCAAAGAGCTGCTTGTGAAGTGGATATGATGCAAGCCACTCGTCACCTCTGATGACAAGATTTGTCCTCATGAAATGATCGTCAACTGCATGTGCAAAATGGTATGTAGGTATTCCGTCTGACTTCAGAAGTACCACATCCATGATATTCTCAGGCATCTCGATCTTGCCCCTGATAGGATCGCTGTAGATAACAGTCTTTCCTGCCTCGCCCGGACTCTTAAGTCTAACAACATATGGCTCGCCCGCTGCAAGCTTCTCCTCTATCTGCTCATATGTCAGATTTCTTCCTACTGCATACTCGCCGTAATATCCTATGTCAACTTTTGCAGCCTCCTGCTTTGCCCTGATCTCATCAAGCTCCTCGGCTGTTGTGAAGTCAGGATATGCATATCCCTCCTGCATAAGCTTCTTGACACATGTCTGATATATCTCTTTTCTCTCACTCTGCTTATATGGACCATATATAGTCTCACCGCCCTCAAATGGTCCCTCGTCAAATCCAAGGTCAAACTTCTTCAGCGAATTGATGATCTCATTTACACCGTCCTCAAGCTCTCTCTTTCTGTCAGTGTCCTCTATTCTGAGGTAGAACACGCCGCCACTCTGCTTTGCAAGCTTTCTTGAGATCATGGCTGCATACAGTCCACCGATGTGCATGTATCCTGTAGGGCTTGGCGCAAATCTTGTTACCCTTGCCCCCTCTGGAAGCTCTCTCTCCGGAAATCTCTTCTCAAGGTCATCCACTGTATCTGTTATATCTGCAAATATCAAATCCGCTAATTTGTTGTAATCCATCTCCTGTTTTCACCTTTCTGCTATATCACTTATCATCAAGAGTCTGCTTGATGATTGCTTCATTATATCCTGTCTGATTATAATTTGTATTATGTTTTACGTCAATTCCTTAAACCACAATGGCAATTGCATAGATTCCATATACTTATCGCCTTGACTTACACGTAAAATTTTCCACAACTATCTCATACACATTTACCGCTGCCAGCATCTGGTCTGAGTAGTTATACTTCTTCTTTTCTACCTTGTCAAACGATCTCATATTCTCGGTATTTCTCGCAAGCTGATGATTCATAAGGCAGTTGAGTGCCTCGCACTTTTCCTCAGGATCTGTCAGCTTTCTGGCTGTGCCATTTCCCATGATACTGCTGTAGAGATAACCAAAGCTGCAGGCATTTGGTCCCTCAACCAGATAGTGATCTGTGTCCATCTCTATGGCCACCTTCGGATCCGCTGCCAGAGCATCCACCTTCCTGCCCTCACCGGCAGAGTGGAAATAAAGCTTCAGAACATCCTCCTCGTAGGTATAACCGAAATTCAGCGGAACTATGTACATTCCCTCTTCATCGTGAACCGCCATCCGGAACACCTTACACGAATCAAGTACATCCACTATCTCTTCACGATCTGTTATCATCCTGTCACTTCTCCGCATCTCCCGCATACAATACCTCCTTTTTCAGCGTACAATCTATTAAAATAGTATAAATGACGTCAGCATATTTGCAAGTTTTTTGAACTTTATATTATTCGGATTTTCAAAACTTTTTTATTTCTGATCCAGGCTCCACGCTTTAACTTTATATGATGTAACTCCAAGTATCGTCTCGCCGTCTATCTGAAGTGGTGTCGGACGATCAAATTCAACCTCAACCTCTTTTGCGTTGAATATATCAACATACTTTTCGTACTTGACATGCTCTCCCTTGAATATAGAAGGAAAGATCATAAGGGTTCCAAGCTTGCCCTTGCCGCGGAACACCATAACCGAAACTGTATGCTCCGGATTCAGTCTGTCCTGCCCGGGGGCAGCCATCATTCCGCCGCCATAATATCTGCCATTCATAGTTGGCACGAGCCAGGCATTTTTATATTCATGACGGACTCCATCCACTTTCACCACAGCATTTCTCGGTTTGAATGCGTAGAGCAGGCCTTTGATAGCTATAGCCGTATAGTTCACAGGCTTGTTCTTATGAGTTTTCTCATTCTTTGTCCTCTGGCGGTCGCCCTCCTCACAGCAGTAACCGTCTATTCCGAATCCAACATTGTTGATGAACAGCCACTTTTTGCCGTTGATCGTCACCTCCGGGAGATGCTGTATGTACTGATTTATCTGGTAATCCGGAGTGTCATGACTGTTATGTCCTATGTCCTTTGCAAAGTCATTGCCGCTTCCGGAGGCATAATAGTAGATGGTATTCTTCACATCCATGTCCTTTATGTCATTCACAAATATGTTCAGCGTTCCGTCACCGCCGCACAGGATAACCTCGTCATCCTCTGCAAGCGATCCCATGAACTCCGCATATGAAGCGATCTCTGTCATCTTCTTGAGTATCGCATCAGGATATGTATCTGCAAGTGCCTGCACGTCATACATACATTTGCCGTTGCCCGCCAGTGAATTATATAAAATGTACTTCCTTCCCATAGTTTTTACCCTTTTCATCTTTCTCAAGAACAAGTCTCACCCTGTCGCTGATCTCATTCTTCTTCATTGCTTTTACCTCATCGGCAGGTATCACATCCACCGCATCTATATAGACGTCAGATCTGCGCCTCAGCACATTCCTGTAGATGTTCTCCGTTCCATGTATCGCCATGACGACTATCGGCGCATGCGCTTTCTGGGCTATTCTGAAAACACCCGTGTGAAATGGCAGAAGTCCGCCCTGTCTGTTTCTCGTTCCCTCCGGGTATACTCCAACTGCCATATCTCCCTTCTGGAGAATCTCGGTAGCCATCTTGATCGTAGACAATGCCTTACCCGGATCTGATCTGTCTATCGGCATAAAGCAGCATCTTCTGATGATCCTGCCGAATATCGGTATCTTAAAATTCTCCGGCTTGGATATAAATGCCACATCCCACTTCTTAAATACCTGCCATTCTATCAGCGGATCATAATTTGACAGATGATTTCCCACAAAGAGTGGTTTGACATCCACTGGAATCTTCTCCATGCCAGTCACATGCATTTTCACTCTTAGAAACCACATGGCAAATCCGGTGACACCATACAGCAGATGCCTGTAGAACCTGCTGTCCTCCGTATACTGCCTGTCAGTTCTCACGAACAGACTGCACACGAAGAGAAAAAGTATGTACATCAGAAATATGGCTATGATTCCGCCAAGTATATATATAATTATCACTTTTTATTCCACCCTTTTCTAATATCATCCATAAGCTTCATCATATATATAGACTCTGACAAAGGCATCGATTTACTCTGGAACTGTCCCTGTCTGATCATATCAAGGCTTTCCATGATCTCATACTCATAACCACTTATCTGTTCCGGCACATCCACGTGTCTGATAAGCCTGTCCTCGCAGTCAAATACATCTATCCACTGTGGATTATTTATATTCTGGACTATCATGTATCCCTTCTCACCGTAAAAGATGCCTTTTCTGTCTGATCTTCCGTACATGCTGTGGGTTGTCACTGCCATCCTGCCGTCTCTGTATTTGACGGTTATACTCTCCTGTCCGTCTACTCCAGTCTCGTGCATCATAACAGAGGACTCAATATCCGAGATATCCTTTCCCATATGCATGACAATGAAGTTCAATCCGTAAACTCCCACATCCAGAAGTGCTCCGCCTGCCAACTCCGGGTTGGTAAGCCGCTCTATATTTGATATCGGGTAGGACAGATTACATGTCATAGTCCTGACATCACCTATTACGCCAAATTCCAGAATTTCATTTATCATCTGTCTGTACGGCATATACCGCGTCCATATTGCCTCTGCCACGTACACATTCTTCTTTGCTGCCAGACCTGCGATCTCCTCAGCCTGTGCAGCATTGTAGGTAAATGCCTTCTCGCATAGCACATTTCTTCCATGTTCTATGCAGAGCTTCATTTGCTCATAGTGATGCGAATGCGGCGTTGCAATGTATACCAGATCTATCGCATCGTCACTGACCAGTTCCTCATAACTTCCGTAAGCTTTATCTATTGCAAACTCGTTGGCAAATGCATTTGCCTTTTCCCAGCTTCTCGAACCTACAGCATACAGCTTCACATCAGTCATCCTGTTTATCGTGTCCGCCATAACGCCGGCAATCTTGCCTGCGCCTAATATTCCTATGTTCATATGCTGTCATCCTCCTGTTTTTTCTATCTGTTTTCCAGCGCTGACACTGCATATATATCTTCAAAAGTACATCTCTTTTTGTTTTCGACATATTTTGACACTACATATCAGATTATAACACACAGACGGGAAAATAGAAGAAAAACTCCTGATGCCAGCGATAACTGACACCAGGAGTCCTCCCCTTTATCTTGAGCACCATAATAAGCACCCAACCCACTATATATGTTGTACTATGCATCTCTATCGGCTACACATATTCTACAGTGTAAAATATGTTGTTCCACAATCCGCATGTTACTCTCTGTACATAAGGTAGCTGTACATATCTGCATAATCATGTCTTTCATTCTTGATGAAATCGATGGCTTCCCTTGGATGCTGATTCAGCATTCCGGTCAGCATGTATGGCACATCATAGCCCCATACTGCATCTCCCTTTGCCTTGAGCGGAACCATGTACTGCTCTATGAACTTCAAGATGTGGTACAGGTTGTACTTTGGATTTCTGAGGAATCCAAGAAGAAGCTCAAGCGCACAATTTCCTGCGCCCCTGCCCATACAGCTTACAGTTCCATCGAGCATGCTCGCACCACTCCTCATTGCCTCAACAGTGTTGGCATAGGCAAGCTTTAAGTTGTCGTGTGCATGTATTCCTATCTTCTTGCCATACTTCTCTCCAACTGCGACATATTTCTCCGCGAGTTTCTTGATCTGCTCAGGGTACAGTGAACCGTAGCTGTCAACAATGTATATTCCATCTACATTGCTCTTACCAAGCAGCTCAAGGGCAAGATCGATATCCGACTCCTGATCCTTTGAAACTGCCATGATATTGCATGTAGTCTCGTATCCCTTTGCATGTGCATCCTCAATCATCTCGATGGCTGCAGGCATGGTGTTGATGTATGTCGCCACCCTCACCAGATCGATAACACTGTCGGCTCTGTCGATGATATCCTTCTTGTAGTCGCATCTTCCGACATCAGCCATAACTGAAATTTTCAGATCTGTATTGTTCTCTCCAACGATGGCTCTTATATCCTCCTCGTTGCAGAACTTCCATTTGCCGAATTTGTTCACATCAAACATTTCCTTGGAGGCCTTATAGCCGAATTCCATATAATCAACCCCCGCCTTGATGTTCGCTTCATAGAGGGCTCTTATAAACTCGTCAGTAAAATAGAAATCGTTGACAAGTCCTCCATCTCTTATTGTTGCGTCAAGTACCTGAATGTCAGGTCTGTAGGTGATCAGATCTCCGCCTATCATAATAGTGTCCTCCTTCTTCTTTTTTACATCAACCTTTCAATGGGATTTTTGATAACGGCCGATGTTTTCTCAATTTAAACTTGCGTCACTTTAACGCGTTGGTGTATGTTGGTGACTTTGTTCAGTATAGCACATAAAAAAATTAATGCAAGGACTTTATTCAAAAAATACAATGAAAATCAAGATCCCAAAATAATTTTCTCGCAAAAAATTATAAAACAGCCTAAAAGATACAATTTTCTGGAACTTTGTATCTTTTAGGCCTAAATTGTTGATTTCTGGATAATTTTTAGCTCAGATCCTCGCCGTTAGTCTCGATGACCTTCTTGTACCAGTAGAAGGAATCCTTTCTGTATCTCGCAAGATCCTTCATGTCAAACTCATCTCTGTTGACATATATAAAGCCGTATCTCTTGGTGATTCCCTCGTGGGTGGACACGAGATCAATTGCTGACCAAGGACAGTAACCCATCATCTCTGCGCCCTCGTCTGCTGCCAGCTTAATCTGCTCTATATGCTTTCTTAAGTACTCTATACGATAGTCGTCGTGTACCTTGCCGTCCTCTGTAAGCTTGTCATATGCGCCAAGACCATTTTCTGTCACAATCATAGGAAGGTGATATCTGCTGTACATCTCTCTTATAGTTGCCCTGAAGCCGTCAGGGTCTATCTCCCAGCCAAACTCTGTGCGGAGAAGATTTGGATTTGGATACGCCTTGTATACCCCCGGCTCAATACCGGCTGATTGCTGATCCTTTTTTTCTGAGTCCGTCACAGCAACCGGGCTGTCATCCCACTCAACCGTTGCAGTGTTATAATAATTGAAACCTATAAAATCAGGCTTTGCCTGCGCCATGATATCCATATCTCCAGCCTCAATAACAGGGATAGCGTCATGCTCTTCAAGGAACTTCCACACCAGGTCGTTGTATCTTCCATACACTGCCATATCAAGGTAAAGCCAGTTTCTTATCGCGTTGAAGTTCTGTGCTGCCAGGACATCCTTCGGCTTACATGTGGCAGGATATACCAGAGAGATGTTCGGGGCAGGACCAATCTTTGCTCCAGGGCACATCTCGTGGAGAAGTTTCATGGCCTTTGCCTGAGCAAGGAGCATGTGGTGATTCTCCTGGTAAAGCTTCTTGTATTTATTTGTCACGCCCTCCATGTTGCAGGTTCCGATCACGTCACCCACAAGTGTGAGCATGTTCTGCTCATTGATAGTCAGCCAGTACTTTACTCTGTCGCCATAATTTGTGTAGAGAAGCTTTGCAAATTCAACAAACTCGTCAACACTCTCTCTTCTCGACCAGCCACCTTTTTTCTCAAGAGCCGCAGGAAGATCAAAATGGAACATTGTGACAAGCGGCTCGATTCCGTACTTGAGGCACTCATTTATCACATTGTTGTAGAAGTCAATTCCCTCCTGGTTGACTCTGCCGGTTCCCTCTGGGAGGACTCTGCTCCACGCGATGGAGAATCTGAATGTCTTGAATCCCATCTCAGCCATGAGGGCTATGTCCTCTGCATATCTGTGATAAAAATCAGCACACACATCCAGCTCACTTGTTCCCGCTGGAACTGTCTTGATATCCTGCACACTTGGACCCTTGCCGTGTGACAGATTGGCACCCTCAACCTGATATGCGCTTGTCGATGCTCCCCAGAGAAAATTCTCCGGGAGTCCATGTTTCTTTGTGATTATCATAATTTTCCCTCCATGGATTTACATTTTCAATAGTATTTATAAAAGAGATGAACCATCTGTTCCAGTTCATCTCCATCTTACGTTTGTTTTATTGCGATTTTATTTCACGCCCTCATACTTCTGCTTATAGTTGTAAAGCGCGCCAAGAAGATTCGAATCATTGCGGAACTTGCATGTGTCGATAACCATGCCATCGTAGGTCTTTGTAATCTTTCTTATCTTGTCCACATACTTCTTAACCCCCGGAACAAAGTTCGGATTGGCACTCATTCCACCTCCGATAAGTATGACATCCGGATCTATCGTCATGTACAGGTTACAGCAGAGCTTTGCTATGGAGAAGTATGAGTCCTCAACCATATCTATGATCTCCTGATTGCCCTCATCTATCCATTGATATACCATCTCACCGGTCACCTCTTCTGGCTTCATATGCATTATCTTGGATGCCTTGTATGTAATGGAGCTTGCAGTACATGTTGAGGTTACCATGAACGGGTTATATTCAAATGTCTCCTCAACAGTCAGCTCTTCACAGCATCTGACATTATCAGCTTCTTCCCTTGTCATGTTCATGAGGGCATATGACAATTCACCTGCCAGAAGTCTCTTGCCTCTGTGGATCTTTCTGTCAATGATTATTCCACCGCCGATTCCTGTACCCACGACAATGACTGCTGCATTTGTAGCCGTGCTGGCATTGCCCAGCCACAACTCTGCGAGGGCCGCACATTTGCCATCGTTCTCAAGGGCTACAGACACACCGCCGCATGCCTCTGATATGAGATCACCAAGATGTGCACCATCAAGATACTTGATCCCGCCACCGCCGTACACTATGCCGCGCTCGACATCTATCTGTCCAGGAAGCCCCATGGCAATTCCTGTTATGTCACAGTCCAGTACCTTCTCGTCATACACCTTCTTGATCTGCGCCACAAATGCCGGAGTTCCAGCCTCGGCATATCTGTCGGTTGGAGTCTTACCCTTTCCCGATATATTGCCCTCATCGTCCATTAACGCATACTTTATAAATGTTGCCCCTACATCAAATACTAAATACATAAGTCCCTCCTACTTTTCTCATTACCCATTGTTTTTTTCTTTCTATATATTTTTTTATATTCACCTTGTCACTCTCGTTCTCTCCACAGCATCCTTCCAGCCTGCAAGGAGCTTCTCCCTCTTATCCTCAGTTATCCCCGGCTTAAATCTTCTGTCGGCCTTCCAGTAGCCCTTGATCTCATCCAGACTGTCATAGTAGCCAACCGCAAGTCCAGCCAGATATGCAGCTCCCAGAGCTGTTGTCTCCGTGATCACAGGCCGCACTATCTCGGCATTCTCTATATCTGCCTGGAACTGCATCAGGAAGTTGTTGGCACTTGCACCACCGTCCACTCGAAGGCTTGTGATTGAAAGTCCTGCATCCATCTCCATAGCCGCAAGAACATCCGATGTCTCATATGCCAGTGATTCAACTGTCGCCCTGACAAAGTGCGCCTTATTTGTTCCCCTTGTGAGGCCGAACACTGCCCCTCTGGCGTACGCATCCCAGTAAGGAGCGCCAAGGCCAGTAAACGCAGGTACCACATATACACCATTACTGTCCGGCACCGACAGAGCAATGCGCTCAGTATCCGCCGCACTGTCTATGAGCTTCATCTCATCCCTGAGCCACTTGATGGCTGCTCCAGCCACAAACACACTTCCCTCAAGCGCATAGCTGACTTTTCCGTCAAGTCCTATGGCTATGGTGGTGAGAAGTCCCTGCTGCGAGTCAACTGCCTTATCCCCCGTATTCATGAGGAGGAAACAACCTGTTCCGTAGGTGTTCTTCACATCACCGGCCTCAAAGCAGCACTGTCCGAACAGCGCGGCCTGCTGATCTCCGGCAACTCCCGCTATAGGCACCTCACCGCCAAATATCTCTCTGTCCGTGTATCCGTATATCTCACTGGAATTTCTCACTGCCGGAAGCATGCTCTCCGGTATGTTGAACTTTGCAAGCAATTCCCTGTCCCACTCCAGTGTATGAATGTTGAATAGCATGGTACGCGATGCGTTTGTGTAGTCCGTTGCATGGACTCTTCCGCCTGTGAGCTTGTATATAAGCCATGTGTCAACAGTTCCGAACATCAGCTCCCCTGCCTCTGCGCGTTCCCTGGCTCCCGGCACATTGTCAAGTATCCACTCTATCTTCGTTGCAGAGAAATACGGATCAACTATCAGTCCCGTTTTCTCTCTTATCACCTTGTCATATCCTTCAGCCTTAAGCTGCTCTATCCTGTCCGCAGTTCTCCTGCACTGCCACACTATGGCATGGTACACCGGATTACCGGTCTTTCGATCCCACACTATGGTTGTCTCTCTCTGGTTGGTAATTCCTATTGCGGCTATGTCCTCGGTGCGGATTCCCATGGTCTCCCTCGCCTCCATCATCACCGACATCTGGGTTGCCCATATCTCCATAGGGTCATGCTCCACCCAGCCGTTATTCGGGAAATGCTGGGTGAACTCCTTCTGTTTCACTGAGCATATCCTGCCTTCCTTATCAAATATTATCGCCCTTGAGCTGGTCGTTCCCTGATCCAGCGCCATTATATAATCTGCCAAATTGCCCTCCTATTAACACGGACGCTCGGTTCTAGTGTTTTGCAACCAAACTGATGGGTATGCCTTCTCAGGGGACGCTCCCGCTCGTTTCGCCCTGCAGCGGTACTAAGATGCTGCTTAGCGCACCATCTAAGGACCGGCGGGCTCAAATGCCCCTGCGAAGGCATACCCATCAGCTTGGTTTATATACACTGTTAAGCCTCGCTGTTCTCCGTAATTATGTATGGTTCGTCGGGCAATTTTGCCCTGACAAACCTTTTTTCCTTCTTTCTTTTAAGTATCTATCAAATAAGCCAGAATCAAATAGTTCAGCTTAATTGTTTTGATCAAATTTTCTCAATCGTTTTTCAGATAGTTCTCTCTCAAATGTTCGTTCACCCTCTCGACCTCTAGTTTGAAGTCCCGTGAGGACATGCGGATCGCGCCCTGTCCCATGGTGACTATCTGCTCCAGTCCGTCCGATGTGACCACAGTGACCTTGTGCTTTCTCGCAAGCTCATGTGTGAGCTTTTCTATATGCGCATCCGCGGTCTCACCCTCCTTGGTGTACACCACCTCTATATCATCATAAGGGAATCTCTCGCCCTTGTTGTCTTTCACCTTGTAGCCGTCAAATACCACTATTAACTTACAGTTCATATATCCCTGATAGTTTGACAGTATGTCCATGAGCTTACCTCTGGCGGAGTCTATGTTGTGCTCCGACAGTTCCCGAAGTGTATCCCACGCAAATATGACGTTGTAGCCATCCACTATGACATAGTCCTCGCCACTCTTTCTGCGCTTGAATGCTCCAGGCGTGGCTATACCTCTATCAGCGGGTCTGCTGCCCACAAACGGTCCATTTCCGGGCTGCCTGTCTCTCGACTGACTTCTATTGTACCGTGCACCGCCTCGATATTCAGACTGGACCGATGTCCCTGCGGCACCAGCAGACATACCGTTTCCGGCTATGCCATCACTTCCTCTGCCGGAAGTTCCATTTACCTTATATTCAGATGTAGTTCTCCTGAATCTTCCGTTCAGTGCCACATCCTTATCCTTGTAATCTCCGCCAAATGTCCTTGCAAATATCTCGCTGAGTTCCTCGTCCGTGATGGACATATCCGACACGCTCTTTCCCGGCCTGTTCACAGGAATATCCGTAACATCACCATCCTCTGTATACCCCAGCTGACCTGAGATCTCAAATCCCGGATCCTCCTTCACATGCATGTTCTCATACACATCGTACCAATCAACCAGATAACCTGCACCATGGGCACAGAATACCGATGATGATGGATTAAACCTGTCAAGCTCAGGATCATAATGTCTCTCAGCCAGAACCTCTTCGGTGTTGTGGCACGGCTGATATCCGTCTATATCCACCTGAAGCCTGCCTGTACCTCTGGAAAATGCCGTGAGCTCACTATAATACTCTCTCATAGTGTATACCGGGGCATGTCCAGTGATAACCGTTGTCTCGCCTGCGATCTCCTGCCCGTCCATGCTGCCGCTCATCTTCACTATGTCAGCAAGCACTCTGCCCGCATACTCCTGCGGTACCTCTATTTTAAATGCATACACTGGCTCAAGCAAGACACTTTCCGCCATCATAAGTCCCTGTCTCACAGCCCTGTAAGTCGCCTGTCTGAAATCTCCACCCTCAGTGTGCTTCTGATGTGCCCTGCCTGCGGTGATGCTTATCTTCACATCCGTGATCGGGGATCCCGTCAGCACCCCTCTGAATTCCCTTTCCTGTAGATGAGTCAGGATCAATCTCTGCCAGTTCTTGTCCAGAACATCCTCGCTGCAAATGCTGTCAAAGCACATACCGCTGCCATTTTCCATAGGTTCAAGCAGCAGATGTACTTCAGCGTAATGTCTGAGCGGTTCAAAGTGTCCCACTCCCATGACCGGAGCTGCAATCGTCTCCTTATATGATATCCTGCCCTGACCGTACGTGATGGCTATGCCAAATCTGTCTCTGACCATCTGCGCCACGACCTCCAGCTGCACCTGGCCCATGACCTTGATGTATATCTCACCGGCTGCCTCATTCCACTGCACCTGCAGCAATGGATCCTCTTCCTCAAGCTGTCTGAGCTTTGACACCATCGTGACCGCATCCACATCAGTCGGGTACATGACCTTATAGCTGAGAACCGGCTCCAGACTTGGAAGCTCTCCATCCGGGCAGGCACCGATTCCCTGTCTGCCGTAGGTATTCACCAGTCCCGGAACAGCACATACACAGCCCGCAGTGACATGATCCACCATGTCATACTTTGCACCGGAGTATACCCTTATCTGGTTGACCTTCTCATGGCTATCCTCCCCCTGACTGTTTCTGAGCGTCAGCACATCCTTGAGCTTCAACACTCCTCCAGTGACCTTCATGTAGGTAAGTCTCTCGCCCTTATCGTCACGTCCTATCTTGAACACTCTGGCGCCAAATTCTTCCCCGCGCACAGGTTCCACTACATATCTGTTCATGCCGTCAAGAAGCTCTGACACGCCCTCATTCTTGAGTGCAGAGCCAAAGTAACATGGGAACAGCTTTCTGCCCGCAATGGCATTTACCACGTCCTGTTCATCATTTGCCCCAGTCTCAAGGAAATGTTCAAGCATGGCCTCATCGCACATGGCGATCTGCTCTCCTGAATCTTCACATAAAAAATCGACACAGCCATCACTCAGTCTGTGTCTGATATTGTCCATTAGATACTCCCTGTCATACCCCGTCATGTCCATCTTATTTACAAATATAAATACAGGAATCTCATATCTCTCAAGCAGTTTCCACAGAGTCTCCGTGTGGCTCTGAACACCGTCCATGCCATTGATGACCAGAACTGCATAATCGAGGACCTGAAGAGTCCTCTCCATCTCCGTTCCGAAATCCACATGTCCTGGAGTGTCAAGCAGTGCTATATGCATATCACCAAAGTTAAGCTCCGCCTGCTTGGAAAATATCGTGATTCCCCTGTCCTTTTCCTGACTGTCCGTGTCAAGGTATGTATCCTGATGATCCACACGTCCAAGCTTTCTTATCTGTCCTGCCTGATAGAGCATCGCCTCCGACAGGGTGGTCTTACCCGAATCAACGTGGGCCAGTATGCCCGCGACTATGTTCTTCATATGTATCTTTTTCCCTTCACCAGCCGATATATATCACCTGCCATGCATCTTGCTGACCATTGATATATATCGGTTCTTTATAAACTCATTTATCGGTTCAGCTATGAGTCTGTATCCGCCATGCTATCGCCATCCGGGATTCCCTGTTTTTCATTCTGCGCCGCCTTATATCTCTTGAACCTCTTGAAGAATATGGCTGTAAATGCACCTATGATAAAAGGGAACATGAATGTGGCAAATCTATAGAGAAGTGCCATGGCTCCGGCTGCAGCAGAACCAACAAGTCCCGAATAGATCGCTGTCATAACAAGCTCACTTGATCCGATTCCTCCCGGCATAGGAATGACTGCCGCCAGCATGACACTCATGGCTGTTATACCTATTGACGTGACAATATTCATATCACACAAGTTGTGACACACTATATAAGGTATGGCAAACCAGCACGCGAACTTGCATATATCAAGTAGCATGACTACCACTATAAGCCACGGTTTCTTAAGTACAACCCTGGTGGCATCCTCCATCATAGCTGTCTGCCCACTTAAACTGTCAATCTGCTTTGCAAATCGTCCTTTAAACAAAGCATCAGCTTTTTCAAGAAGCCATCTGAGGAATCTGTGAAACGGCGGCCAGCACGCAAAGAGCACTATCGCCATCGTTATGAGTATGGTCGCTATAACGCCGAGGACAACATATGAACTGTATTTGCCAAATACTCCAAGCATATATTCTCTGTTCGCAAGAAACAATGCCACCGCCATAACACATATGGTCATCTTGTGTATCGCATAATCAATAGAGTACAGACCAAGCGCTTTCGACGGCTGTATTCTGCAGTGTTTCATGAACAATGTGGATGCCACTATGGTACCGCTCCCAAGCGTTGACACCCTGTAAAATGACACAAAATACGTCATAATATTTGCATCGAAAAATGTCATATTGTTCTCCACCTGTCGCATGAGGATAAACGTTATGCAGCTCTCTATCACTCCGTATAAAAGCGTCGCTCCGAGAATAGCTGCCACGACCACAGGACTTGTCTTTACAAGCTGCGACATTATAGGGCCTGCCATGTCACGGAACACATATATGATAAGTCCGACCAGCACCAGCACACACAACCATTTTATAAGTGTTTTCTGTCTATCTGATAGTTTTTTCATAGTCTTATATCCCTTTTCCCCTAATATCAATTCATTCAGATCAGTCTTATCCCAATCTGCCCACCATCTCAAATGCACCGGCAATTAGCGGCTGATCTCATGTTTCGTACAATAGATTAACAAGCTAAAGTGAAAAAAACAAGCATTTGTTATTTCATTCTGACATAATAGGTAGACTTGCCTGTACCGCCTCTGCCTATATCGCCCTCTTTTACGAGTTTTCTGAGTGCTCCCTCTACCGAACTGATGCTGAGAGACGGACAAAGTTCCATTATATCCTGCTTTGTAAACTTTCCTATTTTCAGCAGTATTGCTTTTCGCACCATCTCAATCGCCGGCAACTTTTCCTCTACGATTTCAAAGCGCTCCTCAAAATCCTTATAAGCAGCCAGTATTGTCCCAAGGAGATATTTTATAAACGGGATCACGTCCTCTGTGCCCTCGTGCCAGCCTGCCTGGGCTTTCCCAAGCGACTCATAATATAACTCCTTATTCCCCGCTATCTTTGCCTCAAGAGAAATATACTTTCCAACATAGAATCCACTTCTATATAGCAGAAGCGTTGTGAGCAGTCTGCTCATTCTGCCATTGCCATCATTAAACGGGTGTATGCACAGAAAATCATGTATAAAAACAGGAATGACGATCAGCGGCTCCACCTCGAAATTACCGATCACCCTGTTGTATTCCCCACATATCCTGTCCAGCGCTTCCGGTGTCTCAAATGGAGCCATCGGCGTGAACAGGACTTCCGTTTGCCCATCAGGATAAGTTGCGCTGATATAATTCTGCACCGTCTTTGTTCTTCCTGCAAATGGGTTATTCATATGACTGTACAACATCTTATGCAGCTGAAGTATATAATTCTGAGTTATAGGTATTGCATCAAAGCTTTCATGTATAACCCCCAGCACATCCCTGTAACCTGCTATCTCTTCCTCGGCTCTGTTCTTCGGTGTGGTCTTCTCCTCAACCAACTGCTTTATTCTTGTATTTGTTGTGACTATACCCTCTATGGCATTGGACGCCTCCGTGCTCTGGATCTTTGCTATCTCAACAAGCTTATCCAGTTCATCCGGACGCTGTCTTAAATACAGTTCCTGTTTACCTGCATATCTATATATTGCAGCTATGAGTCCAAGCACTTCAGAATCCCATTTTTCTTCTTTTATTTTACTGTAATTAAAAGTTCTCATTCCCTTAATTTGCTCCTTTTCCCTTAAATATTAGCACATTTTAAGGGAAAGTCAACCCAATTAAGGGCATTTCCCCTCAAAGTTCTATCAGTTTTAAGGTTATCCAATTGTATACTATTTATGCAGCTAATTAAGGGTACTTTCAAAAAAAGCCACCACATCAAAACACGATGTGGTGGCTTTTTCATATAAATTCTATATCACAGCAATTACTATATATCCATTTAGCCGAATAACGGAGTTGAGTAATATCTGTCTCCACTGTCTGGAAGAAGTACTACGATATTCTTGCCTGCATACTCAGGGCGCTCTGCGATCTGCTTTGCTGCAAAGTAAGCTGCACCTGATGAGATTCCTACGAGGATTCCCTCTGCTGATGCGATCTCCTTTGCTGCTACAAATGCGTCATCATTCTCAACGGCGATGATCTCGTCATATACCTTTGTGTTAAGTGTGTCAGGAACAAATCCTGCACCGATTCCCTGTATCTTGTGTGCTCCTGAAACGCCCTTTGAGAGGACTGGTGATGTGGCAGGCTCAACGGCGATGACCTTTACATCTGGATTCTTCTCCTTCAGATACTCGCCAACGCCTGTGATAGTTCCACCTGTTCCGATACCGGCTACAAATACATCTACCTTGCCGTCTGTATCCTCCCAGATTTCAGGACCAGTTGTGAGTCTGTGTGCCTTTGGATTGGATGGATTTACGAACTGTCCAGCTACAAAGCTGCCAGGGATCTCCTTTGAAAGCTCATCAGCCTTTGCGATGGCTCCCTTCATTCCCTTTGTTCCGTCTGTGAGAACTATCTCAGCACCGTATGCCTTGATGATGTTACGTCTCTCAACGCTCATGGTCTCAGGCATAACGATGATCGCCTTGTAACCCTTGGCTGTTGCTATGGATGCAAGACCGATACCTGTGTTACCTGATGTAGGCTCGATGATGGTTGCACCCGGCTTAAGTGTTCCATCCTTCTCAGCATCCTCGATCATCTGGAATGCGATTCTGTCCTTTACACTTCCTGCTGGGTTGAAATACTCAAGCTTTGCAAGGATATTTGCCTTGAGATCATTCTTCTTCTCTATGTTTGAAAGCTCCAGAAGTGGAGTCTTACCTATAAGTTCTGCTGCACTCTTATATATATTACTCATATTATCGTACCATTACCTTTCCTGATATTTATTATGCTCACTATTTGTGGTCTTCTCTTATATTCATTATTTATATCGATTACTCCTGAATTGCCTTGAATGCCTCGTCAAGATCCTCGATGATATCGTCTATGTTCTCAGTACCGATTGAAAGTCTGATAGTGTTCTGCTTGATTCCCTGATCGATAAGCTCAGCCTCATTCAGCTCTGAGTGAGTTGTTGATGCCGGGTGGATAGCCAGTGACTTTACATCAGCGACATTTGCAAGAAGTGAGAATATCTCCAGATTGTCAATGAACTTCTTGGCTGTCTCTGCGTCACCCTTGATCTCAAATGTGAAGATTGAACCACCACCGTTAGGGAAGTACTTCTTGTACAGTCTCTGCTGCTCAGGATCTGTTGAAACTGAAGGATGGTTTACCTTCTCAACAAGTGGATGATTGTTCAGGTACTCAACTACCTTGAGTGCATTTGATACATGTCTCTCAACACGGAGTGACAGTGTTTCAAGTCCCTGAAGGAATATCCATGAGTGTATTGGTGAGATCGTAGCACCTGTGTCACGGAGGAGGATAGCTCTGATCCTTGTGACAAATGCTGCAGGACCTGCTGCGTCTACAAAGCTTACGCCGTGGTAGCTCTCATTTGGCTCAGTGAGCTGTGGGAACTTGCCTGATGCCTTCCAGTCGAAGTTACCGCTGTCGATGATGACGCCACCGATAGTTGTTCCGTGTCCACCGATAAACTTTGTTGCTGAGTGAACTACGATGTCAGCGCCGTACTCGATAGGTCTTACGAGATATGGTGTTGCAAATGTGCTGTCGATCACAAGTGGAATCTTGTGTGCGTGAGCGATATTTGCAATTGTCTCGATATCTGAAACCTCTGAGTTAGGATTTCCAAGGACCTCGATGTAGAGAGCCTTTGTGTTCTCCTGAATAGCATCCTCAAATGCCTGTGGATCAAGTGGATCAACGAATGTTGTATCTACATTGTAATCCTTGAGTGTATGTGCAAGGAGATTGTATGTTCCGCCGTAGATATTCTTTGCTGCTACGATGTGGTCTCCTGCAAGTGCAAGGTTCTGAATTGTGTATGTTACTGCTGCTGCGCCTGAGCCAACTGCCAGTGCTGCAACGCCACCCTCGAGGGCTGCGATTCTTCTCTCAAATACATCCTCTGTTGGGTTTGTAAGTCTTCCGTAGATGTTGCCGGCATCCTTGAGTGCAAATCTGTCAGCTGCATGCTGTGAGTTGTGGAATACGAATGATGATGTCTGGTAGATTGGTACCGCTCTTGCATCCGTAACCGGGTCTGCTGTCTCCTGTCCTACGTGTAACTGTAATGTCTCAAACTTTAAATTTCTCTCTGCTCTTGTCTTCTTTGCCATGATCTTATTCTCCTTAAATTCAAATAGTTTATCTGTCATGCGCACCTGCCCATTCATCTTGTCATGTATATGAGCTCATGTGGCATTATACTCTTCTTTATTATCTTCTGTCTATTATGTATGATCTGTTATTTATATCTGTGTCATGATTATTTGTTCTGTGTTCGCTTTAACAGCAGCAACACATGACTTCTATGAAACACATTCGTCTGTCTTCGTTAAGGTACTGTGGTTTAAATGTACTTCCCAGCATATCAACACCTCTTTCTCGATTTTCGTCTTTGAAATTTGACTTGATCGCATCATTTCTGTGATTATTTTTACTTTTCACATAATTCCTACTCGGAAACTATGAATTAAGCATAGCTGTATATTACAGCCTAATTCCCACTTTGTCAATAGGTTTTTTATGAATTATCTTGATTGTTTTTTTTCAGATGTTATAATAGACGTGTAAATGATGTGAAATCATCAGTAAATACAGGCATTTGGGAGGTTTATATTATGAAAGTATCCACAAAAGGGCGTTACGCTCTGCGTTTCCTTATAAATATAGCATCGAGGACAGACGGCAAGCCAGTGAGCATCAAGGATGTTGCCGCACAGGAGGAAATATCCGAGAAATATCTTGAGCAGATCACTTCTGTGCTGAACTCCGGCGGGCTGGTGAAGAGCACCAGAGGTCCACAGGGAGGTTATCTTCTCCGAAAAGCCCCTGAAGACATAACAGTTGGAATGGTTTTAAGGCTCACTGAGGGCGGCATATCTCCTGTTGCGTGCCTTGATGCAGATGAATTCCAGTGCGAACGCGAGGCAAGATGCTCCACCATAGGTCTCTGGCGCAGACTGGACAAAGCGATCCGGGACGTGGTAGACACCACCACCATCGCTGACCTTGTGGCAGAAAGACCTGAGGCGGCAGATAACTATTGCATTTAAATCATATTTGCCCTATCAAAGCATAAAAGCATGTATATATGATTTCCAGCAGGGCAGCTGGGATTCATATATACATGCTTTTGTTATATTTTTATATTTTTGACTTCAAAATCCGTACAACTTTCTCAACATACGGCTTTACACCATTCCCAGGGAACACATCTTCCGGCATCTCAAATCCGTGTTCCTCACGGTACATATAATACCTGTTATCTATGTATTCACCATATTTTTCACAGAGATCATATACCTCCCTCAAATTATGCATTTATTTACAAAAAATAATACCCTGTCCTTGCGGACAGGGTAAGTGAACCTGTGGTATAAAATTTTCGCTCTTACTTGTGAGCCATTGTCTTGATCTCTGTGTCGATCTTCTGTACGAACTCGTCAAGTGGAAGAACTGTTGTGTCAGCCTCACCGTGGAGTCTGTATGATACTGTTCCGTTCTCAGCCTCGTTGAATCCGATTACGAGAAGGTATGGAACCTTCTGAACCTGACCCTCACGCATACGATAACCAAGCTTCTCTGCTCTGTCATCAAGCTCTACACGAACGTCGATGGCATCAAGGGCATCAACAACCTTGTGAGCATAAGCCATAAGATCCTCGTTGTCTGTCTTTACAGGCATAACTCTTACCTGTACAGGTGCAAGCCATGTTGGCAGATTGCCCTTTGTCTCCTCAAGGATGTAAGCCATGAATCTGTCGAGAGATCCAAGGATAGCTCTGTGGAGAACTACAGGTGTCTTCTTCTCGCCGTCCTTGTCGATATACTTCAGATCGAACTTAGCTGGCAGACAGAAGTCGAGCTGACATGTCGAGAGTGTATACTCATTTCCTACGGCCGGCTTAACATTTACATCAAGCTTTGGTCCGTAGAATGCAGCCTCACCGATCTCCTCTGTGTAATCGATTCCTATATCATCAAGAACTCTTCTGAGTGCATTCTCTGCTTTGTTCCACATCTCATCGTCATCGTGATACTTTACCTTGTCCTCTGGGTCACGGAGTGACAGTACGCATCTGTAATCTGTGATTCCGAAATCCTTGTATGTGTCAAATATGAGCTTAACAACTCCTGCAAACTCTTCCTCGATCTGGTCTGGTGTCACAAATATATGTGAATCGTTCTGACAGAAGTGTCTTCCTCTCTCAATACCCTTGAGTGTACCACTTGCCTCAAATCTGAAGTCGTGTGCGATCTCAGCGATCCTGATAGGAAGATCCTTATATGAGTGCATCTTGTTTGCATATATCATCATGTGGTGTGGGCAGTTCATTGGACGAAGTACAAATGACTCTCCCTCCATCTCCATTGCCGGGAACATGTTGTCCTTGTAGTGATCCCAGTGACCTGATGTCTTGTAGAGGTTTACTGTACCTACACAAGGTGTCATAACGTGGAGGTAGCCAAGCTTTCTCTCCTTGCGCTTGATATAGTTCTCAAGCTCCTGCCATACTGTATATCCCTTTGGAAGGAACATTGGAAGTCCACGTCCTACGAGGTCATCAACCATGAAGAGCTGCATGTCCTTGCCGATCTTTCTGTGGTCTCTCTCCTTAGCCTCTTCAAGTAACTGAAGATGCTCCTCAAGCTCCTCCTTTGTAGGGAAGCACACACCATATATTCTCTGAAGAACCTTGTTCTTGCTGTCGCCCTTCCAGTAAGCTCCTGAATGTCTGATGAGCTTAAAGTTACGGCAAAGCTTTACATTGTCTACGTGAGGTCCACGGCAGAGGTCTGTGAAATCACCCTGCTCATAGCATGTGATCGTTCCATCCTCAAGTCCATTTATAAGATCGAGCTTGTACTCGTCATCCTTGAACATCTCAAGAGCTTCTTCCTTGGATATCTCCTTGCGGATGATCTTCTTGCCGCTCTTGGCAACCTTCTTCATCTCTTTCTCGATGGCTGCGAGATCTTCCTCGCCTCTGATAACGTCATCGCCGAGATCTACATCGTAGTAGAATCCTTCTGCAACTACCGGTCCTACCCAGAACTTTGCCTGTGGGTACAGATGCTTGATAGCCTGTGCCATAAGATGTGCACAGGAATGATTCAGTGTCTTAAGCTGTTCGTCTTCTTTGAAATTAACCATGTCAGTTCTCCTTCTTACTTCTTATAAAGTGAAAATAAATTGCATGTAACAACTAAAAAAGCACCCTTAGATATAATCTATCTAAGGGTGCGTATGCACGTTTCCACCTTAACTTTTAACTCAATTATGCCTTTAACGCAGCTACGCGGTGACGCTTATATCGCGCACGGCTCGGGAGTGGTCTTCATGTGATATATCATAAGCTGCTCCCACCATATGTTCTGGCTCACGTCTGATTCATATCTGAGTCCGATTCACATATGCAGCTCTCTCTGGATGCATCCACCACACTACTCTTTCCGTCTATGCCTTTGTCATATCTGCCACCTAGTGTAGCACGATATATTTTTTTTCACAATAGTATTTTTTATTTTTTTGTCTTTATTTTTTCAACCATTTTCAGCCAATCAAACAGCCAACAGACTTCTCTCTACCTCATCTCCATGGAAAGACTCATATCCTGGCCGTCCACCATAAGAGTTCCCATGCTGCCGCATACCACAGGCATCATCGGTGACAGATGTCCGAGATCCACATCCATCACGACAGGCACATTGTATTTTCCTATGATCCCCAGCACAGCCTGATACTGGTCAAGGCCCATCATCTCCTGTCCGAACTGCAGCGGTCTGCCTATCATAAATCCCTTGCAGTATCTGAACCATCCGCCACCATCCATCTGCCACATGGCGCGCCTTATGGACATGACGTTCAGATCACATGACTCAAGGAACCAGATAAATCCATCATCCTTATATCTCTCAAGGAATTCGCCAACATGGTCAAACTTTGTTCCTATAAGGTTCACCAGACAATCCACGCAGCCACCTATCATTCGCCCGCTCACCTGGAACTTCTCAGGATAGCCCTTTATCACTCTTGGCTCTGTGATGTTGTATGGCAGGAATGGATGTTCCTCATCCCTGAGGGATTCCTTCTCCCATCCGTCATATCCGGCAAATGACAGTTTCTGTCCCTGAAGGACCGCCATAGCATCCGCAACTGATCGGTGCCACGGCTCTTGTCCAAATGCCGCCGCACACGGACCATATATGGACGCCGTATCGCACAATGTCGTGAGCAGGAATGTGAGATTTGTGTTGTCCGAATATCCCATAAACCACTTCGGATCTGCTGCCCTCAGTCTGTCCAAATCAACATAGTTAAGTATCTCGCACATGAGTTCTCCGCCGCCGCAGGATATGAGTGCATCGTTCTTCTCCGATGTGTAATAGTCATTTATCTCCTGACCGCACAGCTCCGGCTTGTTGCTGATTCCTATGCCTTCTCCGACATAACAGTTTGGCCCGATCTGTATACCAAAACCCATATTCCTGAAGTTCTCCTGCGCTCTGCCAAATGCAGTCTTATACGGCTCTGTATCACAGCCAAATGATGGCGCAACGAAACCTATCGCATCGCCCCTTTTTATAAATTTCGGAAATCTCATATATCATACACAGGTATTTCCTGCTTACCTCCTTCTTATCGTTTTATCATATTCAGACATCCGGTCCAAATCTCCAGACATCATAAATTTCTACATCAGTTTTAATATCCACTCAACCACGAACACCGTCACACACGCCGCAGCAGCCACAACTATAAGTCCCTTCTGCTTTATTCCAAGTATGAGTGCAACCGCAAATCCACACACAGCGCTTATGACACTCTCCGTACTGTATAGTATAGACGGAAGTGTCAGCGCCGTGAGACATGAATACGGTACATAATAGAGGAATGAATTGACGAATCTGTTCTCTATCTTCTTGCGGAATGCCACCAGCGGCACCATTCTTATGAGGTAGGTGACGACCGCCATGGTTATTATATATATGTATATATTCATCACTGCACCTCTTCTTTCTCAGCTCCCACAGGGAAGAATATAGCTCCGATCACAGACGCTGCCACAGTGCTTATGATTATGGCGATTCCCGTCGATATGAATTTGAATATCGGAACGTAATACAGCACGCATGATATGACTGCCGCCACAAGCGCAACTATGGCAACCGGTCTCGATTTCTTAGCGACCGGCATGACTATGGCAACGAACATTCCGTAGAGTGCCAAGCTTAATGCGCTGCTGATGGACTTCGGAAGGATCCCGGATGCCACCGCACCGAACAGCGTTCCGCCCGTCCAGCCGACTATCGGAAGGAGCTGAAGTCCTATCATATACCCAAATGTCAATTTCTTCACATGGCCCATCGCCACCGCAAATATCTCGTCAGTATTTGCAAATGCTATTACGAGTCTCTCCTTGATTCCAACTGCCTCCCCAAGCTTCTGTGAAAGTGACAGGCTCATGAGAGAATATCTCAGATTGATTATGAACTGGGTGAGTATCATCTCAACCAGCGTTCCCCCTGCAAGGATAATCTTGAGTCCTGCAAACTGTCCCGCACTGGTTACATTTGTCAGGCTTATGATGACCGCCTGAAAACTTGTGAGTCCGCCCTTTACCGCCAGCAGACCAAAACTAAAACTTACTGCGAAATACCCCAGTGCTATCGGTATTCCATCCTTTAACCCTTTTCTAAATTCCATCTTAAATACTACTTCTTTCGTGACAAATTATGTTATCTCTTCCTTCTGCGTCCTCCGCAGTCGTAACACTTTACATACTTCCACACAAATCTGTCCTTGAACCCAAGGCCAAGATATGTGTATGCCCTTACCTTTGTATACAGCTTTCTGGCAGCCGCGATCTGCCTGTCATCCGGCTCAACGCGTCCGTATACAGCAGCCTGAACCCATTTTATAAACTCTGTGAACTCATCGCCCTTTATAAAGCTGCACGACTCCGTGACAGTGTCGGCATACTCCGTGTCGTTCTCACTGACGTTCTCTATGGCACCAGAAAACACCATCATATCATACATCGCCGTGGACATCTCGTATATAGCTGATATCCTGTTTCTTCCCACAAGCCTGCGTCTCCTGCGCGCAACTATCGTCCTTCTTCTGAAGATGACTGCGCCCCACAATATCAGTATCACGGCAAGCACAACAACGACTGTTCTGAACACTCTGTTCTGTACAAGCTCCGACAGACCATCCCCGGCATCCCCTGGTGATCCCGACTGCGCATCTCCACTGCCATCATTCGGGACATCGACCTGATTACCATTTTCTCCTGTGCCATTTGAAGAATCACCATCCGTCTCCGTAGTGACTTCTGTATTCTCTGACATCTGGGTTGTCGAATCAGTTGTCGCCTCCGTTGTTACATCCGGACTTGAAGTCTCCTCAGAAGTCTCCGGCTCCTCTGTATCATCCGATGAATTGTCCGCAGTATTATCACCGCTGTAATCCGGTTCCTTCGGTATCCCCAAAGTATCCGCCCTGTCTCCAAGCGGTGTGGCATCCACGATCACCCAGTCACCGGCATCCTCACTGTACGCTTCAATCCACGCATGACTGTATTTATCCAGAACCACCGCACGGTATGTTCCATCCGACTGCTTTATCCACGCAGACGACGGCACCACATAACCTGTATTATACACGGTGGAGATTCCCAGTATCCTGAAGCCCACCGCCGCCGCAGAAGCAAAGTGAACACAATATCCCTCATGAACGTCATACATCGCACTGTTGACCGGATCCTCACCCTCGGTAAATTTCTTTGGTGCTGTGGTATATGACATATGCTGTCTTATATATGTCACCAATTTGTCCATGACCTCATTGGAAAACTTCTTATCTGGCGCATATCCCTGTATCTCTGATTCGTATCTTGCAAATGTATCCTTATCATAATACACCATGACCTCATCATCAGGGCTGTGTCCATCCGCCCTTCCGTGCCACGACCCATTCTCATATGTAACATAGCTTCTCGACTTGACGTAGAGATTTCCCTGAGGCTTATCCTCCCTGATTATCTCATCCACAACTTCATCACCGGGATTGACCTCAGAATCATCCACCTTATAGTAACCTGAATATCCTTTGTTACTTTCCCCCGACAGAAAATATTCCATATTGTCCACCATGTCGAGCAGTTTCCCTTGTTCCTTCACACCTCTGTCGTATACGCTGTCATATACAAGAAGGGTGACAACAAGGCACGCGGCAAATACCGTCACAGGAACTGCAATGTTCCACACCACCGACAGCGGCTGTCCCATTCTCATGAGAACATATCTAGCCACGATAAGTGACAATACAGTAAGCACTACTCCGGGTGCACTCACAGGTACACTGAGTGTTGCGCCAGCAAGCATAACCAAAAATGCAAGTCCGATAGCTATCATCAGACTGTTACACCTGTATATCATATAAGTGGCAAAGAACATTGACACCGCCACTATAAAAAGCACAAATTCCGTCACAGCACTCACGCTGACATAGTCAAGATCTATGAGTCCTGTCTTTATCCCATAAACCTTTTTCAGATCATATGCTATGCTGTATACCATGCCCTTTCCTCCGGCATAGAGCAGCTTTCTTCTGGCAAGCCCCCAACCCAGCAACACAGTAACCGGAACCACAATATCCAGTATCCTCTGTTCTTTTCTCAAAATGTACCACAGAGAATAAACCAGTGCTATCACCAGACTTCCTATGATATACGCACCCACAAGATTGGTGGAGTCCATATATTTATTTATATCCGAGCTGTATGCGATATCGCCCACAAGGTATGTCATACCAAGCGACAACGCCCATACAGCCAGTCCCAAAACAACTCTCAATTCCACACCTCTGTAATTCTATGATGATGCCTGGAGAATCTACACCGTGATATAGGATTTTGCAAGATCCTCCTTTATGGTTTCAAATCCCACCTGAAAACTTTCATCTCCACACTCTATATTGCCATTCATGTCTATGTCGATGAAGCTTGTGAAATCCTCACCTCTGTATCTCTCTCTGTACATTCCTATCACATCGTAGCTGTCATTTGTCCTGGCATCCACATACGACAACCTTGCAGCGGCATCGTACACATCCTCCTCACGGACTATGCGGTATCTCGTTATGGACATCTCCTCCGGATCATACCACGCTATAAAGTGAGGGACTTTAACATCTATCAGTGAAAAGCTCACCGATACCATGGATTCCAGCGCAACAGACATTGCCTGTCCATAGTGACGGCAGTTTCTTCCATCGAGATCCATACAGATGATGACCGGACACGACAATGCCTTTGATGTATCCCTGACCATTATCTCATCCTGTCTGGCCGACAACTTCCAGTGGATACGGGTCATCCTGTCTCCAGGTCTGTACTCTCTCACCTGATACACCTCGGTCGAGTCATCGCTTCTCACATCCGAATAATATACATCACTGTCCGTCACAAAATCTCTTGTGTTCTTCGTGACCTCCACCGGAACGAGATAGCACTGAGGCAATACGTAAATGTACGCCGTTCCACCAACCTTTTTCCTGATTGAGAAAATATGGAAAGCATCATATATCCTGACGCCCGATGCCTTTATCTCGTATCTTCCGCTGACATCCAGCTTCATCTTTCCCACGCACTTTCCATACCTGTCATCTATCTGTTCAAATGTACTCTTCTTCTTTTTCTTCATACCCGGAGCAAGAACACTGAACACCGCTGCCACATGGGGTACCTGACCACCGGTGGCAGATACCGCAAGTTCCGGACAAAATGTACTGTTCTTCTCAACCACAGGTATATTCATCTGCATCTTAACACTGGTTCTTATGTATCGCACGATCAGCCCGGCTATAAGACTCAGCATGACAGCAGTCATGATCACCGCTGCGAAAAAGTATGATTTTTCTTTATTGATTATTCCTATATATACACATGCCCCTATCAGGACAATATACAATATTCCTCGTCTCATACGACATCCTACCACTACACGCTTCCAAATCTCATGCTACTTTTTCGCCGAACTTCTTCGTCTAACCGACGGTTTGTACACCCTCTCCATTATGTCCTTGAGCACAGCCTCCTGTGTTATGTGGTTCACCCTTGCCTTGGCACTTAAGACTATCCTGTGTCTTATGACGTCCGTCCACACCATCTGCACATCCTCAGGTATGACAAAATCTCTCCCGCTTATATATGCCCAGCTCTTCGCCATCTTGGTGAGGGCTATCGTTCCTCTTGGACTCACTCCTAGCTCAAGGCTTGGATTCTCTCTGGTTCCAACAACAAGCTGGCCTATATAAGAATACACGTCATCGCTGACCTTGACATGCTTTACTTCCTCCCTGATAAGCCGTAGCTCAGACGCACCTATTACAGGCTGTACATCCTGAAAGCCATCAGCGGAGGTTCTTCCCTTAACTATATCCAGCTCGCTCTCTATGGATGGATATCCCAGCTTAAGGCACACCATAAATCTGTCGAGCTGGGAATCAGGAAGAAGCTGTGTTCCGGCACTGCCGATAGGGTTCTCCGTGGCAATTACTATAAATGGATCCGGAACCTGATATGTCACTCCATCCACAGTCACATGTCCCTCCTCCATAACCTCGAGAAGTGCCGACTGTGTCTTTGGAGATGTTCTGTTTATCTCATCTGCGAGGAACAGATTGCACATAACAGCACCCGGTCTGTACACAAACTGATTTGTCGCCTTGTCGTACATCGTAAATCCCGTTATATCTCCCGGAAGGACATCCGGTGTAAACTGGACTCTCTTGTTCTGGAGCCCCATTGCATTTGCAAATGCAAGAGCCATCGTCGTCTTGCCGACTCCCGGTACATCGTCCATGAGAATGTTACCGCCTGCGATTATCGCCGCCATTATCTTGGCAATACACACATCCTTGCCTATGACGACCTTCTTCACCTCATCTATAACGTCCATTACCTTGTCATTATAATTCATCTCGTTCTCCCATCCTTCAGATTATCTGTCTACATACGCAACAGGGAGGAAGCTCTTCCACTTCCTCCCTGTTATCATTGCTGCTGAAGCTTCGCCTTTACCGTCTCTATATTATTCATTATAACTCTGTATGTATCATTGTCCCCATAGACACTGTAGAGTTCTTCTGCCGCAAGCTGATAAAATTTGAGTGCCTGCTGGTAGTCCTCCTGTCTGTACCACACCTCTGCAACAGCAGACAGCGCAGCACTGTAGTGATATCCTCTGACACCCTTGAGCTGATATCTGCGCACCGCCTCCGTCAGCTTGTCCTGAGCTTCCTTGAGCCGACCTGCCCTGAGAAGGCTCTCGCCGAGATTGGCATATGTGGCAACAATCTCCGTACCGGCATTCTCATGTCTTTCTATGATGCTGAGCGCGTGCTCCAGTGCATCAACAGCCTTGTCATAATCGCCAAGCTCCTGATAAATGAGCGCCACGTTGTTATAATAACCCGCCAGCAATATATCATATGGACCGAGCTGCTCCGAATATATGTCATACACCTTCCTGCAATAGGACAGGGCTTCCAACAGGTTACCTGCAGCCCTGTTCTCATTTGCAATATTCATGAGAGCGGTTCCATATGGAACTGTATCTTCAATCCCCATCTTATGAGCGAGCCTCATGACCTGCCTGCAAAAATACAGTGCCTTGTCGTGTTCTCCCGTGGTGCGGTGAAAACCGATAAGCTCATTGTATATCGCAAGCATGGAATCAGTATCCTTTTCATATTCAGCATCGCTGAGTGCCTGGGTAAGGTATCTCTCCACCTCCGGCAGTCTGTTCTCTGCGAACAGCTTATCAAGCCCGCTAAAAACCTCATTTATATTCATATAGTCAACCTCAATTTCTCTCACAATATCCTGTCATCACATCATAACACAATATTCGATTCATTTACAGACCCATTAAGGAAATCCATGGCATTGTCCAGAGTGGTCCTGCTTATCGCCTCCAGTGCCTCCTCTGTAAGAAATCCCTGATGAGACGTCACTATCACATTTGGAAATGACAACAGTCTCGCAGTGATCGAGGACTCCAGTATGTCATCCTCCCTGTTCTCAAATACATTTGGAGTCTCCTCCTCGTATACATCCAGCCCGATTCCGAAGAATTTTCTGCTTCTGATCCCAGCTATGAGATCGTCGGTCTTGATGAGTGCACCTCTGGAGGTATTCACCAGGATCACGTGATCCTTCATCATGCCAATGGTCTCTTCATTTATCATATGGTAGGTCTCGTCGGTCAGCGGGCAGTGAAGCGATATAAGATCAGATCCCGCCAGAAGCTCAGGGAGCTCCACATATCTGACAAAATCAAGGTCCGGATTCTTATACATATCGTAAGCGATCACATCCATTCCAAATCCATGACATATCCTCGCCATGGCAGCCCCGATCTTACCGGTTCCGACGATACCGGCTGTCTTGCCGTAGAAGTTCATGCCTGTAAGTCCGACCAGACTGAAGTTGTTCTCCCTCACCTTTATATAGCTCTTGTGCAGTCTCCTGTTCACCGCCATGGCAAGTGCCATCGCATGCTCCGCCACAGCCTCAGGCGAATAGCCCGGAACCCTCATCACAGTTATACCGCATTTTTTTGCCGCATCCATATCCACGTTGTTGAAGCCCGCGCATCTCATCAGTATAAGCTTCACGCCCGCATCACTCAGCGCATTCACAACGGGTGCACTCACATCCGAGCTGACAAATGCACATATGGCGTCATACCCCTTTGCAAGTCTTGCGGTCTTCACCGACAGATCTGTGTCCACATAATCTATGGTCAGCTTGTCGTACTGATCTTTTATCGCATCGAACGACTCCATGTCATAACGCTTTGTATCATAAAATAATATATTCATATCTGTTCCTCCTGTTTTTTCCTCTATCGGTATAATGTGTAGCATTGCTTTTTTCTATGTACAAAAACGGAGATTCTCTGAACTGTGTACAGAGGATCTCCGATTATTATTTGCGTGACAGTATAGCTGTAAGTCCCTGTGTCGGAACGTGTGAGTCATCGTCATTCAGCATGTTCGGCAGTGTGAGTGTCGCCTCATACACCTTGCCCTTTCTGCAGGTCGTGAATGATCCATTCATCTCCTCCGCCATCTTCTGACATGTCAATGTTCCTATGTGTGTGCTCTCCGCCTTGCCACCTTCTGGATTTATATAATTTCTGAAATAAATTCTTACCTTTCTCCGGTCTATATATACCCTTATATCTATGCTTTTTGATTTGTCCGAATACTTTCTGATGTTGGTAAATACATTGTCGGTTATTCTCTTCATACCCTGAAGATCAACGTATATTTCGGCTTCCTTGTCCGAGATATCAATGTCGAACTGATATCCATTCTCGCCCAGGAGCACAACATACTCTCCAAGCATCTGGTCAAGGAACGGCCCCGCCGGGAACATCTCCATGTTGAGATCCTCACCGCCCTTTGAATATACATAGAAGTATCTGAACATCTTGTCCGACATCGTCCTGAGCTGCTCCGCCTTCTCAGCACTTATCCTTATGTATTCGTCAAGCTCCTCCTGGGATGAATACTCCTTGTTCTGCATGAGCTCCAGATATCCCGCCATGACTGTGAGCGGAGTTCTTATATCATGGGCCATGGCTGTGACCAGATCACTGTTCGCCTGCCATGCCTCACGCTCCCTGCTGAGCTGCTCAATAATGGTCTGCCTCATGGTGTCTACATTCTCCGCCAGCATACAGATCTCATCCTGACCGTGTATTGTTATCGGCCCATTGATATCCACATCCTTGATATCCATGACCTCATTTGTGAGGCGTCTCATTCTGCCTATCTCTCTTCCGAAATAGACTATTATCACACCGATGAACAGGATACAGCATATGACAAATATCGCTATCTCTCCGACATCCTTGATCGTATCATCCGAATAGTCAACTATGCAGACATCAAACACTCCATCCTTGAATAGAACAGGATAGAAATCGTAGTCAAATTCATTGAGGTCTCCTCGCAGCATGCTGGAATTGCCGTAGTAAGCTCCCTCATCCGCGGTCACCGCATCGGATTTCTTCTGGGATTCGCTGCTCGAGGATGCCTTCCTCTTGATCTTTCTGATATTTCCATAGTTGTCCTGTAACAGAATGATTATCTCACCAGTCTCCGAATTCGTTATGACATATTTGTATGCGCCCTTCTTCTCTATCATCCAGTCAGAGTCGAATACTATATCATTGTTGTTATAAATCAGTATGTACACATTGTCGTGCTGCTCCTGCCATGCCCTGAGTGCCTGCGTATCCGTAGCCTTTATGGAATGGCTAGTCACATATGAAGCAAAGCTCTGGATCTGTCTGGCGGATCTCTTCTGTGTATTCGTGTCACTCATGTATACATTTTTCATGTAGCTGTTCAGTGCAAATGTTCCTGCAAAAAAAGCCGATATGGACAATATTAGCCCAAGCAGTATGATCACAAACAGCTTTACCCTGAGTGTCCGCTTAAATGGCATCTTCATATCAGTCTACCTGATATCCCTTTCCATATATGGTCCTAATGATCTCAGGCTGCGCTGAGTTGTCCTCTATCTTCTGTCTGAGTCTGAGTATGTGTACCATGACCGTATTGGAAGATGAAGGAAGATACTTCTCCTGCCATATATTCTCGTAGAGTGCCTCGAGTGACCATGGCTTTCCTCTGTGCTCCACCAGGAAGAACAGAAGTGCATACTCCTTGTCGGTGAGCTTGATGACCTCACCGTTCTTGATCACAATCCTCTTAAATGAGTCAATATTTATATTGCCGACTGAGATATTCTTTGGATCGGTCTCTGATTTTCCGCGGTACACCTTGTATCTTCTGATAAGAGCATTCACCTTGCGGTTAAACTCGCTCTGGGTGAATGGCTTTGCCAGGAAATCATCGCCACCCACATCGTATGCCTCGTTCTGATCCGGCTCCTTCGTCTTCGCCGTCAAGAAGAGGACTGGGATAGATGAAAACTCTCTGATCTGCTGGCATGCCTCAGTACCTGAAAGCTTTGGCATCATTATGTCCATAACTATGAGATCGATGTCCTTGTCCGCACGCACGGTCTCGACAGCCTCAACTCCATCGGCAGCCTCCACAACATCGTATCCAAGTCTCTTGAGATATATATTGAGCAGCGTTCTGATGTCCTGCTCGTCGTCCACTATAAGTACTTTTACAGATTCTTTTTCGTTCTCCATATCGCATTACTCCTTATCCACACCAAATGTATGTACATTATAACAAATACTCATATCTTTATTCCATTCTAAACTTCTTTGTAAGGAAATTTAAGTCATAAAAAAACGGGAACCCTCACTATGTGAGAAGTCCCCGCCTTTTCTTTATAAAATGATTGGAAGAGCTATAGTTAGGTGTGTCTAACTGTTTCTGAGTATATCCAAATTGCCAACATATGTCAATAACCTGCCCGCCATTTGTAATGATAACATTTATCAGTTTGCTCTTCTCTCCTGTCTTCTTCGCTTTATGCCTCTCCATGCCCCCATGATCATGTCCCTGTACACGCCAGGATTGAATATGAGCAGCAATGGGAAGAGCTCCAGTCGTCCCGCAAGCATGTCAAACATCAGAACATACTTGGTAAATCCCGTCAGCCCGCCAAAGTTTCTGGTAGGTCCTACCTCGGAAAGACCCGGTCCTATATTGTTGAGACACGATGCCACCGCAGTGAAGTTGGTCACCAGATCCCTGCCCTCAAGAGACACAAGAAATACAGACAGGGTAAATATTCCCATCAGCGTGATGAAGTATACATTTACCGCCCTGACTACCTCGTGCTCCACCGGTTTGCCATCCATGTTTATCTTCTTGATATTCTTCGGATGGAAATACGAACTCAGTTCCTTGACAACGGTCTTGAACATTATCACGAGTCTCGACACCTTCATACCGCCACCGGTGCTTCCCGCACAAGCTCCGACAAACATCAGGATGACCAGCACCGTCTTACAGGTCTGTGACCACTGGTCAAAATCCGCCGATGCGTAACCCGTCGTGGTGATGATCGATGCCACCTGGAAGGCCGCATGTCGCAGGGCATCCCACATATTTGACATGGTGTTCATCAGACTTACAAACAGTATCACCACCGATGTCAGGATGATGAGGAAATATGTCCTGACCTCCTCCATGGAAAGTGCCTTTCGGATGTTCCTGAACAGCACAAAATAATAAAAGTTGAAATTCACACCAAACAATATCATGAACACAGTTACAACCCACTGTATATATGGTGAGAAGCTTCCAAAGCTGTCGTTCTTTATTCCAAAACCGCCTGTTCCGGCTGTTCCAAATGCCGTACACAGAGCATCGAACAATGACATATGTCCAAACATAAGGAAAATGACCTCCAGAACCGTCATTCCGAAGTAGATAACATACAATATCCTGGCAGTGTGCTTGAGTCTTGGAACAAGCTTTCCAACGGATGGTCCCGGGCTCTCCGCCTTCATCAGGTTCATATTTGAACCGGACGCACTGTTCATCGGAATGATGGCAAGCAGGAACACCAGAACTCCCATACCGCCTATCCAGTGGGTAAAGCATCTCCACAGCATCATGCCGTGTGACATACTCTCCACATCGCTCAGTATGCTGGCTCCCGTTGTGGTGAATCCCGATATGGTCTCAAACAGTGCATTTGTGAATGAAGGGATCTCCCCTGAAATGACAAATGGCATGCAGCCAAATATACTGAGCAGTATCCAACTGAATGCCGTAGCTACACATCCCTCTTTGAGATATATGGTCTGATTTGCCGGTTTTCTAAGTGTCATAAGCGTTCCTATCACAAGACATGATATTATGACTATAAGGAACGCAAATATTTCATGTTCCTGATATATGAGAGATGTCAGGCATGGAATGATCATGAGCAGACCCTCAAGTCTTATGATCTGGCCAAGTATAAATACTATCATGGAATTATTCATAATCTTCTCCTAATCAAACTGCCTTAAGCAAGTATATCTCTTATATCCGTAAATCCTGTCTCAGTGGTGACTATCATGGCCGTATCTCCAACCTGTATAGAATCCTGACCTGTTGGAAGCAGGATCGAACCGTTTCGATTTATAAATGCTATGAGGAGGTTCTTCTTGAGATTGAGATCCTTCAGCGGTATATCCGTCACCTCCGACTTCTCATCCACACGGAACTCTATAGCCTCAGCTCTTGAGTCAAACATGTGATAGAGTGTCTCTATGCTGTTACTGTTGGAATTCTTCTTCGCACGGACATATGCGACTATGGACTCCGCGGTTATACTGCATGGATATACAACACTTCCCAGATCAAGGCTGTTTATGACCTCTCTGAAATTGCTCCTGTTTATCTTGGTTATCGTCTTGGCATTTGAATGTTTGCGGGCATGGAGAGTCAAAAGTATATTCTCCTCGTCGATTCCTGTCAGGGATACAAATGACTCAGTCTCCGCAAGGCCCTCCTCGTTCAGAGTCTCCTGATCCGTTCCATCACCGTTTATGATGATAGCTTTTGGTAAAAGCACAGAGAGCTCCTCGCATCGTTTCTTGCTCTCCTCAATGATCTTGACAGATATTCCCATGTTGACAAGCTGCCCAGCCAGATAGTAAGCGACATTGCCGCCTCCTATTATCATGGTGTCCTTGACCCTGGCAGTCTTAAAGCCTATATGCTCCATGAATTTTCTGGACATAGGTCTTGTTCCCACACATGACATGATATCTCCCGCCTTGAGCACAAAATCTCCGGAAGGGATATAGAACTCCCCGGCTCTCTCAACTGCCGCTATAAGTATATTTATCGGCTTCTGTTTATTTGCAAGATCCTTACCCAAATCAGCTATGCTCTTGTTGTCAAGCACGTTCTTCTCCGGGATCTTTATCCTGGTCATCTCCGCCTGTCCGTGTGCAAATGAATTTATCTCAAGAGCCGTTGGCAGATACAGTACCCTCGACACCTCGATTGCGGTCTCAAGCTCAGGGTTTATGATCATGGTAAGTCCAAGCTTCTCCCTGAGATAGCTTGCCTCCTTGCTGTAATCCGGGTCTCTGAGTCTCGCTATGGTCGCGCAGTCTCCGACCTGCTTGGCTATGGTACAGCACAGGATGTTGAGCTCATCCGACGACGTGACTGCAGCTATCAAATCTGCGTTCTGTATTCCCGCTTCAAGCTGCACGCTGTGATTTGCTCCGTTTCCAACTATTCCCATAACATCATACTGATTTGCGTATGTTGCGACCTTCTGGGGATCCTTGTCTATGATAGTTATATCATGCCCCTCATTTGCAAGCTGCTTGAGTATGGCCACGCCAACCTTTCCACAGCCCACTATTATGATCTTCAATCCCGTCTTCTTGCTTGATCTGCTACCAAACACGGATTTATCCTCCTTGATTACCTTCAATTAACTAAGCCAAGTATAGCATGCTAAATATAAAAATCAACACCTGCCATTTTTCTTTACTGAAACCTTACACGAACAGTCTTATTATGCAGCACACCAGCACAAATATGACAAATGCTATGCCGACTATCATATTTGTTCTCTTGCTGAAACCTTTGGTGGGTTTTCTGTAGATTCCGTCATCTTCTTTGTTCTTCTTCATAGCCTTTTCTGTCTCCTGTTTTATTGTTATGAGTTTATTTTATATGTGATTTTCCGCAATAGCCTTAAGCCTCTTTATGAGCAGATTCACATTTGTGTGCCTCTTCAAAGAATTTTCCCCACTCTTTATGAAATCCCATGACTCCCCATAAGTCATATCTGTAGTCACAGTCTCATTCTCCTCAAAAAAACGCTCCAGCGATCCCGACGTCTCATGCTTCATCGAGAACTCCGCCGCCCTCCGCACCTTGCCGTGCTCATCTGAATTTGCATCCCGATACAGGAAATGATCCAGGTTGCTCGAAAAATAGTATACGGAGTATTTTATCTTTTTACTTCCTATTTTTATTGATGACAGCGAAGTGAGCACATCCAGATTCGCACTCTTGCAGAGATTGCGCTCCTTCACGTGATCCGGATTTGCCGTCACAATGATATCCGGGTAGTATACCGGCTTGTCTTCATTTCCCCCATCAGTCACGACCAGATTGTCATCTATGTACGCCCCATCCATATCCACAAAATGAATTATCTCCACAATATCCTTCGGATACAGGCCCGTCCTCTTTAGCAGAGGACTGACCATTATCTCATCTATAAACCGCTCTATGTTGTCAGGATGTATGCCATTCTTTGAGGTTATATCACCGCCAAAGCTTCCGTCATCCTGCATGAGCATGGCAAATTCCAGAACAATATCAGGATCTATATCCTCAAGGAGCTGTCCAAATGGCACCTCAAGAGCATTCCGGTCCGACACTCCCTCGACAAGGAACAGGAAGATCTTCTTCTTAGGTCGTTTCCCCATGATCCATACCTGCCTTTCTGAATGCCGATACAATCTTGAACCTCTTCGTATTCCTATACAGCTCCTCGTCCTGTTCTCCAACCACGATCTCCCTGAAATAAGTATTTCTGAGATTGTTGCTGCTTCCGATTCCCTTCATACGGATATACCTATTTCTCGGATTTGTCGTGGTGAAATATATATAATCCTTGCTTATGACCTCCAACGGTCTGAGGTTATGCGATGTAAATATAAACTGCCCCTTGCCAGACTCCTGGAACGTCTGCAGCACCTCTCCCAGAAGATACTCAAACACACCGGCATCCAGCTCGTCTATGGCTATCGTGCACGACTGCTCATTGTACGCATCTATTATCAGACTGAGCACCGACACGATCTTGCGGATACCGTCGGACTCGTACCTGAATGGCATGTGTACTCTTCCGTCAGGCGCAGCCTCCTGATTGTGGAACACACTCATGTCCGTCTCATTCCTGCTGGACACTATCTCCACCACATGTCCCATACTGCCATCCTTCATGAGGGCAGGCGACAGCTCGTGAAGATCAACATTAAGTCCCGGAACTATCTGGCTGAGGACTATGTTTATATTCTCAAACTGGCTCTTTATCTCGCTGAAGACTATCTCCGGCATGATGTTCGGCACATCCGTCTTCAGAAGGAATTTACCGCTCTGTGTGTATAGCGGAAGTCCGTAGTTGAGTCTTATATATCCTGTTGATTTCGTGTCTACCACATGAAGATAGAGCTGACTGTAGTACGCCAGCTCCAGTATAACCTGATAAAACTCAGAGTATAACCCGCACTCATCGCACACCTTTGCAGTTCCGAGCGAGAAGATAAACGACGCCGACTTTTCCTGCGCCAGTCTTCTCACCACATTCAGCTCATCCACGAACTTTCTGTCATTTGTTATGAAATATTTCTGCTTCGATACAGGCCCGAACGGCATGTCGTCAGTGCATGTGTCAATCACAGGCTGAAGTATCATCTTCCTGCCCTCAAAATCACCTGACATACTCAGTTTCTCACCCGATATGCGGACTCTGTAGCTCGGCTGGCCACTGTTCTGATCCTCTCCTCCGTACTGTCTGAATCCGTTATTTGTCTCATTCTCCACGGCGGACATGAGGAATTCGTACACAACCTTTCGGATGCGTCCGTCCTCGTACTGAAGGTCAAATGTAAACTCCAGTCTGGCCATCTCCTGACCCTTTGCCACACATTCTGCATACACCGCCGGAACCTCAGCTCCAATCATCAGAAGCTTCAGTATGGCAAGCGCCTCTATAAAACTCGTCTTACCCGAGCCGTTCTGTCCATAAAGTCCCAATATATCTGATTCTGTTCCATACGGAACAAACTTCTTTCCACAGGCAAATACTATCTCTCCATGCTCCACACTCTTGAAGTTGTCAAGCACCGCTTTCTGCAGTCTTATCGTGGGAAGCCTATCCCAGTGGTCTTCTCTAAATTGTCTGATTCTCATTCATGGTCTCCTCAGATACTCTTAATATAACGTCATAAAACTGTATTACCATTATATTGTTATCTCCAATTTCCGTCAACAGCCATCAAGTTTTTCGAATTTTATATTCTGTTTTTTTGATCTTTCACAGCTTTACCATTTCTATATCTTAACGGTGGTTCTCCCACCGCCGCAGAAAATTTCCTGATAAAATAACTTACATTTGGGTAACCTGATTTCATGGCAATCTCGGTAACCGACAGATCTGTGGACTCGAGAAGATGCCTTGCATACTTAAGTCTAACATAGTTCACATACTGTGTGAGCGTCATGTGAAATCTCTCACTGAAGAATCTTGACATGTACTTTTCCGACAGATGAAAATGTTCAGAAAGCTCAGCAAGACTTATGTGATCATGATAATTATCCTGTATATATATAAGTATCTCCTTTTCCAGTCCACCTGTCGCTCTCCCTGTCTTCGCTTCAAGCTGATCGTATTCCACTAAAAGATCTACAACCTGCAACAGTCTGATTCTCACCTGTATCTGTCTGTGTGTTCCAAATTTCCCATTTTCCTCTGACAACTCATCAAGAATAGGTATAAGTTTTTCAAGCAGATTCCGATTCGTCACTTCAGGTCTGAATTCCCGTGTGTGATTCCTAAGAGGAAAAAATATCTCATCCTCCAATTCATCCTTGGTCTGAAATGATATGAATTCCATCGGAAACAGAAATGTAAAATAATCCACCGGTGTTTCCGGGGCGGCCATCATATGCAGCACTCCCGGACTTACTATATATACAGCTCCGTCATCCCCTATAAATTTCTGTCCATCAATCTCAACCATAAGTGGACCTTTCCTTACATATATTATCTCCACCTCATCATGCCAATGAACCGGGATCTGGAATGCATGTGGCCAGTATCTCATATGATACTCACAAAATGGATATTCTCTTGTCCCGTGTGGATGATTTTCCTTTAATTCTGCGTACATCTTAATCTCCTGCCTCCACATTTGTCTCATACTACGTTGTCATACTACCCCATATGTGGAATATGTGCAACTTTTGATTGATATAGTACAAGATTCAGCCTGTGAAAATGCGATATTATACAATTTAGTTACAATATATAATTTGGCACTAGTCTGCAAAGGAGCAACGGTTATATGAAGAAATTATCTGCACTTTTTATACCTATATGTTTTGAAACACTTTTCTATATGTTGTCCGGTATGGTTGACACACTCATGCTATCATCAGTTGGGGACTATGCCGTGGGTGCTGTCGGAACCGCCAACAGTTATATCGGAATGTTCATCATCATGTTCTCCATCATATCATCCGGCATGATGACGGTCATGACTCAGAATATCGGCGCAGGCAGACCTGGGATTGCTTATCAGGCACGCCAGCTTGGTCTTATATTCAACTCAGTCATAGGTATGGGAATGTCTATATTCCTGTTCATTTTCTCCGGAAATATTCTTGATCTGATAGGAATAGCCGGAAACCTCAGAGAACCTGCCATGAGCTATCTTGAGATCGTGGGTGGCGGCTGTTTTCTGAATGCTCTGATTCCAATCTTTGCAAGCTACCTAAGGGCATTTGGACACACAAAGCAGCCTCTTATCGCTACCATAATCGGCAACCTTGTAAACTTTGTTTTAAATGCGGTATTTCTCTTTGTACTGCACAGAGGAGTACAGGGCGTTGCCACAGCTACGATCATATCTAAAGTTATCAATCTGTCGATAGTTATTATTTTCTCCTGCACCCTTGTAAAAGCAGGCAGAAGCCCTGAAAGGCTCTCAAATGGTACTGTTCTTTCACAGATTATCAAGGTAGGTCTGCCATCCGCATTTGAATCTATGCTGTACAATGTTGCAATGATGCTGGTTGTCAAATTTCTAAATCAGATGGATGCCGACGGATTAAATGTCACCGCCCGCTCATATGCCTCCCAGATAAGCAACTTCTCTTTCTGTGCAGGATCAGCTCTTGCCCAGGCAAATGCCATAATGACCGGATGGCATATCGGTGCTGGTGATATAGAGGCATGTAAAAGAGACACCAAAAAGGCCGCCATGATCGGTGTGATCGTGGCGACCTGTCTTGAATCTTTATTTGCTGTTACTGCCCCATGGACCATGAAGCTGTTCACCGACAACCCGGACATGATCCACATTGTTACAAGGCTTCTTACCATTGACATCATACTTGAAATAGGCAGAGTTACGAATCTTGTCTACGGCCAGGCCCTTAAGACCAGTGGCGATGCAGTATTTCCCGCTTCTATAGCCGCTGTCTTTATGTTTGTATGTGCCGCCGGCGGCACATGGCTGTTCGGATTGCATCTTGGTCTGCTCGTAACCGGAGCCTACATCGGCCTTACCTGTGACGAATGTGTGCGTGCGGTTGGCATGATTCTGCGCTGGCGAAGCGGAAAGTGGACAGAGAAGAAACTGGTGTGATAATACACTAATACCAAACGTATTCCAGAATGTATCAGCCCCATACTTCAGGCTTTTATCACAGTATTCCCCCTATCATATACACCACAAATGCTGCAAGCCACGCCACAACGCACTGCCATATCACTACGGCGATAGCCCAGCGGTGCCCCATCTCTCTCTTGATGGAAGCGATGGCTGCTATACAAGGCGAGTAAAGCAGGCTGAATACGAGCAGCGATGCTGCAGCCCTGGTTGTGATAGCTGCGGTCACTGATCCGTTAAACAATATCTCAAGTGTGGATACCACACTCTCCTTCGCCATGATACCACTTATGAGCGACGTACATATTCTCCAGTCGCCAAGTCCAAGAGGCTTAAATATCGGCACCAAAAGTCCGGCTATCGCAGCAAGTATGCTGTCCTGCGAGTCTTTCACCATATTGAGGTGCATATCAAAGCTCTGAAGGAACCAGATACATATAGTTGCAAGAAATATAACTGTGAACGCCTTCTGAAGAAAGTCCTTTGCCTTCTCCCACAGGAGCTGGCCTACGTTCTTCGCACCCGGAAGTCTGTAATTTGGAAGCTCCATGACAAAAGGAACCGCATTGCCCTTAAACAATGTGCTCCGATAAACCATAGCCACAATTATTCCTATCGCAATTCCAAGGAAATAAAGCCCTGCCATAATAAGGCCGCCCTTTCCAGGGAAGAATGCGCTTACAAAGAACGCATATATAGGAAGCTTAGCTGAACAGCTCATGTATGGAGTGAGCAGAATAGTCATCTTTCGGTCTCTCTCACTCGGGAGTGTCCTGGTTGCCATGACGGCCGGAACCGTACAGCCAAAGCCTATCAGCATCGGAACTATGCTCTTGCCGGAAAGTCCGATCTTCCTTAGCAGCTTATCCATGACAAATGCAACTCTGGCGATGTATCCGCTGTCTTCCATGAGCGACAGGAAAAAGAACAGAGTCACTATGATTGGAAGAAAACTGAGCACACTTCCGACACCCGCAAATATTCCATCCATAACAAGGCTCTTGACGACCACATTTACATTTGCTGCGGTGAGAAGCTTTCCCACCTGAACCGTGAGTGCATCTATCCCCATCTCTAAAAGTTTCTGAAGTCCAGCTCCGATCACGTTAAATGTCAGATAGAACACCGCCAGCATGATACCTATAAAGCATGGGATTGCGGTATACTTACCCGTAAGAATGCGATCTATCTTTTCGCTTCTGATCCTCTCCTTGCTCTCCTTTGGCTTGACTACACAGTTTTCACATACCTTTTCTATGAAATTAAATCTCATATCAGCTATGGCTGCACTCCGGTCAAGTCCTCGCTCTTTTTCCATCTGGATTATCAGATGTTCTATCGTCTCTTTCTCGTTCTCATCAAGTCCAAGCCTGTCAAGTATGAGATGATCTCCCTCTATGATCTTGGTAGCAGCGAATCTAAGCGGCAGATCTGCCGCCTTTACATGATCCTCTATAAGATGCGCCACCGCATGTATACATCTGTGAACAGCTCCGCCAAACTCATTCTCATCACAGAAGTCCTGTCTTCCAGGCTTTTCCTGATACTTGGCTATATGTATGGCGTGTCTTACAAGCTCATCCACACCCTCGTTCTTTGCCGCAGATATAGGAACAACCGGGGTTCCAAGCATGGCCTCCATCCCATTTACATCTATGGAGCCTGAATTGCCTGTGACCTCATCCATCATGTTGAGTGCAACGACAACCGGTATCTCCATCTCGAGAAGCTGCATCGTGAGATACATATTTCGCTCTATATTAGTAGCGTCTACTATATTGATGATAGCCTTTGGGTGATCGTCAAGCACAAAGTTTCTGGACACGATCTCCTCGCTGCTATAAGGAGACATCGAATATATTCCGGGAAGATCTGTCACGGAAGTATTCTCCCTGCCCCTTATCGGACCATCCTTTCTGTCGACAGTTACTCCGGGGAAATTGCCTATATGCTGATTTGATCCGGTGAGCTGATTGAACAGTGTCGTCTTTCCACAGTTCTGGTTTCCAACCAGGGCAAATGTAAGTCTTGTTCCTTCCGGAAGCGGATCGCCGTCCCCTTTGACGTGATATTTTCCTTCCTCGCCAAGTCCCGGATGTTCCTTCTCCTCTATTGTCTCAACCCTGGTGTGAGCTCTGGATCTTGTCTCTATCTGCTCTGCATCTATCTGCTCTGCATCTGCCAGTCTGAGTGTAAGTTCATATCCATGGATCTGAAACTCCATAGGATCGCCCATAGGAGCAAGCTTCACAAGGGTGAGCTCCGCACCGGGGATAACACCCATGTCAAGGAAATGCTGTCTTAGCTCTCCTTCACCGCCAACTGCCTTTATTCTGGCACTCTGTCCCACCTTCAAATCTCTCAGTGTCATAATTGATTATCCTTCTTTCATCATTCGTCCAGATTCATCCACGCAGTCTTTCAGTACCACAAAATCGTCTGTCGAATGCCGTCTATTTATGTCTATTGATATTTTTTCTCAATTATAGCACGATGCGTTGTATGCGCAATATATAGATCCTGATTATCGTCTATATTTTCACGGCTTTTTCATGTGCATCTCTGTCTATAGAAATCAGTTCCTTAAGTTCCCTCACCGTAAACAAACCACAGACAATCGCAGTTATTCCGTCCGCTATCGGTCCCGCATACATAACACCATCGATTCCCATGAATATAGGGAATATGATGATGAGAGGAAGCAGAAATAGTATCTGTCTTGTGAGTGACATGAACACACCAAGTCTCGCCTTTCCTATAGAGTTGAAGAAGTTTGATGTCACCGGCTGGATTCCATTTACGATGGTAAGAAACATATATATCCTGAAGTATCTCTCTGAAAACTGGAAGTACAGCTCGCTTCCCTCTCCAAATGCGCTGATGATCTGTCTGGGGAATATCTGGAATGCTGCAAATGCCACCACCGACAGAGCCGATGCTGCTGCCAGCGCCAGAAGATAAGTCTTTCTCACCCTCCTGTACTTTCCTGCGCCATAGTTGAAGCCTATGATCGGCTGGGTTCCCTGTGATATTCCTATAACGATCGCCATGAATATCATGTTTACCTTGCTTATTATTCCTGAACACGCAAGTGGTATGTCGCCTCCATACACCGACTGTGCTCCGTATCTTGAGAGAGTATTGTTCATGACAACCTGGACTATCGCCATGGCTATCTGATTGAAACACGCCGACGCACCGAATCTGAATATATTGCCGCAAGGCTCTCCTCGCATAACAAAACTTTCCCTGGTAAGATGTATTGTCTTGAAATGGAACATATATCTGAGGCTTATGGCAAATGATATGATCTGTCCTGTGATAGTTGCCAACGCCGCACCGCGCATACCCATATCGAGCCCGAATATAAGTATCGGATCAAGTATAGTGTTGATGATGGCACCTGTCAGCATGGATATCATTGAATACCTCGGACTTCCATCAGCCATGATCAGCTTACTCATTCCGGTATTCGCTATCAGGAATGGGAAACCTATCGCTGTTATCCTTGTGTACTCCTGTGCAAATGGCAGAACCTTGTCAGTTGCGCCGAATGCCTTTAGCATAGGTGTCAGGAATATTGTCGTCACAAGGAAAAGTGCCACGCCAAATATCGCCATGAGACAGATTCCATTTCCTGCTGCCTCAGCCGACTTCTTCTCATCTCCGGCACCAAGCTTCAATGAAAAGCTGGTCGCACTTCCTATGCCAAGAAGAAGCGATATCGCGGTACATGCCGTTGAAAGAGGAAATGCTATATTTGTCGCAGCATTTCCAAGCATTCCCACTCCGTGTCCTATAAATATCTGGTCGACTATATTGTAAAGCGCGGTCACCAGCATGGATATGATACATGGTATGGCAAATCTTGTGAGCAGATGTGCCTCATTCTCATATCCAAGCGGGTTATTCTGATTTTCTGTTGTCTTTGTGTTATCAGTTGTCATATTTGTGTATTGCCTTCCTGTCTGTATTCCTGCCATCTCAAATTTTTATTCCATATCTTTTTAGGTCTACACGGCCATTCTCGACCTCTATGC
The DNA here is from genome assembly GCF_003462545.1 of Coprococcus sp. OM06-34AC. Taxonomy (NCBI): domain Bacteria; kingdom Bacillati; phylum Bacillota; class Clostridia; order Lachnospirales; family Lachnospiraceae; genus Coprococcus; species Coprococcus sp. OM06-34AC. Next base: position 192,092 of record NZ_QTZF01000005.1, read on the forward strand.
CGTCCGCTCTGAGCCGTTCTGCCTGGACATCTGCCCCGCCGAATGCAAACGCTCCCGCCAGCTCGCCCTTGGAATTCACCACGCGGTAGCACGGTATGTTATCAGGATCTGGATTCTTGTGGAGCGCATTTCCGACCGCCCTCGCCATCTTCCTGTCACCTGCCATCTCCGCAACTTGGCCGTATGTTGCAACACATCCCTTCGGAATCTTCTTCACCGCATCGTAGATCCTCTTTGTCGGACTGTAGGTTACTATGTCATAGCTATCCGCTATCATCTGCTTCACCGCATCCTCTGGCACACTTCCATCCAGTATGATAGTGTTCCAGTGTTCTTTGTTCTGATGCCACCCCGGTATGACAGACTCAAATGCCTGCCTCCAGAAATCCCGGCTTTCCGGATCAGCCTTCACATTCAGATTGATATATCCATCCCTCTCATAAGTCCAAAGGAATGCCTTCTTGCTTCCCTTGACTCTCACAAGCTGCCAGTTCTGATCGTGAAATGGAGCCTCCTGGTAAGTGTCCGGAAATGAGAGACCATATGCCAGAACTTCCTCCCTTGTTGTCATGTGTATTTTTCCTTTCTTGTGTTGCGATTATGTAATTATCTGTATCCCTTAAGATATCTCTTCTGCTCGTCCGTTATACGGTAACTCTCCACTGCCTTCTGTATCGTCTTTCGGTGAACCCAGTCGGACATGCGGTGCTCTTCTATGTACGGAATGACCGCATCCCACTGCTTTGCCAGTGCTGTCGCCATGTACCATGCTATCATCATGTTGACATAATACTCATCAGACTGAACTTCTGCCACCAGCTTCACATATTCAGGATCAAAATCAGCATCCAGATAAAGCCTCATGAGCATTCCTATTCCATACCGTATAGTATATGTCTCGCCTGAGGCGATCCAGCGCTTGATGACCGGCAGCAATTCTTCCTTGTGATTTTCAAAACACTTCGGCGCAGGAAAATCACATGTCGCCCAGTTATCTATATATGGAAGAAATCTTTCTATCTCCGAGATACATCTGTCATAATCCTTTATCCTGGTTATGAACATCATGTGGAGATTATTTTCCTCGTAATAATGGTGTGGAAGTTCTTTTATAAACTTTTCTGACAGTTCTGTTCCAGCTATACTCTTCGCATACTTTCTGAGCACTGGAACTCTTATGCCTATGACAGTCTCCTTGTCGGTGTCAGGCATAAGCCTGCTGTGAAAATCTCTGTACTTTATATCCTGAAGTTCAAACAGATGCTTTTGAATCTCCTCCATATTTTCACCTTACGCTTTCTAATTTTCTCGTTGTTAGTTTTCCATTTTCTACATTTTTCTATTCTAACTCATAATTGTATACAACTATTATATCTAATACTATCTGAATTTCTTCACATGCTCCGATATAAACCGAAACAGTTCGATATTGACCTTCTCATTCTTCTCCTCCGCCTCAAGATATTCAGGCACTGAAATATCTGTCTGAACCTCTCCGCATACATCAACACCCAATATTCTTGAATGTCTTATACCACCGGCATATCTTTCATCATTACGACAAGCGTCTGTATTTTTTTCTTCACCCTGACCGCCAAGAAAGACACTGAGCAGACGTTCAAGTCCATCGATTGACATATCCCCCTGACTCCAGTTCGTCTCCGTGTATTCTGTTCCGAGGACGTCTTTGTCTATAGATATGTACAAGGGCAGATCTGTTCTGATATGTTTCAGCTTATCCTCAGGCAGTCCACCATGCAGGTCTTTGGCAGAAAATATCAACAGTCTTCCGCTTGAGATATCCCGGGAAATATCATACGAATCATCGTACTCAGCTTCTTGTACATTATACCCACATTTATAGCTTTCCACATTTTCTTGTCTCCCCTTGGAACCTTTATAACTTTCCAAAGTCTGCTCTATATCTGACTCCGGCGGACCTACAACCACCAGCTGTCTTAGATTTTCATTCTGTATAAGAGTCTGTCCCGCCCAGTCTCCGCAGCTCATCATTTCTGGAACCATCGGTATCTGCATGTCTGTATGATGATCATACATAACCAGCCCAAACGGTTCGGTTATATGATCTGTTATAATCTTCGTTATATAATGATAATTTCCCGAATCTATATAATGTATACCCTGGATTCCGTACGGCTCTATCCTGCCCCATATTTTTTCATACGCATTTTTTGAACAATACATATCTGTCTCTTCTATGTCCGAGCAGTCCATATATCTGAACCTGTCTATATCCTTTATATACTCGTCACAGTATACATGTGTAAAATCCAGGATCATATTCTCATTTTTCACCTTGCTGTCACCCATATACAACCCCCATGTATCCAATAACAAGTCAATTTCGCAGCAATATCAATTAACCTGTCAATAATAAAATAATCTTAATACAAAATCGCCCGACTGTATTCTAACACAACCGGACGATTTTAATCACTATTTGTCTTTCTTTTTCCTTATGTGGATCTCCGGAATTGCCACCGTGTCATATGTCACAGACGAGTCATCCTCACCCACATTATCCTCATTGTCATCATGGCTCTTTGTGTTCACCTCAGGAATAGCCAGATTGTCAAATGACATGTTGAATCTGTGATGCTTTTTATGCTGTTCTTTATTTTTTTCTCTCATAGTTGGTTATACCCCCTAAAGTATGTTTATGAAAAATGTAATTACCAGGCTGTTCAGGAAGTCAGCAAATAAACTTCCTATAAGCGGTATTATCAGATATGCCTTGACCGAAGGAACATAGCGGTCGCATATAGCCTGCATGTTCGCCATGGCATTTGGCGTTGCTCCCATACCGAATCCGCATGTTCCGGCGGACAGAACCGCCGCATCGTAATCCCTGCCCATCACGTTGAACACAACAAAATATGTGAATAGCATCATGAGTATGAGCTGCGCCGAGAGCAGTATGATCAGCGGAAGTGCAAGTTCTGCAAGCTGCCACAGCTTCAGTGTGATCATCGCCATTCCAAGGAACAGTGACAGGCAGATACCACCAAGGTTGTTGATCTCACCCATGTATATATCAAACTTACCGGAATACTCTCCGATATTTCTGATGACCGCAGCCGCGATCATCGCACCTATATATATAGGAAATGTAAGTCCTGTCTTTGTGAGAAGTTCCGATATGATGGTTCCTATTCCTACGGCTATGATGAGCTGGAACACAGCTGCCGCATACATATTGGTATGGCGCTCATGTTTCTTCTCATCCTCAACCAGTATACTGTCGTCCTCGGCAACTGCAGTGTCCAGAAGCTTCTTCCTGTCTATGAGTCTCTTGCCAATAGGTCCACCTATAAGACTTCCTGCGATAAGTCCAAATGTTGCCGCAGCCGTGCATATAGTTGTTGCCCCCTTGACATCAAAATCCTCCAGCACCGGGCCAAACGCTCCTGCAGTTCCATGACCACCTACCATAGGTATAGATCCCGTGCAGAGTCCAACAAGCGGATCAAGATGCAGCAGCTTACTCACCCCGAGTGCCAGAAAATTCTGGGACACTATAAGCACCACAACCAGTCCAAGGAATATGAACAACGACTTTCCTCCGCTCTTTAAAACCTTGAGATTCGCCTGGAATCCAACGGATGTGAAGAAGAATACCATGCACACCTCTCTCAGCGTATCGTCAAATGTAAATTCTGCTATGCCAAGACTGTAACACACACAGGTCAGGACTGCGAAAAGCAGACCTCCTATGACCGGCGCCGGTATGCAGAATTTCTCCAAGAAATTAATTCTTTTCTTCAAAAACTGTCCCAATATAAGTACCAGAACTGACACCGCCAGTGTCTGATACATATCTATCTGTATCTCCATGTAAGACCTCTCTTATCTATATTATATACACATGCAGACATCCGTGATCAGATACCTATTTACCCAATATCATCTGCATATATTCTTTTCCGCATTCAGTATATTTATTATCAGCAGCTGACAACTACTGTTCAGCCGGGATCTCTATTCCTTTTTTCTGATAATAAGCTTTCGCACCATCATGAAATGGAATGGTCACGTTCTTCACAGCCTCACTCTCATCTATCTGGAAGGTGAGTGCTATTGAATACTGGATATCCTGCGCATGTTCAAAGAGAAGTCCTGTGAGCTCCTCCACTATCTTCTCATCCATATCATCCCTGGCGAGGAGCACTGCTCTGACACCGAGTGTCACAACATCCTGAGTCTGTCCCTCGTAGGTTCCCGCTGGTATGGTGTAATCCGTATAGAAGCCGTACACGGATTTTAGTCTGTCCCTGCATTTGTCATCTATTCCGATGAGCTTTACGTCACATTCCTTAGACAGCTCCTCGATCACCGAGGTCTGTATACCTGCTGTACAAAAGAATGCATCTATCTGTCCTGATTTGAGTTCATTTGCCGCATCAACATAATCGAGATTGACTGTGTCTACAAGAGATTCCACAAGACCGGTCATCTGCAGTATCTGTTCCGCATTTCTCTGGGTTCCTGATTCCTCCTCACCCACAGAGATCTTCTTTCCTTGAAGGTCATCCAGATTGTCTATTCCTGAGTCAGCCCTCACCACGATCTGGCACGCCTCCGTATACAGACTGGCAACCGCTGAATATCCTCTGTATCTCTTCTTGTCCGTTGCTCCTGTTCCGTTGTAGGCTGCATCCACAAGGTCCGCCTGGGCTATGGCCATATCTACATAACCGTCCGCCAAAAGTCTGATATTCGCTGTGGAGCCAGCCGTTGTCTTCACCTCAAAATCAAGATCCTCATCCTCTTCGGATGCTATCTGTGCAAATGCGTTGGAAAACGCGTAGTATCCGCCGCCAACTCCCGCGGCTCCCAGCTTCACGGAATTGCCACCGATACCACACCCGGTCAGCGAAAGTGTCACCGCCATGATGGCCCCTGCCGCCATCAGACGTTTTATCAAATTCCTCTTTATCATGTCGTCCTCCTTGCTCTTCGCACAGCATTCTGTCTGAATCTTCTTTGTTCGTTTATTCATCACACGAAATAAAGGGCTTTTCAGCCCTTTATCACCGCCATACATTTATTGAAAATACAATTTAAAATACATATTATTATTTTATCTGATTGTATTTAAAAGTCAACTCAGTATTACTATTTACTTATTATTCCCTGTCCATGCTCTTTAAAGTACACCATCATCTCATGGGTAAGGCTCAGGTGCTCCGGATAGTCCGGGATATCCTCACGCTTTACCCACTCTCCAGTTGCAAGCTCCTGTCTGTCTATTGTCAGGTGATTGTCACTGCCCTCCGGTATATCCGCCTGGCAGAAATACCCCATGAGGAGATTGCTGTCATAGCCCCACGGCTGCGACTTGTAATATGTTATATTCTTAACGCTGATGCCGACCTCTTCCATGACTTCTCGTCTGACTGTCTGCTCAGCGCTCTCTCCTATCTCGGTAAATCCCGCAATCAGGGCATATCTCTTGTATTCTCTTCCAGCATATGTGGTAAGTATTATCCTGTCGCCGTCGATCACACCCACTATAACAGCCGGGGCTATGACAGGAAATATCAGCCTGCCACAGGACGGACATCTGAGCATCCTCTCTTTTTCATCATATACAGTTCTCTCTCCACAGGCGCCGCAGAACCTGTTGGTTCTGTACCACAGTGACAGATGCCAGCCGGTAGCCGCCGCAAGCACCGCAGCCTTCGGTTGGCACGCCCTTGTCTTATACATGCTTCGGTAATCATATCCCGGAGCTGTCAGTCGGTTATCTCCATTCCACAGAAAATATGCAGTATCATCTATTGAAAAGAGATAAACCAGATCCCCTATTTTCCTATCGCATCCGGTTATTTTCTGCAGTTCTCCATACGTCATAAACCCAAGCAGGTTCTCATTATCCATAACTTTCGCAAATATCATTTTCTCAGAAAAAGAGAGAACCATATCGTGATCCTCTGGTTCTCTCCTGTTACTATATTGATTATTAAACCTCTGTGGTTCTATATCCTGTATCATACCTATATTTCCTCCACTATTCCAGATGTCCAAAGATCTCAAAGAGAATGATATCCCTCATTTTCCCTATTATTTTCCTTCAAAGACTTCAACCTGTCAATCCTTAATGTTGGTTACAGCCATGCCATGTAAACATAAAAAATCAGGCAATCGGTATTTCGCCAATCGCCTGATCTTTTTTATGTAGATATTGTATTTAAAATCTTTACGGGAAACCCCCGCTCATCTATTAAGCCTCTGCCTTCTTAACATTCTCCTTCTTCATATTAACAAGCTTCTTGATACATGTGATAGCCACGATGATACCAAGTACGATAAGGAATACTGCTACAATAAGCTGAAGTCCCTCTACAAGGAATGTTGCTGTTCCAGCCTGGAACTTCTGAATATTGCCTATTACATTGAGCACGATAGCTGTAAATGTAACAGCAAGCATTATCAGCATAGGTGGGTAGAGCATTGCGTGCTTTCTGTTTGTTGCCTTGAGGAATACTGCTACGCCTATAAGTACAAGGGCTGCAAGCATCTGGTTTGCTGATCCGAAGAGTGGCCATACATTTGAATATCCACCCTTGCAGAGAAGATAACCAAAGAACAGTGTTATAACTGTTGCAAAATACTTGTTTGTAAGTATCTTCTGCCATACAGGCATCTTGGATGTATCTGTTGTGTCTCCCATGAAGAGCTCCTGGAATGACATACGTCCGATACGTGCAACTGAGTCAAGTGATGTAAGAGCAAGTGCTGATACACACATTGTCATGAATACATTTGCAACTGAGTTTGGAAGTCCGAACTTCTCGAGGAATCCCGCGATACCCTGTGAGAAGATCTGGAAAGGTGTAAGACCCTCTGGAGCCTTGCCGCCAACTGCGACAGCACCAACTACTATAAGTGAGATAACTCCGAGGAGTGTCTCAAGGATCATTGCGCCGTAACCTACGAAAAGCATATCTTTTTCATTTCTTACTGTCTTAGATGATGTTCCTGATGAAACAAGGCTGTGGAAACCGGAAACCGCACCACAGGCGATCGTTACAAACAGTGTTGGGAACAGATAACTCTTAGCTCCTGTTGATGATACAACTGTGAAACCATTGAATGCATTCAGGTTCATATCAGGATGTCCTACCAGAACTCCGACAAATGCACCAACTAACATACCGATGAGCATGAATGTTGTCATGTAATCTCTTGGCTGCATGAGTAACCACATTGGAAGCACTGATGCAAGGAAAAGGTAAGCCATGATTACGTAATTCCACTGGTCACCATTTAAGTACCAAGGACATTTCATACCTACTGCAAACATTGCAACGATGAGGACGATGGCTACTATAGCTTTGAGCCACTCCCTCATATTCCTGCATGTCTTCATAACCACACCAAATACCATGGCAACTACGATGAACAGCATGGAAACTGTAGCTGCTGCAGCGCCGTTGAAGTTCTTTGTCACAGCTCCATCAGCTCCTGCTGTGAAACCGTTAAATGTCGATGAAACCATCGATGTAAATGCTGCTATAACAAGAAGTGTAAAGAGCCAGCAGAATAATGAAAAGAATCTTCTTCCTGCCTTGCCTATGTACTTCTCGATGACAAGTCCTATTGACTTACCACCATTTTTAACTGATGCGTAAAGTGAACCAAAATCCTGAACTGCACCAAAGAATACGCCTCCGACAAGCAGCCAGAGTAAAACTGGTACCCATCCGAACATGGCTGCGATGATAGGTCCCTGGACAGGGCCGGCACCTGCTATCGATGAAAACTGATGTGCAAATACTGTAAGCTTTGATGATGGTACATAATCCTTGCCATCCTCATTTGCAACTGCTGGTGTCTTTGCATTTGGATCTACACCCCATTTCTTTGCAAGCCATCTTCCATAGCCCAGATAGCCAGCACCTAAAACTACTACTGCGATAAGAACAATTACCAAACTATTCATATCTTTCTCCTTTCTCACGCCTTATGGCGATATCTCATTTTTGCAAAGAGTAAATTAAAAAAGGCTTTCGTCTTTATGCAATCTCATAAAGACGAAAGCCTGTATACTTCCGCGTTACCACTTTATTTGCCATCATAAAAGGATGACCTCTCTGACCTTATCTCGCCTGACCACTACTCACTGTCTATTGAAATAAGCTTCTATGTAACGGTAGAAAACCGGTGACACCTAATGTCTCTGGCATCTCATGACCAGGGAATTCAGCGCACTGCTCGCAGAGGATAATCATCAAGGACATACACCGTCTCACACCAACCGGCGGCTCTCTGAAGTATGCGATCTTTGACGATCGTATTCTGTTCTTTGCATTTGCTCTTTGTTTGGTACATAAACTAGCACTGAAGTATTTTATTGTCAACCCATTTTTTCAAGTAAATAAAAACTCGTATTTTTTTCAAGTGTTTCAACGATATATGTACGCCTGCTGCATATTTTTTCTTGTGAAAACAAAGTATTTTTATCATCGACTCTCAAGACGTTCATGCCATCTCTTTCTTTTCTCGTCCGACCGGGATCTGTGCCAGAAGTATTGCGGCAAATATCAGCCCGCATCCTGCAAGCTGTCTTACCCCCATACGTTCTCCAAGGATGATCCAACCGGCAATGACAGAGAATACCGACTCAAGGCTCATGATCATTGAAGCGACAGTGGGATTTAGTCCGTTCTGTCCAACTATCTGAAGTGTATATGCCACACCACACGACAACACTCCTGCATAGAGTATCGGAATCCACGCACTCAATGTACCGAGAGGCTGCACCCATGCCGCAATCCCGGCCACACTGTGATGCATCTCCGAGAAAAACGCCGGGAATATGCTGAGAATCCCGCATACCCAGAACTGTATACATGACATTCTGACTCCATCCACAAGCGGTGAGAAATGGTCTATCACAAGTATATGTACTGCAAAAAGCAATGCACATACAAGCACCATAAGATCACTGCTCTGAAATGACAGTGAGCCGCTCATACAAAGCAGATAAAGCCCCACCACAGCTATAACTATTCCAAGCCATATATTCCAGCCACACTTCTTCTTCAAAAACAGACTCAGAATTGGAACCAGCAATATGTAACACGCTGTGAGGAATCCCGCTTTGCCCGCTGGTGTTCCCATATAAAGTCCAAGCTGCTGTGCAGAGCTTGCCAGGAATAGAACAGTTCCACAACATAAACCGCCAATCACAAGTCTCTTTCTGTCTGATCTACTACATGGTTTCCTGTCAGATGGTTTTATCCTGTCAATTATAAATATGACCGGTATAAGAACAGCACCGCCGATCAGTGACCTTATTCCGTTGAAAGAGAACGGTCCGACCTCATCTCCTCCCTGTCTCTGTGCAACAAAAGCTACGCCCCATATAAAAGCTGTCAAAACCAGCAGCAGTGAGTTCCTTACCTGTCTACTCTTCATCTGTGAAACCTCTCGTTCTTTTTAGTCCGTGCCACAGCATAAACCATATAGGCACTCTCTTAGGTGTTGAGAATTGAACTGAGAAACGCCTTTGTCCTGTCATTCTGCGGATCCCCGAACAGCTGCTCCGGAGTTCCATCCTCAACTATGATCCCGTTAACCATAAATATAACACGGTCAGCCACTTCCCTGGCAACCCCCATCTCAAGCAGCAGTTTTTGCTGTGTTTCTTTATCAATTCTCTCAACAGTTTTATCATTTTCCCGGTGAAGAAACAAGTCCCCATGTATATATATTTTACCGTTTTACTACATACACAAAAAACGGCAATGGAGTTCATATGGCTCCATTGCCACTTTTTAATATCCCGATTCCAGCCTTTGCTCAAATTCATCCTTTGGCAGGGGCTTGTCAAACACATATCCCTGTACTATATCACAGCCAAGTTTTTCCAGGTAGTCAAGCTGCTGATGTGTCTCAACGCCCTCCGCAACTGACTTTTTCCCGAGTCTTCCTATGAGGTCTATTATGCTTGAAAACATTACTATATCCTGATGCTTATTATTGTTTACATCGTCAAAAGGTATCAGCGATTTGTCTATCTTGATGGTATCAAGGTCAACCTTTTTGATCATGTTGAGCGAAGAAAATCCTGTACCAAAATCATCTATAGATGTACTTATGCCTCGTTCCTTGAGTCTTCCTATCACGCTGGACATGATCTCATAATTCTGATAATCCTCACTTTCTGTGAGCTCTATCTCAATATAGCTTCTGTCTATCCCAAATCTGTCTATGGTACCGGTTATTCGTTCTACCAGATCGCCTTCTTCCAGATGTCTTCTGGAAAAATTGACTGATACAGGCACAATCTTCAGACCTTTATCCAGTCTGCTCTTCAAAAAACCGCATACCTGCTCAAGCATATAATAGTCAAGTCTGCACACGCTGCTCTCTCTCTCAAGCTGCGGAATAAATCTCGCAGGTGTGACCACCTGTCCATCTCTCACCCAGCGTACAAGTGCCTCCGCACCATATATGCTTTTGTCTGCAATTCTCACCTTGGGCTGATAATATACTACAAACTCACCCGCAGCAAGTGCCTGGGGAAAAGCAGCCAGAATCTCCTGGTCATCCATAAGATGCTTCTGAATCTCTTTTGTATATACCACTATAGAGCCCGCTCCGGTTTTTCTTGCTGCCTGATAAGCAATGCTGGTTCTTGCCATAACTTCCCTCGGCTTATCAACGCCTTCCAGGCAGGCTATCCCCGCTGTAACTCCCAGCTGGAATTCTCTTTTGACAGATCTGAACTCATGACTCATATGAACATCTTTAATCTTGCTTATAAAATCAGACGCATTCTCATTACGACAGATTACAACGAAATTATCTCCTCCAAGCCTTGCTATCTCCTCATCGCTGTCAAGATATGACTTCACCATCTGCGCATAATTTCTAAGTATCACATCTCCCTGTGAATAATCAAAAACCTTATTCACATACTTGAAATTGTGGATATTAAAAAATATGCCTGTATAATCACCAATCCGTCCGTTTTTTATCAGATTCACCGCATAATACATCAGGGAATCCTGACTGGCAACACCCGTGTTGATATCTGTATTCATGATCTTTTCAAGCATGCACTGAGCCAATGTCCGGTTGTACTGAATAAATATCCCCCTAAATATAAACCTGTGTGTCTGTATCTCCTCTTCTGAATAACCAGGACCATATGGATAATCCTTGATAAACACAGTACCACCGGTTCTGATCTTCATCTCTATATCAACGGGGGTACCCAATTCAGCACCATCTTCCTCGTATAATACCGCGCTGCTTCTTTCTCCAAGCGGCATAAACCTGTTTTTCGGAATATCAACAGTAATCTCCGCCTTTCCCAGCCTGAGCCTGTCAGCAATAACAGCAAGACCATTCCTTATACACTGGATTCTCTGTTGCTGTGTATCCGCGTCCCCACCTATGCACTCGAAGAATTCTTTCATCTGACTGTCCATTTGTATTCTTTTATCAATTATGTTATCCATTCTCTCTCCTCCAGCCTTCAACACATAGCCTGTATCGTCCAGTCTTAAATATTACAATCGGCCCAAACGCATCAAAAATTAATAAATATAAACTCTTCCTACATTATAGCAGTGGAGAAATGAATGCACAATGTATTATCCTACCCCTGACGTCTTTTGCCCCAGAAAAACAAGGCAACTGTGCCAGGTCCTGTATGACTTCCTATGGTAGTTCCTATATAATTTATCTCCACCTTACCGTCAAGTTTTGGAAATCTCTCCTCAACAAGCCTTGCCACAGCCTCGGCATCATCCATACATGCAGACTGCGATATATAGCACTTACCTGAATAATCAAGCCCATCCTGTGCATTCTCCTCCATGCGCTTTACGATCTCCTGAATAACCTTCTTTTTACCTCTTACCTTTGATCTCGGTATCAGCCTGCCCTCGTCATCCATATTGAGAAGTGGACATATTCCAAGTATTGTGCCGACTGTTCCAGCAGTCTTGGATATTCTTCCGCCTCTGATATAAAACGTGAGATCCGTTGAGAAGAACCAGTGGTTCAGGTCCAGCTTATGCTGTTCTATCCAGTCATGCAGCTCGTCTATGGACCTGCCTTCATCTCTCATGCCTGCCAGCGTGTCCATGATGAGTCCATAGCCCGAGGAAGCCCCCAGGGAATCGACCACATATAGTTTCCTGTCAGGGAATTCTTCCTCCAGATCCTCTCTGGCAATATTTGCAGAGTTTACAGACCCGCTTATTCCCGATGACAATGTCAGGTGAAGTATGTCATACCCCTGCTCAAGATAAGGTTTCCAGAAATCATAATATTCATCCGAATTTACCTGTGAGGTCTTCGTAGCCGCACCTTCTGTCATCTTCCTGTAAAATTCCTCAAATGGCATGGTCTGTCCCAGGTCATCAGGATGCTCCACTCCATCAAGCTCATAGTGAAAGCATATATATTTTACGTCTATTTTGTCAAAATGTTCCTTTGAAAGATCTGCTGTTGAGCAGCAGCTCAAGATATACTTTGCCATGTTTGTCCACCTCTCCAATATATTTGTACAGTTCTGTCTTCATCTGTACTTTTTTCTTTTGCATTTCATTTACTTTTTCAGTCTTTTCCTACTATAATAGTTGTTACATTATCTACTATTGTATCATCATTGGCATTTTATTCATAGTCATAAATACGATAAAAAACAGACAAAAACATCCACAACATGTTGTTTTAAAAACCATGTTGTGAATGTTAATATATATGATCATTTGTCATTTAAAATACAGTTGTTATCGCAAGTCGTTCCTCAATCAGTTTTTTCGCAGTGTTGAACCGGTCAAGATAATCTCCCGATATCGTCTCACAGTGTACCCCATACTTGTCAAACCACGCCTTGAGCAAATCACTGTAATGCCATCTCTCCCGCATTATTTTCTCATTCCGGGTCCCATCCTGGACAAAATCCGTTCCATCAGGATCAAGGAACAACACAAGATCCCACTCATTTGTTGCATTTATCGCGCCCGCCATATCTGTAAGCCTGCGTTTTTGTTCATCATCATCCATGAGCAGATCACAATAAAATCCTGTAGTCAGTGCATCGGTATCCACAAACAACAGTCTGTTGCTATGCCTGGCTGCCCTGCGGACCTCGTCCTTCTGTCTGATGAAATTCTCCACCAGATCATCTTCAACCATGAACTCCTCGCCACCCGCGTACTCACAGGTGTCACGTCCTATCTCCCGTACAAAGTTCGTGTTATATGCCAGCGCAAGATTCTCAACCAGTGTGGATTTTCCTGTGGATTCACCGCCGACCACCAGAACCTTTCTGACGTAGTGATCCCTGCACACCTCTGGAATATACTCCCAGTGTGCCGTCGCCCACTCACGTATCTCTGTCGAGGATACCGGAACCTCCGCCCTGTCAAAGTACACGACCTCACTCCCCGGACAGTACAGGCTCTCAAATCTACCGGTTCCAAGATAATCCGAACCGCAGAACACTGCATCTATAGGCTTTCCTATCGTGTCCTTGATATCCTGTGCTCCCTTTTCCCAATAATAATCCGTATTATATTCTTCTTTTGAGACCGCCTTGTCCTCTATCATGATTATCTTCACATTTGGCAGATGTCTTGTACTGTTAAGTATCCAGCGATATCTCAGTTCCTTAGAGGTGGACTCTCTGCCCTCGCACCAACTTATCATCACATACAGTTCCTCGCACATCGCCGCAGCACGTATGATGTCATGGATGTGCCCTATATGGAGTGGATCAAACGAACCCCCATACATTCCTACCTTATATCTATACATAACTTGTCAGCCTCCCTTACTCTGTTGCCGTGCCGTCTTCGAAAACGTGTACTTCGTCCAGGCGATTTCTTCTGACCTCACGTTCCCATCTGACACACATAATAACGGCATTTCCAAGGTACACTATCCACATGAGCAGCGTTGCTATGTTGTCATTGCCACTCACAAAGTTTTGTGCCCACATATATATTGTAAACACATCTACCGCAATCCATATCCACCACTGCTCCGCGAACATTCTTACAGATACAACCATCGCCACAACCGATGAAACCGTTGTAAACGCATCCACAAATGGCATGGCATCCCCGAGTCTCTTTAACAGCAGCCCATACAGAAATGTGCCAAGTGCCACCGCCAGCACCATGAATATCCTTCCCACCGCCTTCATGTGTTTCTTTCTGACCTCATGCGTCTCATCATTCATATGCCTTGACCACACATAGAATCCAACAAACTGCATAGGCACATAATATAGCGCATTGAGCATCGTCTCTCCGTACAGTGCAGCCTTATACGATATAACCGCGTAAAGCACAGTATTCACAAGACCGAATATGTACGCTGACAACTTTCCTTTTCCCGTGCACACTACACAGACCACGCCTGTGGTGGACGATATGATCCCCATAACCGTATCATCCCAATATATGGACAGCCCCACGATGACTGCACATGCGATAAGCAGCCAGGTGACCTCCAGCTTCTTCCAGCCCTCTATCTCATTTTTTATAAATTTCTTAAATGTCATCTATTCATTCCTCCCTTTTAAACATCAATCCACTACACTATAGTCTCTACTTCCTTGCATCATTCCTTCGCGTGAACAGTTTGGCAGGTCTGTATCTCTCACCGGACTGATATGCATCAGTCTCCTCAACATATTCCACAATCTTTCTTCTGAAGTTAGGTGTGGTAAGTTCCATGTCCCATATCTGTTCATATACATTCTGAAGCTCAGTGAGTGTAAATCTATCCGGCAGCAGGTCAAATGCCAGCTTCATATCTCTCCTGACATCCTCCCGCAGTCCTAGCACCGCCTCTGTTATGATTCTTGCGTGGTCAAATGCCAGTCCTTCACATTCCTCTATGTCGTAGCTGTCCGAGCTTCGTCCGCATGAGCTCATATCTGTTTTTCGCAGCACTGCCGTAAGTTTTATATCAGAGTCTGCATTCTTGAGAACCAGCCTGTATCTTTTCCCGTTTTGGACTTTATATGAAGCTTCAACTTCATTTTTCGCAATTTCTTCGCTTGTGCCTGACACCTCTGTCAGTTCAACCGTAAACCATCTTGCATCCTGTGCATCATCTCCTGCCTTAAGGCTACAGGCTCCGGCGTTCATAAGTGCCATATAAGTTGATGATATGACCCAGCCTCTCGGGTCTCTGCCCGGCTCGCCATACACTCCGACAAGCTTTACATATGCATCTCCTATACCAGTCTCTTCGCAAAGCTCTCTTCTGGCCGAATCTATGACATCCTCACCTTTTCTGCAGAACCCACCGGGCATAGCCCAGCTTCCTTTATATGGGAATCCACCTCTTCTTATCAGTAGTATCTTGAGCTTCTTCTCCTGAAGTCTTCTTACATCCTCGCACTCGTCATCCTTCATAACTGAAAATACAACCACATCCGCGGCAACAGATGGCCTGTCATATTTTGTCAGGTCATATCCGGCAAGGAATTCCTTCTCTTCGTCACTCATCTCATATGTCTTCATACGTATGCTTCATCCTCCTTTATATTTCCGCCGTTATCTGATTATGTCCACCTGACACATCGCCATGGTCGTCAGCGCAGCCTCATGGCTCTCCGGCGTCACCCCGGCACAGCACTTCGCATCCACCTTGACATTTATCTCCGGGTACAGAGCCTTGATGATCAGAGCATTCGACACGACACATATATCCGTACAGAGACCTACAATCTCAACATCCTGAAGGTCGAAGTCTCCCCATCCTGTATATCCAAAGCTGGTCTTGTTGATGTATATGGCTCCCGGGACTTCAAGACCAGCTGCGATCTCCCAGCCCTCAGTTTCCTCTATACAATGCGGAACCGGGAGATGACGACCCTCGTTTGTCTCCATGTAGTCCTCATAATGCGTATCCCTTGTGAAGATGATCTCATCCCCGCGGTCAGCATACTCTCTTATCTTTGCTTTCACATTTTCCACGATGGCTGCTGCCTCCTTTGTGCCTAGTGCCCCATCAATGAAATCATTCTGCATATCAACTACTATAAGTGTCTTTTTCTTGTTTTTGTCCATAATTTTTTCTCCTTTTCACATTCAACTTTCTGCTTTCATGAGGGAATCCACAAAGGCGCGGATTCCTTATAAAGCATATAAGTACATATACATGTGCCCTCACCGCCGCCATTATTATCGTTTTGATAATATCTTCAGGTTGTTTTATATAATATTATCATTTTGATAATATGTCAACCCATTATTTGAAACTCAATAGAAAAAGTGGCATAGCTGATATTCCACGTTCCAAACGAAACCCGCATGTCAGCTATGCCGCACCTTTATATTTCTATCATATTTTTTATATACAACACACTATCAGTCCACGCTCTGCTTCAATTTCCTGAGCAGTACAAATGCAAAGAACAGCACCGATATAACCGCGAACACCGCACCTACAAAACCGATATATGATATCGCGCCCTTGTCGCACACAATTCCGCCGATCCAGCTTCCACCTCCGATACCGAGGTTGAAAAGTCCTGAATATATGGCAGTCGCCACTGCGGAGCTCTTCTCATCAACACTTCTGATGACCTCCGACTGCGTGGTCACATTGAACGCCATGGCTGTTATTCCCCAGAATGCACATAGGAGTACCATGGTCGCCAACGTCTTTGACGCCGGAAGCAGAAGCAGCAGCCACACAAGAAGAGTTGCCATGACTGTACCGATGAATGCAAATCTGTGCTTGTCATAAAGCTTTGAGAACAGATAGCTTCCGAGAAGTCCCATCGCTCCAAATATCAGGAGCACTACAGTGATGACATTGTTCTGGAGCTTTGCAACCTGCTGCATGAACGGCTCTATATAACTGTACACCGTGTAGTATCCAAGCACGAACAGTATCGTCTGAATATACAGGCAGATGAGCACCGGATTCTTCAGAAGAGCAGGGAGATCCTTCACATGGAACTGCTCTCCGCTTGCGATCTTAGGGAATACAAATGCCATGTACACCAGAACCGCAAATGCTATGATTCCAACGATGAGGAATGTAACTCTCCATCCCATATACTGTCCAACAAGTCTTCCAAGCGGAAGCCCGGCTATAGTAGCTATGGATGTTCCAGTCACGACCATGCTCAGTGCAAATGATCTGTGTTCTTCATTTACAAGTCTTATTGCAACCGGTGAAGCTATCGACCAGAATATCGCATGGGTACACGCAACGCCTATACGCGATGCCATGAGCACTCCGTATGTCGGCGCGATCACGGACATGATCTGGCATATTCCAAACAGTGCGATCGTTCCCATGAACAGTTTCCTGAAATCTATCTTCGACACAAGAAGTATGAGCGGCAGGGACAACAGCATGACTATCCACGAATACACTGTGATAAGCATTCCCGCCTTCGACTCCGATATGCTGAACGACTTTGCAATGTCTGTCAGCAAGCCAATTGGCATAAATTCCGATGTGTTGAATATGAACGCCGAGACGGTCATTCCCACAAGCGGAAGCATTTCTTTTCTCGTCAATCTACTCTTCATATTTATTCCTCTTCCTAATAATATGTGGTATATATGATTATTTTTTTGTTCACCAGCCACATATTATAGGAAATGGAATTATGAGTCAATGCACTTTTGAATGGTTATACTGTCCAAATGTTAGATTGTACAAAAAAGAAGGCCGGAAACTCTCCGGCCTTCAGGGTTAAGGGAAAATTTTATGTGAAAAATTGTAGTACACTTACTTTACTGTGAGTCTCTCAAATGTCTCGCTCTCTTCAGGAATCGATCTGAGTCCTCCGCGCTTCTCGACACACAGGCTCGCAACCGCATTTCCGTATCTTGCACACTCTGCAAGCTCATCTATACTGAACTCCTCCAGTCTCTTATCCGCTCTGACAAGCTGTGATACAAATGCTCCCCAGAATGAATCTCCAGCCCCCGTCGTATCTACCACATGGCTGACGAATCCGGGAACCTTCCGGCTTCCATCCCTGCTGCATATCAGCACACCCTCACTTCCCAGGGTAACCGCAACAAGTCTTACGCCGCTTCCCAGAAGATACTCTGCTGCCTCTTCCGGATCGGAAAATGGTGTGAGTAGCGCTGTTTCCTCGTCCGAAAGCTTCATTATATCTACAAATGGAAGAATACTCTTCATCCTCTCCATCGCATTTTCTCTGCTGTCCCACAGCGGTGCTCTGTAGTTCGGATCATACGATATCACCGCGCCGTATTTCTTTGCCTCCTTCACCGCCTGAAACGTGGTGGTTCTGGCCGGTTCATCCGTGAGAGACAGCGAACCTATATGGAACACCTTTGTGTCTCTTAGCAGGTCGGCATCCACTTCCTTGTAACAGAGCATTGTGTCCGCTCCCGGCTTTCTGGCAAATGAGAATTCACGCTCTCCGTTCTCATCCAGAGTGACAAATGCCAAAGTGGTAAATACCGTATTGTCAACCACTATACCTCTGGTATCTATCCCTGCCTGCTTTGCCGTCTCAACAAGGAAATTGCCGTGCATGTCATCTCCAACCTTACCAATGAAGGCAGTTTTAAGCCCGGCTTTACCGACTGCCGTGAGCATGTTTACCGGAGCGCCTCCGGGATTCTGCTCGAAGAGCTTCATCCCGGAATCAGTGCTTCCGGCAGGGGTAAAGTCTATCAGGAATTCACCAAGAGCCACAACATCATATTTCTTTTCCATGTTGGATCCTCCTTGTGAATTTTACTTTCCTGTGATCTCTATGTCATAGAATTCTACTCTTGCATCCTGTGCCAGAAGTCCCGTCTCAAACTCAGGCTTCGCATATATTCTGTATGTAAACGCCACCTGTTCTCCGACAAATACCTCCACCATATCATGGTCAACGATGATCTTCACATCTATCTCGCTGCCCTCTGTTATGTCAAATGTCTTCTCGCACACTCTGACTCCATCAGGGCCCGGCTCCGTTGCAGGAGGCACAGCCTGACAGGACTGAACCCAGAACGGGTCAACTCCCATAGGAAGATTTACCAGTGACACTCTCTGCATGGCCACATCGAACTCAAGGAGAAGGCATCCGCTTGCTTCCTTGTCTGACTTGAGCAGTATACCGAAATGGTCATACACCTCTCTAGGCATGATCTTGCACTTCAGCATGTAGCTCTCCTCGTTGTGTCCAAGGAATCCGTATGTACATGTGCTTACTGAATCCATCTCAACCAGTCTGTCTCCGTGAAGCTCTGCATTTCCAAGTACAGGAATGTAATCCCATGCCACAGGCTTCTCAAATACATGCTCATATTCCTTTGGAAGCTTTACGTCAAGTCCTCCATCCGCTGTGGCAACTACCTCATGCGGCACGCAGAAGGTTCCGCCCCAGTACCATTCACCTCTGTCGCTTCTGTCTGCTCTGTCGTGAGCCCAACCGAAGTAGAAGCGTCTGCCGTCATCATCCTGCATGGACTTGGCTGCGTAGAATCTTCTTCCGCCTATGCCATCCTTCTTTGGCTTTCTCCATGGGCCAAATGGTGACTTTGCAACTCTGTATATTGTATTTACATATTCTGAGAATCTTGAGTATGAGAGATACCAATTGTCTCCCATCTTGTACATCTCAGGGCACTCAGGACAGTTGGTGTGTCCCGGTGAATATATCGGTCCGTAATATTCCCAGTTGACCAGATCCTTTGATCTGTAGAGAACTATACATCCTCTTCTGGTTATCGGCATATCCAACCTTCTCGCTGATATGAGGATCCAGTAACATTTGTCCTCCTCATTGTAGAATACATATGGATCTCTCCAGTCAAGCTTCTCGTAAAGCTCTATCATAGGTGTGATGACCGGATTGGCTGCATCCTTCACCCACGTGATTCCATCGTCGCTTGTAGCGTGGCATATGGTCTGCTGATACTCTGCGGTGAGGCAGTAGCCTGTATAGAATGCATGGTATTTGCCCTCGCCGTATATGACTGATCCAGTCCATACTCCTGATGCATCCGGCTCGTCGCCCTCGCCCGGATAGAGCGCTGTAGGAAGCTCCTCCCAGTGCACCAGATCATCTGATACACTGTGGCTCCATGTTGTTCTGAGTCTTGCCGGGTACACTGTTGTTCCCGGAGGGGAAGTCAGTGAGAATATATGATATTTGCCCTCGTGGTAGAAAGGTATTGCATCTCCCGTGGAATCCGCGAAGGACATCTTTCTAAAAATCTCCATATTATCAGTCCTCTCTTTCTACTAGTTTGCTGCCAGTTTCTTCTTCTTGAGAAGCTCAAGCTTGCCCTTCTGTCCATCAAGGAGTACCGCACATGCGATGATAAGACCCTTGATGATGAGCTGCCAGTATGATGACACTCCGATAAGGTTAAGACCATTTGAGATGATTCCGATGACCATGGCACCAAATACGGTTCCACTGATCCTTCCTTTACCTCCTGTCATGGATGTTCCGCCAAGTACGCAGGCTGCGATGGCATCAAGTTCGTATCCGCTTCCTACTGAAGGCTGGCCTGAGTACATTCTTGAACAAAGTACAAGTCCTGCAAATGCTGAGAGAAGTCCAGATATTGTAAATACTACGATCTCTATCTTCTTGATAGGTACACCTGAGAGTCTTGCAGCCTCGCGGTTACCACCTATCGCATATACATATGTTCCAAACTTTGTCTTACTGAGGATGAAGCTGAACAGTATGATGAGCACTACCATGTACACTACAGGGAGTGGGATCACATTGAACAGGTATCCTGTTCCGATCTCGATGAAGATCTTGTTGGTGATACGTGTTGACTGTCCACCTGTGTAGACATAAGCTATACCACTTGCTATGTTCATCATGGCCATTGTGATGATGAATGCAGGCACCTTGAAGTTAGCAACTATAAAACCACTTATAAAGCCCGCTGCTGTACCAACCAGAAGTCCTGCTACTATGGCAACGCCGAGAGGGAGTCCCTGGTTAACTATAAATCCTACGGTCAGGGTTCCCGACATGGCTACTATCGATCCAACTGACAAGTCGATGTGTCCAAGTATAATTATCAGTGTCATTCCAAGTGCTATGTATGTGTTGATCGATATCTGTCTAAGCACTGATATGATGTTGTTGGTCGTGAGGAACTTGTCCGTGGCAAGTGCTACCGCCACACACATGATTATCAGAACCACTATGATTCCTATGTTGCCCTTGACTATGGATGTCAGGGGATTGTTCTTTAATATAGAAGTTGCTTTTGAATTCTTCTTTGTCTCGCCCATATTATTCGATACCTCCTGCAGCGTATTTCATTATCTCTTCCTGTGAGAGCTCGTCCTTTGACAGCTTCTTCACGAGTCTTCCGGCTCTGACCACACATACGTTGTCGCACATGTTGATGATCTCAGGAAGCTCACTGGATACCATGATTATCGCTATGCCTTCCTTTGCCAGTTCATTGATTACTGTGTATATCTCAAATTTTGCATTTACATCCACGCCTCTGGTCGGCTCATCCAGAATAAGTACATCCGGCTTGGTCGCGAGCCATTTGCCCAGAACCACCTTCTGCTGGTTTCCACCTGACAGGCTGCCCGCCTCAATCTCTGGCGATGCCGCCTTTATCCTAAGTCTCTGTGAATAATGGTCTATTACCTCGCCGCGCTTCTTCTCGCTTATTGCGATTCCATTCATATAGAATCTGAGGGATGAGAGTGTGAGGTTGAATGCCACGCTGTTGCCGAGTACCAGTCCCTGTTTCTTTCTGTCCTCCGGAACCAGTGCTATGCCTGCCTTGATAGCCTGCATTGGATTCTTGAAGTGAACCGGCTTTCCTCCGAGTATCACCTCTCCCGATGTAGGCCGTGTCGCGCCAAATACCGCCTCCATGATCTCACTTCGTCCGGCACCGACCAGACCTGAGAAGCCCAGGATCTCGCCCTTGTGTACCGAAAAACTTATATCTTCAAAGACACCTGTCTGGGAAAGATTCTTTACCTCCAGAGCAACCTCTGCCTTGTCCATGTCGCAGTAATCTCTTGCATAGAAGCTCTCCAGATCTCTTCCTACCATCATCGCAACCAGCTCATTCGGGCTTGTCTCTGATGTCTTTTTTGTTCCTACGTATGCACCATCCCTGATGACGGTAACTCTGTCAGATATCCTGAAGAGCTCCTCCATTCTATGGGAGATGTAGATTATACTTACCTGTTTCTTTCTGAGATTCTCAATGATCTCAAATAACTGCTCCACCTCTTCATTTGAAAGTGATGAGGTAGGCTCATCCATAACTATGATCTTACCGTTGAATGAGACCGCCTTGACGATCTCCACCATCTGCTGCTGTGCGATGGTCAGATTTTCTACTATAGTGTCTGCTTTTATATTCACACCGAGGGATGATATCATCTCCTCTGCTCTTCTGTTCATCTCTGCAAAGTCCAGCGTTCCGAGCTTTGTCCTTATCTCTCTGCCGAGAAACAGATTCTGTGCCACCGAAAGATATGGAACAAGTACGATTTCCTGATGTATTATTCCTATACCATTTTCTCTGGCAGCCGGAACTCCGTTGATCTTGACCTCCTTGCCATTTACCTTGATGATTCCGCTGTCGGGCTGGTAAATTCCGCCGAGGACCTTGATCAGTGTGGACTTTCCTGCACCATTCTCACCGAGCAGTGCATGTACCTCTCCCAGCTCAAGGGAAAAGTCGATGCCACTTAAAGCATATATTCCGGAGAAGCTTTTCTTTATCCCTATCATTTCCAGAACTGTCTGTCCCATATTAAACCTCCAAGTTTCTAAAATAGATCTTTTGTTATCCTGCTTTTTCGGGATCTCGGCCGGAGATCTAAGATCCCCGGTCTCTCCCGTATTATATACACCTACGTTGTGTCATGTATGTCCAGCCGGGGGCAGCCCCGTGCTGTTACTGCCGGCTTCGATCCGGCCTTACTGCCAGTCGTTAACTGTCTGCTCAGCCTCATCCTTGAGTACGAGGTGTGAGTCAAGATATACCTTCTTCTCGTCGATCGTTGTATCTCCGCCCACATACTTCTGTGCTGCGTTGAATGCGTACTCAGCAATCTGTACAGGAACCTGACATGCAACTGCTGTGAACTCGCCGTCGAGGAGTGCCTGCTTGCCATCTGGTGAAGCATCGATACTGTATACACCAATCTGACCTGTCTTGTTGGCCGCCTTAACTGCTGCTGCAGCGCCAAGTGCTGAAGGATCATTGATACAGAAGAATGCCTGAAGATCTGTGTTTGCTGTGATGATATCCTCTGCAAGGCTCATTGATGCATCAAGTGCTGCCTCGCCATCCTGCTGTGCTACAATGTTGAACTTATCCTTGTTATCACCGAGTCCGTCAAGGAAACCATTTACACGGTCTACACAACTCTCATTTGATGGGAAGTCAAGGATCGCAATGTCTGCTCCGTCCGGATAATCTTTAGCCATCTGCTCACCGACAAGCTGTCCTGCCATGTAAGCATTTGTTCCAACGAACTGTGTTACGAAGTTCTCTATGTCATCCTCGATAACTGCTGTATCTACATTGAAGATTGGGATTCCTGCATCCTTGATCTCTGCAAGACCTGATGTGATACCTGCTGAATCAACCGGGATGATGAACACTGCGTCGTATCCACTATTTGCCACGTCTGATAACTGGCTGAGCTGTGTGTTCAGATCGTAGTCAGGATCAAGACATGTATACGATATTCCGTTCGCATCGCAGAGCTCCTTGAGCTTGGCATCGATTGAACTCTGGAATGTATTGTTGAGTGTGTTTGTACAAAATGCAAATGACAGGTCAGATGACTTTGTGCTCTCCTGCTTTGTACCTGATTCAGATGTACCGCTGTCTGATGCACCTCCTGCTCCTGATCCACAACCTGCCAGTAAACTGAGTGACATGCACAGGCATGCTCCAACTGCTAATAACTTTTTAAATTTTCTCATAATTTTTACCTCCACTATCATGTGTTTTCTTTGCTAATTCGTTGTCGAAAAACTGTTCTTAACCGGTTTATTTACGTAAATTTTAAACTGTTTTTCGTCCCTTGCATGTTTTGATGATATAACCTTTGTCGGTTATTGTCAATATCAAGTGTTTTATTTATTGTTTATTCGTCGTTTTGTACAAATAACGCCCGATTGCATTATAGGGTTCGCGGGTCTTTTATTATTTTTTACGTAAATATTTTACCAGATGTCATACTTATGGGATTTGTAGTGTATGATTGACACCCGTTACTTGTCACCTTGTCTCTTGTAATCTTGTCCATTGTCTCCGGTACCACTTCCCCCGGGAATATTCTCTTTTGGGTGTGGTTACAACAACTTGGACACAAAATTGTATCCTTGAGAACTTCTCAGGCGAAAAAGATACAATCTTCCAAGGTCTTGTGTATAAACGCAAAAAATCCGCCAGAAAGATACAATTTTCTCTCTGACGGATGTCATATCACCTCAATCTGTCCGGCATGGACTCATGGAAGATTTCCTTCCATGCAAGCCTGAGCTGTTTTGGCTCAACCTGATACGGCTGAACTCCCACATACTTTGGAAGCTGTTCTTCACTTACCAGGGACTTGGCAACAACCGCCGCAGCCGCTCTTCCCTGCTCGTATGGTCTCTGCGTGCTGAGTCCCTTGACTATTCCTTCTTCCATGCACCGGGCTATACCATGGTCAAGATCAGTTGTGAACACCGCCACATCCTCCCTGCCAAGCTCCTTGAGCGCCTTTATAGCCAGAAGCGCCGGGCGATCCCAGCTCACATACATTGCCTCAATTTCAGGATTGGCAGTTATCACGTCCTTGGCTACCTGATATGCATTGGATATCTCT
Organism: Coprococcus sp. OM06-34AC; assembly: GCF_003462545.1. Classification (NCBI taxonomy): domain Bacteria; kingdom Bacillati; phylum Bacillota; class Clostridia; order Lachnospirales; family Lachnospiraceae; genus Coprococcus; species Coprococcus sp. OM06-34AC. The sequence goes on from NZ_QTZF01000005.1 coordinate 216,932, forward strand.
CCAAAACTCCTGATCGTAACTATGTCAATATCCGGATAACTGTCCTTGATTATTCTCTCGGCGGCGTTATCCCTGACCCTTGTTCCATAGAATGCCGCACCATGAATAATAAAACCTGCCTTTTTTTTCTTATTTTCCTTACAATATTCTCCCAACATTCTTCCCGTGTTCGTTCCATTCTCCGACTCATTTACTGATACACAGGACACATAGCTGTTCTTGGACATACCCTCCGGAACATTGCTTATGAACACCAGTTTTGACACCTTGGAGAGTTCCTGAAACTTCTCTCTGGTACGGCTGTCATCCGCCGGGATGGCAATCACCGCATCAGGTTTCTGAAGCCTTATTCCATCGAGCTGTGCATTCTGAAGTTCAGAGTCAAAGTGTGCATCCATAACCGACACCACATCTATTCCAAACTGCTCAAGTTCCTCCCGAATTCCCTTCTCATGCAATTCTGCCCAAGACGTTCCGGTATAGTGGAAAGAGATCGCAACCCTGTAATGTCCTGCCTTTAGTCTGTGTTTCTCTTCTTTTGTCAGTACAACCGAATCCGGTGCTGCCGCTTTATCTCCAAATGGTCCATTGTCAAGCATTTTTGTGGATTTTCTGACTACAAGCTCTACATCTGCATAACAGTCATGCGATATGGCAACTCCCGTATTGATCTTCTCAAACAACATCCCAACAGCCTTGGCACTTAGTCCCTTCACATCTCTTCTCAGTATTGTAAGAGGTGGATAAGTAAGTTCAGACCAGCTCTCATCACCAAATCCAACCACAGATATTTCTCCCGGACAGTCGATTCCCATATCTCTCAGTGTCTTCATAAGATAAAGAGTTATTCTGTTGCCTCCCGCAAGTACAGCGGTCGGCCTGTATCTGCGCAGGGCTTTCTGAATAGCCAGCATGCAGTCATCCTCTCCTTTTTCCAACGTCACATCAACAATGTTTGCATCATTTGTATTTATATTGTATTTCTCCAGAGCATTCAGGAAACCTTTTGTTCTCTCATCCCTGGTGGTACTGTCCGTACTCTCTCTGAAAAACAAAACATTTTTGTGTCCACTCGCAAGCAGATAATCTGCGCCCTTAAATATAGCCTCACGGTCGCGAAACTCAACCGAGTCTATCCCTGATCCAAGTATATTTCTCTCCACGCAGACAAATGGAACACCCGACTGTATGAGTTTTGTGTAGTTAGATGCCACATCGCTCACCGGCGCATGTATGATACCGGCAACCTTCTTGTTGATCAGAAGTCCGGCAAGCACCTGCGCCTCCTCCTTGAGATCATTGTCTGTTATCGCCACAAGGAACTGATATCCCTGCACACTGACAAGCTGCTTCACATAAGCTACCATATCTCTGTATATAGTACTTTCAATGTTTGGAATAACTGCAACTATCGTGGACTCCCGTCCAACCAGCAGTTTTCTCTCCTTATCAGCTATCTTATTCTGGTATCCCGTCTCTACAATGATCTTCTCTATCTTATCCACAAGCTCAGGTCTTACATACCTCGTCCTATTTATAACATGTGATACCGTGGCTATTGACACCCCAGCCATCTCCGCTATTTCTTTTATTGTAACCTTGCTTTTACTCATACAGCATCCTTTCTCCCTTGTAAGCCACATACATCAGTTCTGCCAATTGATATTCTCCCCCTGGATAAGAGGGTATCTGGCAAGCTCTGCGCCGTCCAAATTCTCCCTGTTCATATCCACTGCATTTACCTGATGACCCTCGTAGGTATTGTAATAGTATATTCCCTTGTCAGCGTTGCAGCAGGACGTGTATATAGTGATCTCATATTTGTCAGATGCCACCTCACAGCATCCCCTCTGCTGATCCACAGAACCGAGTATATGGAAAAACTGGCTCACACTCTCAGCCTCAGAATCTCCAGACAGACTGTTCTGCTTCACAAATGCCACCCTGGCAAATCTTGACGTCGATGACAGATCCCCAGGAAGTCCTATTGCTCCCATGCCACGGCTGTAAGTATTCAGTCCCACCTCCGGTGCAAATGTGTTCACCGGCTGCTTTGGTGACAGTCCCATATACTGATTGAGCAGGAACATCTGCTGCGGAAATGGCGGGTTGTTCGTGAGAACCCCAACAGGATTCTCATACACATGAAGTCCGTCAGCCATGCACTCCACTGTTATGGCGCCATTTCTGTCCGCGATGATCCAGTGGAGCTGCGCTGTAGGAAGCTGCTCGGAAAACGGTGTTCCTGTCAGGTTCATCCTATCCAGTGCCACCCTTGCCTCACCTACACTGGCACAGCTTCCGAGTATCCATGGAATAAACTCATACTGGGCTACATTGTCCCTGTCACCGCTCTCATCCACTTCCTGATACGCGGCATTTCCAACGAAATTCAGGCCTGCCATTCCAAGTCCCTTCTCATTTATAGCATCATAGTAGAGAGGATAGCCACCCGCCACATGTGCCATTCCTATCATGGCATAATGGCTGTCCTTCCTGCCCATATATCTGAATTCAAACGGGTAATTTCTCGGAGTCACGGTGATCTCATCGCCGTACGAGAATTCATAATCAAGTGTTCTTCCAAAATAGAAATTCTTTGTCTTATATGTCGCTGCTGTACACATATTTGTCTCCTTTCAAATCTCAACAGATAATTTATATCATCATCTCAAAGCCGTAGCAGCTCTTTTCAAAGCCATAGTGCTCGTAGAAGCCATGTGCCCCTGTCCTCGGAAGTCCGGAATCAAGGGTGATAGCCTTGCATCCCCTCTGCTTTGCAAGCTCCTTTGCATGATCCAGGAGTGCCACACCATATCCCTTGCCACGGTCCTCCTCTCTCGTTATGAGACTTGGCACATAGCATGTGAGCCCCGACATCCAGAATGTATTAAAATAGTCTCCATGGCACATGCCTCTGCAAATGCCTTCATCCCATAATAAAAAAACAAAGCTACGATCGTCATCTATGACGTCCATATATACTTTGCGTATTTCTTCCCTGTCATATGTATTATATGTCCATAATTTTTCTATAAAATCAAATACAATATCAAAATCCTCTGCTGTCGCTTTTCTGATCTCCATAATTATATTCTCCTTTCCCACTGAGTTTCAGTCCACGTAAACTGACTTTGCACCATCAACTAAATTACAACCAATGCTTACATTATAAAATATCAAAGTGATTATTAACAGACCGCCACCCATAAATTTATTATAAAATATCCCGGTAAAAAGTGAGGAGGCAGATACGCACAACGCTGTATCTGCCTCCTCACTTTTATATCTTTGTCTCCACATCCGGGAATTCAAGTACTATCTCAAATCCATTCTGCCACTTTGAATTTGCCGTCACTGTGATGCCCAGGTCATGCGCCATCTCACTGACAAGATACAGTCCCATGCCCGTTGCATGCTTCCTGTTCTCACCCGAATCACCCGTGACACCCTTCTCGAATATGTATGGCATGTCACAGCTCTTTACACCTATGCCATTGTCACTCACGGACAGCAGCTTTTTGTCCCCCGCCGTCCAGAAGTCAAATGATATCTCCGGCTGCTCATTTGTGTATTTCATGGAATTGCTCACAAGCTGACCGAGTATAAACTGCAATCCCCTGCGGTCACTGTACACCTCTCCATTCTCAAGACACTTTCTGACCCGTATGCCCTTCTCCTCAAGCAGGGATCTGTAGTCAGCTATCACCTCATCCACGCATTCTTCCACATCTATGCTCTCCATGAGATAATCCTTGGAATCGCTTTTCAGTCTGGCGTAGTAGAGCATCTGGTCCACATAGTTCTGCATCTGGCTGGTCACATTGTCCATCTTCATCACAACATTATGAGGCAGCTCATCTCTCCTGTTGTCCACCACAAATGTCAGCAGAGAGATGGGGGTCTTGATCTCATGTGCCCAGTTCTCCACATACTCCTGATAATCCCTGAGCTGTCTGCCACTCTGCATCACTGAATCTCTCAGATCGTGAAGCTCCTCCGACAGCACGCTCACATATTCCTGTTCAGAAGCCCCGCACAGGCTCCTCATTTCTATCTCGCTCTGTTCATCCGGGGCAGTGACAAATCTCCTGAACGCCTCAATCTTCTTCCTGTCCTTTATACACAGCACCGAGCACACCGCCGCGAACAGTATCACAGTGAACATGCCAACCAGCACCCTTATTCTGACAAATGCCTCTGGTGCCACAAGCCACATGAAGAAGCAGAACGCCACGTCCATCAGAAGCAGCAGACCAAGCCAGACAATATTCTGTTTTATAACAAGTCCAAATCTTTTCATATTTTCTCCACTCTGACAAGTGGGTCAGGCACCTCCGTCCCCAGGGAATATTTTGTATCCAACGCCTCTTACAGCTATGATCTTTGCCTTCATATCCAGTCCCGCCATTTTCTTTTTGAGTCTTGTAAGATTCACCTGCAGGGCATTTTCATCTATATACTCCGATGTGCCCCACACTGCCTCACAAAGTTTCTCCTTAGACACGACATCTCCTCCGCTTGTCATAAGTGTCTCAAATATACGTCCCTGATTCTGTGGAAGCACCGCAGATCTCCCATCTATATACAGAGTGTATGTCTGAGTGTCCAGAAGAAACCCTTCTCCTTCGATCAGGTTCTGTCTGCCCTCGTACCTCTTGAGCACATTTGCCACCCGGGCCAGAAGCCGCTCACGGCGGCATGGCTTCGTGAGGAATTCATCAGCGCCCAGCTCCAGCGCATGGAGCTCGTCCTTTAGCTGGTCCCTCGATGTGAGAACCAGCACCGGGACAGAGCTCCGCCTCTTGATCTCCCGGCATATGTCAAAGCCGCTCCTGCCAGGAAGATTGATATCCAGCAGAAGAATATCCGGAGCCATGTCCAGTATCTGTTCTATTATGTTGTCAAATCCATCTGGCTTAACTGCCCTGTATCCTGCCTTTGTCAGCATATCCAGAAGTTCATCGCACATGAGGACATCGTCCTCAACCACCATCACACACTTCACCGTTTACTCAACCCTTTCCGGTGTCATCATCGCCATGAGATATCTGTTGCTTGAGCGTTTCACCGCTGTCATATAGATATATTCTACCACACACAACAGGATTATCATAACCGCAGCTATGATAAGTATCTGTTTCACACTGCCTCGCATGGATTCTGACAGGATTCCCGTGAGCAGAGCACGCACACCGAATATACTGCTGACCGCCGCCACGGCAACCGGGATTCCGAAATACCAGCCCACCTGTCTGTTTGCTGAGCTGCAGAGCATTTCGTATGTCGCGCCAAGCTTCACAAGGGTTCTGTACCTTCTGCCGGACTTTCTCTGTCCCATCAGGAACTGAACACCGATTATGGTATTTGCGATTATGAGGAACACCACCGCCAAATAAAGCGTTATATATCCTGCAGCCACCGTGTAGAACATATTTCTTCCTATGTTCTGCAGATAACTCTCGCAATCAGCGTTTATACTCTCAAAATCTATGCCGTCAAGTTTCTCATTTTCGTCCATTATGGCTTTCATGAGGCCCTTATCGTCCACGATATCCTTTTTGAGAACGGCATTTACATATAACTCGTAATTGTCATTTGTCAGTCTGGCAAATGTATCATCGTCCACGATAAGTCCGAACGACAGGGTTATCGATGAATCTGTCACAATCTTCGTGGTCTGGACCTCTCCGGTCAGATGATACTCATCTCCTCTTACATCCACCTCCGGACGCTCTGCCAATACCTCATTCAGTAAACCTCCGCGGTAATCAGTAAAGAAATCCGTATAGAGTGCCAGTTCATTCTCTCCGAGCTCCAAAGGCTCCTTTCCCGCAGTCTCAAGCACCTTGTTGTACGCACTCTCCTGGATCAGGTAAGGGTATGTCATGTATGACATGTTATTTATAAGCACGTCCCTGTCCTCTGAAACCTTGAGTTTTTCAAGTGCGGATATGACATTCCCCACGTTCACAGCATCATCATGGGACTCATTTTCACCCATCTTTATATAACCAAGCTTCATATCGAATACGTCCGAGAAATCCTCCAACACGCCGGTTTCCTCCAGTTTCGCGCGGATATTCCTGCTGTCCGTCTCAGCGTCACCCCCATATGAGGCAAATGTATAATCGAGCACATGATCCATATTCTGTCTGGATATACATATGCCAACGCCCGCACCGCAGCAGCACAGAGCGCCGAGTATGAGTATCGAGCTTATTGCAAGCGTTCCAGATTTTGTTACTACATTTTCGTGTATCTGCCTGAAACCGAACACAGCAAGTGGTTTTGAGCCATTTGCACGTCTGGCCAGTGCATCAACAAAGAGCCTGAGACCGAAAAACAGCAGGAACATGCCAACAAATCCCAGTGTTATGGTGACCGCCATATATTTTACGCTGATCCACGAATAGCCACCTATTCCCTGACAGTATGCAATGACCAGCGCAACAAGACCGAGGACTGCACTCACACCATACACAGGAGCCGGAAGCTGTTTCTTCTCTGTCTCCGGTGTATCTACAAGGAGATCGCCTATCTGCTTTCTTGCAAGCTTACCGCTCAGTATGAGAAATGCTGCAAGCTTTATCGCTACAAATCCAACAGTTGTCAGTATGACTGCCTGCAGTGAAAATGATACGTGATGATCTATAACGCCAAGACCTACCAGTCTGGCTGTGAGAAGGCTGACCACCTCAGACATCAGGATCGCTATAGGAAGTCCGATGAGCAGAGCCACTACGCTGCTGCCCAGATCCTCCGCAATCAGCAGGGCAAAAAGCTTTGATCTCCTCATCCCCATCATTATATACATTCCAAGTTCGTGCCTCCGTCGTTCGAGCTGGTATTTGCTTGCATAGTATATAAGAAAGAACAACATGACCAGTGAAAATACATAGAACACCGCCGCTATCTGAAGAAGACTGTTCACCGCATCGCTTTCAAGACTTCTCAGGAATATCATCACATCCTGATGGGACAGCGCCAATATGATATAAAATGCCACTATGGACACGACCAGCGAAGCGAAGAACAGACCATTCTCTTTCCTGCTTCTCCGGCTGTTCCTCATTGCGAGTTTAAAGAACATTTGCGCTGCCTCCTCCCATCTGCGCCATCAGCTTGAGTATCCTCTCATAAAACTCCTGCTGTGACTCTCTCTCCATATCTCTTCTGAGCTCATGGAATATCCTGCCATCCTGTATGAAGAGTATCCTCTTGCAGAAGCTGGCCGCATTTGAGTCGTGGGTCACCATAAGTATGGTAGTGTTGTCATCCCTGTTCAGTCCCAACAGTTTCTCCATGAGTGCCTTTGCATTTCTTGAGTCGAGTGCTCCGGTCGGCTCGTCCGCAAGAATGATCCCCGGATTAAGTATGAGTGCTCTGGCGGCCGCAACCCTCTGTCTCTGACCACCAGACATCTGCGATGGGAATTTGTCAAGCACGTTATCTATCTCCAGATATGATGAAAGCTTTTCCAGTCTGTTTCTGCTCTCATCCTCGGATACACCGTGTATTGACAACGGAACCATAATGTTCTCTCTGCCTGTTAGATTGTCCAGAAGTTCAAAATTCTGAAACAGATAACCTATCTCCCTGCCTCTGTACTGCGCAAGCTTCGCACCTTTAAGCGCCTGTATCTCTTTGCCCTGAAGCTCTATGGTTCCGCTGTCAGGCTTTATGACCGTTGCGATACAGTTCAGCAGTGTGGACTTTCCCGATCCACTGCTACCCATGATGCCAAGGAACTCCCCCGGCATGACCTGAAATGATATGCCGTCCAGAGCCTTAGTCTGGTTTGGCTTTTTGCCATAGTATTTCTTCAGTGATTCTATCTTTAATAAACTATCCATATTGTTCACCTTTCTTATTTTCATGGGGCCGGAGTGCTATCACGGACTTTTGCTCGTTGCCCACGTTAATACAAAAGCAGCGCCGCTCTGATATCATAATATCAGAACGACGCTGTGATTAACACTTACACCTCTTGTAAGTTTTCCTCTCGGATAATCTGTATGTTTTATTGGATCTACTCTGCATCCTCAGTCTTTGGGGTCTCATGGACATCCATGTTCTTAGGAAGCACAAGATTCAGAATGATGGCAACTATGAATACAACAGCCACACAGTTCTCAGCAAATACCGTCTGCACAATCTTAGGGAAGATCTGGATAAGGGAGCCTATTCCTGCAATTATCATCGCGCTCTGAATTTGCTGTTTTAGCTTGTTCTTTACTCATTTTCTTTCCTGTATTTTTTTGTCCATTTCAACAGAAATGATTCTACCATAGTTCGTGCAATATAGACATGTTTTTTTGTCGCTTTTTCCTAATTTTTTTAGTATAATGTAAATGCTAATTTTTAAAAATGGAGGGATAACTATGGCATGGTATGATGAGGCAGTATTTTATCACATTTATCCACTGGGACTTGCGGGAGCCCCTAAACAGAACGACTACGGTGAGCCTGTTCACCGCTTAAACACCCTGCTTCCATGGGTGGATCATATAAAGGAGATTGGCGGTTCAGCACTGTACATCGGACCACTCTTTGAGTCAGTCGGACACGGCTACGAGACTACAGATTACAAGAAGCTCGACTCCCGTCTCGGAACAAATGAGGACCTGACAGCATTTGTGGCTTACTGCCATGAACAGGGAATAAAGGTCATCTTCGACGGAGTGTTCAACCACACAGGCCGTGACTTCTTCGCATTCAAGGACATCCAGGCAAACAGAGAGAATTCACAGTACAAAGACTGGTACTGCAACGTGAATTTCTGGGGTAACAACGAGTACAACGACGGTTTCTCTTACGACAACTGGGGAGGCTACAACCTTCTCGTCAAGCTGAATCAGAAGAATCCTGCTGTCGTTGACTATATATGCGATGTGATTCGTTTCTGGGTGAGTGAGTTCGATGTGGACGGAATCAGACTTGACGCTGCGGACGTCCTTGATTTTGATTTCATGAAGGCACTGCGCCGCACAGCAAATGAAGTGAAGCCGGATTTCTGGCTCATGGGTGAGGTCATCCACGGCGACTACAGCCGCTGGGTAAACGGCGAGACTCTTCACAGTGTCACCAACTACACACTTCACAAGGCTCTGTACAGCGGCCACAATGACCACAACTATTTTGAAATCGCGCACACTGTAAGACGTCTCCAGAACATGGGAACATTAAAGCTCTACAACTTCGTAGACAACCATGATGTGGAGCGTATCTATACAAAACTTACCAATAAGGCTCATTTTGCACCTGTACATGTATTGCTCTACACTCTTCCGGGTGTGCCTAGCATATACTACGGTTCGGAATTTGGCATTGAGGGACGCAAGGAATATGGCTCGGACGACAGCTTAAGACCAGCTCTCAATATAGAAGATTACAAGGATTCAGTAAAAACTAATCCTTGTACAGCACTCATCGCCGCACTCGGCAAGGTACGTCAGGCCGTTCCTGCACTGTCATATGGCAGCTACGATGAGCTGATGCTCACCAACAGACAGTTCGCATACGCGAGGGATCTTGACGGAACACGTGTCATCGTGTCAGTGAACAACGACGATGCCCCAGCCGGAATGCACCTTGCAGCAGGTAACTGCACAGCATACATCGGCGCCCTGTCAGGCGAAAAGGTATCTGTACAGGATGGTCATATCAATATAACCCAGCCTGCAAACAGTGGTGAGATCTGGGTGCCTGATGGAACTGACCTGAACGTTAAGCCAGTTAAGATGGAGACGAAGGCTGAGAACAAGACTAAGAACAAGACTGAGAGTGAAGCTAAGACCAACACAGAAGATAAAGCAGCGTCTGGAACATCTACCGATGCAAAAGGCAATCAGGAATCTGAACCAAAGATAGAATCCAAAGACACTGTGACTGCTACAGAATCTGCAGATGCTAAGAAAAACACTACTGATATTGAGAAGAATACTACTGCCAACACCCCGGTTGATCCAGAAACCATCACAGTTGACTGGAGCAAGTCTCCGGAATCCATGACAGTTCCTGAACTTCAGGCTGCAATCCTGGCAAAGCTTGCCGGAAACGGACCTGTTGACGCACAGATGAAAAAGACAGTCGTAGATAATATCTGGCACGACTCTCTCGTCAATTGGCTGAAGAGTTTCAGATAAAATTACGTAGAAACAGCCAGGTGCATATTCTCCAAATTGGAGAACATACACCTGGCTATTTTTTCACCTAAAAATCAACAAATTGCAGCCTGCGGCCATCAAACCTGATATAACCATCAAAAAAACTGCTGACCATATCGCCTGACTGCTGAATATACCACTGTTTTCCAGATAAAATTCGTACGGATTTTCTGGGTTGATATAAAGATATACCACATCGCCTTTACTTATATTCAGTCCATATACATATGTCTGCTCATACACTTTATACTGCTTATCCCTGTATGTAAATTCAAATACTCCCGCCTCCGGATATCTTCTGCCGGCTCTCATATCCTGTCTCATATCTGCACGTACATCATGGCATACAGCTTTCACAGTAAATGAACATCTTCGCTCAAGCGCTTTTCTCTTACATATCACAGAGAGCAGTGTTATTGCACTGACCACAAAGAATGCACAGGCAAATATCTCTGCATAAAATGCTCCAACATTGCAATTTTCTCTCCCCAATATCCGTTCCGGGAGCAATACTATCTTATCCGCAAAAGAGCCATCTTTCACAGCACACGCCGCCCATATCAGCGCCGATGCAGCACCGGCAAACACAGATATGAACACTATACCGATGATGCTCCCCCGCTTTCGCTTCTTAATCATCGGAATAAGAGTCTTTAGAATTATGACAAGAACTATCCCGGCAAAAAACTGCCCCACAACAAGCATAACAGCATCCGTTCCGATCTCACTTGCAACAAATCCGGCTATAATACTGGCAACAAACCATATGCCAAATATTACGCCTCCAATTTTCTCAGGCATAGAAACATTTTTTTCTTCTAAATTGTTATTTCCCATATACCCCACCTCTCAGCAAATATCCCGCAGCGATCCTACTGCTCCCTGAACTTTATCTCGCCCGTAGCAGCGTCCATGCTGTCCACTATCGCAAGCGACTCAAGATGATATCCGAGATTCCTGATGACCTGCCCACCTGTCTGGAAGCCCTTCTCAACTGCGATTCCGATTCCCTCTACGCTGGCGCCTGCTGACTTGACTATGGAGATGAGTCCCTGAAGCGCACATCCATTTGCAAGGAAATCATCTATGATAAGAATCTTGTCCTCCGGATTTATAAATTTTTTGGATACGATAACCTGATTCTTACACTTGTGTGTAAATGACTCAACCTCTGCCACATACACATCGCCCTCTATATTAATGCTCTTTGACTTCTTCGCAAATACAACAGGCACGTCAAAATGTCTGGCAACAACACAGGCAATGCCTATTCCGGATGCCTCTATAGTAAGGATCTTGTTGATCTCTGTTCCCTCAAATCTCTTCTTGAACTCCTCACCGATCTGATCAAACAGACGTATATCCATCTGGTGGTTCAGGAAACTATCCACCTTGAGAACATTGCCCTCCTTTACTATTCCATCCTTAGTTATTCTCTCTTCCAAAAAATTCACGTCGTAATTCCTCCTTGAATACCTGTCAAATACGAATCCGTCCGTACTCGCTCATTCTCTAAGTTCCAAACGCCATCTTCACCAACACTTTTATGCCATACGGAAATTATCCTCATCTCAATCTGACGTTACTGATTCGTATGTAATCATAATTATAGACATAATACAACAACAATCTAAGTTTTTCCACCCTAATTATATACATTCATATACAACTTTTACATGCGGTGTATTCAAGTAAATCACCACCGAACACAAATCTCACAATCACTAGATAAGTCCCCTGTTAGATGCCTCCCTAACCGCCCCGGCCTTATCAGTCACCCCGAGTTTCCTGTACACCTGGTTCAGATGATACTTTACATTCGCCTCCGACATGTTGAGTCTGTCCGCTATCTTCTGTCTGGACAGCCCCTCTGCCTGCAGTTTAAGTATGGCTGTAGCAGTCTCACTGAGTTGAACATCATCCACTCCCGCTTTCATATATCCGGGGTAGTATCTCGTCATACTCTCAGTCTCCTTCTGCAGTTGTCTGAAATATGCCCTTCTTGCGGCTATCTCCTTATCGTCAGCACCATCTTTCTCGACTTTCCATCCACAGGTATTTATAAGAGTATTCACCGCCGCACCTTCTCTGGATATAATCCTTGTGAAGCTATATTCCATCGCAGTATCCATAGCATGGCACATCGCCTTTTTCCAGTCATCATTTTTTAATCGCTGCAAAGCTACAGCCATCAGCACACTACATTCTATCCCTATATACGTACGGGACATCATCTCAGCATAATATCTCAGCTTTGTCAGCAGCGAATATGCCTGTTCATTCCGTCCGCTTTGAAGGTATACTCTCACTTTGGTTAGATAGATAAACCTGTCATATATCCTGAATTCAACATTTTCATCCGGAGCATTTTCCATCCAACCTGTAACACAGGCTCTATCTCCTCTGTACAGGCTGCATCTGGTCTCAAATGCATATATATTGGGAAGGAGATTTTGTCCTTCCTCTTTTTCAGCCTTTCCCTCTATTCCATTCAAAACCTCAAGAGCCTCCTGTGGCTTTCCGTTCTGCAAATGCAGCCACGCCAATATACCATCAGCAACAAAGCACTGCTCGATTTTTCCTCCTGCTTCCGCCTGCATTCTGCCCTTTGCCGCAAGAGTTGCCACTTCATAATTATCTCCGCTCTTTTCAAGAAAACTCTCCGCCAAAGCAAGATTTACAAGGCCTTTTCCATATTTTCCAAGCACAAACTCAACTATCCTGCCAACCTTCGATGCCAGCTCTCTGTCTCTCTTGCTCCACTCACAGAAATCTTTTCCACCGTTCATCATTGAAGGCAGATTGGATGTAACCGACCATTCCTGTATTCTTACCTCCTTATTAAAGACCATTGTGTATGCTGACTTCAAAAGCTTTAATACATCAACACTTCCTCTGTGCGGCAGACCAATATCCAGATACAGCAAAAGCCCCTTTGCATTTTTCCTGGCACTTCCCTGGTTTTCATCTGCATATAATTTTAGTCTGTCGTACCATCTTTCACTCTCATCAGGATTTAGAAGGAGTGACTGCAGCATGCTCATACCACACATAAGCTCAGGACTTTTCTCGATGACATGATCCGGAAGTTCCAGGTAATATTTTTTCAGATCATAGTAATAACCACTGTTCGCCGCATGTCTGGCATTATCGACAAGTATTGAAACTATTCGCTCTGTAACTCCTGCATTTTCATACATCTCTAGAGCTTTCCTTATATCTCCGTTAAGTCTGTAAAACAGTCCGGCATTCTCATACAGGCCTCTTATACGCTCTTTCTCGTACTTCCGCTTAAGACGTCTGCGCATAGAGACCCTCATGTGAAACTGCAGTTGATATTGTGTATTGCCATCCTTATCCATCCGGCTGGTCATAAAGTTTCCAAGCCACTTTGCCCTCTCGATCAAAAGCTCACTGTCACTTCTTCCGGTTATCATCTCAGCCTGTTTTGTTGTAAACTCATCCACCACGGATATTTCCATGAGAAATTCCTGCATTTCCACATCCCAGTTATCATACACATGATACTCAAGGTAATTACACATCTCATCCTCAACGCGTCTCGAAAAATCATTATACATATCATCTGTTATCTCGCTTGTATATGCCATTTCCATGTATTTGATGTGGCACATCTCCACAGCCAGCGGAAGTCCTGTAGTCTCATAGTACATTCTCTGCACTTGTGCCTCATTGATACTAAATCCAGCGTATTCAGCATACTTCTTTATATCCTCCAGACTGAACATAAGCAGCTTGCTGTCCACCACATAAAATCCTTCTTGAAATCTTACAGCAGAAAGCCATGGGGGAACCGGACACCGGCCAACGAGTATAACCCATACGTCTTCTCTTCTAATGAGTTCTATGATTTGCTCCCTCACTGTGTCCACATCCCCCCATGAGAGCTCGTGCAGATTATCTATGACAATTATTTTTCTTGCGTTGCTGCTTTCTACCACAAGGTCATCCGGTCTGATACCGCCGGCATCCACCACCATGTACTTACGTGTTCCAAGATATCTGCTGACAAGAGTCGTCTTTCCCGAACCACTGACCCCGAATATATATGCAGTTACATTCCCTTCATCCGCTGTCTTCAGAAGCCTCCAGGCTTTTTTCGGTTTTATAAAACAGCCTTTATTACCCGAAGCCGTATTCCCCATATGTACAAATCTCCTTTTCTCACTTTTTAATCCCGGTATAGATAATCAACACCCTGTATATATCAGCAAAGGTGCCTGCATCCAGCCCCAACGGGCCGGATATCAAGCACCTCATGCAGCTACTATTTTTATTTTACTATAATCTGCACAGCCTGTGTAGTGCCATTTACAGCAATTACATAGACCGTACACTTTCCTGCGGCCTTTGCCTTTATTCTTCCTTTGGCATCAACTGTGGCAACATTTTTATTTGTACATGCATACAAATACCTTGCACCATGTGTGCCATCAAGCACCTTCTTGCTGGCATCTGCCTTGGTATATCCAGGTTTAAGCTTAATCGTCTGCTTAACTCCCAACACGTAGCTCTTCTGTGGAAGCAGAACCTTCTTGATGTTGGTATATTTGCTGCTATTGGTAACTATATGAAGCATGACACTATTGTCTATATACTTCTTCTTACCATTTACCAGCTTATATGCCTTTACTCTCAGCTTGATCGTATCTAACTTAGCAAGTGATTTGCCATTAATTCTGGATATTGTAACTCGGGTTGCCGATGCGCCCTTTACCGATTTAACAAGACTTTTCGAGCCAAAGTTTACATAGCACTTCTGTGCATATATATCATATCCGTCAGCCTTGTTAACCTTACCCCACACAACTGTCACTTTGTTTCCAGATACTACTGCATGGATATTCTTATTGATACCAGCTGTATTTTGTGCCGGTATTTTTGCTACAAACCTGGCATTGATTTTCATATTCTTATTTGCAGCAACCTTTACCGAAGTTTTTGTACTCTTGAAGCTTCCTGTCCAGCTTCCAAGTTTACAGCTATTTGCCGCCTTTGCTGTGCAGATAAGAACCGTTCCCTCGATCACTGATGCACCATTCTTAACTGTTTTGCCTTCCGCAGTCCTGATTGTGATCGATCCGTTTTCAGTCTTTCCAATAGCTACCTTCACATACCTGAACTTGAATGCCGCGCTTATATTCATGTTCTTTGTCACCGTAAGTTTCACTGTAGTACCAGTCTTGCCTTTGGCATCTCCGCCCCAGGCTGACAGATCACAATGCTTTGCAGGAATTGCCTTGCAGATGATATCTGTGCCTTCCTGAACCAGCTGTCCGTTAGATATCTTCTTACCGTCAGCTGTTGTGACAGTTACCGTACCATTCTTCACTGTGGCAATACTTACCTTCGCATATCTTGCCTTGAAGGCTGCTCCCACTGTGATACTTTCGTCAAGGGCTTTTTCAAATGTGCTCTCAGCCTGATCTGCCGCATCCTCTGTCCATTCGTCAAAGTCATAGTACATATCCGGTGTTGCTGTGTATGTAAGAACAGTTTTCTCGTCAATCATTTCACCGTTCTTCACCTCTGTGCCATCTGGCTTTGTCACCTTTATGTTTCCATGCTCTGTATCTACTATTGTTACAGAGTAAAGCTTAACTGCATCAACTTTAAACTCCATATTCTTTGTGACGTTTACATCACTTACAAGATATGCTCCTGTCTCAGTTCCATCCTCTGCAAGCACTGGCTGGACTGACATGATATTCTCTGACTCCTCTGAATCTTCAGCGTTCTCTGGTTCATCAATGATTATATCTCTGATTCTCCAGCCCTCAGCAGGTGTAATAACAACACTCGCATCTCCGTTCTCTCTTACCATATTATCAAGAACTACGCCATTGTCATTCTTGAATACCACATTGTCTGGTATCTTTGTAAGGTCTGTTATAGTGTAAGCTGTCTCCGGTGTGCTTTCACCACCTGCAGTCTCTATCAGATTATTATCTCTGTCATAATTTCCCTCTACAGGAATGGCATATCCAACTCTGTCAACAAGCTCTGCACTTACCTCTATGCTGTTTGTAACATCATTTAAAAGTATCTCGTTGGTAAATCCAAAGTCAGTGCCAGACTCTTCCTTGACAACCTTTCCGCCTCTGATGTACTTAACTGTCCATGCCTGGATCATATAATCATCAGAAGGTGTTATGGCAAATCTTACATCCTTGCCAGAACCTATTCTCACTAAGTTATTCTCAGCATTTATTGGCTTAAGTCCGCTTATATCTCCATCCTCGCCGACATAACCTGTACTGATGTCTATATTGTCATATTTCTTAACTTCATCCTCATTCTTGAATATTACATTTACAAGAAGTGATGGTGCGATATATGCATATATCTCTGCATCCTTTGTTATGTCTGTCAGCTTGTATGTGAGTTCATCTGAATCAACATCTGCTCCGTCAACTGTCCAGTGCTCAACTGTGTTGTATTCATCCTTCGGTGCAACTGTAATTGTAAGATCCTTATGTCTCTTGAGCTTAACCTCTCCTGATACGATCTCAAGTTCCTCACCGTCAGAAGATGCAGTGATCTTCGCCGATCCGGTTCCTGTTGTACCTACCTTAACTGTATACTCTGGAATCTCCACAAACTTAACATATACTGCCACATCTGTGTAAATAGTCTTCACCTCATAGGTAGTCTGCTCCAGTTCAGTGCCTTCTATAGCCTGTGTACACTCAGGATCAAGATACCAGCCCTCGATCATCTGGCCATCTGCAGGAGCTGCCGTAAATACTGCATCTCCGCCGGATACCTGGCTATCGCCACTTGTGATCTCAGCCTTCTCGTCCAGTCCATATACCGCTGTCACAGTTCCCAGAGCAGTATCATTTGCCTCAAAGGTTATAACTGACTTGAGTTCCTGCTTAGCAAAGTGAGCAACAACATCTATGTCAGATGCCACCTTGTCAACCACAAATACGTTGCTGCCAAGCTCCTCTGCTGTGTAATCCTTTGTTCCCTCTGCTGTCTTTACTGTGTATCCCGTACACTCCATATACAGATCCGGAATAGCCGTAAACTTAAGCATTCTGTCGCCTCTGATATCCGCAGACTCTCCATATAGTGTTTCTCCTGATGTCACGTTCTCTGCCTCTATCTGTCCGGCTCCGTCCGCTGACCATGTTATCTTATACACAGGTCTGTCAAACACAGCCCTCACATCAACTCTCGTATCCTTTGGCACTTTGTATGCAAATATCTTCTCTGCCACGCCCTGACTGATTCCATTTACAAGCCAGTCTGCAACTTCATATCCTTCTGCAGCCGTCGCTGTGAATTCCACATATGAAGCAGCACCTATCATATCTCCTGATTCGAGCACCAGCTTTGTAGATGTGATCATGGCGCTCACCTCACCTGTTCCCTCTGTCTCAGGACCAAATGTGAGTACATCACCAACCAGCTCAAGACCAGCCATAACTGTCACATCAGATGAATCTCCGTCAACCGTGATCTTAAGGGTATCATTTACTTTCTTGTCTGAATATAACTTTATATTCTCCGTCTCGCTTGTCAGCTTATGTCCATTTATGATCCATTCTTTTACATTGTATCCATCATCAGGCACAACCTTGAATGTGATGACAGAATCTCTGTATATGTCTGTGATCTGCGCAGATTTGCTCTCCGTTGCATCACTTATGGTATCTCCTATCTGTATGTATGAAGGGAGATTTTTTCTTGACACATCTGCACTTATAGAGCCGTGTGTCTTTCCTGACGCCTCTCCAGCAGAAGCCTTCTCTATCACTTTCAGAGAATACTCAGCCTTCACGGATGGTGATATCTTTCTGTATGTGGCATTTACTGTCACATCCCCTGTAAATCCATCTGCCGGAGCACTCCACGTAAACGTGTATCTCTCTGTTCCGGACTCAGCATCCGCAGTCTCAGCCAGCTTTCCTTCTCCGCTGTTCTCCGCAAGACTGAATACATCCTCTCCTGCGTAATTTACCTTTATGTCAGCTATCTCATAATTTCTCTTCACCGCAAATGTGAATTTCAGATCATCCTTACTTGCATATGCGATACATCCGCCATTTGCCAGATCAGAATCTCCTGACCTTGCAGTCATCTCTGTGTCATTTCCTGATGTCCACGACACAACCGGCTGTTTGTAGAAGTATACGACAACCTTTGTATCCTTGCCGAGATATTCTAGTTCATACCTCTGGGCGCCAGCACCTTCTGCCTCAGCATCAACCTTCTCGCCATTTACCTCCCAGTATGCTATCTCGTAGCCTTCATTTGGAGTTGCTGTAAATACTATGTCACTACCCTGAAGCTGCTTGTCACCGGATACAAGTGCGTCTGTACCTCCGGTAGCCACAGCATCTACTACACCGGCTGCATCATCATCCGCACCATATGTCACCTTGTATCTGTTCGGCGCAGTGTACTTAACTGTATAATCGAGGTCTGAAGCTATATCATACACTGTCATCGTCCTGAGATCCGCTGATACAGTTCCAAGTTCCTGTCCATCTGCTGCTGACCATCCGTCGAGAAGAAGTCCTGACGGAACTGTAACCTGAATGGTTACGTTGTCGCCTCGGCTGACTTCATATATACCGTCTTCACCGCTCTCTATAATCACTGTGCCGTCAACTCGCTGAGCCTTGACTGTGACATCCACACCTGTTGTCACTGTAGTCTTTCCATCGCTTCCAACAGTTACAGGCGAGACTGATATTTTAAAATTCTGTGCTTCTGCAAAATATGCCGTGATAAGTGTATCCTCGCTGATCTCCTCTGCATCATATGTGAGAGATGTGTTATTTGTCACTCCATCTTCCGCGAGAACGGTCTCCGGAACTCCATCTTCTCCCGTAACAGTCCAATGATCCAGAACATATCCTGCTGCCGGAACCGCAGTGAGTCTTACCTTCTGTTCTATATGAATGTTTGCACCTGAACCGAACGATTTTCCAATTGTTCCATCCGTCACATAGTTTGCTTTGAGTGTTCCATGAGCCTCATTGTCAGGCTTGTATGTCAGCTTGTGATATACAGGCTCAAAGTTTACTGCTACATTCATGTTTGCTTTCAGCTTATCCATCTGGATCTGGTCATCGCTGCACGCCTTGCCACCGGATGTTCCACACTGTGGATCCGTAACTGTCTTTCCATTTAGTGACCAGCTCTTAACCTTATATCCCTTATGAGGAGTAGCAGCTAAAGTGATCGTTGAGTTCTCAGGGAGTCTTGTTCCACTGTCAACTGTGAGTCCGTCACTGTTTTCATTTCCAGGCTGCTGGTACTTGATTGAAACTGTGCCATGTGTATTTGCCGGCCTGGCAGTGACGGTGTACACGTTTCCTGTCAGTGTGTATGATGCTTTAACCAGGTTTATTATATAGTTCTTCTCAAGTTCATTCATAACCTGTGAATGCTGATCGCCCACCTTGACGTATGCAACATCTATATCATATATACCCGGCAACAGCCCACTTACTCCATATGATCTGAGCTCGTAATCCCTGTCTCTCTGAGGCATTATGTCGGTATCCCATGCCTTGAGACCTGTTATCACCGCATCCTCGCACTCTCTTACAGAATCATTTACACTTTTCTCTGTATCCTGGGCAGCTATCTCAAGCTGTGCCCTTCCAACATTTATATTCTTCTGAGTCTTGTCTCCGCCATTTGATGCCGTTATCTGGAACATTCCAATAGACTTCGGTATAAACACGCCGTTTGCAAGTTCGTATTTGTCTGTGTCCTCAAATTCTCCTGTCTTATTATTCTTTATCTTAACTGTGTATTCTGAATCGTCCGTGATATCCTGAAGCTTTCCTGTATTGTCGTATGACACTTTCTCCAGAGACATCTTCACTGAATCTCCGTATCTTACATTATCCTGCATGGTCAGATTCATGTTCGTCTTTCCCTCAAATGAGGTATATATAGACATCGAGTCAGATATACTGTCGTTGTACTGTTTGTTTCCTGCAAAGTATACATATACGTTGTATATTCCCTGTCCGGATGGCTCCCACTGTGCAGTATAGCAGCCATTTGCTCTGTCGTACTTACCAGCTATGCGCTTGCTCTCAGGCCCTGTAATGACAAATTCCACATCTCCCTGTACATCCTCACCTGACAGTGATTTTGGCTGACAGCTGAGTGTGATCTTGTCTCCTGTATATGTGACCTCTGCCCCTGTGGTCTCAGATCTCACCGTCTTGGTCTGATATACTGATTTGAGATCAGTCTGGACCACCTTGACAGTATCTGACACATTCAGAGTCTTCTTTGAAGTCATCGTAAAACTTCCGCTTTCACTATCTGCCACATAATAGTACACCGTACTGTCTTCACTTCCCGATGTGTTTCCGAGGAGATAGAAGTTCTTGCTGCCATCCTCTGATACCCATTTTGCGAGTATCCTGTCATATGTAACATCATCAGATGCATATGACACCTTTTCACCTGCATAGTCATCTGCATTTACGCTGGTCAGCTTGTAAGTATTGCCATCAATATCTGCGATGAAATCTGATTCACTCACACCATATGCCGCGCCACCCACATCAGATGCTTTAAATGTCTGTGATTCATCCACGTAACCATCGCTGTCCTTTTTGACGCTTACGCTGCATGGATAGTAATTCTCGTTACTATCTTTCCACATATAGTTTGTTCCGTCGCTGACAAGAATATATTCCCTGACTCCGGATGTTACTGTTATAAGATTTCTCTCCTTAGTCACGTTCTCCACCTTTGTAGTCTCTGAGCCCGATGCCCTGACTACGCTGCCATCCGACAGATCTTTATTCTCGGTATCGTTGTGCGCCAGAAGCATGACCTTGCTGTCCGCCTTATTTACAGTGAGTGTCGCAGTCTTGGTGTAGAGTGTGATGTCGTTGTAATAAACTCTGCATCGATATTCGTTTCCATCCATTTCATCACTTACATCAGTAAGTCTGAGCGTAGGATTGCTGCCTCCTGTCGATACGCTTCTCCATCCATTATCTGTATTAACCTGCCAGTTGTATCCAACGCTCTGGTTTACTCCATCCCCATCATAATAAACCGCATTTGCCGCAAATTCTGCATTTCCACCCGCAAACGTATTTGTATCATCAGGGTTCTTTGTTATATGGAAATTAGAACTGTCCTGAAGTGTCGTCGCGGTTGCCGGACGGCTGAACAGACTCTTTGAACCATTTGCCTGAAGAGCCCTCACTGCAAATGTGTAAGTCCTGTTGGAATATAGTCCCTTCACTTCATAGTCAGTAACTGTATATGGCACAACTGCCTTGCTGTTGTAATTACCTCCTGCATCAACGATACAGACCTCATAGTAATCTGCATCATTGGACGGTGACCACTCAAGACTGACACTGTTTCTCGTTGTGTCGACAACAGAAAGTCCCATCGGCATACGCGCCGGACGAACAACATTCTTAACATCATAGCCAATGACGAACACTGAATCACTGTCGCTGTTCAGCTTTGCAGTGTTCACTCGCAGCTGCCAGTCAAATGAGAAGCCTGTGCAGTCTGCCGGAACATTGTCCACCGTTCCACTGTATGTAACACCATTCGAGCTTACATAGGTGTGACCAAGACCCGCATGCTGGCTTGATGTCACACCGACGATGACCTTATTACCGAGTCCTCCGCCTCCGGCACCAAGCTTTTCGTTCGCCTCAATGAACACTTCAGTTGAATACTCGTTCTCATCAGTCACAGATATCGTCTGAGTCTGATCTGCACCAGAGCTGGCATTTACAGAAGAATAATTGTTATTTCCACCTGACTGATAGGCGTACTTTAATTTACCTCCAAGAGTCTGGTATGTAGCAGGGTCTCCCGCTGTGTTATTCAGAATATTATTATATATCTCGTTGAGCCCCTTGCTCCTTCTTGCAACCTTGTCGTAATCTGCCACATCTATGATTGAAGTTGAAGGTCCGAGACATACCGGCATAACCACCGGCTCCCATTTTCTCGCAATCGGATCATATATGGAGTATTCGTAATACATATATTTCAAACAGTACAGAACGACCTGATCAGAACCTCCACCTGCGGCATTATATGTTATCTCATATTCCGTTGTCTTTGTATTTGCATATTCAAAGCTTGCTCCATACGAAAGTTCAACCTCTACCTCACCTGCTCCGATGAGCTGGATCTCCGACGACACATACGCGCCAACTGATATTGACAAGTTAGCTGATACCGTGTTCGATGAACCTTTGCTTGTTGAATATGATGTTCCACCGTTATTTACATATTCATATACTTCCTGAACATCATCAAAATACGGACTTGCCTGAAGGATTGCATAGACCTCTGGATTTGTGTATACCGGATACTCTCCCTCGTACTTTAACCGCACACTGTCATTATCAATATCCGGAAGACACAGTGAAACAAATGTTCCATACATATCCTGTCTGCTGTTCGACTGGCATACTACACCCTCCTGACTGCTGTATGGGCTGCCGCCATCCATAGAAAATGTCGCTATGTCCAGCCAGTAATAATCATCTTTATCATTGAGTTTCTTCTCTCTGTGCACTCCCACAACGCACACAAAACTCTGTCTGTAATTGTTCCCCTTGGCATCCTTATCGACACAGCCAACCCTGACATCGCCGATCCACACCTGATCTTTTTTCTTCTTGTCGTTGCCCTGATTGCGCTGGTCGGTACATATACTCATGCTTCCTATCTCCGAACCTGTTATTCCGCCATCTTCCAGTGAGAAAGCATATACCTCTGCGCCAAAAAGCACACTGTCATTTTCATTATTGCCGTTCATGCCCTTAAGGTCTGCACACGCAAGCGCCATAGGTGCATTCACAGGTCTGTAATATTCGTTACTTTTAACCTCGTGATATTTCACGATTTCTTTACTCTTAGTCCCCAGGCTTCTCGTATGATAATCTGACAACACATAATTATCCGTCAGACTATCGTAGTATACGTATCTGTATGCAGCCTGCGTGGCTTCATATTCCCTCTGCACATATTGAGAATTGCTTGAATAATATCCACCAACTATAAGTCCTGTGACCATGGCTCCTGATCCAGGATACTTAAACCGGCCAAATGCACAATTTGCAGCATACATTCCATAGTTCTGTTTTCTGCCATCTGTGTCTCCAAGTGACACTTCATTCAGACCTTCTATAGGGACAAGTCCGCCGTCTTTATATGTATAGACGGTCATATGACCTGCCTTTGCCATGTTGTAATTCAGAACTGATCCAGATACGGCAACCGCGGCCTCATCCCGGCCATCCTGCTCCAGATCACCGCCGGCCAGAGTTACCACAGGAGCTCTTCCTATTCCATAATCACACCACGATCCACCCGTTCCACTTTCATAATTAGATGCAAGCCCGCCCGGTATGCTTATATTATTTCCCTTTGTGAACCTGCCGTTTCTCTTGCCATAATATACATCGACTATGGCATAGCGTATGTTCTGATCGTTTATATTTCTATCCTCGTAAGTTCCACAGTATACGAGAAGATCTTCAAAACCATCTCCATTCAGATCGGCCTTTTCGATCTCAAACATCGCATCCAACTCCTGCTGGTATCTTCTGATAAAATACAAAAGTCCATCGCCATATGTAGAATTCTTGTTTAAAGTAGGGGTAAGCGTAGCAATTGAAGATCTTGTACCATCAGCTGCTATCTTGAAAATACTCACATCTATCTTTCCGCGGTACTCCTTGCCATCTATGACAGTTTTAATACTTTTCCATCCAGCTGGACCGAATACTTTATCTCCATGTACTCTTAGCTCCGCAACGTAGTTGGTTTTTCCGTCGCCTCCATCAAATGCAACGCTTGTCGCATACAGGCCGTTAAAACCATTACTGTCCTTTTTTAGAACATTTCCCATGTTGCTGCTTATGTTACTGTCTCCCGATCCGCCGTGTTCCACTTTCACATTATCTTCGCCAAGATCATAGAAACCATACGCTCCGTACAGATTGCCAAGGCTGCTGTTTACCTTTGTAGTCCTGTCCTTGAAATCTCCAATCCTGTCAAATCCGTCTCGCACAGTGTACTTGTTTCTGTAATTGCCGTTTGCCGCAACGTATACCTCATTCACCTCTGCAAATGTAGATATATTATCCTTGTCATACGGCACCGCAGCTTTGCTTTTGTCTATATCGGTGCTGAGACCCAGAGCTTTGTATGTACTCTCGTCAATCTCTGTCTCGACCACCGTCTTGCCTGTTTTCTTCGAGCTGTCCGCCGCGTATGCTTTTTGTCCGGGAATAAATCCGGACAGCATAGATAGCACCATACTGGCCGTCAGCGCCCAGCTTATCGCCCTCTTTCTCATAATTTCTTCCTCCCTTTCACTTAAAAAACTAACCATGAGCACCAGCCGTTTTAAGCTGCCACATTCTGATATCAATAATATATTTACAATTATAATTGCTATGTTTTTCCATGTACACTAACCAAAAGGCTAGTAACAGGCGTGAAAACAACTTTTTTGCAAAAAAATCCACAGAACGTACCGTCTATACTGTACGCCCTGTGGATCGTAATAAACATCTAAACTATTCTGTTACATGCCATATATGAAAGGATCATTCCACCGACTTAAGCGATTCCGCCATATTTATCTTATCAAGCTTGACTGACATAACTCTGTTGACAAGAAAATTGAACACAAATGTCAGAACGATACTGTACACATAGCTCATCGGCGCTATATATGTATCAAATGCGACCATATCCACCTTGATCTGTCCTATGACAAATGCATGCAAAAACACTCCAAGCACAAGTCCCACAGCGATTCCAAATGTCGTCAGGACTCTGTTCTCCCTGAATACATAAGCTGAAGTCTCGTTTTTGAAAAATCCCAGAACCTTTATGGTTGCTATCTCCCTGATTCGCTCTGTGATATTGATATTTGTCAGGTTGTAGAGGACGATAAATGCAAGCGCACCAGCCGATAGTATGACTACAATTACTATATAATTCAGACTCTCCATCATCTTGGATATCCTGTTCTTCATATCCTTGTTGATAGTCACTGACGCTGTTGCTGCATCACCCATAAGATCAGCAGATATCTCGTGCGAATCTGCGCCTTCCTCAAGATTGAAGTACACCGATTTGTACTGAGGTGCTTCCCCCATCTGATCCTCATATGTTTCAGGTGATATATACACATAGTTGTATACATGATTCCTGAATATGCCTGATACGGAAACTCTTATCTCTTTCATCTCGCTGTCTCTGACCGTTATTACATCGCCTGTTTTGAGGTCGTACTGTTCTGCCAGCGCAGTATTGATCACAGCTTCCCCTTTGCCCGGATATTCTATCTTCGCACCATCTTTATCCGCCAACTTCATATACCTGTCAACGTGCTCAGGTTCTTCCATGATGACCATGTTCACGGACTTTACACCACCATCACACACCAGATCCCAGGTAGATTCACTGACGAGATCATAGCAGGAGGTATCCTCCTCCAGCCGGTCTTTCAGACTACTGAAGCGCTCATCTTCTCTATCACCCGCAATCGATGTATTCAGCGTTATCACTCCATCTCCGACCTGTATCTCCCCATATTGATTGTCCGCAAATCCGCTTATGGAATCATTTATTCCAAAGCCTGTGAGCAGCAGCGCAGTACAGCCGCTTATTCCTATTATCATCATAAAAAAACGTTTCTTATATCTGAATACATTTCTGACACTTACCTTTCTCAGAAATTTCAGTCTCTTCCATATAAATGGGATATGCTCAAGGAACACCCTCTTGCCCGGCTTCGGAGCCTTAGGCCTCATAAGACTTGCCGCAGTCTCAGAAAGCTCGTATCTGCAGGAAAACCAGGTTGTACCTACAGTGCACAAAAGGGATGCTGCCAGCACGCCAATAACCAGCGTCCAGTCTGTGGTTCTCTCAAGTGGCACATGTATATACATCATATGATATGCATACCAGATAACCTCCGGAAATACATATGTACCTATAAGATATCCACCTGCACATCCTACTACAGCCGCAGTTCCCGAATAGATCATATATTTTCCCATGATCGCCGCCTTGCCATAGCCGAGAGCCTTCAGCATGCCTATCATAGAGCGCTGTTCCTCAACCATTCTGTTCATGGTAGTCATACACACGAGCACGGCAACCAATATGAAGAATACCGGAAATACCTTTGCAACTCCATTTACTATATCTGAATCGCTCTCAAAGCAGACATATCCGATATTCGTCTCTCTGCCGAGTATGTAATAGTTCACACCATCTGCATCATCCAGCGTTATGTCCTTCACCATATCCTCCGTCATACCCTTTGCCATGAGGATATCCTTATACCTGTCTAACACACTGGTCTTACATATTGACTCCCATTCGTCTTTCCTGTCGTCTATATAGTCTTCGTACTCATCGGAATACAGATCAAACTTTCTGTCAAATTTCACATATACATCGGTGTAGCATTCGCTGTCAAATGCTTCAGGGCTGACATATACAAAGCCCGCGATCTTACCGTTTCCAAGTGTTGTGGTGCCTCTCTCAAAATTAATATAAAGAGGGGAGTTGACAGTTCCGACAACAGTGAACTTCTTCACCTTCAGTATATCCTGTGTACTGCCGCCCTCGCTTTCGTTTCCCGAGTCAGCGATATCACTGTCTGTTTTCCCGTCAGACTTGCCTTCTGCTGCATCGTCATCTGCCACCTCTATGACATCACCTATCTTTATACTGTCCATCTTGGCATCTACAACACATTCATCTTCCTTTTCCGGCATGCGTCCGTCCACAAGACTCAGTTTGTTGATGTTTTCCGGAACTGACATAGTCTTCAACACCCTGTCATTTTCACCCTGGTTCTTGTATAGGACGTCCAGGCTGTAACCACCCTCTGCGTACAACACATCCTTCTCCCCGGCAAATGAATCCACATCATCATCCGTGTATCCCAGAGTTGACAGAAGATGCAGATCATAGAAATTTCCCTCGTCAAGGAATTTTGATATGGTATTCATCATATCCGGCTTCGTCATCTTGAGCCCCGAGAAGAATCCCACGCCCAGGGCTATGATCGCCATGATGGCTGCAAATCTTCCAAATGTATTTTTTATCTCACGAAATGTCGTGCGTCTCATCATTGATTTCATAGGCCACCTACCATTCCAGATCTTCAACGTTCTTGATGTTATCATTCATAACCACTTTCTCCACAGTTCCGCTCTTAACCGTGATGACTCTGTCCGCCATGGCTGTGAGTGCCTGGTTGTGCGTTATGACTATAACTGTCGTTCCCGTATTTCTGCATGTATCCTGAAGGAGCTTCAACACCGCCTTGCCCGTGTTGTAGTCAAGCGCGCCCGTCGGCTCATCGCAGAGCAGGAGCTTCGGATTCTTCGCCAGAGCCCTTGCTATGGCAACCCTCTGCTGCTCACCTCCGGAGAGCTGTGCCGGGAAGTTCGCCATACGATCCTCAAGTCCCACCTGCTTCAGAACCGTTGCAGCATCCAGCGGTTCCTTGCAGATCTGGGCTGCAAGCTCCACGTTCTCAAGTGCTGTGAGGTTCTGTACCAGATTGTAGAACTGGAACACGAATCCCACATCATACCTTCTGTATGCCGTGAGTTGTCTCTTATTCAGAGTTGATATCTCTCTGCCATCCAGCTTCACGCTGCCGCTTGTCAGAGTATCCATACCGCCAAGTATATTCAAGATAGTAGTCTTGCCCGCACCAGAGGCTCCGACTATGACGCAGAACTCTCCCTTTTCTATCTCAAAATCCACATCGCGGAGAGCATTGATCTCCACCTCTCCTGTCTTATATACCTTCTTAACATCTTTAAATTCTACGTAGCTCATCTCACACCATCCTTCCACTGTTCTTTCTTACAATCTCATCCAGACTCCACAGCCTTGCCTCGGTCACCCTGTCAAATTTGATCTCTATCCACTCTTCCGTTCCAGGCTTATATATTCCCGCAAAATCATCATTTTGTATTATCTCACAGTCCATCTCCAAAATAAACTTCTCTTCATCATCAGAGAGAACGACAACTGTAAAATCCAGATTTTCTTCCCCCGGCAAAATGTACCGATTTATCAAATGCCCCTCCAGAAGTCCGGGATCGTCAACAAACAAAACTATATGCCTATATCCGCCTACATTCTCGCTATTCACAAAATAATCCAGAGTACCATTTCTTTTCTGAAGCTCATTTGCCAGCATGTCTAACAAGCCCTTCACATCAGCTTCTCCTGCGGCAAAAGAGATTTCTCCATTCTTACGGTCCGCCAGATAAAGCTCATCATATCCTACCCATTCACCATCACCCGGATCACAGGCAAATGCTAGCTGAATCCTGTCATTTGTCTCATTTATCTCAAGCTGGCCTATGATATTTCTCGCTATATCAAATGCACTCTTTTTATTTCCATCACTTACTATTCCTATAACCCCGGTACGGCTGAGATCCAGCACCACCGGCAAGTCGTGGATAACTGCCGTTTTTATCTTCACCTCATTTGCAACGTCTGTGAGCTGTACCTCTCTCTCCCGCTTTCCGCCAGCCTCCTGAACCACCACATGATCAGATATATCCACACTGCCAAGCCCCAGTCTGACCATAAGATGATTGCAGGCCCTCGATCTATTCAGACATTCAGCCTGCGCCTCCGAAAAAAGGATTTGGACTACAGGATTGAATCTATCTCTCATATTATCCAAAATTTCCGTCTTATCGATCTCGATCAATCTGCACAAATGCTTTGCATAATTATTTCTCCTGATAGATTCAAGCTCCCCACGTTTCTCTTTCCCCGGTCTTGTCGAAAAATCCGCTATAGTACCCGGGATTACCCGCATCACTCCGAGGCCAATACACATAAGTATGAGCATAATGAAACCATACAGATCTATGCCGGCGAATCCTATTGGATGCCAGCGCCCTCTATAGTAATACCCTTTCATGTCAGGATTCCTGCCCTTACCATTTACTGCCATAACTATCACGATCACAGCGATCACTGCCACAATGAGAATTTCCACCAGAAGTATCTTCATATTAAGCTTGTTCTGATTTTGGGGCGTAGAGGCCTTAGGCAGTACAAGCTTGTCCGGCGGCAAAAGCTTCTCATCCAGCTTACCCGTTTTTCTGACCTTATCTGTTGTTTCCGTTCCTTCCGCATTCTCCATATTTTTCATATTCCCCATGTGTCCCAAATCTATTATCCCATCAACACTCAATATATTTTAGTTCGAAAATATATCAGTCTGTCAAGTCCGACAATGTATCCCATAAATATTTGTTATATATATTATACATCAGTAACCCCATATTCAGAAATTAAATTTATATATTGCTGTTCCCACGACAAAAAAGTCCCCCATACCTGCCTGATGCAGATACAGGGGACCTTTGTCTCATATACTATTTATGCTTTTTTGACTTTGGTGTAGCCGGTTCTTCAGCTGCTACAGCGTTGTGATTTGCTGTTGCATATACCTTCTGAACTGCTTTCTTTTTCTTCAATGGATGCTTTGGATTTTTATCCATTTTGAACACTTCCTTTCTGTTTTCCTAAAATGTTATATAACAGAAATCTGCAGTGCATATGCCGAACGGTCATCTGCACCACCGGTTGTGCTATCCTTTTCTTATCTTTGACTATGTTATAGTCCTCTATGCTAGCAATGTCAATAGGTGAGTGCTAATTATTTTGTGAAGATTTTGTGAAGATTAGGTACTCGCATATTAACCGGGAAAGCGTACTGCCCCTCGGCAAAGATATGGTTCAGATACCCCCAATTTCCCCGCGGTTCATTGACACCATTTTCTCAATTGGATATATTGTGGGTGTTATTAGCAAAAAGGAGCTGACAGCCATGCCAAGTCATTCCTTGAAAACAAGGCCATAAAGACCCCCGATGCAAATCGGATTATAGAGGCAAATATAGTCTACAATGTAAAAACCGGCGAACAGCTTACCAGGAGAAGACAAACTGCCAAAGGCTTCGAAGAGCTTCTTGACTGTGCCGGTGTCCTGTTCCTTGAAAATAACCAGACAGGAAATCTGAGGAGATTGTAATTCAAAGGCAATATATTCAAAAAATCCTCTCAGATCATTGTCAGCCTGCTCGGATATCTCTAATTCATATATCATATTCCATAATCCTTACGAATGTCAGTAAAGGCCTTTTTAGCATTTTTCGTCCGTCCAGCCTGCATATCCGCATATCCTTTCTCCAATTCTTCATCGAACTCTGCATCTGATAATGTGCTGATGTCAACAGGTCTGTCATATGGTATTTTTACCTCAAATGGAAGTCCTCTCTGTAAGATAATCTGTTTATAAAACATATTTATAGCACTAGAAGCAGGGATACCCAGTGTAGCCAAGATACTTTCTGCTTTTTCTTTGACATCTGGTTCAATCCTTGCATATAAATTTGCAGATTTTGTAGCCATATAAAGCATCTCCTTTCATAAGTAGTGTTTCCATGCTTCCCACTCTTTAATGTTAATTGCGCTACGGATTGTTTTATATCATTTTTCCCTCAAAATCCTGTAATTCGTGAAATATATTATCTACTATAATACGTTCTCCTTCTATTCGATATAACATAAAATATCTATGTCTTTCAAAATTAATTCTTCTATATCCCAGCTTTCTCAAGCGCAGATTATCACATAGTTTCAAACTTGAAGCAATTTTTTCCAAACTTCTTTTCGTATTCTCA
Organism: Coprococcus sp. OM06-34AC; assembly: GCF_003462545.1. Classification (NCBI taxonomy): domain Bacteria; kingdom Bacillati; phylum Bacillota; class Clostridia; order Lachnospirales; family Lachnospiraceae; genus Coprococcus; species Coprococcus sp. OM06-34AC. The sequence goes on from NZ_QTZF01000005.1 coordinate 247,856, forward strand.
AAGTCCTGAAGAACATTTGCTGCAGCCTGTTTACTATGTTTTTCAAATAAGAGATATTGAATAAAATTATCCAAATCATTCTCTGCATCTTTTGTCAAAACCACCTCATAAGTCATACTTCTTCCTCATATCATCTATCACAACATCAGCATCACGACATTCACCTTTTTCAGCATGTTGTCTTGACTTCGCCAGTTTGTCTATCATCTGTTCCTCTGTCATTGCCACATATGGATCTGTAACAACCCTTTTTATCTCAAATGGAAATCCATTATTTGCAACTGCCTGGGTAAGAAAAATTCTTATAGCTGTCGTAGTATCTGTTCCAAGATCATGAAATAATTTATCTGATTTTGACTTAAGATCATTGTCTACCCTTACCTGTATTGTGCTTGCCATTCTCATGCACCTCCTAGTATTAATAATATGCAACTTCACCGCTTCTTTATAAATTATAATATTTAATTTATGCCAATTCAATACAAACGTATTGTTTTAGTAGTGATATTTCATATGCAAACACTATGACATCGGCATCCTTCATATCCTCATATATTTCTATCATGTCATCCTGAATGAGATCATAGTTTCATTTTCACTCTATATATGATAATATGATTATGGTTAGATATATCTAACCATATGAGTGGAATTAGAAATTACAATACAATTATTGAACGGAGAAAATACAATGAAGATAACAAAATGGGATGCGCAGGCAGCCGAGGATATCGGCCATGCATTTGGATATTATGACTATGGACAGGAAACAGGTATGGGAGTGTTCTACAGCAGCAAAGATGCCGTGGCAAATTACATAGCCGACTACGTCCGCATGGCATTTGAGGGACAAATGCTCTATGCGACCAGCGAGCGGGGCGAGGGATATATCGCCTACACCCTGCCGGGACAGAAAATAAATCTCAAGGCGGGCATGGCTATCCTCAAAGCTCTGTTTCACAACATGAGCCTCAAAGAGATGATCCGCATGGGAAAAGCTCTGTCCAAGGGAGGCAGATCTCTTCAGGATCGAATGAAGAAAGAGAAGAAAGATTTTATATTCGTCGGTATGGTCTGCGTCCGCGAACAATACCAGGGACAGGGATACATGAGGAAAGTTCTGGACATGGCTTTCTCTGAGGGAAACAGGTTGCACGTTCCAGTCATCCTTGAGACGGATGCCAAGTCAAAGTGCGATAAATACATGCATCTCGGCATGGAGCTTGAGGGTGTGCGCGATATGGGCGTTTATGGTAAGATATACGATCTGATCAAATATCCTGATTAGAAAATTAAAAATGTCAGCTAGATATGAGTCCCAAACCATTGCTCATATTTATCTGGCATTTTTAATTTTATCTTTTTGACTTAATCTTGCTCTTCTGTGCATAAAATTTTCGCTTATTTGTTATAAACCTCCAAAAAGATACAAACTTTCGATTTTCTGTATCCTTTGCGCATTTTTCGTCAGAAAAAAGAAAGTTTTTTATCTTTTTAGGATAAGTCGAATTTTTCTACCCCCAATATCACCATTCCCCTTAATAATCTTCTTGACATCTCAGCCTCAAAAGATAAAAATAGCAAGTGACTGACTAAAATTCAGCAAAGGATTCTATAGATACGAGGTTAGACAAATGTACCAGATAATGACAGCCGACGAGGCAATGGATCTTATAAATGACGGAGATGTGATCGCACTCAACTCATTTCTCGGCATAGATATTCCAATCGAGCTTCACGAGGCATTATATAAAAGATACCAGAGGACAGGTTCGCCGAAGCACCTCACAGCTATATCAAGCGCGGGCTTTGGTGCGTGGGATGAGAACAAGGCGGCAGAGGGATACATAAGAGACGGCGCAGTTGACAAAATCATCTGTGGACATTTCGGAGCCATGTACAGCACCAAGAAGCTTGTCCTTGAGGACAGATTTGAGGCATACAATCTCCCACTCGGCTGTATCTCACACGCAATTCGTGCGCAGGCCGGCGGACTTCCGGGAGCGCTCTCCAAGGTCGGGCTGGATATATTTGTCGATCCGAGACTTGAGGGACCGGGAATCAACAACATATCAAAGGATGACTCACTTGTAAAATACGTAGAGCTGGACGGTGAGGAATTCCTCTACTACAAGCTGCCGCTTATCAACGTGGCTATCATCAAGGGAACTGCTGCTGACCGCAAGGGCAACATCTCATTTGAGGATCTGTTTACCGCAGGAGATGCGCTGTCCATCTGTCAGGCTGTAAAGGCAAATGGCGGAAAGGTCATCGTGCAGGTTGACAGACTTGTGGCAAGGCCATCAAGACCTCACAATACCATCATTCCGGGATGTCTGGTTGACGCTATCGTTGAGATACCGCCGGAGCCAAGACACGCATCATACGAATCCCTGACAGGAAGTTTTGAGATTCCATATTCACAGTGGCAGGACTGGGCTGAGATGCTTTCCGGTCGTACCAAGACAAAGAATGTCGTCAATACAAGCGCAGAGATCATTGGAAGAAGGGCTGCTCTGGAATTGAAACCGGACGATATAGTCAACATAGGTGTTGGAATTCCGGAGACTGTATCCAAGTATGCCAGAGAGAACGGTATTCTGGACAAGATAACCCTGACCGTAGAATCCGGGGGTGTAGGCGGATTCCCTGCATCGGGCAAGGTGTTCGGCGCTGTCATTGGCGCGGACTCCATCTATGACATGGCAAACCAGTTTGATCTCTACAACAATGGCGGTCTTGATATCTGTTTCATGGGCGGGATCGAGGTTGACAGGTTCGGGAATGTAAATGCCCACAAGGGCCCTGGCGCATTTGCCGGTGTAGGTGGATTTGCAAATATCACCGCCAAGACCGCAACCGTTGTATTCTGTCTCACATTTGACACGAAGGGGCTTGCCGTGGAGGACAATGACGGCATCGTGACCATCAAAAACGAGGGAAACATTCCTAAGTTCGTAAACGATGTCAGAAGCATCAGTTTCTCAGGAAAACGTGCGCTGGCAAACAGACAGAGGGTTATATACGTCACAGAACGATGCGTATTTGAGCTCACTGAAAAGGGACTTAAGCTCATTGAGGTGTACCCGGGAATTGATCTTGAACATGACATTCTGAACAAGCTTCCTTTCAAGGTTGAGGTGGATGAAAGGCTGCGATAGCTAGAAGGCTGAGAAAAATAAATCCTAATATATTAAAAGGTCGTGAGAAGATCCCTACTCAAAATCTTCCCACGATCTTTTATGTACATCATTTTCTTATCTACATTAACTTTCTCACAATAACTAATGCTTCCCCACCAGCTCCACGCATACTATCTCCGGGAAGTTAAACAGCCTCACCGGAGCCACACTGTTGCCAAGGCCGCGGCTGACTATCATCTCGGTGCCATTCATATAATATTCACCTGCTGTATATTCTGGAAGAAATCCCTGATCCGGCGCCACTATCCCGCCGACAAATGGAAGTCTGAACTGTCCACCGTGGGCATGTCCGGAAAGCACGAGATCAACACCGGTGCCGGCATACCTTGCGAGGTATTGTGGCTCATGTGCAAGAACTACTGTGAATTCTTTTTTCTCAGAGTCCTCATGCGCCACATTCTGAGCGTTATTCAGTAACGTCCCAAGTGTCCCATCCGCAAGACTTTTATCGTCCAGCCCAACCAGCCTGAACTTTGCATCACCCCTGGATATCTCCAAAACCTGATCATCCAGAATAACCGCCCCTGCACGGGTAAGTCCAGACATGAGCTCATCATACTCAGAAGCCTCCAGCCAATACTCATGGTTGCCTGTGACATAGTATACCGGACATATTTTCACGATCTCATCCACAAATTGGACTGCGCGGTCTACATTTGTGTGATTTGAGTCCACAAGATCTCCGGTCAGGACGATCATATCAGGTTCACATTCTCTTATCCTGTCCACCAGTTTCTGGTTATTCTTGCCAAACTTTGCATTGTGCAGATCCGATATTTGAACTATCCGATAGCCATCAAGATCCACACCAAGCTTCTCTGCCGCATATGTATAATGTGTGGTTTCAAGGTGTTTGTTCTGAAAATTGCAGAACAATATTATGACAATCAATATACTCAGAGCAATTGCCAATTTTATATATTTCTGCTTTTTCGTATTTCTACTTTTTTGTTTTTTAGATTTTTCTTTCATCCGCAATCTCACTTTTATAATGCCATGCTCTTCTCATAACAACCGATACAACCAGAAATAGTTCCCGTAGTTCGGTCATAATTCTCATTTCTCCAGACATCTACACATGCGTCTATAGTTTCATCTGCACCTTCACCATCCGAAGAACCCGAAGCTCCCTCTTTATCATAATCTCATCGAAATAGTTATCACTGTGATACTCGTCATTTGCACATATCGCCTCATCGATTGGCAAGACTCTTAGCACAAATCCCGCCTCTCGCTCATATTCATCAAGTTCCTGTCCTATATTCGCAGCTTCAACATCACATATATAATAAAAGTTTTCCTGCTCAAATATCGTATTCTCCGATTTATCACTCTTCTGTCTTCGAAGTACACTTCCAAATTCTCTTATGCTATCAGGGATGACCACAAGCCCGGTCTCCTCGCGGACCTCACGGACAAGAGCTGCCTTTTTGTCCTCTCCGCCTTGAATACCGCCACCTGGAAATTTGTAATAGTGCTCCCGCCCACTGTAGACAAGGGCTATCTTGTCTCCCTGCAGGATGATTCCGCGTGCCGATGGTCTGCAGTATACCTTGTAGCCCGCTTCGTAGTCCTTTATATCTATGTCAAATAATCTTTTCATCTCTTATTCGACCTCCGCCAAATCTTTCTCTCCTGGGCCTCCTTTATCAGCATATCGCGAAAATCCGGATGAGCTATGGAGATGAGCGCCTCAGCTCTCTCCCATGTGGAGCGTCCCTCAAGGTTGATGACTCCGTACTCTGTCGCAAGGAAATACACCTGACTTCTAGGGGAGGTGATGATATCTCCGTTGAACTGTGGCTTAACCCTGGAGTGTTTCACTCCGTTCCTGTCGGTGTGGGTGGAGCTCATGCATATAAACGCCTTGCCGCCATGGGAGCCAGATGCTCCGATCAGGAAATCAAGCTGTCCGCCGGTTCCGCTGATCTGGCGTGAACCGCTGCTCTCCGCCGCCACCTGTCCGTACAGATCCACAGCCACGCAACTGTTTATTGATACCATATTATCTATCTGCGATATGACATACGGTCTGTTCACATATTCAAGTGGGTACGCCGCTATCCCAGGATTGTCGTCCAGCCACTCATACAGCTCATTTGAACCGATGGCGCAGCCAAATACGCCTTTTCCACGGTCTATGTTCTTGTATTTATTTGTCAGCTTGCCCGCCTTGTACAGGGCTAGATATGCATCCGAGCAGAGCTCCGTGTGCATGGCAAGATCCTTGAGATCCGACTGAGCCAGCATCTCACCCACCGCATTTGGCATTCCCCCGATACCGAGCTGCAGTGTTGAACCATCTACTATGTATGGAATGAGCAGCTCCGCTATCTTCCGGTCAACCTCCCGCGGTGCCTGTGTTTTCACATCAGCAAATGGCTCGTGCTCCCCCTCTACGATCATATCCACATCCGATATGTGAATACACTCGTCATATCCACCGCGTATCTTAGGCATGTGCTCATTCACCTCAACTATCACGATGTCCGCCTTCCTGGCAATAGGGGCAGCTACACCGGTATTCACCGAGAAGTTAAAATAGCCATGCTTGTCCATAGGTCCCACCGACACCATGACCACATTCACATGGAGGAAATACTCATAATAAGCCGCATTGTTGTGGAACACCATCGGTATATAATAGCATTTGCCCTCATCGCACAGCTTTCTCTCGTACTGCGAACAGTGCCAGCTATGATACACAAAATGCTCCTGACTGTCATCGCACTCTGCAACCTCTATAGGCCCAGCCATCAGATTGCCCCTGATCTTCACATCGTGCAGCTCATCTCTCCGCTTTGCCAGTGCTCTGTCAAGTAGTACAGGTTTTCCAAGGGACGATGTGTAATCGACCCAGTCTCCATCCTTGACACACTCCACCGCAGCCTCCGGTGTACGCAGCTTTTCCCTATACATTTGCTGAAAATCGAACATATAAATCCCCCTTTATTAAATAACGTTTCACCGCTTGTCCTCCCTCAATAGTCTCAATCACTATTATCAAATAAATCAAATATCATTTCAACATTTTTAGAGATATTCCAGTCCAAAATAGTCATAATATTTTTTCACCTTTACTGGTTTACATCTAATTGCAAAACGCAAAAGAGCCCCCCGCATACCTGCACCTTGCAGATACACGGAGGGCTCTACGAATATTAGTCATCTGTTATTAAGTAATCTCGCATTTCTTACATTATTCGATTGCGATGTAATTACTCTTCTCTACTTTCTTCTGCTCTTCCTTCTTAGGAATCGACAGTTTCAGTACGCCATGTTCATACTTTGCATGAATGTCTTCCTGGGTAACTCCCTCACCGACATAGAAACTTCTGCTCATGCTGCCGGCATAACGCTCACGCCTGATATACTTGCCGCTCTTCTTGTCCTTTTCGTCCTTATCCAGACCCTTTGCAGCCTCAATTGTCAGGTAACCATCAGCAAGCTGAACCTTTACTTCATCTTTATTGAATCCTGGGAGATCCATATCTACTTCATATGAATCGTCTGTCTCACGGACATCGGTCTTCATCATGTTCTTTGCATGCTTACCATACAGCGCACGCTCGGTAGGTGCTAACGCTTTACTGAACTCCTTGTCAAAATCCTTTCCAAATGGGAAATAGTCATTCATCCAATCATCAAATAAATCTTCTCCAAAAATACTAGGTAACATAAGTCATTTCTCCTTTCAATCTCAAACAAGTGTCGGAAATTGCGGCTTCTTATGAAGTCCCAAGGCACTTAGACTTTTGTTTACTGTTACTTTCAAAATAATTGTCAAGATAAGCTTTCGGGATTCTTTCTCTTCTTTCTAATCCCTTTCCTTATCTTTGACTATGTTATACACCCAGTTATTAGCACTGTCAAGGGGTGAGTGCTAATTCTTTTATGAAGATTGTGTGAACGCAAATGGCTCTATCCCTTATAGATACTCTCATTCTTAATTCATTGTAAATGACATTCTCCATAGAATGTGTCACTTCCAGCTGCCTGTAATGAATTCTTGAATTTCTAAGTCCCATATCCATAAAATAGTACTTCATTGGCGTACCGATATAGGACTTTCCCTTAATATCATATCTGTTCGCCTCTTCAATTAAAAAAGCATCCTCCAAATATTCAATATATTTCGTAATCGTTGTTGCTGTAATCTTCGAATTGTTTACGCTTTTAAATGTTTTCTGAAGTTTGTTAGGATTCGTCAACGCACCAATTGCGGATGCCAAAACATCAAGCAATGATTCCATTTCTCCAACGTTTCTGATTTTGTTTCGTTTCACAATATCACTGATATATGTTTCCTGAAACAGATTATCCAATAGATTCACTTTTTGCTCATCCGTTTCGGCTAATACCACCAACGGAATACCGCCATAAGTAATATATTCGTTCCATCCATCATATTTATTTCCATCATAGCAACTCATAAATTCCGAAAAGCTCAAAGGGTACATATGAACCTCATCCCCTCTGCCACCAAATTCAGTAGCTATATCTCTGGATAAAAACTTTGCATTACTTCCTGTTACAAACACATCGCAATTCTTCTTATCCGCTAAACCGTTAAGCACACTCACAAACTCATCCAGCAACTGCACTTCATCTAAAAGAAAGTAGTATAAATCAAACGCCATTTCAATGATGTGTTTTTCATCCACTCCATTTTCAAGCAAATGATTTTTAAACAGCGTTCGCAATAAATATGATTTTCCACATCTTCTTATTCCTGTTACAATTTTAATCAGACCATTTCCTTCACGATTTATAAGTTGTTCTAAATAGTAATCTTTTTTAATTTCTTTTAATGATTTTGAAAAGCTGTTTAGATACATAAAAGATAATCAGATTATTTTTAACACATATTTTAAACTTGGCTTTGATGATAACTATAAAATAGTTCAGTTTGATCATAAGCTGGCAGAGCAGCATTTTGGAAATAAATACATAGAATATCATTGTGAATTTTTCAGGGCTGCCATTACAAGTATTATAAAAATGTGGTTAAAAAATGGATGTAAGGAAAGTCCTGCGGAAATGGCTGACATTATAAGGCAGGAGTATAGAGGAAGGATTGAAATCGACCGACTGAATTTAACGTTTCGAAGCTCAATCACTATTCACCCCTGCTTTCTTGCTGTCTACGCTTGTCAAATGCCGTTACCGACATCATCCCAAGACTCGCTATTATCTGATTGGCTAGACCTTGGATAAACCGGCTTCCCACCGGCTTGACTACACACCCTTAGCGGGGCGCACAACTGGAAGTTGTCACAACACAACTTCTTTTTATTTGCTGCAACTCCTTACTTTGCTAAATTCATAATACGTTCTGCCATGTTTTCTGGATATAATGTCGCCATACTGGCGTGTCCCATATTTTTCATTTCTATAAACTTTACATGTAGAAAATGTTCTTTTACATATGCTAAATCTTTTGCTCTTTCTTTACGTTCTTTATCACCGTACCAATATTCTAATTTACCCGAATATTCTATAGTACCTTCCGGCATCCTGTAGTTGTTGCATGATTCAAAAGTTCTCCAGATGGTCTTATAACTGATAAAGCGGAAAACTTTCGCCATATATTCTAAATCTTCCTTGCTATATTCATCTGTTGCAAACACCTTTTCCAGAAGGCTAAACCCGCCTATTTTTCCCATAGAGATCAGCAGAAAATCCTTAACAGCAATGAATCGAGTAAGTAACCATGGTATCTGATATGGTGTGATTCCGCCATCGCATATTGTGTTATTTACGGTAATTTTCTTATCTGCAAGCATTCTTAAAACAATACTACCTCCCATAGAACAGCCATATAGAACATCAATGGTGGTAATCTTATTTTTTACTAACCACTCTGCCAATTCCCCGGCGATATTTTCCACGCTGGTAAAATTTTGCTGTGAATCATTTTCATCATATCCCGGTAATGCCGGAATAATTACATGACAATCCTTTTCCAATAAAGGAATTAGATATTCAAAAAAATCCCACATCACTACAGATGGATGTACCAGAACCACTGTCTTTGCATTACTTTTTCCATATTCATGAATTGTCATTCCTTATCTCCTGTATACTTCCCAATCAATTTGATAACTTCCGATTTGTTACTTTCTATTATACATTATATCGGCAGAATCGAATATCCATTCGATGCCATATTTCTGTAATATAAAAGCCGGATGCGTCAAACCTCAGTGGTTACTGACGAATCCAACCTTTTGTAGTCCGGCAAGCACCTTGTACCACGAACATTATACCGCAATCCACTCGTGCAGCGCCGCCGAATGTCTTTTGTCTACGTCCTTTCTTGTAGCCTCACACTCATGCGGATGTTGCTGCAAACGCTGATCCATCCGGCGGACATATTTGCCAGCCTCCCAGAAGCTATCATCATCTGCGCCAATCAAAATTAACTTTTCCTTGATATTTTCAACCTTTATCATTTCTTCTTCCGTATGTTCCCGATCTTTTTCGGAATCTATGAACAGGCATGTGGAACGCTCAATATCACCTGAGCCTTTCGTTTCCTCTTCAACCTTTTTCCAATACATTGGATGTTCGTAAACAAATGGCATATAAGCAAGCGGCTTCCCATGATAGGAAAGTCCTTTCATCAAATTCCTGTTTGAAGCTGAAAATGCTCAGCCTTTTATTCTTGCGTCTTTACCTCCCAGACAGCCACATCACCAAAAGCCCTACCGGCAAAGCAATCACCGCCTGGCTGAACATTCCTATCACCGCATATTTAATATGATGCCAATAATCATGGTAAGCATCCACCAAATCCTCAGTTCCCGGAATTATCATCTTCTTACTATGGCAAAACCACAGACAATCCACCACCAATGCATCAAACCACATCTCAACTACCCACATGATATATCCGTGAAACCATCCTTCAGAGAAAGTACGTGCACCGCCGATATAGTACGCTAATACAGTCTGCAAAAATATGTATCCGATAAATAATCCCAGTTTTCCTATCGTTGCTTTCTTCTTAAGTTTCCCGGAGCTTTCCTGAATCAATCCAAGCTCTCTGCATCGATCCTGTATCGCCTTGGGGTATTCCTGTATCATGCCAAGCTTTCCCTTCTTTGCTATATTGATACCGCAAATTGTGTAAATGATAACATTAAAAATAACTATTTCTAATAGGTAATTCATTTTGCCTCCTCTCCTAACACCAGCCATGCAAAATCGCCTCGATCTATCTGACAGACGCTGCACTGATCGAAACATCGAGATTGAGTTAGTTGTCGCTAACCTAATATTAGCATATTTTCCTGAGAATGTAAATGAGTATAACAGTCTACTATATTTGCAAATGGCTGGACGAAGAATTTGTGTCCTATTACTGTAAAAGCCAATCCGCTATTCCTGCACAGTTCCCAGACCCGTTTTATTATCATAATAAGATTCAACCAGAGCGCAGTCCATGATCAAAACGTAGAATACATTTCCATAATAACGGTTTTCCACTATTCTTCCGTGATCAAGAACAGGAAGATATGTTCCATCTTTTTTTGCAAAATGGAACCTTACATAGTCATTATTTCCACTGGTCTTTGCATCAATCTGTTTCCAGATGCTGGTCTCAACAGAATCCCGTTCGTCTGGATGGACCAGGTTTCTGAATCTATGATCTGTGTAATCAAGAAAATCATCAAAATCCCTGCAGCCAGCAAATTCTATCAGTTCACGATTTGCAAATAAAATATTATCATTTTCAGGATCAGCTATATATATAAGGAAAGCTCCCGGAAGATTCTTTGATACATCCTGAAGTGCAAACCCAAGCTGGCTTCTGTGCTGCATCTTATAAGCTCCTCGATAAGGACTGCAATTATGCTTTCCATGAAGTTTTACCGCATAAAGTGCCATATCCGCGCATCTGATAAGCTCCGAAACATCTTCACAATCTTTTGGATATTCTGCATACCCAAGAGAAATGTAAAATGGATGCTCCCCACCATTATATGTTATATGCCGTGACTGAAGAGTAAATTGTTCTATTTTCTTTCTTGTCTCTTCCTCTGTTGTGTCAACCAGAATGGCAGAGAACTCATCACCGCCATTTCTGCAAATAATAGAATTATCATTGAAATAGCTCTGCATGTCCTGTGCAAGACTTTTCAGTGCGGCATCTCCAACTACATGACCATACATATCATTTATAAATTTAAAATCATCAATATCCATCTGTATACCCACGCAATGAATATGAAGACCGCCCTGCATAACCTTTTTGAGCTGTTCGTCAAACCCCTTACGATTCAAGAGTCCGGTCAGCGGATCTGTTATCGCCATTTTTTTTAATGTATCTCGATGTCTCTCAATCACAAGTATGACCACCGTTAATCCAGTTAAGAGCAAAATAACACATATTCCCAAAAACAGCTGCGGAAATACATTCCACCCGTGACTCCAGCCATCAGCAGGCATTATCTCAAAATCAAATAGACTGCCGCAAAATTCAAACTCAAATGTAATCGGATTCTTCATAATATTGCCGGATGATGATACTATCTCTGTATCATCAGACAAAGGGGAAACTGTCTTTGTCAGGGAGTAATCATAACCGAATTTTGTGAGTGCCTGAATTGATTCTGTAAATATCTCCGGAACACGTATAATTACTATAGTAAATCCCCAAAATACTGGAGAGCCATCTGCCCCCTCCAGATATACAGGATTTCTAATCGCAATGCCCTGCCCCCCCTGTTTTAAATCAAAAGGACCCTGCATCGTGACTATATTTTTATCTCTTCCATAGCGGCATATCTCTCCACGACTTTCATCATGCATCAAATCTATCTTTCCAGCTTCATTCCCTGCCTCCGGATATATATCTGTGACAACACCGTCAGGCGCAATCTGTATGCTCTGAATAAAATCTGCCATCAGATCCCGAGCAACTTTTTGAAAATTGTCAATTTTCCCATTTTCGCTGATTGCTATCTCTTCAAGTGTATCTGTAATTGCAACTCCACGGTTCATGTCATTCTGTAGTCGTTCTGCATATGTTGTGGCATTAAGCGCTGTGACATTCCGTACCTGTTTATAATTTGATCTATATGAATGATATAAAACTACTGTCAAAACCAGACAGCCAACCAGAAAAATGAGAACCGGCAACATAAGCTTTTTGTTATGGTTTTTACGCGAATTCATAGTATGTCATCTCTCCTTATTTTGGATGCTATTTACAAGTTCTCTACAAATTGCACATATTTTATCGCATTCATTCATTTTTGACAAGTCAGCATTCAGGGATGTTTTTTTAGAGGAATAGTATTATAATACAGAAACGAAAAGAGGTAATCGCTATGCAGATAAGTATAATTTTGCTCGGAAAGCTTATTAACTTTTTTATTATGATCCTGGACACACTGCAGCACAATGCTCTCCGAAAAGCCACATCTGGAATGGAAAAAGATAATATATAACAAAGATGCTACATACTCCAGTCTTTTAAATGTATTTACTACTTTGTTCTGTATCATAACCATGCCTTTTGCTGTCATATTGTTCTCATGGCTGATACTTTAATGGGGACGTTTTTTTACTTTAATGGGGACGTTTCTTTTGTCATGAGGAGTGTCCCTGGAACAGACAAGCAAAAGAGCCCCCCGCATACCTGCACCTTGCAGATACACGGAGGGCTCTACGAATATTAGTCATCTGTTATTAAGTAATCTCGCATTTCTTACATTATTCGATTGCGATGTAATTACTCTTCTCTACTTTCTTCTGCTCTTCCTTCTTAGGAATCGACAGTTTCAGTACGCCATGTTCATACTTTGCATGAATGTCTTCCTGAGTAACTCCTTCACCGACATAGAAACTTCTGCTCATGCTGCCAGCATAACGCTCACGCCTGATGTACTTGCCGCTCTTCTTGTCCTTCTCATCCTTATCCAGACCCTTTGCAGCCTCAATTGTCAGGTAACCATCAGCAAGCTGAACCTTTACTTCATCTTTATTGAATCCTGGGAGATCCATATCTACTTCATATGAATCGTCTGTCTCACGGACATCGGTCTTCATCATGTTCTTTGCATGCTTGCCATACAGAGCATGCTCGGTAGGTGCTAACGCTTTACTGAACTCCTTATCAAAATCCCTTCCAAATGGGAAATAGTCATTCATCCAATCATCAAATAAATCTTCTCCAAAAATACTAGGTAACATAAGTCATTTCTCCTTTCAATCTCAAACAAGTGTCGGAAATTGTGGTTTCTTATGAAACCCCAAGGCACTTAGACTTTTTGTTTACTGTTACTTTCAAAATAATTATCAAGATAAACTTTCGGGATTCTTTCTCTTCTTTCTAATCCCTTTCCTTATCTTTGACTATGTTATACACCCAGTTGTTAGCACTGTCAAGAGGTGAGTGCTAATTATTTTATGAAGAATTTGTGTCCACTCCCAGCCTCAAAGTGGTATTTGGCAATTCCAAGATCTATCTTCGTGCATATTCCTCTCGGAGCTTTCGCTGTCACCACACCCTCTCTCAGCTCAAACATGAACTTCTGCTGGTTCACTGCTGTCGGTGCCAGACACACCGCCTCCATCCCCTTTGTGAACCAGTCTGTCTCCACATCTGCCCTGCTGATTTCTGATATATCTTTGCTCTTGTGGGCAACACCCTGATTCTCACCGTACCCAAGGGCAATCACTATCAGGAGTTTCTGTCCTTTGCCTATGACTGCCCTGGTCTTACCATGTGACATTGCAACCCAGCATGTGTTAAGTCCAAGTTCCTGACATCCAAGTACCAGCTTTTCACCATAGTAGCCGGCCTTTTCCTGGTCGTTCTTCGCGCCAACTATCGCTATATAATTAGAAACATTTGTGAATTTGCCGTAATGCGCCATAAACGAATCAAAACAGTTCGGCTCATCGTAGACCGCCTGCATGCTCAGGCCACTCTCAGAATTTATCTCAGAGATAAGCCTGTCGATCTCCGCACGTTTCTCCTGCTCGATTGGCTTATCCTTATATTGCCGCACACTGTGCCTCTCCTTCATCAACTGTAACATATCCATGCATTTTCCCTCGCTCTCATTCTGATATCTACGCCGAGTATAGTCCATCAAACTTGAAGTTATCCTTCATATTTATTTTCCGCCAGTTTCTCCGGTACCCTGATAATATCAATATATGCTGTCTGATTCGCAGGATGAGATTCTTCCTGTAATACCTGTTCAAACGGTCGGACATAATTCATCTTTTTCTTTGTCTGAATCATTCCAAATCCCACCTGTCATGTGTCCTTCTACACTTGATTTTTCATTCTGACAAACTGGAATTGAGATTTCATGTATTCCAAGGGATTTAATAATTGTTATATTTTATTATCAAATATCTCTGAATCCCTTGAAAACACTAAGTTTGTCGCAGGTGATCTTTCCCTTAGACTTTCCCTTATGTTATATCTTCCCATATGGATTTATGAACCCTGATAAGGGAAAATACAAGGAAAAGAAAATCCTCTAAAACAGTATAACACAAAATAAAAACGACATGGTGAACTGATTGAAATGCTTCTGATTTTTGTAACAAATGATTGATTGAATGATAAGGAGATTTGATACGATGAGAACAATATTTGCAGAATACAATCCACAACGCAACAGCATTGATGTTTATACTTCTGCTGGCTATATGCTCCGCATTGACTGCTGGGAAGCAGAAAAGAATTTAAAAACAACACCCAGATTAGATTGTGCATTAAATGCACTTGCTATTGATGAACCACTTGAATATGCAAGACTATACCTTGATGGAACTATGCAGATGTGGGTTGATGCCGAAGATTCATTTTATTTATGATGATTATACTGTCACTCCTAGTGTCTCCAGAGAGTGACAGTTTCATTGTCATTTTGAGCTCGTCTTTTTTAAGACAAGCCTCGTATATTTATTTGTAAGCTGCGTTCGCTTCTTCTTGAGTGATTTTCCCAGTTTTAACAGCATCAGAAATTGCTTCGTCTAATTTAGTATAAACAGTAGTTGTCACAACTCCGAAGCCGCTGACGAACAGCAGAGCGATCCACAGCCACTCATACTGTTGTCGCCGGTCTGCGGATTCTGAACATCATCCGAAGGCTTGGTGGTATCGTCAGACTTGGTAGGAGCGGCAGGTTTGGTTGCCTTCTGACCTTCTTCGATAGTCTGAGTCGTTACTGCAGAGCCACCGGCAGAATCAAAGGTTACGGTATAGTTTTTATTTCTTTGTTGTAACAGTCTTAGCTTTTGACCAGCCTGAATAAATCCTTATGGATTTGCCGTTAATCTTAACTGTCTTATAGGTGCGAACTCTTACATAATACTTTTTCTTGCCCGAAAGCTTTGAAATTTTCTTTGATACTGTTGTATTCTTGCCTACTGTTACGGTCTTAGCCTTGCTGAATTTACTTGAGGCACTGTACTGTACCTGATAGCCTGTTGTCTGTGTAGCCTGCTTCTTCCACTTTACTGTAAACTTCTTTGAACCTGCTTTAAGTGAGGAAATACTTGTTGCCTTTGGCTTGATTGTGAAATAAAGCGTCTTTGTTCCGCTGTATTTACCCTTAAAGGTAATCTTTACTGCGTACTTGCCAACATACTTTCTGCCTTTTGCATAAGACACAGTATAGTCAGTATTCTTAACAAGTGTCTTTCCTGTTCTGTCCTTAACAATAACCTTAGGTGTTCTAACCTTTCCGTTATATGTTAATGATGTTGCTTTAAGCTTTATGCTTGATGCCTTTGGAATTACTGTCGTTGAAAGAGTTTTCTTACATACCGAACAGTAATTTACTATCTTGCCGTTTGCTGTTGGGGTTGCCTTTGTTACGGTTTGCTTTGTGGTGTGGGCAATCTTAGCAATATTGCCCCAAGATGCAAGGTCGGTTATTTCCTTTGTACCGAGTACATCTTCATAGAACTTGCCACAACCTTCGCACTTGTAGTATGCTTCCTTACCGCCCTCTGTGCAGGTGGCAGCTTTCGCAGCAACCAAAGTCAGATTGTGAGTGTGTTCTTCGTTTTTATTTTTGTAATAATATGTAACAACCGTTCCGTCCGAAACAATAGGCTTATTCAAGCCGTCAACCTTTATAAATTCATAATCATAAAGTGTTTTTGCCGGTGTTAAATCAAGCTTTGTGCCGTATGGCACGGTAAATGTTCCGCCGGCAGTGTTTGGAATTTCAGAGCCGTCCTCAAATTTATACTGAATTGAAACGGTTGTGTAGCGCTGTGTTTCCGTATTGTCGTCTGCAAGCACATTTCCGTTTTCATCGAGCACCTGAAATGCCACGGTATCGCCGCTCTTAAGCTGTGCATCAGACGGAATTTGATAAATAAGCGAGCAACTCTTTAAGCCTGAATTAAAGTCGCTTTTGATGTGATCCAAAGCACCGAGCGGCCAGAAATTTGCCTTATCATTCCAAACAGGAATGTCAAAGGTTTGTACTGTTTGAAGCGGATTCCCCGATGAATCGGTCGCAACACTTCCGTCGGAGTGCTTAATCCACATTTTGAATTTTAATTGTCGTGCATTTTTATCTGAAATGTTTTGAATAACAGTTCTAAGCTCGATTTTTTTACCGTTCATATTAGTATTAAATCTGCTTTTGCTGTTGCCGCTCAAAAGTCGGTCATTGCGATTATATGTGTAATTATAATATGAACTTGTTTCAAGGTCGGTAAAATCAGACGGCTTTGAATAAGCGCCCGTATATTCCTTAACCTCGGGAGTTGCAACATAAAGGTCTACATCCTTAACAAGCTGAGACATTCGCTTGAAGCCCTGCAAACGGCAAACCTCACAGAATTGATAGTTTGTGTCTCTCATTATGCACTCATAACTTGAAACAAGCATTTTTGAGCCGTAAGCATTGCGGCAGGTATATGTGTTTCTAAAACCTAAAAGCTGTCGCCATTTTATCTTTTCCGGGTCTTCAACCGAGGAAAGATTGAGTGATTTAAGTTCCTTATCGTCAAGCAAATATCCGTTACTGTATTCATCACCGAGACCGAGCAAACCGTGTCCAAACTCGTGTGCAAAAGTTTTTGACGCACGATAACTGTCTGATGGCGAAATGAAATAATGGAAGCCGTATTCACGGTTATTATAAGCACCGCCGAAATCTGATTTTGTGTTTACAACCATAGCGAACTGAGCAATATAATCGTGAACATAATAATAAGGCTCATATTCCGAACCGGACGGAATTGTGTTTGGATCACACTTTTTTTTGATATGAGCATCGTGAATTTTCTCGATAAATTCAGGACCGATACATCTCTCAAAAATATGATTTTTCCACTGACTTCCGTGGAGATTATTAGAAATAACAGGCGAATTATATTTGTCGACTATAACATCAAAGAAGGTGCTTCCACCATTGTCAAAAGTCGATTCGGAAGCTGTGCAAAGAGCGTAAACATTGAATCTGTCGGCATAACTGCGATACGGTTCATATTTCATAGCGTCCTGCCAAAGTCGTTTGACATCATTGATGAATTTGCCCTGCTGACTTTTTGTGTATCCCTCGCCGCAAACGACAACAACCATATTTTCCGTGTCGCTGCGTGTTTTTTGGATGGTATAAACAGGGATGGTAGGATTAGAATATTTTCCGTCATTTGAATACCACGGGCCGAGGGTGAGCTGAATGCTTTGCTCGGTGCTGACATTCCAATCGGGATTTGCGTCCTCGGCAGGTTCCGAAATTGTATAATCATCCTCTTGCTTATTTGGAGCAGAGCCGATATAAGGACTGCTTTGTGAGCCGCTGCCGGAAGTTATAACAAAATATTCGGAATCGAGATAAAATGCAGGTCTTACGCCCAAATCGGAATACCACGGAGCATAACGACCGACCTGACCCGATGAACTGATATAACGCATATCGTGATTGCAATCGGTAACAGGAGTGCGAAGCCAATAAGGCCAAGCCATACCGTCATTATTATACGCAACATAATAACCTTTGAGATTTTTCCACACGGCATTAGCCTGCTTTACATCAAGAAGAAAAACCTTTTCGGTTGTAGTTTCAAAATATGAACTGTCGTAGTTTGCCACCGCTTCCGAAATATCGGTGTAGTATAACAAATCCGAATTTGCGTCTCCATCAACTATGCCCTTGTTGTATTCGGGATGAGAAACGAGAGAACGCTGGGTAACGGTTTTCATTGCCGCAATTTCAGATTTTGAAAAAGCGTTGAGAAAACCCGCTTTTTCGTTGTACGCTCCCACACCGCTTACATATCCGTCTTTCGGAGGGTTGCCGCAAAGCCAATCGACTTTGCCTTCAGCTGCGGTCGAATTTAACCAAGAACGCATATTGCTGTCTTTCCAATAGTTAGAACCGTAATCATCACGCTTATAGCTTCTGCTGTGTGATTTTGAATTGCTGTTGTCATTTGTTTTGGCATCATATGCAAGGGTGTCAACAATTTTGTCTGCAAGCATAAGCGGTCCGTTATTGTCAATGCTTACACATCGCCAAAGAATTGAGGCATTGTTATACGCGCCCATTTTAACATAGTCGCCAACTTTAATATCGGGCTTTGATGCCGCCTGAATGGTCATCGGCAAAGCGGAGATTGCCATGCACAATGCCAAGAATATTGCGGTTATTTTTTTCGTCATTAAGGAACCTCCTTTATAAGCTATATATTTGCTTTTATTATATTGTAAGGTGTTATATGCGTCAATGAAAATCCACCTTATTCCGTGAAACTTACCATAGTGTTACATCCCTTTTTTTCAGCAATAATACCTGCTGGAAACTGATTTTCGCAATACATTTTATTTCACCCACTAGGTTAAACAAAATTTTGTTTTTTTACTGTATCATCATGCATTATCCTATATAATGAAAGTATCAAAAGATAGGCGGAGGCAGTGCAATGAAGAAAATACACATTGAATTCAGCGATGAGCGGCTCATTACTCCCAGTGGTCTGGTATTCGTAGGGCAAATACTTGGAAAAAGCAGTTTTGTTAAAAAAATCAACCGTGCTCCAATTTCAAAAGATTATCTGCAGAAACAGATAAAAAATGGAGACGTGCTCCTCACCTATATTGGTATGCTCTGTCAGGGAAAACCCCAGTATGAGGCTGTCCGTGAAATGATAGATGACCCTGACTACTACAAATACGCATTAGGCATCTCCTATGCGATTCCTTCCGCCGAAACACTCCGTCAGCGTTTTGACATGATCGGGGATTCCCTGCGCAAAGACATCCAGCAGGCAAATGTCGACATGCTGCGTGAAATGCACATAGAGCCGACAGCCCTGGATAACGGCTTTGTT
The DNA here is from genome assembly GCF_003462545.1 of Coprococcus sp. OM06-34AC. Taxonomy (NCBI): domain Bacteria; kingdom Bacillati; phylum Bacillota; class Clostridia; order Lachnospirales; family Lachnospiraceae; genus Coprococcus; species Coprococcus sp. OM06-34AC. The sequence continues at coordinate 267,388 of NZ_QTZF01000005.1, forward strand.
CCTGTCGATATTGATGTAACCCCCTTTGACAATTCGAAATCCAATAAGGAAGGCGTATCCCGTACCTACAAGGGTTTTGACGGATATGCACCAATTATGGCATATATCGGCACAGAAGGATACCTCGTCAATCTTGAACTGCGGATTGGGAAACAGCACTGCCAGAAAGAAACTCCTGATTTCCTGAGAGAGACCATTGAACTGTGCAGACAGCTGACGGAAAAACCACTGCTCATCCGGCTGGATTCCGGCAACGATGCATCTGAAAACATAGGCATCTTTATGGAAGAAAGCTATAAATACAACAATGTGTCTTTCATCATAAAACGGAATCCCAGACAGGAAAGTAAAGAAGAATGGCTGGAATCCGTCAGGGAATGCTGCCAGAATATCCAGCATCCACGTGATGGGAAAACTGTTTATATCGGACAGACCTTCCGGAATGTGACATATTCCCTTTCTGATAACGAGGAGAAAACTGTCGGAATACGCACAATTTATGAGATCACGGAAAGAACCATTGACCGATATGGGCAGTATTTTATCGTACCCGATATAGAACTGGGCACATACTGGACAAACACTTCCCTGCCAGACGAAACAGTCATTGATCTTTACCATGCCCACGGAGAAAGTGAGCAGTACTGTCAAAAATCCTCTCCGTCACTTGTGACAAAATAATATGACAGATCAGTAATTGAGGCAGCTACATTCTTTCCCCATGGGGTGTTTTTTTCATATCATCTATATTCCAAACAACTTGATCTATGTATTTATAATCAAGCCATATGGCACGATTAACTTATTCGGTCAATTCCGATTTCTCAGTTTCAAAAACTTGAAGTTGTAGAAATCCTGATCGGACATATTGTCGTTCTTGATCTTCCCGGCGGTTTCCATGACAGCTTCCACCAGCGGGCGAATATCCATAACAGAGGTGTCCTCCTGGTGCTGGGTGCTGATAAGAAATGTGGTGATACGACCTGTATCATAATCATAGGAAACTTGCGCTTTCGCATCCGACAAGACCAGTGCAAACTTTTCATCAGAATTAACTTCTTTGTTTTCCTAATCGTGTTTAATGTATTTAGTGATAGTATCGATTAATTCCTCCATGTTAATCGGCTTGGAAATATGGTCATTCATGCCTGAATCCAGGGATTCCTGAATATCATCTACAAAAGCATTTGCAGACAAAGCTATAATTGGAATCGTAACTGCATCGGACCGCTCTATACCCAAGGCTCGAATGGCTTTTGTTGCTTGGTATCCATCCATGTTTGGCATCATAATATCCATCAAAATAAGATCGTATGTGTCTCGTGGATGATTTTTAAACAATTCCACAACTTCTTTTCCGTCTGATGCGCGTGTTACGGTCATATCAGCATCTTCCAGTATTATCGTAGCAAGTTCAGCATTTAGATCATTATCCTCAGCCATAAGAACATGAATACCCGTCAAATCTCTATGTGGATGTTGTTTTTGTTTTGATTGAATAACTTGTTCTGTCAACTCCAGTGGAATCTCCACAGTGAATGTAGTACCTACACCTTTTTTGCTCTCAACAGCAATTGAACCGCCCATCATATCTATATGTTTTTTTGTGATGGCCATGCCAAGACCGGTTCCCTTATATTGGGTTCTGGCATTAGCATCATCTTCTTGTGAAAACGGCTTGAATAATTCTTTCTGGAACTCTTCACTCATGCCAATACCATTATCTTGAACAACATAACGAATTATGATATGTTTCTCATCCGTTCCGGGGTAACTGCTGATATCCAAAGTAATCTTTCCACCATCCTTTGTGAATTTCACAGCATTGCCAAGAAGATTCACCAAAACTTCTCGAATACGCGTAACATCCGCAAGGACATATGGGTTCTTTGGTCTTTCTCGATGTACTTCAAACTTAAGATCTCGGTTATAAAGAAGTCCATTCATAATCGCCTGGACGTTATCTGTCAATTGAGTAATGTCCACTGGCTCAGGCGAAATGATATCTTTTCCGCTTTCAATGCGACTGAAATCCAAAACGTCATTCAACAAAGAGAGAAGATGATTCGAACTTTTTTGAACTTTCTCCAAGCTATCATGAATATCTGAAACCGTGTTCTGGTGAAGCGCAATGTTTGTAAATCCAATAATGGCATTCATCGGCGTTCTGATGTCATGGCTAATATTAAGCAAAAACGCAGATTTTGCTTTGTTGGCAGCATCTGCTTTCTCAGCGGCGTTCATTAATAATTGTTTTTGTTTTTGCTCTTCTGCCTTGCTTTTCTGGTAAACATAATAGGTATATAGACAAATTAAAAGCAATACAGCTCCTGCGACTAAACCGCAGATGATGGAAATATGATTCGTCTCTTCAACCATTCCATAAGCTGATTGCATATCCATTTCAATGCAAAATGCGCCAATGATTTCTCCTGTCCCATCATGATTTGCTCTTACAGGATAGCAAGCCGTAAAAATCGGCCCCCATGTTGTATCAATGATATCCTGAGAGTACACATTCTCCCCAGAAATAGCCCTATCAATATACGGAACCATTTCTTCCTCAATATAATCTCCAGGGTGTCTTACATCATCCGCATCCGAATCCAAACCATCTACCACATAAACGAGTTTTCCTTCTTCATTTTTTGTAGCGGTGTAAATATATCGAGTAGAATTCAGTGTTCTGATTTCATTGAAATATGAAGAAATATCCTTATATATTTGCTTCTTTTCATCAGATTTATCTTTGATTTGATCAAAATCTTCTTTGCCGATTCTTCCATCCACAAGTTTGTGTACTGCATCTGCACTCGCTGTATCGCGCGCAATTTCTGTTTCAAGGGCAGTCTTAGTGTAAGAACTTTGCAGGATAAATGTGTACAGTGCTATTACAAAAATTATCAAAAGCCCCATAAGCACAAGGATACTACCTGTATTCTTCAGTCTAAGGAATTTCTTTTTCTTCAAATTAACTCCTTCTTTTGTTTTCTTCATGCTGCTCATTCACATCCTCTGAATTCTAATTTTCCAATTTAACAAATTCCGATTTTCTTGATTCTACAAACTGGAATTTATATAATTATTCCTCTAACTTTCCCTATTTTACAGGCTTTCCCGCCTGTTCATTAGTGAAATGATATGTAGTTTCCCTTATTTTTGCCCTTATGAGATAATCACAAGGGAAATAAGGGAAATTTTTTAGTCATTGCCTACCACTTTATCAAGAAGCCGAACCGATTTTCGTTTCGCATCTCTTGTGGAGTGAGCATAGACGTTCATTGTGGTACTGACATCTGAGTGTCCTAACAATTCCTGCACATCTTTTGGGGCAGCTCCATTTGCTAAAAGGTTGCTTGTATAGGTGTGACGTAACTGGTGGAAATGAAAGCCTTCAAATCCCTCTAATGTTTTTGCTACCTTTCTGCATACCGTTCCCAAAGTAGTCGGAAGTTCCAGACAGCCATCAGGTCTTAAGCAGACGAAAGAAATTTCTTTATAATCTGCCGGGACTTCCTCTGTTCTGTCTAAGCAATAATACTCGTAGTACACTCTGTTTTTCTCTTTGACCTCTTTGTAGTAGTTCGTGTGATAAAGTTCTCCGTACTGCATTCGATTCTTTAACTGCTCTTTCCGGGCATTACGGAAAATCTCTACCAGCGTATCTCCAAAATCAACAATCCTCACTTTTTTCCGCTTGGTTGGTCCGATGATATATTTGCGCTTTGAGCCATCATATCGGATGCTGCGTCTTATGGTAAGGCATTGTTCTTCCAGATTTACGTCCTGCCACGCCAAACCGCAGGCTTCTCCAATACGAAGCCCGGCATAATAGGCTATCTGGATTGGAAGTATTGCGGCTGGGTTCTTTTTTTGAAGATACGCAAGCAGTCTTTCATAATCTTTTCGTGAAATTGGTTGGATATTTCCGTCCATGTCCTCATCCGAAAACAAATCAACTTCGTCCGTCTGATACCGCAGTTTAATATACTGCATAGGATTGAACGTAATATACTGTTTTGGAAATACTGCAAAGCGGAATGATTGCTGCATGACTGCGGAAAAAGAATGGATGTAGTCTTTGCTGTAACCCTTTTTCTCTTTTCCATCGGGATGAACTCCCCCGAAGGAAAGCAAATCAAAGAAGGATTGCAAATGCTCAGAGGTTACATTTTTTAATTTCCGTTCTGCCAGCGGATGTTTCTTAATATTTCGGATTGTTCCGAGGTAATTCTCCACCGTACCATTGCTGAGCGTACCTGTTTTTAATTCCTCCTCTGCCCACACATCCAGAAGTTGTCCGACTGTGAGATTTTCCGCTTTGGCAACAAATTTCTTTTTCTCATAATCATCCATTGCCTGACGGAGCAGTTTTTCAGTTTCACTTTTGCTTTCTGTTCCAACGCATTCTTTCTGAACAAGATTGCCGCTTGCGTCCTCTACATAGAAGCGGTAGTACCATTTCTTTCCTTTTTTTCTTACAGATCCTTTTGCCATAATCGTATGTCTCCTTTCGATATTAGACAATCGGAACTGATGAAATGCTTCGTGCGTGTAAGTATATCATAACTCCGGTTGTCTTACTATACCGATTCGGAATCTTCGTATAAGACTTCTGATAAAAGATTTGCAAGCCTTTGTTCTGCTGTTTTTGGTTTCTTGGAATAGAGCCTTACAACGTCTGCCATCTCATTAAGAGCATTGATGGTAGGAGTGATTTCCCTTAAGAACATAATCTCATTATATTCCTCATTCGATTCAAACCCTATTGTTTTGGCAATATCCGTCTGACCATCATTCCCCTTGAAGTTTTTGCAGGCGAACTGGAAGGAATCCAAAAACAGACCATATTGTTTTAACATCAGCAGTAATAAATCTTTTGAAAAAGCATCTTCTTCTTTGGTAAGGGCAAGCGGTAACTGTTCCAGAATATCTCCCATCGCATCACGAATCTGTAACTCTCTCTTATCCGTAATGTCGGTTTCATATTCGTCTGTTTCCCCTTTGAGCCATTCCACAGATACATGGAGTGCTTCCGAAAGACCTTCCAGCACCATTTTTTTCGTATTGTCAATCGAACCATTCTCATAACGCAGGATTGTAGAAGCGGTAACTCCCATCTTTTCTGCGACATAAGGCTGTGTCAGATTCAATTCCAGACGGCGCTGTTTTATTCTGCTGCCTATCAGCTTGCGTAGTTCTTTATCTTTCATGCTGACTGCCTCCTTTTTCGGTATGTATGAATTATAGCATTGTTTCTCTAAAATTGCAATATGCAATATAAAAATTGTTTTTAATATTTCGTAACGCTTGACAAAAAGATTTGGAAGGGATATACTTACATCACAAGAATTGCATAATGCAATTTACAGGGAGGTGATTATATGACGCAAAGAAAAATTGCATTATCCATCGAAGAAGCTGCCGACTATACGGGAATCGGCAGAAACACCTTAAGACAGCTTGTAGAATGGAAGAAACTTCCGGTATTAAAGGTTGGTCGTAAAGTCCTGATTAAAACCGATATTCTGGAAATGTTTATGGAAGCGAATGAAGGTCGTGATTTGAGGGATAGAGGAAATGTAAAAGCCGTAACAAGAACTGCGGCAAATTAAAAAGGCGGCTTCCAAAGAAACCGCCAAAGGTTCTATCAGACCGAAGCCATGATATACCTACACGCAAGAAGATTATACCATGTGCTTCTTCTGATACGCAACCGAGAACTTATGTTTGCAAAAGAAAGGGGAATGTAATAATGGCAAAATCAACAAAAAGTTATGAAGAACGAATGCTTGAAATGGAAAAGAAGGAACAGGAAAGCCTTGAAAAAGCAAAACGATATGCAGCACAGAAGAAAGAACTTCTAAAACGAAAGAAAGCCGAAGAAAGAAAAAAACGAACCCATAGGCTCTGTCAGGTTGGCGGTGCGGTGGAATCCGTTCTTGGTGCGCCTATTGAGGAGGAAGACATCCCAAAGCTGATTGGTTTTCTGAAAAAGCAGGAAGCCAATGGGAAATTTTTCTCAAAGGCAATGCAGAAAGAAACAAATACTGATATGGAGGAAGTGTAATGGCGGAGGGGATGAGTTTTTCATTCCCTTCATTGCTTTTTCATGAAGGGCGCACTTATGGACAACCAGAGGTCGTCCCAATAAGTTTGCCACAAGTGGCAACCGGTCTGCGCTCACGCTTGCCGGGCTCGTTCCGTCGGCGGGGCTTTCAGCCAGACCTGCTCATGCCGCAGGAGGCACTCTTCGCCAGAGAGGCGCATTCCATGCAGGCTGCTATGCGCAGGGCACTCTTACGCAGAGGGCGTTCCGGCAATGCTGCTTTTTCTAAAACTGAAAGCAATGTTGCCGGAAATCTATGCCGGATACGTCAGAAAGGAGGAATCCAGACATGGCGATTTTTCATTACACAATCAAAATAGTCGGACGAAGTAAAGGGAAATCTGTTATCTCCGCTTCCGCATATCTCAATGGGGATGTGATGAAAAACGAGGAAACCGGGAGAATCAGTTATTACACTTCTAAAAAAGAAGTGGTCTACACCAGTCTTATGATGTGTGAAAACGTACCTCCTGAATGGCAGATAGTACTAGAAGAAAATATAAAACGCTTTCAAAAATCTGTCCGATACAAAAGATCAGAAGATAAAGAAGCTACTTTAGAAAAATTTAAAATCACATTTCAGAAACAAAGGTTATGGAATGAGGTATTGAAGATTGAAAAAAATGCAGATGCCCAACTTGGCAGGTCATTTGAATTTGCCCTTCCCAAAGAATGGAACAGACAGGAACAAATTCAATATACAACTGACTATATTCAAAAAACTTTTGTAGATAGAGGAATGTGTGCTGATTGGAGTATCCACGATAAAGGGGATGGCAACCCCCATGTTCATCTTCTTCTGACTATGCGTCCTTTTAACCCGGATCATTCTTGGGGAAAGAAAGAAGTCAAGGATTGGGATTTTGTCAGAGATAAAAACGGAAATATCGTGATTGATGAATCCCATCCGAACTGGTGGCAGGATAAGAAAAACCCTGACCGTCATGGAATCCGTATCCCTGTATTAGACGAAAACGGAATTCAGAAGATTGGTGCAAGAAACCGCCTGCAATGGAAACGGGTGCTGACCGATGCTACCGGATGGAACAATCCAAAAAATTGTGAACTGTGGCGGAGTGAGTGGGCAAAGGTGTGTAATGAACATCTTCCTTTGCATAATCAGGTCGATCACCGTTCTTATGAAAAACAGGGAAAACTCCAGATTCCTACCATCCATGAAGGCGCTGACGCAAGAAAGATTGAACAAAAGTTTCTTGCCGGGCAGGAAATAAAAGGTTCGTGGAAAGTAGCGGAAAATCAAATCATAAAACAACAAAACACGTTATTGCAAAAGATACTGGACACCTTTGGAAAAGTATCGGGTGCATTATCATTATGGAAGGAGCGATTAAATGACATTAGAAGAAAGCCGGGAAATTATACCCTTAATGGAATCCATGATTGGGCAAATCGAAGAACAGCAGACCTTAATGGCAGAAATGATTCTGGAAATGCAGAATCGGGACACCCAACTCTCTCTTATGCAGGAACAGAATCAGAAATTGCAAAAATTAAACAGCGAGTTATCCGAGCTGCTCAACATTTTGCCAAATACCGAGGAACTGCTTTCCAAGATGGAAGAACAGAAAACGAAGATAGAACTTTTGGAAAACGAAAATCAGCAATGGCAGAAATTGGTACAGAAGCTGAACAGCGAAAACAGTTTATTACTGAAACAGAACACCGAATTGCTGAACTGGAACAGCAGATAGAGAAAGGACGTGATATAGATGAACGAATCCAGAGAATCAAAGAACGCCGAACAGTTGGAAGAACTTCTCCTCTTGACCGAGGAGATACAAGAAGAACTGGAACAGAAAGACCAGCTTATCGTGGAACTAAAGACGCAGCTCAACGAATCTCTGACCTTGAACGAGAAATTAAACAAAGAGAACAGAGCCGGGAATATTCAAGCATTAAAGAACGACTTGAAGCTAGCAGACAGAGCATTGCGGAACGAGAAAGAGAAGCTGCGAAGCGCAAACGTCACGATAGGGGAATGTCAAGATAAAATACGATGCTTAACACAACAACGGGATTATGCCCGGACACATCAGAAAATCGTAGAGATACCGGTAGAAAAGCCGGTACCCTATGAAAAATGTGAAGCCTGTGACCGGACAGCCTATCAGAATGAAAAAGCGAAATACGAAACACAAAAAGAGCGACTTGCAGGACAGTATAAAGCAAAAACGGTAATGTTCCAAACAACCTTGTTCCTTCTTGCATGGTATTCGCTGACAACCACTCTTTTTCAGGCAGTACAGTCAGATGTGTTTCTTTCCGATTGCAAATCATTCTTCCATGATGCAGCGTCATTCATACAAACTTTTATCGGTTGGACGATTGAGGTCGGGCAATCTGTGGCACAGATTAGCACAAAAATTCCAAATCCTTTTATAGCCGGAATGGTATATTGGATATTGCTAATATTGATTGTAGGAATATGTGTGGCAGGAACAGGGATACTGGCGATACTGATAGAAATAAAGGTTATAGAATTATATAGGGAAAAGTGTTGGGATGTCATTACTCTACTGATGATACTGACAAGTGCTGCTGTCATCATTTATTTTGGAGAAGCAATCAAAAAAGCACTGTCAGTAAATCTTCTATTGCTTTTTGTACTTTTGCAGGGCGCATATGTTGGACTTAGGTGTTATTTAGAATCGTACCTTGAGAAAAGAAACTATTAAGCATTTTTTACAAAGCTATGTACAAAATCATTCTAAAATTCCCATTCAATAATACGATTGAGAAAACCTCTCTGATACAGTATAATAAAGTGTTAGGGAGGTATCTCTATGAAGGAAAAAATACTAATCATTGAAGATGATTTTACGATACAAACACAGCTTAAAACTCTTTTGTATGGGAATGGATATGAAGTATTTGCAGTTACGGATTTTTCCCAAACAATAGAGCAGTTAAAAGAAGCTGCACCACATCTGGTTATTCTGGATATAAAACTTCCGGGGAATAACGGTTTTGAAATATGTTCTCAAATTCGCACTTTTTCAGATATTCCGATTGTATTTGTAACAAGCAGCAATACAGATATGGACGAACTAAACAGCATTATGCTGGGTGGAGATGCGTTTATCACAAAGCCTTATAATCCTGCTATTCTTCTTGCTAAAATTGCTGCATTGTTAAAGAAAGCCTACCGTTCCTCTCAAACAGAAATTTATATGTGGAAAGAAGCTACCCTGCATTTGGAGAGTAGCATGATAGAGTACAAAGGACAGAAAGCAGAATTGACAAAGAATGAATTGAAAATCCTCTACTACCTTTTTAAGAACGCTGGAAAAATCTGTTCCAGAAATGATATTGTGGATTTTCTTTGGGATAATCAGCTTTATGTTGATGATAATGCCCTAAGTGTCAATATTACCCGTATTCGTGACAAACTGGCAACAATCGGACTTGTAGATTTCATTAAAACAAAACACAGGCAAGGATATACATTATGAATGGAAAACAATATTTGAAAAATCAACTCCCCGTTATTTTAATCAATCTGCTGGGTATGCTTGCCTTTGCCTTGTTCCTGATTGCAAGCGATAATCCTATCCAAACAGTCCTGTTTATTCTTGCGGTCTGGTCGATTGTCCTTGTTTTATCTTTGCTGACTTTTTATTTCTCACGAAAAAAGTATCTGAATAAATTGCTCAATATGACGGAGCAATTAGAAGAACGATATTTATTGCCGGAAATCATGCAAGTGCCGGAAAGGGCTGATGAACAGGTTTTTTACCAGATTATGAAAATGGCTGAAAAATCCATGTTGGAACGGATTGGCGAAGTACAGAGGGAACGCAGGGAATATAAAGAATACATTGAACAATGGATACACGAAGTAAAAACACCAATTACAGCTATGAAGCTGCTGTGTGAGAATAACCGTTCTCCCTTTTCCAGAGAGGTATTGGCAGAGTTAGAGAATATCAATCAATATACAGAACAGGCACTTTACTATGCCAGAAGTGAACACGCTGAAAAAGACTATTCTGTCCGTGAAGTCAATTTATGCGATGTTGTGAATAGTGCAATCGCAGATAATAAGTATCTTTTGCGTCAAAGTAATATGTCAATTCAGATAGACGATATAGAAACAATGGTTTACACTGATGAAAAATGGGTGCGGTTCATCTTAAATCAGATTATCGGTAATGCAATCAAATACCATGCAGAGCAGCCTATTTTGCACTTTGGGGCAACAAAAACGAATGACAAGATTGTGCTATCTATCAGCGATAATGGGATAGGTATTCCTAAAAGTGATTTACCCCGTATTTTTGAAAAAGGATTTACAGGTCAGAATGGGCGAACCGGGAAAAATTCTACTGGAATTGGCTTATATCTTTGCAAGCGTCTATGTGATAAACTGGGAATAGGACTTACTGCTTATTCCGAAAACAGAGGAACAACGATTTCACTTATCTTTCAAATGAATGATTTTATTATCGGAGTGCAGGGCTGACAGGTTCTGCACTTCTTACATTTTTGTAAGAACTGTGTAAGAAAACTTGATACAAAAAATGAGATACTCCATTTACAATATGGGTATGGAACAGTTAAGGAGGTTTATCCGATGAATACAATTTTGAAGCTGGAGCATATCCAGAAATATTATGGCAATGAGGGGAATATTACCAAAGCCATTAAAGATATTAGTTTTTCTGTGGAAGCCGGAGAATTTCTCGGAATTATGGGTGCGTCCGGTTCTGGAAAGACAACGCTGCTAAACTGTATTTCTACGATTGATACCGTAAGTGCAGGGCATATTTTTTTAGAGGGAACAGATATAACGGAAATCAAACCAAAATTCCTTGCCCGCTTTCGCAGAGAGAATTTAGGTTTTGTATTTCAAGACTTCAATTTGCTGGATACATTGACAATTTCAGAAAACATTGCACTGGCATTAGCAATCAATAAAGTCCCTGCAGGGATTGTAGAACCCCGCATTTTGGATATAGCCGGAAAGCTGAATATCAGCGATATTCTAAACAAATATCCTTATCAGGTATCGGGCGGTCAAAAACAGCGTTGTGCCTGTGCAAGAGCAATTATCAACAATCCGAAACTCTTATTGGCAGATGAACCGACAGGAGCATTAGACAGCCATTCCTCACAAATGCTGCTGTCTACCATTCAAAGTATCAATGAACAGCTTAGGGCGACAATTCTTATGGTAACTCATGACGCTTTTACCGCCAGCTATGCCAACCGTATTCTTTTTTTGAAAGACGGAGAAATCTTTATGGAACTGCGCAAGGGCAACGACAGCAGAAGTGCTTTTTTTGATAAAATTCTGAATGTCCTTACCATGATTGGAGGGGGACAGAGCCATGTATGCTAAACTTGTTTTCAGAAATGCAAAACGGTCTGTAAAAGACTATCTGGTCTACATTGTCACAATGACAATCTGTGTTACCTTGTTTTATGCGTTCTTGTCTATTTCCAGTAGTTATTATAGCCCGGATATAGGCAGCGAGTATGATTTTACTCTGTTAAGTGACGGAATGAAAATTGCAATCTGCATGATAACATTGCTGTTGTTATTTTTGATACGGTTCGTCAATCATTATATGCTAAGACGGAAGCAAAAAGAGTTTGCTGTCCAGTCCATTATGGGAATGGAACAAAAAACTATTGGCAGGATTTTCTTTGCAGAAACACTGATTATGGGTATGTTTTCCATTTTGATTGGTATTTTTTGCGGTGTATTTTGTTCTCAATTCATTACCGCAATGCTCCTTACTGCTTATGGAAAGCCTTATGAAATCTCATGGACATTATTCCCGGATACCGTTTTGTTGACAGTGGTATTTTTTGTGGCAAGTTTTTTTGTGGTAGGAATTTTCAATACCCGTACCATTCAGAAAACAAAAATTATTGATATGCTTTCCGCAGAGAAAGAGAACGAACCAGAGCTAAAAAAGAGCCGCTTCATTTCTGTTGTAGTAGTCCTCTTTGAAGTATTTACCGTATGGGGATTGATTGCAGGAATACAAAAGGTCTGGTTTTATTATGACACCCGCTTTGCGTTTCCGGTGCAGCTTATGTTTTGGGGAAATATTCTTTTTCCGCTGCTTACTTTGCTGTGGTCGATATTTTGCATAATCAGAAAGAAAAAAAGAGAATGTTTCATTGCTGGTTTGCTGATATGTTCTGTATTGAATGCTTTTACAGCAGCCAGCGTTGCAGCATTAACAAATAAATATTATCTGCCTTTAGGTGGTGGAACGCTCAATCAATATCTGCTTTTTGTTGTGATTGACTTACTTTTCTTCATTTGTGCCTTCATTTATCTTACCAGTGGTTTGATTGTAGCATGGAAAGAAAAATCGCCAGAACACCGATACCATGAGGAAGCACTTTTCTTTTTCGGACAGATTACCTCAAAGCTGAATACGACCAGCAAGACTATGGCAGTCATTTGTATCACTTTGGTATTAGCAATTTTCATGTTCGTTGCAGCCCCTATTTTGACGGGCTGGTCGTCTGGTTATTTGGATATACGCTCTATGTATGATGTGCAGGTATATTCGAGATACAATGATGTTTATGAAGAAGAAAATCTGCCACAGGACAGTTATGAAATCATTACTGATTTTCTGGCAGAACATAAAATAGATACAGACTATGATTGCACTTTCAATCTATATCTGCCAGAGAAAGACGATTTTCACAACAGACAGAAATATGATTTTCCGATTGTGGCAATTTCTTTAAGTGATTATAACACCATAAGGAAAATGTTGGGTTATGAACAGATTTCTCTGGGGGAAGATGAATTTACGACACAATGGGCGGCAATCGCCACCGAGGAAGAACGGGATAGCTTTTTGAAAGAGCATACCAGTATTTTGACAGACGCAGGAGAATTGACTCTTTCCGAGCAGTCCTATTATGAGGAAGCAATCGGAGAAACAGCGTACAATTCCTATACAGATATACTCTATGTACTTCCAGACAGTATTTGTGAAAAGCTGTTGCCGGTAATAAAAAACCGCTATATCACAACAGAAGAAAACATCTCCTATGAAAATGCAAGGGAACTGGAAAAATTTTTTACAGAGGAATACCCAGAGCAAGCAGAAAGCGGTGTTATGTATGGAATACGGTTCAGTACATTACAGAGGAACAGTACAATAGCAAATAATTTTGTTTTACAGGCTGCAATGCTTTATGGTGCTGTTGTATTGATGATTATATGTCTTACCGTACTTTCCTTGCAACAACTCTTAGACGCAGGACAATATAAATATCGCTTCTCTGTACTCCGAAAATTGGGGGTGGAAGAAAAGCATATCGGAAAACTTATCTTGCAACAATTAAGTGTTTGGTTTGGGCTTCCAATTATCACAGCAATCATTGTAGCTGCTGTTGTAATAGCTTACTTTATCCAAACCATATCAGCAGAAATTTCAGCCTATATCGGGTTTGGTGCATTGATGTTACAAATAGGGGCAACAATGGGCATTTTGGCAATTTTATTGATTTGTTATTTCATAAGTACATGGATTATTTTTAGGCATTCTGTTAATCCATAGAAAATATGTAATTATTGCATTTCGCACATTCTTTAAAGAGGGATAGCACTCTTAATGAACACTATCCCTCTTTCACTTAATAAAATTCTAATGAATCTTCTGCATCCACCCACATCTGTAAATTGCCCTCAAGATATAATCTTGCATATTCCAAAGGCTCATCCACAGCTAATGAAGTAAGTGCACATTCTGATCCATATGTGGTTTTTAAATCTTTTTCAGCTTCCCAGCAGTCAATGCGAAGCATATATCCAGCACTTGTGTAAACATCAATACTATCGTGATTTATGTTGTATTCTGCATAAATTGTTCTCATCGTATCTTATCTCCATTTTCTTTTGATAATCAGTAATAGAGTTAAATATCGAAAACATTTCAATCAGTTCACCATGTCGTTATTGTTATATGTTATACTGTGTTATGAAATTTTCTTTCCCTTAATTTTTCCCATATTAAGGTTCATGAAAGCTAATGGGAGAATGTAACACAAGGGAAAGAGTAAGGGAAAGTACACTTGCTACAAACTTAGTATTTTCAAGGGTTTGCGAAGAATTTGATAATCAAATATAACAGTTATTAAATTTCCTAAAATATGTGAAATATCAACTGGAATTTAGCGATTTCTTTTTCCGGTATTCTCTGTCCCACGGATTTCCTCATGATAGAAATAATCTACGATCACCGGATGTCCCTGCGGGACTCTGCCATAAGGCATTTCATTATCCACAAAGGCACAATCATACTTCTTAGCCATTTTCTCAGCTTTTACTTCAAGTGCTTCAAAGTAGCTGCGGTTATGCTTGTTATAGATCTCGTCGTAAAGTGGTACAAGATCAGGATATTTTCCGGCGATATAATCCATAATTGTCTTTTTGAAACCGCCTCGAAGATTGAGATTTTCGAGCCAGAACAGATCGCACTGATCCTTTACCCGCTCAAAGATTGCTTCAAAATCCGTGATACCAGGGAATACCGGGGATACGAAACAGACTGTACGGATACCTGCTTCATATACCTGTTTCATAGCAGCGATACGGTGCTCAATGTTCGAAGCAGAATCCATATCGTTCTTGAAATTTTCATCTAGTGTGTTGATCGACCATGAAACGGTTACACGTCCAAGCTTCTTCAGCAGATCAATATCCCGTACCACAAGATCAGACTTTGTGCAGATCAGAATATCTGCGTCACTGCCGATCAGCTGCTCCAGAAGTTTTCTGGTATTCCCGAATTGCTCCTCCTGTGGATTGTAGCCATCTGTCACAGAACCGATGACCACCCGCTGTCCGGCATATTTCTTCGGATTTTTAATTTCCGGCCAATGCTTCACATCAAGGAAAGTGCCCCATTCCTCCTTGTGCCCGGTAAAGCGCTTCATAAAAGAAGCATAGCAATACTTGCAGGCATGTGTACAGCCTACATAGGGATTGACCGAGTAACCGCCTACCGGCAGACTAGACTTAGTCATGATGTTCTTTGTTTCCACCTCACGAATGAGGATTCCATTTATTACTTCTTCCATGATTTCTGTTCCTCTAACACTTTATTAAATTCTTCCGGCATTTCCTGAATCATATTTTCATCCCCTATGATAGGGACAAGGTCTTCCTTCATAAACACCGGAATGCCGAGCTTATGTGCCTGGTCCGCCAGAGACCATGCCCATTCCGGCTCCGTATGAATCTTCCTGCTCTGAGCTCCGGTCATGGTGCCGACAACGATCCAATTGATTCCGGAAAGGTCAACTGTGCCGGGATCGTCGAATAACGGCTCAAAGGTAACATGGTAATGTTTTGCTCTGACATTTTTCCGAAGGGCGTCGATACGCCACAGTTCTGCTTTCCTCGTCACCGTAACGCCAAACCATGCGTTTTCCAGATCGGTATCAAAATCCAGCAAATCAGGTCGCTTGGTAAGGAACAGGAACTGATGCTGTGGGTTTTCACAGATCTTTGCAAATACCTCGTCTCTCCATTCCGGCTTCCACCCGGAGAGATCGCTCATCCCGGTAAGAAGAAAGTTCTTCGGACGTTTCTTTTCCATCATCTTGAGCTTACCCGGAAAGAATTCAGGGTCAGAGAAGTCATCAATCATATGCCAGCGTTTCACGTTGTTGCGGGCATAGCAATATGTACACCCCACTGTGCAGCCAATGACGATATTCATGTTCTGAATCTGATCTTTGATACAAATACTCATGACTTCTGCCACTCCTCAAGATTCTTTCTGATGCGGTCTAGGCATTCCTCAAACTGGGTAATTTCTTCCTCTGAAAAACCTTTGTAGTAAATACTGCCCATCTCATCAGATACAGAATCGTACTCGCCCTTCAAGGCATGTGCTTTCTCAGTCAGAAACAGGAGTGTTTTCCTTTTGTCCGTTTCAGACTGAACACGGCTTATCAGCCCTTGATTTTCCATTCTTTCCAACATCGTAGTAAGAGATGTTATCGCTAATCCGCATTTAGTCGAGAGTGACCTGATTGAGATACCATCCTCCTGCCACAGCACATAAAGAATACGCCCCTGAGCTCCATTAAATGCATCAATATTCTTTTCACTGAGAATCTTCTCGAAAATCCGGTCTCCAAGCTGTTTTATTTTGGTGACAAGAAATCCTCCATTCATTTCCATACAAAAGCTCCTATATAGTAGTTTATTAAAAACATACTATATAGGAGCTTTATTGTCAACAGTTTATATGTCTTAATAGGTAAATCCCATTTTTTTCAATTCTCCAAACTGAAATTTGTTAGTGCGATTGAATATCCATTTAATACTCAATCCCTCTTCTTCTTTACACAAATAATGACCGCCATAACAATCATCGGAATCATACTGATAATACCGATATATGCCGGTCCCAGTATTGCCATATTGGAATAATCAGGTTTTACCAGATATGCAAAAATAGTAAATGCATTGGTAGCACCATGCATAAGAGATGGCAACCAGATGGTCTCTGTCTTTTCATATACATAATCAAATAATATCCCCATCATAATAGTAGCGACACAGAACACAATCGGACCAAGTACCGGTGCGCCAATATATTCTTTACCATACTCATATCCAGCCAAAATCATAATCGGCCAATGCCAAGCCCCCCAAATAGTACCACCTACAATTCGACCCTTAGTAACACCCAGCTTCTTCTTCAAATATGGATACAGCGCACCTCTCCAACCAACCTCTTCGCCTAATGCGACAAACATATTCAGAAATGGTGCAATTGTCACAGCTTGAACAGACGTAATCAGCAGATACATTGGTATCGTGATACCCTGTGCCTCGAACTGTTCCAACGCTCCCGCTTCCTCTAAAAGACCTCTTAACGTCATAAATTCAGAGTCAAATGTATCCGGGAAAATCACAAAAAACAAGACCCCTCCAAGGATACTTAATAACGCCGGCATCCAAAGGGCAAAGAATACATAACGAAGTTTCCCTTTTAAATGTGGTACCCATCCCATACCTTTTAGTGGGATTCTGGCTATCAGTACTCCAAGAAATGGCATAAACATGGTAATCATCAAGATAACAGCAAACACCATCTGATTTCCATTATTGCTAAAAATACTTGCTATCATTTCTAAAATCCAGGCCAACCCAAATGCGACTGCCATGTATATCACAAATTGTTTCTTACTCAAATTAATTGTTTCCATTATGCATCCACCTCTTTTCTATATACTTCCAAACTCCAGATTCTCCTCCTGCAGGTAGGGCAAGTTAGCTTTCGTGTCTTTGGCGTATGATTTCCAAAGAATGCTTCTAATTTCTTTGGCTGAAATCTGGTATGGCATTCCGGACAGAGATACTCTACCCGCTTGTACCAATAGCCAAACATAATTGCTACACAAATAGGAATCACTGCCATGGCCACAAAAAATGGCAACCAGATTCCTTTTAATATACCAATCACAAAAGTAACAATTTCGACAATTTCTAACGGAATTGCTATGATCAGCATTTTTTTGTACATTTTCTTTCGCTTTTCTTTTTCCTCCATAATCGATGATATGTCATGAATTGTTTTTTGCGACCCATCCTTGAAAGAAGCCAAAGAACTTCTTATGCCTTTAATATTTTCTAATTGTTTCGTTTTTTTCTTGACATCCGCCTGAATATTTTTTTCTTGCTCATCAAGCAAAAGTTCGATTACCTTTTTTGACTCTTCGGATTCCAATATTTCAGCAATATCTTTTATAGAGATATCCAAATCTCTTAAAAAGCAAATCGTTTCCAATGTGGCAACATCCTCTTCGGAGAACAGTCTTCGTCCCCCTTCCGTCAAATCTGTTGGCACCAAAATACCTCTTTCATCATAGTATTGAATCGTTCTTACTGAAACGTTGCACTTCTTTGCAAGCTCTCCTGTTGTGTATAATGACATATCCTGCCTCCTTTCAAGGTCCATATTAGTACATAACGTAGCGTGACAAGCAATATATCACGCTACGTTATTTTTTGATTTTTTCAAATAATCAAATTTTTATATCAAACCAGACAGCGAGAGAAATTCAAATTTGCTTATTTTAACCAAATCGGACCGACAATAAATATTCCCCAAAAGAGAACTGTAATAATGACTAAGGCTTCAGATACAGACCAGTAAATGATTTTATATTTTTTTACCGTAAGAGGATATATAAAATATATCAGTACAACTAATAGCTGTAAAATGATAAATAGTATTGTTTCCTCAACCGTTGCAGATATGAAAAAGTCAGCAGCGCCCTTTGCTACACCCTTACCTATAAGCCAGATATTGACTGCCAAAAAAGAAACGATTGAAAGAATTAGCTTTACACCAAATCTATTCATGTTATTCCCCTCCAAATTCAAATTTTCGAGTGTGTCGCTAAATTAGATTTTTTCATCAATTATCATTACTAAAATACTCATTTCTAAGTATGGAATAATAAACTTCATCCACAATACCTTGATTACAGGTTCCCGACTGCCTAATTATTCCTTCTTTTTTCATTCCCATTTTCTGCATTACACTTCCTGAGTTTGGATTACCTGCAGCATGCTTTGCATATACACGTTTGACTTTTACTTCTTCAAAAAAGAATTTTACCAATGCCCTTCCTGCTTCTGCAGTTATACCTTTTCCCCACCATCTGCTTCCAATACCATACCCGAGCTCCACACTTTCTGTTGCCTCATCAAGACTTACTACTGATATATCTCCAACCAGTTCATGCGAATCTTTTAACTCAATTGTCCAAAAATAGAAATCCTGCTTATCATACGATTCTATCCAATCAATTAGTAATTGCTTTGTCTCGTCGACATTTTTATGCGGTTGCCAACTTAAAAACTTTGTTACATCTTTTTCTGTTACCCAGTTTTTAAACATGATTTCTGCATCATCTAATACATGTCGTTTAAGAACTAATCTATCTGTTTCTATTCTAATTGTGCCCTTATGTTCCATACGCATCCTCCATCATCAAGAAAATTCTGATTTTACTTTCTTCTTAGTGGAACAAGTTATTATCCACAATATATTTTAAATTACATCTATTTAACATCCATGATTTATTCCTTGCCCCATTTTGATATTGAATAACCTGTTCTTTACATTCGTCAGATAAACCCTCATATGTTTGTTGTGCTTTATCTTTAATTATTTCCTGACCTAAATTATCTGCCACAAAGTCAAGATACACATTATATTTTTCAAACCCTTCAAAGAAAAGATATCGTATAGCTGCATTATAATCTT
The DNA here is from genome assembly GCF_003462545.1 of Coprococcus sp. OM06-34AC. Lineage (NCBI taxonomy): Bacteria > Bacillati > Bacillota > Clostridia > Lachnospirales > Lachnospiraceae > Coprococcus > Coprococcus sp. OM06-34AC. The sequence continues at coordinate 286,792 of NZ_QTZF01000005.1, forward strand.
CATCAAATCTTTTTACCAAATCCATTGCAGTATCTCGAAATCTTTTTTCTAATATATTCTTCGTTTCAAGCAATTTACTTTCCGTTGATATATCATACCAATACCCATCTTTGGGATTATAACTCATAGATGCTATTACATTGTCAACTGGTAATTTTCCGTATTTTTTATAAATAATCCTCAAATCGGCATTTACTTCAATACTCTGCCCAGATGCATTCCATTTTGACGAGAAAAAGTTTATTTCAAACACAATGTCTTTTACTGTTTTCTTCAAAATACCACTTTTTAAATACTTAAAGCCAGTTACTGTTGACAACTCACATATTAATCTTGTTTTCGTTTCTTCAACACTTAAAATATTTTCCATTTTTTCTTGTATGATTATTTAGAAGCTAATAATCATTCATTCCTTTCATTTTAATAT